>CAYPMR010000014.1:0-58649 GCA_964411665.1 uncultured Granulosicoccaceae bacterium | reverse complement strand
CCTGGCAAAAACGCCCGTCAAAAACGCTTTCCCCAAGTTGATTCAACTCAGTAGCGGTTCCAAACTAGCCATATCCAATGGCTATATCACTAAAATTTACATTTTCGCGAACCGTGTCATCAGTGACATTCCGGAAAAAACGGATTGTCACCGAAAATGCTTTTCCTGTTTCCTCGTATACTGATCCACTTGATTAACTGATTTGTTAACCCTCAGTTTTGTGAACTGGCGAACTGTATCGGGAGACACACGTAGACATGGTTAAGGTCACATCAATTCGTATTCCTCAAACCGCAGTCGCTCTGTTGTTCAGCGCATTGCTTTTTGCAGGATGTTCAGGTGGCTCCGGCGGTTCTCAATCAACCGTTGATACTGCAGTTGCGACTGCGGACACTGACGGTGTTGTTGCCGATGATGCTGGCAGTACTGCGACGGAAACAGAAACAGTCACAGAAACACAACTGGCACAGCCTGAACCCCTCAGCAACCCGTCACTGCCAGACCCGCTGGTACAAAATGTAACCAGAGTGGATTTTGGAATAACTGTTCCCGCCTACATGTCCGATGCATTGCAGATTCGGGTTGTATGGGGTGAGTTGGACTTCATTGCTGAATGGGTTGGTGATGAATTCTGGTCAGTCTCGAATGAATTTCCAACTGACACAGAGAATCAACTGACAGTTTCATTCAATGACGATAATGGTGCAATCACCCTGGGTACGTTCGAGCAGAACTTCAGAACAGGTACCAATGCTTCTGAATCGTTTGAAATTACAGCCGATCAGTTTGACACTGAGCGGTGGGACAGCGATGGCGATGGTGTCAGCAATCTCAATGAGTTGATCGCAGGGACTAATGCTTTCGAGTCTCCACGTGTATTGCTCTTTAGTGAGACCCGGGATTTTCGTCACGACTCGACCGAAGACGCACTGGTTGCGCTCGAAGAGCTAGCGATATCCGCCGGTATGCAAACTGATCGCGCTAATGATTCTGCAGGTTTGTTTACCGATACCAACCTAGCTGGTTACGATGCTGTGGTTTGGGTTATGACCTCGGGTGATGTACTTGATAATGACGAACAAGCTGCATTTGAAGATTATATTCGAGCAGGTGGTGGTTACGCAGGCATACATGCGGCGAGCTTTACCGAGTTTGAATGGCCTTGGTATGGCCGTTTAGTTGGTGCTTATTTTGATCGTCATCCTGAAATTCAAGAAGCTACTCAGGACGTCGAAGACAGTACCCATCCATCAACTACGCATTTGGGTTTGCGCTGGACACGTGTTGACGAATGGTACGACTACCGCACCAACCCCCGAGCGCAGGTCAATGTGTTGCTGACCCTCGACGAAGACTCATACAGTGGTGGCGGCATGGGCGCTGACCATCCGAGTGCCTGGTTCCACGATTTTGAAGGTGGACGATCCTGGTACACCGGTGGTGGCCATACCAGTGAAAGTTACTCAGAAGAGGATTTTCGTTTACATCTGCTCGGCGGCTTACGCTATGCAGTAGGGCAGGGCGCGTCTTTCAGATAATCTGTTGGCTTGGCGAGAGCTAATACACCCCAAACCCTTAGCCTGCCCAAGCCCAACTAATGAGCTTTGTTCAACATATTGCGGTATCTTGTACGAAATTGGCTATCAGCGATTGTCCACATGAAAACCACCACTCATATAGTAGTCAGTCTTTGGTGCCGCCACGTCACCATTATTGGTTGATTCTTTTTTCTGATCCAGTAGATCCTGGTTATCCTTCAAGGTAGTGGCCTCACTACCTTCAGATGCGACAGGTTCATTCCCATCTCCATTCCTATTCTCAATAGGCCCACTTTCGGACGCTGACCATAGCAGGCTCTCTGCAGCAATGGGATCATGTTCTGCCAGACCGAAATGATTCATGGCCTTGATAATATCCAGATTGTCCCACTGAGTTACATACAGGTCTAAGTAGACTAGCGGACTTAGTTTTCGTAAAGCTGGACCAGAGGCAGAAAATCCCTTCAATCCTGATGATTTTTTCAATTGAATGATTAAACGCCAACTCATGTCTTGATGTCTGCCACCACCGACAACAAACATGATCTGTGACATAGCTTTCCATGGAATTGTGCGCCTGCCATAGATCGATACACCGGAGGACGTAATCTTTAGTGGGTCGTTAAATATAATCCTCAGAGCTGGTGGAACAAGCGCGAATATCAACAAAGCGTGCCATCCCAAGAGTGCAAGTTTCTTTAGCAAGGGAGGTAGGGGTAGAAAGTGCGTAATGCTTAGCGTGATGATTGCGTAAACGCAGAATAATGCGAAAGCATAGGTCGCCCACAAAATAACCAGCCGAAGGTAATGTTGCTTTACGCGGTATTCAGTTGCATATTCAGAAATTTGAAATTCCGGTTCGATCGGTGGTGTGCGAAAGCGGCGCCATAAACCCAGTGGGAAAACACAAATAGCGCCTACCATCCAGACGATGCTCATTAGTCGCCAACCGGCGTATTCAGATTCTGTCCATCCTAATGAGGGAGCACGTACCCATGCCGTATTTTCTGGCTCATAGGAAATTTCGTAGGTTTGGCCTACGCGCAGATATTCCGGGTAATAGACAAGGGAACGTGACTCGTGTGTTTGTCCTAGATTGTCTTTGAACCGAAATAGCGTACCGTCACGTGAGCGTTCCGGCACATGGATAATTTTCGCTTGGGCCATGAGCCCGTTTTCAAAGGGCTGACTACTGCTGTAGCGCGCCTCTGCTGCTTGATAATGAGAAACAGCGACAAACAAGAAGTACAGGCCAAACACAAAAGTACCGACAAGCTGAATGTTTTTCCTGGTACTTGAAGTTGCCAATTTGAGCTCTGACTAGAACGATATTTGTGTTGTAGAAGTTTCTCGGTTAGTCAGGTAGGCGGCTTAAATAGGCATTCCTGAATAGAATTAAAGAATATTGTGCATTAGTGAGTACTGTGATTGTCATCCCCACCTCACTTTCACCCGTAGCAAAAGGTCCGAAGTTTGTTACTTCTCCTATAGAACGTGAACGAATTATCATTCGGATTACTGTCGATTGATTGTCAGTCTGAAAAATTTACAAATTCGATTCATGTGAATTTAACAGCCGTCGCTAGGCAGAAAAATGCAGTAATTCTTTTTAATTAACTGATAGATGATGACTTAGTCTGTAGATAGCCGCATGGAGAATCAAGCTAAGAGATCTACGGTGATTCGTGTCTACTCAGTCACTAGGTTGTGTGCCATTGTATTTATTTTGGTATCACTACCATTGTCGTCTTACGCTGGTAAGCTTGATCCAACTGAAAGTCTCGACTACGGCTTCGACCTTTACGAGGACAGTCGCTTTGAAAACGCGGAAACTGCCCTACTGGAACTTCTAGAATCCTCTGCTTTCAGGCGATTGGATAACTCACAACAAGCATTAGCCTATGCGCATATCGCGTATAGCAAGATTAATCGTGGTGAAGAGAAAACGAGCATAAGCTATATCGATAAGGCTTTGGCACATGCCAAGCGAGAATTTGGCAAACAGTCTCTGCCTTATCTGAGTCATTTAAGAACAAAAGCTATCGCACTCTATTGGTCAGGTGATCGTAGAAAAGCCTTCCGCACTGCTGAAGATATGCTTGATATTCTGGAGAGAATGGAGGGTGATTACCGGGATGAAAAAGGGCGTATTAAGGCATTGATCAGTGACATGCGAAAATCGGATGTTGACGAAAACGAGCTACCGCTGGATTTAAGTGATTTTTACACGGATTGTGAATCCATTGACGATGGTCAATTTCTCGCCAAGACTGGCATTGTAATGAATGATTATAAACTTATCGGCAAAGATATTAAGCCTGATTATAAGCAGTCTCAGTATTTCAAAAATGCCTATAAAAAACACGCAAGGGAATCGTCGCAGGATCGCAAAAATCGATTAATTTATGTTCTTGACGAAGATCACTTGGATGAATGGTGTGTTATTTATCCTGATAAAAAATTGATTGATCGAGTCGTTATTTCTACTAGTGATGACCACTAGATTTATGAAATATATTCGATCATATACCGGAATTGAAAAACACATCGAACGGTTTATTTAAACTATTAACGATTTATTTGTAAAGCTAAAAGAATAATAATGAAATCTATTTTCTTGATAATTAACCATAAGACGTTGGTTATATCAATATTGGCTGTCATATCGACATATTTGTGCATTGAAAACGGCATTACCGCAGATTATCCTCTGACAATAATTGCAACAGCGATTATTTTTCCGATTGTATTTTCGATCAACGGAGCTTACAAAAGAAGGGAGCTCGCACTGATAAAATACGGTATCTTGAAAGCTCATGGTAAAGCTATATATTTTGTCACCAGAGATTGGCTGGAAAACCCCAGTGAAGACACTCTTGAACAATCAAAAGACCGATTGAAAGAGCTATTTGAAGCTTGTCGAAGTCTTTTTACAGACAAAGAAGAAAATATTAGAGTTAATGAAGAGAGAGTGTACGTTGCTTTCTCGGATCTATCAAAATTCATTAAAAACGAACTACGAGGAAATGGCCTGGCCAGTGGAGAGGTATCCCGGTGCAATCAATACCTTAGTAAAATGTTTGTGGCATTTGAGGATGCAAAACATATTTATCAATACAAAACTCCTCGAACATTAAGAACATTTAGTTCAATATTTATCACGCTGTTACCTGTTTTGTACGGTCCATATTTTGCTGCTGAAGCTGCTCAGTATTCGCAATATGTCACCTATGTCATGCCGGTACTATTTTCACTAATACTAGTTAGCCTATCCAATATACAGGATCATCTGGAAAACCCCTTTGATGGTATAGGTGAAGACGATATTTCGATAAATGTTGAACAGTTTGTTGCGCGGTTGTATGACTGATTTATCTGTGAGATAGGCAGTAGTCAATCAAAAATGACTACTGCTTGTATCATCTAGCATTTGTGTACTTCGAAAAATCAACTTTTCCTCATCATTATTTGGTATTTGCAGGGATAAGGCTGCGGCCAATACGATCCCACTGAATTCCTTCCTTGTTCATCGAAAACCACACTTGTCTGGCACGCCCAACAACATCAGCCAGTGGCACCTGATCAAATTGTCGTGAGTCGTTGCTTTTGGAGCGGTTGTCTCCCAAAACAAAGACATGTCCAGGTTTAACTGTGAGAGTGGCATTTTGACTGTTGTTACCGGGTCTTACTTCCCAGACACGACCGTCAATCGACTCGGTTACATACGTCGAGGAGCTATTATTTTCACTCGTATCAACTTCACCAAGTTCTTTACCGTTTACGCTGACAATGCCTGAATTAACTGATACTTCGTCACCGGGTACACCAACAATACGCTTTATATAATACTGCGTTCGATTATTAGGGTATACAAATACGGCAACGTCGCCACGTTTGATATCCCAGAGACAGCTGGGACAGTTGTAGTTCATATTAGTAAAGATAAAGTCACCAGGTTGCAGGCTGGGGACCATGCTTGCGCTGGGTATCCTAAAGGGTTTTACCTGATGATTGCGTACATAGCTGATGAACATCGGTAACACCAATCCAACACACAGCAGGAAGACCAGCACATATAAACCGCTGGTTTGCCAGGATTTAACGGTGTAGTCACCTGCGCTTCTTGCCACTCGCCAGGCATCCACAATTCCCCAAAGCCAGACACCCAGTGCGAGAATCACACTGCACAGCAGCACTCCCACTGTTAACACAGCAGGTAGGAGTAACGCTATTATCGCCACCACTGGCACTGTCAACAGACTAAACACTAAAAATAACCAAATGCCTCGGTTAATCTGACCATTGTATAGCTGACCAAACCCGGGCAATGCCGCAGACATAAGCGCAGCAATAATGGGCACTCGACGTGAAGTCACACTCCCTGGACTTGCACCGTAATTTTCAGTGTTTGATTGAATATTCATATCTATCTCCATTTATCCTGCCGCAGTGGCTAGCCACATAGAAAAAACAAATCTCATCATCTGAGAGGCGCCAATGACGCTCCCAGGCAACAGGATTAGCCATTGCCACCACGATATTGCCGAGTTATTAGATTGGTCCTTCGAAGCGATTGTTTGATTGCTCTGGTAGTAAATCTTTTCGTGCTCGGCAATTCGTAACATCACCTGTTTGTGAAAATCTGCTGGTGGTTGTACCAGTCCTTCGCGTAACAGGGATTCCGTCTTTTCGTTTGAAATACTCATATTCAGGATCCAGCTGTCTATTTATCCAATTTACTGAGCGCGGTAGACAATCTCTGCCGTGCCCGTGAAAGACGAGTTCGCAGCGTACCGGCTTTGCAGCCCAACACATCTGACGTATTGTCAATTTCAGGTGTATAACAAGTGGCGATAACTTCCCGATCATCAGGAGACAAGGTATTTAAAGCATGTCTCAATCTATTGATCGATTCGTCCAGCTCTACTTGCTCGGAGGGATCTGGTGCCGAATCTGTTTTTTCCACAGACTCAGACTCGTGGCAGATCGCAACGGTTTTTTTCGAAAGATGGTTCAGCGCGAGATTACGCGCAATAGTAAAAAGCCAGGTAGACACGGCTGCCTTGTTGGCGTCATAGCGTTTGCGATTCGTCCAGGCAGACAAGAAAGTTTCCTGGGCTATTTCTTCGCAAACAGCTGGCTCAAGCCCCATACGTCCGAGATAAGCGAATAACGAGTGCTGGTATCGGGCTACCAGCTCACCAAATACAGCCGGATCACCCCCCAGATAGTCAGGAAACTCGTTGGAATCTTCAAAACTCATACACACTTATACCGAGACTGGCTGAAAGTGTTACACGTCATGGCGGTTATTATGTTGCTCACATCACAATTTTAGGCTCAGTTCCATCTGATTGATCAACAGTGTTAATAAACCAAATTTGTAACCAGAATTATTGTTCTGGAAATACATATAGGAACGATACTCACCTCACAGTAGATGAAAGTAAAAGCATTTTTTGTTGGACGCAATGCAACCAACTTTTTGATCAGACATCTCAAGCTTCACTTAGCAATAAAAAATTATCTCTAAATTGCTCAAATGCTATCGAAACACCTTTCAGCAAACTGTTGTAAGTTCGTAAGTAGCGGGATAGGAAATAACATGAATAGATATGAATCAGAAAATACAAATGAAAAGCAAGCAATGCCACTGTTGAGTTTGGTGTTTTATCGAACCTGTAGCATGGCAATCCAGGAGCAGGAGAAAAAAGAGAATAGCCCTGGCTATCGAAAAGATAAAGACCAGCAGGAGGCATCATGCACACTACACAAATAGAATATAACAATCATTTCGTTAATCGCGATCCACTGTTAACTGATTTAAAGCGTATTAAAAAGATTGCCTATTTGGAAAACGACAAGGCTCACGGTGCCTATTTGACTAACTGGCTGCAGTGTCGCGATATCAAATGCGAAGTATTCGGTACTACTCAGGAGTTTGAGCAAGCCCTATGCAGTAAAAAATACGATTATGTTTTACTTGATCGGGAAATAGGGGAAGGCACTGCTGGTCAGGAAATGTTGAATCTGATCAATGGTTATCTAGGTTGTTCGACTTCCGTCATATTCGTGTCTTCCAGAAATTCAAGAGAAGCCATATTTAGAGCCATTAATAATAGCGCTACTAGACACCTGTCCAAATCTGCCCAACAAACGGGGATATCAAATCGTGTTGGCGGATGTACAGGTAAACATAAAACTAGAAATACTACTCATAGGTACAACTCCTATCTTATTGATCAAAAACTCTGTCACATATACTTCAGAGGTAAAGCCGTATCGTTAACCCCACGTGAATACAAGTTGGCTATAACCTTGTTTGAAAACCCGTTAAAAATTCTGAGCCATGAATATCTGCTAAATGCTGTTGGTGGAGAAATTACAAACAAGCCGTATCTTGAAATTGAGCATCTTGTCAACAGAGTCAAACGAAAATTGAAATTTAACGAATGTGCTCAATGGCATGTCAATCGTGTAGGGGATATGGGTTTTTCATTGCTCCCTGTGTAAATAATATCAATAGGTAAAAAGCGTATTCTTGTAAGAACAGGAAAGTTGATCATTTTCTCAATACGGGTTGAACACCCATACAAAGCTGCCTTATAACCGGAATACGATCCTTCACATCGATCTTCCCGGGATCTGGATTGCTATGCCGCAAATTGGCATTTGCTTTTCGTTTGAAATTTTGTATTGTTATTAGATAGTCGTCCCATCCCCACTGTAGTCTTACCCACCGGGTCTACCGGGATCGACAGTATGTCAGGTAATCTCTATGGTTCGTAAAACTCGTAGGTCCCGCCGTGGCGCTGCCGCTGATACTACTGTAGCTGCACCTCCCTACATCAAACGCCATCTGCCTTTTTATGATCCTCTGGACGAGGATCAGCTAGCTAAAATCGATGATCAGGTCGATTGGATGCTGGAGAACGTTGGCTTTGCTTTTCGTGATGACCCGGAAGCGACCCGTATTTGGCAGCAAGCCGGGGTCAAGATGGTGGGTGACAAAGTCTTTGCAGATGCCAAGTGGGTGCGTCAACAGTGTGCTCAAGCACCGTCTGAGTTTACCCAAATATCCCGTAATCCGGATCGGGCTGTGACTATCGGTGGAAACAACCAGGTCTTTGCGCCTATCTACGGTGCACCTTTCGTGCGTGACCTTGAAGGAGGGCGGCGTTATGCCACCTTCAAGGACTACGAAAATCTCCTTAAGCTTTCGTACATGCACCCGTATCTTCATCACACCGGACTTGTCATAGCCGAACCAACCGATGTGCCGGTATCCAAACGCCATCTGGATATGGTGTACGCACAGATGACACTGAATGACAAACCCCATCTTGGTGCGATAACCGAGAAAAGCCGTGCTCAGGACAGTGTGGATATGGCCGAGATACTCCATGGCAAGGACACCATGGACAACAACGTCGTCATCATGGCCAACGTCAATACCAACTCACCGCTGCTGATTGATCGGGTTGTCACCGAGGCAATTCAGGTTTACTCCTCACGTGGTCAGGCGATGGTCATAACGCCGTTTATATTAACAGGCGCCATGGGGCCTGTCTCAACAGTAGCGGCGGTTGCCCAGGCAATGGCAGAGGTCATGATAACGATAGCCTTTGGGCAACTGGTACGTCCCGGTGCACCCTTTGTTATGGGTAACTTTTTGTCCTCGATGAGTCTGAAAACCGGTGCACCGACGTTTGGTATGCCCGAACCCGTGTTGTCGAATTACATTATCGGTCAGATGGCACGGCGGCTCGGTTTACCTCTTCGATGCGGCGGGTCATTGACCGCATCAAAAATCGAGGATGCACAAGCGGCTTATGAAAGTGCAGATTCTATGCATTCCACTGCCTTGGCAGGATCTCACTTCACCTTGCACGCAGCCGGTTGGCTTGAAGGTGGTTTGGCCACGGGCTACGAGAAACTGATCATGGATGCCGATCGCCTTGGCAGTTATCAAAAAGTACTGGGTGGGCTCGACATGGACGAGGATCAGTTCGCACGCGATGCTTACATGGAAACCGAACCTGGTGGTCATTTTCTTGGTTCAGCCCACACCATGCGCCACTACAAGGATGCGTTTTATCCGACAGAGCTCAGTGATAGCGACAATGTTGAGAGCTGGGAAGAAAACGGTAGCAAGGATATGCGAAAGCGCGCATACCTGAAATGGAATGACATGCTGGATAAATATGAAGAGCCGGCCATGGATCCTGCAGTCAAGGAAGCCTTAACAGCTTATGTTGCCAAGCGCAAGGAAGAGTTACCCGATGCCTGGTATTAGCCTTCGGTAAATTTCCAGTCGAAAATTTGTGTTTAACATCTTTGGCTGTTTGTACACTCTATCAACACTTAACATCCGATAGAACTTCTACATCTTGTTCGAGAGGAGAATCCCATGCCGGAATTTGTCAAAGAAGGAGCGACCAAAGATCAGTTGCCCAGCCACGCTAAGGTCGTTGTCATTGGAGGCGGTGTTGTCGGTTGTTCGATACTGTTTCATCTGGCTAAATTTGGCTGGAAGGAATCGGTACTGCTGGAGCGTGATGAGTTAACGTCGGGTTCCAGCTGGCATGCTGCCGGGCAGATTCACACGATTAGCTCGGACCCTAATATATCTCGCTTACAAAGCTACACCATCAATTTATACAAAGAGATTGAAGAACTCTCGGGCCATTCAGTGGGTCTGCATCTAACTGGCGGCTTTTATCTCGCGTCTAACAAGACCTGGTATGACTATTTGAAACGTGAGCGTTCAAAGGCGCGTTATATGGGATTGAATCAGGAATTTATCTCGCCTCAGGAAGTCGCTGAGCGTCACCCGCTGATTGATCCAAAGTACTATCACGCTGCCTTGTGGGATGATCAGGACGGCGACCTCGATCCATCCGGCACCACCTATGCTTTCGCCAAAGCAGCGCGCCACTATGGTGGAAGGTATTTTACCCATACCCCCGCAACACAAACGCAACAACGTGCTGACGGTACCTGGGATGTCACAACACCCAAGGGAGTGATTAATGCAGAGCACGTGGTTAACTGCGGTGGTTTGTGGGCTCGCGAAGTAGGGCACATGGCTGGGTTGCACTTTCCGGTACAGCCGATGGAGCACCATTATCTCCTGACCGATACGATAGATGAGGTCAAGAATTTCGGTTCGCGTCTGCCATGTGGCTTCGACTACGAAGCCAATCTGTATTTCAGGCAAGAGCGCGACGGCATTTTACTGGGTACGTACGAACCGGTCGGTGTGCCCTGGCGAGTAGACGGTACTCCCTGGGACTTTGGCCACGAACTACTGAATCCCAATCTCGAACACATTGCTGATCGTCTTGAACTCGGCTTTGAACGCATACCTGCTCTGGCTGAAGCGGGCATACGCCAGACCATCAACGGACCCTTCACCTTTGGTCCTGATGGAAATCCGATGATAGGTCCTGTCCCTGGAATGCATAACTACTGGTGTGCCGTTGGCGTGATGGCTGGTTTCTGTCAGGGCGGAGGTGTTGGTTTAACCATGGCTGAGTGGATGATCGACGGTGAACCTTCCATTGATGTGTGGGCAATGGATGTTGCGCGTTTCGGAAACTGGGCATCACCGGATTGGGGCACAGTGAAGTCATGTGAAAACTACGAACGTCGATTTGTTATGACCTTCCCTAATGAAACCTTGCCCAAAGGTCGTCGCCAGCAAACGACAGCGCTGTATGATCGACTGGTTGCCAAAGGTGCACGCATGGGTCAGGCGTTCGGGCTGGAACACGCATTGTGGTTTGCAGATGATCCGAAAGATGCCTGGGAAGACCCGACTTTCGAGCGTAACCGTTCGCATGATTACGTGGCGCGTGAAGTCAGGGCAGTACGTGAAGGTGTAGCTGGTATCGAAATAGCCAACTTTGCCAAACATGTTATCAAAGGCTCTGGTGCGCGAGCCTGGCTTGATAAAACCATGGCTGGCCACATTCCAAAACCGGGACGTATCGCATTAACCCCCATGCTAACGGAGAAGGGTCGTTTGTACGGTGACCTGACTGTTGCCTGTTTTGATGAAGAAGACTTTATGTTGTTTGGATCCGGTGCCATGCAGGACGCGCATAGTCGTTGGTTTGCGCGCACATTACTGGATGATGTGACACATGAGAATCAAACAGCTGATTGGCACGGAATAGCCTTGTCGGGACCGAAGTCCAGGGAACTGTTGTCGCAGATAACTCGTGATGATGTGTCATCTGATGCGTTTAAATTTCGTGACACTCGCCGCACGTATGTTGGGGGTGTGCCGGTAGTGCTTCACCGTCTCAGTTTTTCTGGTGAGTTAGGGTACGAGATTTATTGCCGGCCGCAATACCTTATTCGGCTTGCCGAAGCGATAGAGGAGGCCGGTCAGGATCTCGGCTTTAGCTGGTACGGTAACCGAACACTGATGAGTTTGCGACTTGAAAAGGGTTGGGGTGCATGGAGTCTTGAATTTCGTCCAGATTTCAATGCCATCGAATCGGGTATGGATGGATTTATCAATTGGCAAAAGGATTTTGTGGGCAAAAGTGCCACACTAAAGATAAAAGAAGAGGGTGTTAACCGACAACTGGTGACAATGACTATAGATACGCCCATCGACGTATCTCTTGATGAAGCTATACTCAAAGATGGCGAAGCCATCGGTTACATTTCATCCGGTGGCTATGCCCATCACGTCGGTAAATCCGTGGCGATGGGATACGTTGCCACAGAACATGCAGCACCGGGTACAACTGTTGATGTTGAAATATTGGGAGAGCTCTATCCTGCACAGGTACAGGGAGAATCCCTCTATGATCCGAAAGGGCTGAGAATGCGCAGCTAGGTGATAGCCGCGCATTTAATTTCAGCAAAGAGCTAGGACTTGTTGCACTAAATCGGAAGCGACATGGCAACAACGCAAACGAGGCTGGCAACGTGATTAGTAAATACATTTAAGACATTGCTTTCGCAGCATGCTCCCGCCAGGCGATCACCATTCCAGCGGTGATAATCAAAGCCATGCCGACTACCGCCCGGCTCGACGGCCAGTCACCAAATATAACCCGTCCCCAGCAGGCTGCGAATATCAGATAAGAGAAATCCAGTGGCGCGAGCAAGCTGACGTCAGCCGTCTGATAGGCGCGGGTCATACAGATGTTGCCTGCCAGATTAAGTATTGATGCCAATAGTGCGAATCCCGCAATCAACAGTGTTAGCTCTGGCCAACCCACTGCGACGAACGGCATTGCCTGCTGTAGATTTTGTGACAAGGGGAAGAGGCTGAGTACGGTGATACCGATAAGACCTGAAACAAGGAACATTGCGCCGGCAACGAAGGCTAGCGCCAGTGTACTTTCTCGGCGACAGGCGCTGCGCAAAGTCAGGATGTTGCAGGCATAAAAAAATCCTGCAACGGTTGGTAATAACTGAACCTTGGAAAAACTATCCTGCCACGGGCTTAGCATCAACACTGCGCCCAGCGCACCGAGCAGCATCGCTGAGATTCTCCATCGACCGATTTTTTCACCGAGTATGGGGCCTGCCAGTAAACACACGAATAAGGGATAGGTGTACAGACCTGCAGCCATCTGTGCGACGGATAGAAACGGCGCTCCAGAGAAAAAGAAAAACATGCAAATCGACAGGAATGCTGCTCTAAGCACAACACCGCGTGTATTACGAGGACGAATCAGAGCTAACCCACCTGTCAGACTGGCAAGCACTAACAGAATCATGATATTGCCTGCTGATCGCAGGGTTTGGATCTGCCAGAACGAGGTGTCCGCAGACATCAGCTTCATCAACGAATCCTGCAGGCCCAGCGTCAGGGTGCCGACCAGCAATAGCGCGATGGCAAGCAGTGGGCGGTCGTCGCCAGCATGTTCAAAAAGTCCGAGCCTCATCCTACCTGTATACAGTGTTCAACACCTTTTAAACAGTATATTTTCGACTAACTGTGGCTTTTGCGGTTATTATTCTTAGCTGGCAACTAAATTCCTGATACTTCCTGAAGGGCTTTTATGATTACAGTTTGGGGTAGGGCAACATCATCCAATGTGCAATGTGTGATGTGGTGCATCGCAGAGCTGGGTCTCGAGTGCGAACGAATAGATGCTGGTTTGACCTATGGTGTGACGAAAACACCGGACTATCTGGCGATGAACCCCAATGCCACAATTCCGACAATACGTGATGGGGACAATCTGCCATTATGGGAATCTGGTGCGATCATTCGGTACCTGGCAAATGCCTATGGCAGCGATCCATTCTGGCCAAGTGAATTTCTTAAACGAACAGAGGTAGATCGTTGGGCTGAATGGGCTAAAGTCAGTGTGCAGATGAGTTTCAGCGGACCCATATTCTGGAAAGTGATCCGCACGTCTGCATCTGAGCGCGACCCGAACCAAATAAAAGCAGCAATCGATCATTTTGAATCCGTATTGTCGATTGCTGATGCCAGGCTTGCCAGTCATCAGTACCTGGTCGATGACACCTTCACTTCAGCCGATATTATGTTTGGGCATATTCTCTATCGCTATTTTGATCTCGATATTGAACGAATCGACTTGCCTAACCTGAAGCGCTATTACGATGATCTGGTCTCACGACCACACTACAATGAACATGTGATGGTCAATTACGACAGCTTGCGTGCTACATCCTGATTACTTTATTCAGGCTCTATCTGCTCTCGGCTTTTGCAGCAAGCATCGCGGCCAGCATACGGTCGCGTTTGGCTGAGAGTTCTGCTGCCGGTACACCTTTGGATTCTGCCTCAACACCGGCAACCAACTGGGCTGCAATTTCCTCGTTTAAATGCAATTCGCCCAGATCATCCCACCAGCGATTGAAACTTTCCGTATAGCGTTCACAGAACTCTGCTAATCCTCCAGCACCAGCGCCAAGATGAAACAACATGGTCGGCCCCATCACTGACCAGCGCAGTCCGGGACCGGCCCACATCGCTGTATCTACATCTTCAACGCTAGCTACACCTGTTGAAATCAAGTGAATGGCTTCCCGCCAGACGGCAGCTTGCAAACGGTTGGCAACATGACCGGGTACCTCGCGATTAACGCGTATGGTCACTTTGCCGATAGATTTATAAAACGCTTCAGCTTTCTCGACCATACCGTTGCCGGTTTTTTCATTGCCCATCACTTCTACCAGAGGTATTAAATGCGGTGGGTTGAATGGGTGCCCTAGCACTAAGGGGGCAGGGTCGTTCCAACCCGTTTGCATTTCCGATAGTGTCAGGCCGGATGCAGATGATGCGATAACTGCGTCGGTAGACAATGCGGGTTCAATCTCAGCATACAGTGCATGTTTAATGTCGACACGTTCCGGCACACTCTCCTGAATAAAGGAAGCACCATCGACGGCAGATCGAGCATCCTGATGAAAAGAAACGTTGTCAGGATTGCCATTTGCGGTGAGCTTCAGTTGTTCCAGTATCGGCCAGGATTTGTTGATGTATTCCTTAACTGAACGTTCAACCTCGGATGATGGATCATAGACTGCAACGCTGCGACCGGATGCAAGGATAAGAGACGTCCAGCTTGCACCGATGACACCCGCGCCGAGTATCGCTGTATGCGAATCATTTGAATCAATCATTAGAACAATCCGGGGTTAAGCGGGGAGGATGCTGTCATGCCCCCGTCAATCGTGAACAGTTGACCGGTAGCAAAACCAGACTCGTCTGATGCCAGCCACAGGGCAAGGGCTGCCACATCGGCGGGCTGGCCAAAGCGCCCGACCGGATGTCTTGCCAGTGCATCAGTCATTGCAGCATCGGGATTTTTCGCAGTAGCAAAACCAGCCTCTAACATACCGGTTTCTATCCAGCCCGGACATATGGCGTTACATCGAACCTCTGGTCCGTGATCAACCGCAATGGAACGCGTCAATCCGTGAACGAAAGATTTCGATGCGTTGTACAGAGCCATGGATGGATCAGCGACGCGTCCTGAAATCGAACCGATGTTGATAATTGATGCGCCTGTTGACATTCTTGGTATGCAGGCACGGCACATATTGAACACACCGCGTGCATTAGCACCCATAACGAGGTCCCAGTCTGCATCAGTGCTATCTACAACGTTTTTTTCAATTTGTACGCCAGCGTTGTTAACCAGAATATCAAGCTGATCAACGTTGATTGTGTCTATAAATGCAGTGACCGCACCAGAGTCTGCAACATCCAGTGATTGGTAGCTACAGTTTTCTGGCAGGTCAGCAACGCTTGCACTGCGCCCGCAAACCGTAACGCTTGCGCCCTCGGAAACAAAAGTATCAACAATAGCGCGCCCGATGCCTTGTCCACCGCCTGTAACTATTGCGTGTTTACCAGCGAGTCTCATGTGTGAGCTACTCTCATTTTTTTGTCAGGCATGGGCTAAAAACCGACGCGATCACGGCCTTTAAGAGCCAGGCGTTCGCGAGCTTCATCGGGTGTTGCGACGCTCAGGCCAAGATTTTCAATAATGGTTCTGATACGTGTGACTTGCTCGGCATTCGATGTAGCCAGCTTACCCTTCTCGATATAGAGACTGTCTTCCAGACCGACACGTAGATTGCCACCAAGCATGGCGCTTTGGGTTGCAAATGGCATTTGATGTCTCCCGGCTGCAAGAACTGACCATTCATAATTCTCAGCACCGAACAAACGATCAGCGATCTTGTGCATATGCATCAGGTTATCAAGATCAGCGCCAGCGCCACCGAGAATACCGAATACCATTTGAATAAAAAACGGTGGTTTTATCAGACCTTTGTCGACAAACCATTTGACGTTGTACAAGTGACCAAGGTCATAACATTCGAATTCGAATTTTGTGTTGTGTTTCTCCCCCAGTTCTTTCAGTGCGTACTCGATAGTGGCAAAGGTATTCGGGAAGATAAAATCCTTGGTCATTTCGAGAAACGGTTTTTCCCAGTCGTGTTTGAATTCCTTGTATTTATCCAGCATCGGAAAAATACCGAAATTCATTGAACCCATATTGAGCGAAGCCATTTCCGGGCTAGCTGTGGTTGCCGCGAGCAGACGTTCATCCATTGTCATACCCAGCCCGCCACCGGTAGAGATATTAACCACGGCATCGCTGGATTGCTTGATGATTTGCAGGAATTGTTTGAATATTTCCGGTCGCGGATCCGGTTTACCGGTCTCAGGATCACGGGCATGCAGATGGATAATGGAAGCACCAGCTTCTGCCGCTTCAATGCTGGCGGTTGCAATTTCGCTTGGTGTTACCGGCAGATGGGGTGACATCGATGGCGTATGGATGCCGCCTGTTGTTGCGCAGGTGATGATGACCGGTTTTGCCATGACAGGTTTAACTCCTACAATTTCATTTGTTGTACTTGAGCTGATAGCCCACCATCGAGCACCCAGAGTTGACCACTGGCATAGCGAGCTTCATCCGATGCTAGCCAGTTGACAAGATTTGCTATGTCATCAGGTGTACCATAGGTGCGCATCGGGTGTACGTCACGTACTGCTTGTTGCAAAGACTCAATGTTACCACCGCCACCGCCTGAACCATCGCCTTCGAAAAAGCTCTGTAACATCGGTGTGTCGATATAACCGGGGCAGATGGCGTTAACACGAATACCTTCCGGTCCATGATCACAGGCCATCGCACGGGTTAATGCATGCACAGCACCCTTGGTTGCACAGTAAGCGGCCAGCCCCGGATCAGCAATAAAGCCGTCGTAGGAACCAAAATTGATAATACTGGCGCTTGCCCCAGTGCCACCATCCTGTTGAGAAGCCTGATTTTGTTGCACAGCTTTGCGCAACAGTGGCAAGGCGTATTTAGAGGTTAAAAATGTACCCGTGACATTCACGGCAAAACTTTGATTCCATTCTTCAAGCGTTGTCTCTTCTATGGTTTTCTCAATCTCAATACCTGCGGCATTAACCAGAATATCGAGCTTGCCGTGTTTGTTGTCGATTAACCCGGCTGCAGCTTTTGCATCAGCCTCCGCTGCTACATCAAGCTTTATAAAGTGGCTACCGTCATCGTCATGCGCCGACAAAGATCCCTCAGGGCTTAAGTCAGCGGCATAGACGTCTGCACCTTCACGTAAAAAGCGACTGACGATAGCGCGGCCTATCCCACCGCGTCCACCCGTGACCAGTGCTACCTTTCCAGCTAGTTTCATGATGACTGTTTCGGTGTTTGTGGATAGCGATAACGTTCTGCAGCAACAGTCCAGTCCATATGGTTACGTACGTACTGCTGACTGGCGTCAGACGGCGGATTGTAATCCCAGTGATCTGCATTGCCGTGTTCCATTGCAGCGTATAAGGCACGACGTGATTTTTGCGTTGCGATAACTTGGCTACGCAGTTCATCCCCGTCCCAACGCGCTGCGACTTCCTCTGCAAATGCCTGTGCTTCGGAGGAGTAATCCGGTACGCTCGCCAGGTTGGTAGTTTCCAGCGGATCGTTCGCAACATCGTAAAGTTGCGGTGGATCGAAATCACAATGGATATATTTGAGTGTGCCGCGACGAATCATGATGACCGGGTAGGGCGTCATTTCGGCGCAGTACTCGCCAATAGCCTGATCGACCGGGTCTGACTCACCGCGTGCCAGTGGCATGAGAGTGCGCCCGTCAATCGGTTCGCCAAGCAGTGTGTCGTCACCACCACCTACATCTATAAAGGTGGGTAACAAGTCCACCAGCGAGCAGGCGTTAGGTGCTGTGCCTTGTTTAACTGCAGGGCCGGCCATAATCAGTGGCACACGAGCTGAGTGTTCGAAGAAATTCATTTTGTACCACAGACCGCGTTCACCCAGCATGTCACCATGATCAGCGGTCACGATAACAATGGTGTTATCAAGCTCACCAATCTCGTCCAGCGTATTTACAAGCTCACCCACTTTGCTGTCGAAATAACTGACATTGGCGAGATAAGCACGTCGGGCTCGACGAACTTCCTCATCATTGAGTGGTACATAGGAGGCTTCTATACCATCCATCAGGCGACGTGAAAAAGGATCGAGTTCGTCGAGAGAGGGCACGAACGCAGGCATGTCTATGTCTTCGTCATTGTAGAGATTCCACCATTCGGGTCGCGCTACATACGGGTCATGCGGATGGATAAAGCTTGCCACCAGTGCAAACGGCGAACTACCTCCCTGAGTTTTATCACGCGCGTAATCGAACAACCACCGACGTGCAGCAAAGCCGACTTCGTCGTCATAGTCGATTTGAAAAGTCGCCATAGCCATGCCGCTTTCCTTGACTGTCTGCATGTTGTGGTACCACTTGTCGATGCGCTCATCGTGCGCTTCCCAATCAGGTGTCCAGGCAAAGTCAGATGGATAGATATCGGTTGTTACACGATCTTCAAATCCGTGTTTCTGATCGGGGCCGACAAAATGCATTTTGCCGGACAGACAAGTGCGATAGCCCAGCATACGTAGATAATGTGCAAAGGTTGGTACGGTTGCGTTAAATTCGCAGGCATTGTCGTAGGCGGCGATGCGGCTGATCAATTGCCCGGACATAAAAGAGAAGCGCGATGGCGCACACAAGGGTGAGTTACAGTAGGCAGCGTCAAATCGCATACCGCGCTGTGCCAGCGCATCTATATGCGGCGTTATGCCCTGACCTCCGTAGGCGCCGCAGAATTGCGGTGCCAATTGATCTGCCATCACGACAACAATATTCGGTTTATTCATGCATGGCCTCCAGCATAAGCATCGAGTACCAGGCCATGGAAGTGATGCAGAGCGTGTTCTGATTTTCCGGAACCATCCGGATCATTGATAATACGGCCTTGATTAAATGCGGGCGTATTCATGCCTTTCTGAACACTTTCTACCAAGTTGATGTCTTCGACCTGTAACACTTCATCAAGATATCGGATAGCATCCAGTTCCATCGCATCAGGTTCGGGCGTTTCCAGATAAAAATCATAGGTCTCAAGCGTACGATCCGCTGAGACCGGAATAATATTCAAGACAATCATGCTGGAGCGCCCTGGGTAGCGCATCAGACAAGTGGTTGGCCACAACCACCAGACTGCATGCGTCTTGACCGTTGCACTGGATACGTCGTAAGCACTGTTGGGCGCATTACCGGCTTCAGCCATATGACTGGAATAAATACCGTGTGTTGTGACCTTGTAGGTATCCATATCCACAAGGTCACAGAAATCCTTGTGCGCAACCGGGCAGTGGTAACACTCAAGAAAATTGTCAACGACATTTTTCCAATTGGATTTAATGTCGTAGGAAAGTCGGTGTCCGAAAGTGAGTTGATCAACATCCGGTGCCCAATGCAATACTTCGGATTGCAGATCACCTGACAGGGTTGTCAGTGGGGCAGCTGCCGGATCAAGATTGACAAAGACGAAGCCACAGAATTCTTCCACCTTGACCTGATCGAGGCAAATTTCGTCGACCTTGAAGCTTTTCATATTTTCGGTATGAGGTGCGCGCAGCAATTGTCCGTCGAGTTTGTATGTCCATGCGTGATACGGACAGGTTATGCGTGATGTAGTGCCTTCACCTGTCAGCAGATGATGGGCACGGTGTTTACAAACATTGTAGAACGCTCGAAGTTCACCATCCTTGTCGCGCACTATAGCGATCGGGTGACCCGCTATGTCCACGGTGATAAAAGCACCAGGTTCGCGGGTTTTCTCAACGTGACATACCCATTGCCAGGTTCGCTTTATGATTTGCTGTGTATCTTTATCGAACCAACTGGTGCAGGTGTAGGCGTCCGCCATTAAGGAAAATGAATGTGATGGGTTCGGGTCGTAGCCGTGAGCAATCGATGAGTTATTGGTCATGGAATATCCTGAGTCGGTTGTTGGAGCATGCTGGCCTGGCCGTCTTTGTCCCTAGCTTAATTCTATCGTTTTGGGATTGATAGACGCTAGCCGGATTTAGCCAAGCATCAGACGTGGATTTGTCGCATGATGGCGCATCTGATTGTTACAACACCTAAAAAGCCCATGATAACTGTCTCTTTACAAAGCATAGAATCAACGACCCGTCAGGCGCTGGAGGCACACGGTGCCGACGCCTGGATAGCTGCCGAGGTCGCCGATGCTGTGACCAAGGCCGAGGCCGTGGGTAACCGCATCTGTGGTCTTTATTATCTGGAAAGCTATTGTCAGCAGTTGCTTAGCGGTCGGGTGAAAGGGCGTGCAAAACCCTCTGTTGTGCGTGCTCGTCCAGGTGTTGTCGAGGTGGATGCTGGTTTTGGCTTTGCACAACCGGCCTTTGCGCGTGGCTTACCAGAAGCCACGGCAGCTGCGCGCGAAAATGGCACGGCCACGCTTGCTATATGTCATGCACACACTT
This sequence comes from uncultured Granulosicoccaceae bacterium, assembly GCA_964411665.1. GTDB lineage: Bacteria > Pseudomonadota > Gammaproteobacteria > Granulosicoccales > Granulosicoccaceae > CALFCE01. The sequence continues at coordinate 37,765 of CAYPMR010000014.1, read as the reverse complement.
GTACCTCTCTGGGTTATTTCACTGCACAGATTGCGCGTGCCGGTATGATCGGATTCGGTATGACCAACGCATCACCTATTGTTGCCGCCCCAGGTGGCAAGACGCGTGTGCTGGGCACAAACCCAATGGCTTTTTCTGTACCTGACGGTAAGGGTGGAATCGCCATGCAATTTGATCAAAGCACAACCACGGTGGCGCTTGGCAAGATCACCATGGCGAAGGCTGCTGGAGAGAAAATTCCCCTGGGTTGGGCGATAGATTCGCAGGGCAAGCCCACCACTGATCCGGTTGCGGCTCTTGCTGGCTCTCTTGTGTCTATGGGGGGCTACAAAGGTTGGGGTTTTGGATTGATGGCTGAGTTATTGGCTTCTGGCATGACCGGTAGCAGGGTCTCCAGTGATGTCACACCGTTAAAGGCACCTGAAGGCACACCGCATGATCTGGGTCAATATTACTGGTTGATAGATCCGCAGGTATCCGATGACTTTTATACGCGGATGGCGCAGGTTGCTGAAGCCGTAGCGAGTGATGAAGGTTCACGCATGCCTGGCCAGTTTACGCAGCCTGCCAGTGATGTCGATGTTGATGATGCGGTGTGGGAGAGCGTATTGTCGCTAGCTGCTTACAGCGGATCAGCATAATTCCGATTTTCAGGCAGGCAGCATAGAGCAATCACTTGATTTGAGAGCCCTGAGTGCGCGGCAATAAAATTTGAAGTGAATCACAATTGCTGCACCGAATCCGTTTTGATTCGCTGTTATGCCACTGATATACAGCTTGCAAGCTGTTTCTAAAGCCTGGTGGCACGATAACTATAAGACGTAAATGGATTTGTGTTGTCTTATTGTGCTGCGCAGCTTAAAAACCATCAGTGGCAGTCTCCTGGCGATCGTCGCAACGTCGACCGCGCTTATACTGTGGTTGATATTAAGCTTCTGGGTTGATGCCTATATCCAGCGAAAAGACGCCACAGCTTTGCGTGATGCGACGGTAGCTCAAACTCATCTTTTTGATGCATCAGTGTCACTGGCGACAGAACGTTATCTGTTGTTTGACGCTTTTCAAATGCAATCAACCCACAACACGGTAAGTGTTCAACGGATTGAAAATCTTCACAACTCACTAACTGCAGATATTGACCAGGCGCTTGATTTTAATATCAATGCAACCATGCAGCGTTACACCGCCAACCGCATAGAATCTACTGCCAGAACTGTTCGTCAGCTGATCGACGACGTAAGAGAAAAACGCAGAGCATACAATACGCAGCGTAAACAGGTCATTGCTGCACTTGGTGATGGGTTAGGCACGCGATCATTACTTTTAACATCAGCGTGGTATACGTCGGTTGCAGCGCTTTTAGATAGCTTGCGACAGCTGCAGTTGGCCACAACTTTTCAATCCCGCAAACCGGATTTGACTGTTGTGGGTCTTAGAGATGTGCAGACATCCGCTTGGGAAGTCATCGAATTGTTCACACGACAGCAGATGCTCCAGATGCGAATTGAATCTCTGGCAGCACAAAGCTTGTCATCTGGTTCCCCACTCGAAACTGCATCGCTCAACAAGGCTGCGATCGAGGCTGAACGGGCACGTCTGCAGGAGCGATTGGTCATTGTTAATGCACTGTTTTATCGCCATTGGCAATCGCTAACGACTTATTTGACTAAAAATCGGGCGATACCCGAGATCGTATCCCTTCTGCGAGAGATAGGACAATCGCATTTTGGCCGCGGCCATGACGGACAATCGATAAAATCACAGCTTGATAACCGATCTGCATCAATGAATCCGTCAGCTCTGACTGTCAGACAGGCATCTACAGATGCATTTATTGCTGATATGGTGAGTATTTTACGCTCAAGCAGTGATGTCATGATTGCACGTGCTGTGGATTCCGCTGATCATGGCTTCAGACGTCTGGTTATTGATACTGCCGTCGTGCTGCTATCTATTCTGCTCGGGTTTCTGTCCTGGAGAACCATACTTTTTCGAGTTAACAAACCGCTGCGTGATGTTACCGATAGCATGATGCGACTATCAAAAGGCGAGACTACGGTTGCGCTACCTGAGTACCAGCATGATAACGAGATTGCAACCATGATTACTGCTCTGAACGCATTTCGAACGAGTTCGGAGGAACGATTGCTGGCGATCCAGGCAGCCAGTGAAGCTTTTCGTCGTCAGCACTCTGCAGAGGAGGCTGTTGTCGCAAAATCCATGTTTCTAGCGAACATGAGTCATGAAATTCGCACACCTATGAATGGTGTCATTGGCATGCTGGAGTTACTTGAAAGGCAGTCTTTAAACCCGGCAGCTCGGGAGCAGGTATTGTGTGCTCATCGCTCGGCTGACTCGTTGCTGGTTGTGATCAATGACATTCTCGACTTCTCCAAGATAGAAGCTGGCATGTTGGAGCTTGAATCTGTCGAATTTGATTTCCCCTTGTTGATAAGTGATTGTCTGTCGATGGTGCATGAAGCCTCAGAGCGATCAGGTTTGTCCGTATTCAGTAATTATACAAATGTCTATCCCCGACGTTGCACTAGTGATCCTATACGCATAAAACAAATACTGTCTAACCTTCTGTCCAATGCGGTCAAGTTTACTGATGAAGGCCAGATCGAGGTTAAACTATCGATGCGCGATGGTTCTTTGTTGGTTGAAGTATGTGATACGGGTGTTGGGATAAAAGCAGGCTCTGAAGAACGACTGTTTGAGTCGTTTCAGCAAGAGGATAACTCGACGAGTCGTAACTTCGGAGGCACCGGTCTCGGGCTTTCCATATGTAAACAGTTGACCGAACTTATCGGTGGAGAAATCGGTGCCCGTCGTCGTGATACGGGTGGCTCGATATTCTGGTTTACCTTGCCTGAATCACTGTTCTCGAACGTAGACGCTATGACGTCAGTGCGCGATGAGATTGATATGAGTCTGCGTGGTAAAAGACTACTTTGTTACATCAAACAAGCGAAAGAGTGGGTGTTGCGACAACACCTGTCCTACTACGACTACGGAGTTCATTGCGTATTTGTTGATGGTGATGTTGATTTGCGTCAAACCTGTTATGAAGAATCGTTTGATGCCGTATTGCTGGGACAATCGTTATCAACAACTATGCACATGCCTGATATTCAAAAGCTGGGTGTGCCGGTTGTCATACTGGGAGATCAATTCAGTCAGGATGAGCAAATGGTCGAGCATTTCCGGCACATCGACTATCCCTTGTCGTTTCCTCAAGCACTATCACAACTTGCGCTGACCATGAAACCGGAACAAGCCGACTGTCAGGAATGTTGGTTTACATCTCCAGTAAATGATGATGCTGATCACAACGAAAACCCTGAATTTAATGGCAGGGTACTTGTGGTTGACGATAACGATGTGAATTTACTGGTTGCAGGCTCGATGCTGGAGGATCTGGGGCTGGAGGTCGTATCAGCATCCAGTGGTCATGCGGCACTTGAATTGTTATCACCCGATAGTACGGCTGATGGTACATCTACTCGTTTTGATCTGGTACTGATGGACAGACATATGCCTGAGATGGATGGCCTGGATGCAACACGTGCCATACGATCTGGCTCAGGCGCGCATAGCAATGTCTGTATCGTCGCCTTAACCGCATCCTCGCTTTCCAGCGATCAGGAAGAATGTGAAGCTGCCGGTATGGATGATTTTCTTGCTAAACCACTGACTTTCGAGTCCCTGACTGCGATGCTTGAGCGGTGGTGGCCTGCGATCACAGAAAGAGCCGCAACAACAGAAGACATTGCTAAAAAAGCAGCTTGATACTTTCAGTGTACCAACGTCGCAGGCGACTATTTTAAATCCTTAAGACTTCGGAAGCTTTGCCAGGTATTTGTCAAGATGATTGGCAAATTGCATACGGTCTTTCGCTGTCATCGGTGGTGGTCCACCACTTATTTGTACGCCACTTGACCTCATACTATCCATAAAGTCTCGCATATTGAGCTTTTGACCAATCGTGTCGTGACTGTATTGTTCGCCGCGAGGGTTAAGTGCCTGAGCACCTTTTTCCATGACTTCTGCGACCAGCGGAATATCTGCAGATATCACCAAATCGCCTTTTTCAACCTGTTGCACGATGAAGTTGTCTGCCACATCGAATCCTGCTGACACCTGAATAGCGCGTATGTTGGGTGCACGTGGTGTGTTGATCGCGCGATTTGCCACCAGTGTGAGATTCACACCGGTACGACGCGCCGCTTTGTACAAAATATCTCTGATCGCGTTAGGACAAGCGTCAGCATCGACCCAGATTGTCATGATAGTAGGGATCTTCTGTGTTGCTGCGCTAAGTCGGAGAACTGTGCGATGATACAGACGATACGATTGTTGTTGCCATTGGTGGAAAAATTATGAGGGTGAACATACATGCCGTATAAAAAACCTTTTCCATTCACCGAGTATCAAAAACGTGTGCAGCGGGTAAAAGAGCGCATGCAGCACGCAGGTTTTGATCTGCTGATTTCGCAGGATCCTGCCAACCTGACTTGGTTGACAGGTTTTGACGGATGGTCCTTCTACACCCCTCAGGCAGTGCTGGTGCATCTGGATGAACCCGTGCCGATCTGGTTTGGCCGAGCACAGGACGCGCGTTCGGCGCATATTACCACCGATCTGCCTGCAGACAATATCATCGCCTATTCGGAATCGCTCGTACACCATCCGCAGCTGCATCCGTATGACGAACTATGCGACCTTGTTAAAGCGCGTGGCTGGGAGAGGGCAGCGATTGGCGTGGAACTCGACGCACACTATTACACTGCGAGAGCCCATCAACATTTGCAACAAGGATTATCCGATGCAAGGATTAGTGATAATCATGGTCTGGTCAATTGGTCACGGCTGATTAAATCCGAAGCTGAAATCACCTATATGCATGAGGCCGGTAAAATTGTCACGGCTACCATGGATAAAGCTATAGAGCGATTGCGTCCCGGGGTAAAAGAATTTGAATTGGCAGCAGATATCTACCACGCGCAGGTCACAGGTATAGGAAACATCTTTGGAGACTACACATCACTGTGCCCGTTGATTCAGGTTGACGAGGGTACCAGTACACCGCATCTGACCTGGACTGATTCGCCGATCCCTCACAAGGGACTGGTATCCATGGAGATAGCGGCTGCACGCCATCACTACCATGCTCCCTTAACTCGTACCATGTCGATGGGTAAACCTGCAGCTGATATTCTGAAGCTCGTTGATGTGATTATAGAAGGGGGCGACCTCGCACTCGACATGGCAAAGCCCGGCGTGACTTGCGAGGAAGTGGAAGCTGTGTGGCAGCAGACCCTGAAAAAATACGGCTACAGTAAAGAGAGCAGAGTCGGGTATTCCATCGGGCTGAATTTCCCACCGGATTGGGGTGAACGTACCGCCAGTCTGCGCCCGGCTGACACCACAGAGCTGCAAGCTGGAATGTGTTTCCACTTCCAATCCGGTATGTGGCTTGAGGACTACGGTGCTGCGGTATCCGAGCCTTTTGTCGTCACTGAGAATGGTGGGGAACGCCTAAGCCATGTTGCCCGTGAATTGATTGTCATTAACTGATGGAGATGACATAAAATCTGGCCGTTACTGGCAGGATGTCCATCACCATGTCGCCGATAGATCGTCTCTGCGCTAGCTGTCAGTTGCTGCTTGATTTAAACTGTTAGCTCTATCATTCGTTTGATTTGGCCTTGGTTTTCAGTGGAATCTTCCATGTCTGTAGAACATATCGATACATTGGTGGTTGGCGGCGGACAGGCCGGTCTGGCAATGAGCGAGCATCTGGGTAAAAATCAGATTCCTCATCTGATTCTTGAACGGGAACGATTGGCTGAGCGTTGGCGCACAGCACGTTGGGATGGTCTCAGAGCTAATGGTCCCGCCTGGCATGACAGCTTCCCCACCCACGATTTCGCAGCAATGGACGGTGATGCATTTCCGAGCAAGGACGAGGTTGTGGAATACTTTGAAACATTCGCCAAAAAAATAAATGCGCCTATTCGTTGTGGTGTCGATGTCACTCGGGCCTACAGGCTTGAAGGCCACAGTGGATTCAGAGTAGAGACAAGTGATGGTTTAATACAGGCTAACCATATTGTCTGTGCTACCGGCCCTTTTCAACATCCTGTCATACCGCCAATCGTGCCTGGCGATGCTCCAGTAACGCAACTGCATTCCAATACATACCACCGACCGCAACAGTTAGCCGATGGTGCTGTGCTGGTTGTTGGTTCGGGTTCGTCTGGTGCGCAGATCGCAGATGAACTGTTGCGCTCCGGGCGAGAGGTCTATCTGTCGGTTGGCCCGCATGAACGTCCACCACGACAATACCGTGGCCGGGATTTTGTCTGGTGGCTGGGTGTGCTGGGTAAATGGGATGCTGCAACCCCTGCACCGGATACAGCGCATGTGACAATTGCTGTTAGTGGTGCGCAGGGTGGTTACACAGTAGATTTTCGCCGTTATGCCGAGCGCGGTATGACCTTGCTGGGTATGACCTCGTCGTACGAAAACGGCGTATTGCGATTCAGCCCTGATCTGACCGACAACATCAACAACGGCGACACCAGCTATCTGGAGATGCTCGATGAAGCAGATGCATACGTCACGCGCAATGGCTTGCACCTGCCGCTTGAGCCCGATGCTCGTGATATTGGCGCTGATCCCTTATGTATTACGCAACCCATTGATGAATTGAATCTGGCCGACGCAGGTATCACTTCCATCATATGGGCGACCGGGTATGCGCTCGATTTTTCCTGGCTGGAAGTCAATGCCTTTGACAACGACGGCCAACCTTGCCACCAACGCGGAGTATCGTCAGAGCCCGGTGTTTACTTTGTCGGTTTACCCTGGTTATCGCGACGAGGGTCATCGTTTATCTGGGGTGTCTGGCACGATGCCAAATTTCTGGCTGACCATATAACTACTCAGCACAGATATCTTGATTATCATCATGCGGCCCCCGATCAAAAAACATGAATACCAACGACTAAATCGATTGAATACGGCACTGCTTGGTTAACGACTGTGTGTGCCTGTATCGCTGCTATACACTACAATTCATTTCTATTTCAGCGCCAGGTAATTTTTTTGGCATGAAACTTCCAACATCATCCCGTTGATGCGTTTTTGTGCAATGTAATGACAGTTTGATAGGTTGTTTTGAAGCTGCCTATTTTTTGTATCAGATGAGTACTCTTACCGCTCGGTTATGTGATGCAAAGCCTGAAGCCCAAGCGCACATAAATCGTTAGACTAATCAAAGGTATATATCCGTGCATGAGTATGTTACGGAATTAATTCAAGGTCGAATCTTATGAAAGTTTTAAAGTGGTTGGCAGTCGGTCTCTTATCGTTGGTGCTGGTGATATTTGCTGGTGGCGCTGCGCTTGTTTATCTGGTTGACTGGAATGACTTCCGCGAAACGATCCAGAACCAGGTCAAAAAACAGACCGGTCGCGATCTGACCATTGCTGGCGATTTAAAACCAACCGTGTTCCCGTTCATAGGTGTATCTCTCGGCGAAATTTCCTTTGCTAATGCCAATGGTTTTGGTGATCTGCCATTTGCCAGGATGGGTAGCGCTGATGTCAAGGTCAAGCTGTTGCCGCTGTTAAAAAAAGAAGTCAACGTCAAGACAATAGAATTGCATGGTCTTGATCTGGATCTGCAGCGCGCAGCGGACGGCTCGACCAACTGGGATGATTTGATCAAAGCGAGCGAAGAAGGTGAGAGTGAGGACGAGGCCAATAACGAGACAGATGAAACGCAAGAGAGTGGTAATCCGATAGCAGCTCTTGATGTCGGCGGTATTACTATCACGGATTCAAACGTGTCATGGCGTGATGTACAGGCCGGTACGGATGTTAAGTTAAGTAATTTCAATCTGACCAGTGGTGCCATAGCACTGGCTGAACCCTTTGACTTCGACACGAATTTCAAGCTCGCCAGTAACAGTATGGCGCTGGCGGCTGATGTTGACGGTAATGGGCAAATAACCGCTGATCTCGATAATCAGGTCTATACCCTGGAGAAGATGACACTGATCACCAATGCCGTGGGCGAGAGTCTGCCGGGTGGTAGAGTAGAGACAACACTTGCAGCTAATATCGTTGCTAACCTGGCTGCTCAGACAGTTAAGGTCAGCCCCGTGACCCTTGATGTTATGGGCATTAGTTTGAAAGGTTTGATCGATGTACGGAACCTCGATACAGCGCCTGCGGTTTCAGGTCAGCTTTCAAGTAACGAATTTGCACCCTTGGATCTGTTTCAGCGACTGGGCATAGAGGCACCTGTGACGGCAGATCCTTCTGTTTTGGGAAAAGCCAGTCTGTCGCTTGCACTTGACGCAACACCGAATAGCGCATCTCTCAATGATCTGACCATAAAGCTGGATGACACAACGTTCAGTGGTAATGCATCAGTGCCATCCCTTGCTGGCGAAGTGCCGCCGGTACGATTCCAGTTTGCTGTTGATGCCATAGACCTGGATCGTTATCTACCGCCGGTTGATGAGACGGCCGCAAACGATGAGGGCAATGCCGTTGCAAGTAACACAACCGGTGATGAGCCGATTGAATTGCCACTGGAAATGATGCGTCAGCTTGATATCGACGGCCGTTTTGATGTTGGGAATGTAAAAATCAAAAATTTAACTACTACCGATATTGCGGTACCGGTAGTGGCAAAAAATGGCGTCGTGTCCCTGCCAGGCATTAGCGCGAATATGTATCAGGGTCGACTGGATTCCACCGTTAATATTGATGCAACATCTGATACGCCTGCCTATGCAGCTGATTTCAAATTAAATGGTATTCAGGCAGATCCATTATTAAGCGATCTGTTGAAGAAATCTTCATTCCTATCTGGTTCCGGTTTGTTTGCAGCTAATATCACCACGCGAGGCAATACAGTTAATACGCTGACATCTGCACTTAACGGTAGCTTCAATACCTCATTCAATGATGGTTTTATCAGAGGCGTTAATCTGGGTTATCAGATTCGTCGAGCACGTGCTGCCATCACGCGCCAGAGCCTGTCTGTCGATGAATCGCAGGTAAAGACGGATTTCACTGCATTGGGTGTGAGCGCACAAATTACCAATGGCGTTGTTCAGTCGAATGATCTTGATATGCGTTCACCACTCTTGCGAGTGGCTGGAGCAGGTCTGGTTGATTTGCCGCAAGAACAGGTCGATTACACACTAACTACGCTGATTACCGGCAGTGCCGAAGGGCAGGGTGGTGATGAACTTGCTGCATTGAAAGGCGTAAAACTCGCCATACCGATACGTGGTAGTTTTGATGAGCTCTCTGCGGATTTCGGTGGTGTCATTCTCGCCGGAATGAAAAAGAATATTACTGATAACCTGAAAGGGCAGGCGGAAGCCGCAGCGAAGGCAGAAGCTGAAAAACTCAAAGCAGAGGCTACTGCAAAGCTCAATGCTGAAAAAGCCAGAGCAGAAGCACGCCTGGCAGCTGAAGAGGAAAAAGCACGTGCGCGACTAGCTGCCGAGCAGGCCCGTGCCGAGGAAAAGTTGAATGAACAAAAGGCGATATTAGAAAGCCAGGCAGCGGAACTGGTCAAGAAAAATAAAGACAAAGCGAAAGACGCGCTAAAAAGTCTGTTTAAGTAATAACAGTACTCGTACCGTCATCCCTGCGCGGGGATGACGCGCTTGTTCCTGGAACGACTGGACACTCTCCTAATTGTCCTATCTCATCTTGCGAACATCCAATATAGCCTGCACCCAATCCTTAGGTCTCTCCTGCGGCAGGTTATGCCCTGTGTTCTCGAACACTCGATATTCATAAGGTCCGGTAAACTTCGTTGCATGCTGTGACGTATTGCCGGCGACGCCATTCACATCACCATCAATACAGATTGCCGGCACCTTAATGTCTGGCTGCGCTTCAAGTTGTGTTTCGATATGGGCAACCGTTGGATCACCCTCAGCTAAACCAAACCGATGGCGGTAGGAATGGATGACAACGTCAACAAAATCGGGATTATCAAATGCCGCTGCACTGGTTTTAAAATCTTCATCGGTGAATTGCCAGGTTGGCGACCACATTTGCCAAAGTAGACGAGCAATCTCTTCGCGATTTACCTCAAGTCCCTTGCGTCCTCTTTGAGAATGAAAATAGTACTGATACCAATAGCTAGCTTCTTCTTTGGGCGGGGCAGGTTCCATTGCCAAGGGTATATTTTGTACGTTGTAAGAATTGCCGGATATCAGCGCAGCTACGCGTGAAGGCCAAAGGGCTGCAACGATACAAGCGGCCCGTCCACCCCAGTCGTAGCCCGCAAGCACTGCCCGGGCAATGGACAAGGCATCCATCAATTCCAGCAGGTCATTTGCCAATACAGCCTGCTCGCCAGAGCGCAGGGTGTCTTCAGAAAGAAAACGGGTTGGTCCATAACCCCGCAGATAAGGCACGATGACATAAGCACCAGCATTGACCAATGGCTCTATACATTCTGCATAGCAATGAACATCGTAGGGGAAACCGTGATTTAACACACAGGGCCAGCCTGCAGGACTTCCGTGGGCACTGTATGCAATGTTCAGCTGGGATGTACTGACGGTACTGATGTTTGCGGACAAAAGTGTTTCAGCCATATGCCAGTTCCCTATGCTTCACAAACGACTGCTAAAAAAAGCCTGTTAACAACAATGACGATAAATGATGGCGTGCAAGTTCTTATGCTCAGAGCCTGCGCAGGCTCTCACATGATTTCCAGTCCGAACTGCTCAGCACTCTCCACCAGTCCTTCCCACAGTGACACCGCAAATCCTCGCGGCAGGAATAATTCAAAGCCTGCGCTGGAGTGCCAAAGCGTGACACCCACATGATGAAATGCAGTTGATGCAACTGATCCGACAGGAAAAGATGCTTCACGTAAATCGAGGGGCAGGTGACGGTTAAGCAACTGTGTAGCGTCCTCTCCAGTGATACGTACATGCGTTCTTGAGTGTGACAGATCCAGCGTCGAGCCTTGTTCTGCGTCGATCTCTGTTTTGCTAACTGGTTCGCCTGTAGCACTGACCAGCCAACATTTAAGTGGTTCTATACGCAACAGACTACCTGCGCTGCCGTCGATTGCTTTGCCTGGTGCTGGCGCTGTAGCGCAACCTGCCATGCTACACGCAGTTTTTGCAACGGCAGAAAGTGTGTTCGGCCAGGCGGCAATTTGCAGCAAACCCAGGTCACGAACTTCGGTCAGTGTGATTCCCGTGCGTTCGGCCAGACCTGAATGGCCTGTGTGATAGTGTGCTGCCAGTGCTGATTCGCGATTAACCATACATTCTCTCCCCGGACGCGTCGTACACATGCGGTGACACTACTTCAACTTCGATATTGCCTTCGCGTACCGGGTCGGCAGCAATCAGCGTCATACCTTCCTTGCCTTTGTAACCACCGTTAAGAAAACCCAGTCCCATCCAGTGTCCAATAGCGGGTGAATAGGTGACAGCGGTAATCCATCCTTCGCCCATTCCCGATACTTCATCCTCATTGCACAGGATCGCACCAGCGTTGAATTTTTCATCCCGATTTTTTGGAAAGATGCCAACCAATTGTGGTCTGTCTTCGCGTAGCAGCTCCGGGCGCTGACGCAGAGCACTACCGATAAATGATTTTTTCGGCGATGCCATTTTACCCAGACCGGCATCGTCGATACTGACACGTCCATCGAGCTCGGCGCCGGTGACATGGCCTTTCTCTATGCGCAGGGCACCGAGGGATTCAAGGCCGTAAAGACAGCCGTCAAATGTCTGCGCTGCCTGCCATAGACTATCCATCATCGACGATGCATAGTCAGAAGGTACATAGGCTTCGAAGGCACGTTCACCCGAGAAACTGATACGCGCGATACGAGCGGGTATACCTCCCTTGAAAGTAATGTCCCGCACACCCATAAACGGGAAGTTCTCGTCGCTGATATCATCCGGATTTTCAATACACGCTGCTAATGTCTCGCGAGACTTCGGACCTGCGACCGCACAACCTGCCCATTGCTCAGAGACAGAGGTCACATGTACTCTCAGATCCTGCCAGCGTGTTTGTAACAGTTCTTCAAGGAACACCATCACCTTTGCTGCATGCGCTGTTGTTGTGGTCATGAAGTAGTCAGTTTCTGACAGTCGCCATGTCGTCCCATCGTCCATTACCAATCCGTCGTCGCGCAGCATGATGCCGTAACGTGCTTTGCCGATAGGCAGTTTGGCAAACGGGTTCGTATAGATACGATTCAGAAATTCTGTTGCGTCTGGTCCCTGTATGGCTATTTTGCCAAGCGAGGTGACGTCGCATAAGCCCACGCTCTCGCGAACAGTTGCCGCTTCACGTTCATATGCTTCCTTGATGGTTTCTCCCTCACGTGCAAAGTACCAGGGACGATGCCATAGACCCGCCATGGTCATGGTTGCACCGTGTTCAAGGTTCCAGTCGTGCATAGCCGTGCGACGCAGGCAACGAAAGTGCTCATCGACATTGCGCCCACTCAGAGCACCGATCGCAACTGGCGTGTAGGGTGGTCGAAAAGTGGTGGTGCCCACCTCCGGTATCTCTTTACCCAGTGCTTCGGCCATCAACGCAAGACCAATCACATTGCCCATCTTGCCGCCGTCCGTCGCCATACCGAGTGTGGTGTAGCGTTTCAGGTGTTCAACGGATACAAAACCTTCCTGATGAGCCAGCCTGATGTCATCTGCCGTGACATCATGTTGCGGATCGATAAATGACTTTGTCTTCTTGTCTGCAACAGTGATTTCGTATACCGGCAGTATCGGGTTTTGCCAGCTATCAGTACCGCTGTCAGTGATCGAAGGGCTCGCGCCTTTGCTTTGTGCATCCAATCGGTGTGTGGAGACATGCCGTTGGTCACGGGTATTACCGAGTTGCTGTGCCACCGCCTCGGCCAGTGCGGCACCCGACTCGATACAGGCAGCTGTTGACCAGAGGCCATCCGCTGCGCCTGCCATGTAGACAGGTTCATCATTATCAGGTGAGACAAAGCAGGCAATATCGTCTCGCCATACCGGTCGTACGCCACGATGAGACATCAGGTTGACCACCGGTGACCAACCTCCGGATACCAGCACGAGGTCGGTGTCGATAGTGTCACCGGCTTTCCAATTGCCCGGCGTTCCGGTTGCGATTTCAAGTCCGCTAACGCTTTTCGAACCCTTAACTTGCAACGGCACACTGCCTGTATGAACTGTGATGCCGGCGTTTTCACAACGTTCAAGTGTCGTGTTGCTCGCTTGTCTTGCGTCCAGCAAGGTAACTTGAGCACCTGCATTTTTTAATTCAATCGCGGTTTGCAAGGCTGAATCATTGTTTGTTGCAACAGTAATATTTTCACCCGCCAATACGCCATAGCGATTCAGGTAACTGCGTGCGGCTGATGCAACCATCACACCTGGTCTGTCATTGTTGCCGAATGCCATCTGTCGCTCAAAGCTACCGGTAGCGAGTATTGTGCGACGTGCCCGTACGGTCCAGAAGCGTTGGCGTGGCTGGTGAGGTAAAGCATTGGAAGGCAAGTGATCTGTTATCCGTTCGAGCAGTCCTGCCGTGCCATAGTCATAGAGTCCAAATGCCGTCGTGCGTGTCATGACCTTAACGCCCGCGGCTTCAACTGCAGACACCAGTTGTTCCAGTTCGGAAGACGTTGTTGCACTAAGTAGATCACCACCCATCTCGCAATCCTGCTCGACCAGCATCACATCAAGACCTGCCTTTGCTGCCGTTGCTGCGGCAGAGAGTCCGGCAGGTCCAGCACCTACGACAAGCAGGTCGCAAAAAGCATGTGCATGGTCATAGACATCCGGGTCAGGCTCGCGCGATGCAGTACCGAGGCCTGCTGCTTTACGGATGATCTTCTCGTACTTCATCCACAAACCGGTACCCTTGCCCCATTCAAAAGGTGGCAGGCCCATAAACGTTTTGTAGTAGAAACCAGCAGAGAAAAAACGCCCGAACAAACTGTTGATGGCACCGGCATCGGTGCGCACGTTGGGCCAGGCATTTTGACCGAATGCTTCGAGCCCGCTGTAAAGTTCCTGCATGGTTGCCTTGACGTTTGGATCACGTCTATCGCCGCTACCAATCGTCACCAGTGCACCGGACTCTTCAACACCGGCAGACATAATGCCGCGAGGGCGATGGTACTTGAAGCTGCGTGCCAGGACTTGCTCGTTGTTTGCAATAAGTGCAGAGGCTAATGTGTCACCGGCAAATCCCTGCAGGCGCTTGCCATCCCAGTTGAAACTGATCGATTGCTCACGATCAATGCGTCCACCTTCTGATAGTCGTCTGGCGCTCATTGTTCGTTCTCCAGAGCGGTGGCAATTGCAGGATCTGCCGGTCGCACGGATGCGATCTCATGTGTCATGGTGTCACGCTCAACAATCAGCCACATGCGGCAACCACTGACATGCTGCCAGGTTTCGCTTTGCATTCCTCTGATGTTTTCGCGTAAAAACACCGCATCGTGCCATTGCTCTATGGGTGCATCCAAAGCAGGATAGGTGATACTGGCATCACCACCATAGGTAAATTCACTATGGTCGCGCTCACCACAAAACGGACAGTTGATTCTGATCATTTACCTCTCTCCTATCCGTGTAGTTTGGGGTCTGGTCCGGCACCGCGTTCATCGATTACGATGCCGCGCTCGAAGCGTTTCAGATCCATATGCTGAATAACATCATGCGGGCGATCGTTAGCGACCAAGTCGGCGAAGTACCAACCCGAAGCTGGACTTGCCTTGAAGCCACCGTAATTCCAGCCAGCGTTCAGATACAGGTTTTGCACAGGTGTTTTACAGATAAAAGCGGAGCCGTCCATGGTCATGTCCATAACCCCTGACCAGTGCCGCAATAACCTGACACGGCCGAGGCAGGGCATGATTGAAGTGGCGCATTCAGCAACGTCCTGCACGATAGGCAGGTTGCCACGCTGAGCATAGGATTTGTACCAGTCGAGATCACCACCGAACACCATGCCGCCCTTGTCTGATTGTGAAATGTAAAAGTGCGCGCCACCCACACCAAACACGACAACATGATCGAGCAGTGGTTTGAGCGGCTCGGATACAAACGCCTGCAACTTGTGCGTTTCAATCGGTAGTTGTCCAAGGCCAGCCATAGACCAGAGGCGCGAGCTATTGCCGGCAACGGCAAAGCCCACTTTTTTCGTTGTGATCGTGCCACGCGATGTGGTGAGGCTGGTGACATTATTGCCATCGCGGTTAACACCAGTCACTTCGCAGTTCTGTAGAATGTCGACACCCAGCTGATCAGCTGCTCGTGCGTATCCCCAGGCAACGGCGTCATGACGTGCTGTGCCAGCGCGTTTTTGAACAGCTGCACCGGTAATAGGGAAACGGGCGTTGTCGTAGTTTAAATGGGGTATTTCCTGCTTCAACTGTTCGAGTGACCAGAGCTCACCATCGGAACCGGTGAGGCGCATGGTGTTGTAACGTCTCGCAGCGCCATCGCGTGCAGCAGGTGAGTGCAATAAGGAAACATGGGCACGCTGGCTGAACATCACATTGTAGTTGAGCTCGTGGCTCAGCTCTTCCCACAGCTCTAGCGAATGTTCATAGAATTGCCGATTACCCGGCATCATATAGTTGGATCGCACGATGGTCGTGTTACGTCCAGCATTGCCTCCACCGAGCCAACCTTTCTCAACCACAGCTATATTCTTAAGACCGTGGTTCCTGGCCAGATAATAGGCAGTCGCAAGCCCGTGCAGGCCTGCACCAACGATCACAATATCGTAACTGTTCTTGGGCTCAGGGTCGCGCCAGGCGCGCTCCCAGCCTTTCTGGCCGGTGAGTCCGTTCTTGAACACACTCCATGCCGAATATCGAGACACTAGGAATCTCTCCAGAGGTTTTTGGATGGGCTAAAAAGCGCTCTGCCTAGCCCGATCTGTAAGTACAACGGTGAGTACTATAGCGTGTGAAACTCTTAACCGACTTACCGAGAAACGTATTTTGCCAGTTAATCCCGACAACCGATTACCTGCATCAGCCAGTGGCCTGTTTTTGGTTCAGTAACTGATCCACTGATGGGCATTATTGGTGGTCAGGCAGGGTTGTTCTACGTCTGGTTGTGCGCCTCAGGTCACTTTCCATTTGCCGGGGCGGGAAACCCGTTTTTGCCAGGAAAGTCAGCTGCAAGCGAGCGAGCATTGGACATTTTTAGCCACAAACGCAGCAGCTTGCGCCGCTTGGCGGGATCGTCATAATCCTCAAATCGTGTGCGCGAGTGCATAACGGTGTAGTTGTTTGCAAACAACATATCGCCAGGTTCCAGCATCAGATCAAAACGTAGCGTGGGGTCCTGTGAGATCTGGTCGAATACGTCCAGCGCCTGTGTTTCTATCGATGATAGAGTCTGCCCGTTCAGCTCGTGTCCCAGCTCTATGTACTGGCGCAGGTAGCGGCAACTGAGTTTGCCTTGATAGAAGCTGAAGATCGGAGACCTTGGGGTGTCTTGTCCTAGATGGGCATAGTACATGGGGCGATAGTATAAGCCCATGTACTCAGGATGTTTATCGAGCAATCGATTGTACAAAGCACTTGAACTGACCAGACTGGTCAAACCGCCGGTTTTGGCTTTACGCACACACAGCAAACCGAACACATCTGATAAATCCGTGTGATAGGGCAGGTGAGCATTGGTTTCGTAAACCCGGGTTTCCTTTTTGCTCTGATCGCCTACATTCATGACTCTGCCAATCAGGTCACCATTCGGATTTTGGCAAACCGGTGTACCAAGGTGTTGGCCTATTGCGAAATAAAGAGTATCGATTTGCGCTTCAGTGTACTTTTGTACCGCCAAACCCTTTAAAAGAAATACACCTCTGCCTGTTTCGAGATTGTTAGCATGTTGTGCAAGTTGTGGGGCAAGCGCCGGTAACGGAAATTCTGTTAGTGTCGTCGGGCGTTGGTCGGGATTACTCTGTGCATGTACCTTTAATGCGTTGTCAATGTCTGCCAGGTCGCTTGCTGACATTTGAACTATCCAGCTTCGGTCGCGGCGCAGCTCATCAGCCGTCCAGGTTGAAGCGTCGGATATTTTTTCTGTCAGGATGGGATTCATTTAGCTGTTATGCTTGCATTGATTTGCTTGCATCGATTTGTTTATTCCATACGGGCGCGTAATCCTGGAAGCACAATTAGAATAACGGCTAACGCGAGCAGGCTCAGCGTCATTGGTCGTTGCCAGATAAATGAAATGCCGTCATAGAGTTGCATCGAGCGCGCAAAGTTGTCTTCGAGCATACCACCAAGGATGAATCCGATCAGCAACGGGGGTAGTGGGTAGTTGGTGAATTTCAAAATGGTAGCTGCGATACCAAGCCCCACCAGAAGCAATAGTTCGGTTGCATTGTTCTGCCCGATATACGCGCCCATTAGAGTGAAAAAAAGAATAAACGGAATTAAATAGTTGCGCGGTATTGCCAGGATTTTTGCGATGTAGGGGATCAAGGGCAGATTCAGAACAAGCAAGACCAGATTGCCGATGTACATCGATATGATCACAGCCCAGAAAATTTGTGGTTCGTCAATCATCAGGCGTGGGCCGGGTGAGACATTAAGCGCGATCAGTGCGCCGAGTAATATGGCTGTTGTGCCTGAGCCTGGAATGCCCAGTGTCAATAGTGGTACAAATGAACCTGTACAGGCGGCGTTGTTAGCCGTCTCCGGTGCAGCCAATCCTTTTATAGAACCGTTGCCAAATTCGTCGCGGTCTGCCTTGGGTGCAATATTACGCTCGACTGCATAGCCGAGGAAACTGGCTATCGTTGCACCGGCTCCGGGCAGCACGCCAATGAAAAATCCCTGCAAGGACTGACGCGCAATAACCGGTGCAATTGTTCGTGCTTCTTTGCGTGTAATGCGAAGTTCTTTGATATCACGGTTCTGGGGACTATTGTGAAGCGGCTTTAACACCAGGTGGATGGCTTCGGGCAGAGCGAACAGGGCCATCGCCAGGGTTATGAAACCGATGCCTGATTGCAGGTCTGAAAAACCCATGGTGAATCTAGGCATATTAAACAGCGCACCTTCACCGACTGTTGCAAGTATCAACCCGAGCACGGTCATCAACAGAGCTTTAACAACCTTGCCGGTTCCGGCAAAGGCTGCAATCGCTGACAGACCAACCACCATCAGTGCGAAATACTCGGCAGAGTGAAATAACAATGCGATCGACGACAGGATGGGCGCGAAAATCATTAACAACAGGGCGCCGATCGTGCCGCCACAAAAGCTCGCTATGGCGGCAATGGTCAGAGCCTTGCCTGCCTTGCCTTGTCGTGCCAACGGGTAACCGTCAAAACTGCTCGCCACGGTGCCTGCAACGCCGGGCGCATTGAGCAGTATCGATGATGTCGAGCCACCGAATATGGCCCCGTAGTAGACACCTGCAAGAAGAATCAACGCAGCGGGTGCGTCGCCAATCGCGATGGCGACGGGAATCATGATAGCTATAATAGACATCGGTCCCAGTCCCGGCAGCATGCCGATGAATGTACCGATAAGGCAACCACCTATCACCATCAACAGGTTCTGCAGCGAGAACACAGTCTGTAGACCGATAAGAATGCCATCAAGCATGTTAGCGCATCATTGCCAGGGGTAATGGACTCAGGTAGATGCCAAGTACCTGATGCACCAGATACCAGACAATTCCGGTTGCACTTGCAGCGACAGGAATCAACAGATACAACTTGCGCTCGCCGAGCACTAGCGACCCGACAACCAGAAACGTCACTGTCGAGAGCAGAAAACCCAACGGCCGCAATGCTATGGCGTAGGTTGCCATAAGCACAAGTAAGGCTGCAGCCTGCCCCCATTTGAAGTTCGCATAATCCGTTGTTGCGGGTTGTGGGGTGGTATCGGCGGAGTCGTCTTTGCGGTTTGCAACCTGCTTATTACCGTTACTTTCAACGCCCAGCAATAACAAAGTAGAAGTGGCTACACCCAGAAGAGAAAGTACTTTCGGGAACGTACTGGGCCAGACCGGGTTGCGCTGCATAAACGGTGCTAGCGCATTGTCCATGGTGAACCAGGCTGTATAACCGTAAACAAGACAGACGCATAACAGCAACAGCGCGATCCAGCGCTCGAGTGACATTGCCCGCAACGACAGATTGAGCCTGCTTACAAAAAACCAAGCTTTTTCATGAGATTGCCAATCACAGTTTCCTGATCTTCAAGAAATGCTTTGAAGTCGTTGCCCGAGTTATGAATATTGACCCAACCATTTCGTGCCCGAACAGAATCCCATTCGTCGGTTTCATACATGGCTGCAATGGTATTTTGATAATTTTTCAGCTTGCCTTCCGGCAAGCCCGGTGCTGCAAAGAAACCGCGCCAGTTGATAAACGTCGTATCGATATTCTGCTCTTTCATGGTTGCAACGTCAGCGGCCGCATCGACGCGCTCGTCTGACGTCACACCAATAATTTTAACTTCACCTGCTTTGGCTAGGTCCACCGCTTCCGAGAAGCCGGTTGACAGTGCGGAGATTTCGCCAGATAGCAGTGCTGCCATCGCCTTTCCGCCAGCATCGTAGGGAATGTACTTAACCCCCAGTGGGTCTTTGCCTGCTGCTTCCATGATCATTGCCGCAACCAGGTGATCCATACCGCCGGGTACTGAACCCCCGCCGATGGCAGTGCCGCGCGGATCCTTGTCATAGGCGGC
This sequence comes from uncultured Granulosicoccaceae bacterium, assembly GCA_964411665.1. Classification (GTDB taxonomy): domain Bacteria; phylum Pseudomonadota; class Gammaproteobacteria; order Granulosicoccales; family Granulosicoccaceae; genus CALFCE01. Next base: position 18,007 of record CAYPMR010000014.1, on the reverse strand, counting down.
AAGCAGATCCGCCATTGAGTTTACGGCGCTGTTTTTACTGACCACGATCGCTGCATAGTCGCCGATCGTGCCCGCGACCAGTGTCAGGTCGCGAAAATTGTGGGGAAAAATGCCTGTCAGCGAACGAATGACTATCGGTGTCGAGTTGACCATTAAGGTGCCGTGGTTACTATCGGCGTTTTCGATCAAGTGACCGATGGCCTTGCCACCACCACCACCTGACATGTTTTCGTAGGTTGCACTGCCAACCAGACCTGCTTTGGTCAGGGCTTCACCCGTACCCCGGGCTGTGCCATCCCATCCACCACCGGCACCACCGGGTATCAGAAAGTGTATGCTCTCCAGGGCCTCGTCAGCGGCAATTGCTGCGATGCTGGTTAACCCCAGATACAGGGTGGTCATCGAAACTAGTGTCAGGCGGCGCAATCTGCATAACATGCCTTGTCTCCTTGCAGTGTAGGTGTCCCGTCAGGGCGGTTTTGGGGCATTGCAGAAGCCATTGCAACACAGGCAGGGATTTTATCCAAACGTTTTCATGGCTCGCGGCCAATAAGGCTGTTTATTAGGGTGATGTGCGCTTTTGCTGCCAACATGTCGCCGCAGGAATACTAATGTCGCAGCAAGGCCGCGTTTGACCATTTGTGGTCGTCGATAAACGCTAGAATCGGTGGCTGAAAGTCGTATGCTTCCAGTCATTAACCGGTGGAGAAGGTGATGTCATTTGAACACTATAGCGAGACACGCAAAATAGACCCCAGCTGTGGTGATGTGCTCGCTGACGGATCACCCAACGATGATAACCGCATCGAAATCGGCCCTACTCAGTTAGCTCGCTCCGAGTGGTCGGAGGCGAATCTGGTATTACCGAATCTGGCTGCGATGCGAGAATACCGCTGGAGTCGTTTAACGCGACATATTGTCGAGCGTGATTACGGCGGTGTGTTGTTGTTTGATCCGCTTAACATTCGTTACGCTACTGACAGTACGAACATGCAGTTGTGGAACACACATAATCCTTTTCGTGCCGTACTGGTCTGTGCTGACGGCTACATGGTGATATGGGATTATAAAAATTCCCCATTTCTCTCAACCTTTAATCCACTGGTAAAAGAGCAGCGCTCGGGTGCCGACCTCTTTTATTTTGATCGTGGCGATAAAGTTGATGTAGCGGCGGATAAATTCTCCAACGAAGTACGCGAGTTAATCAATGAGCATGGTGGCAATAACAAACGCCTGGCCGTTGACAAAATCATGCTTGATGGTTTGCGCGCACTTGAAGCTCAGGGTTTTACGATAATGCCGGGAGAAGAATTGACGGAGAAATGTCGAGCCGTTAAAGGTCCTGATGAAATTCTTGCCATGCGTTGTGCCTCCCATGCGTGTGAAACTGCTGTTGCAGAAATGGAAAAATACGCGCGTGAAAACGTACCGCAGCGTAAAATTTCTGAAGACGACATATGGTCTGTGTTACACGCCGAGAATATCCGACGCGGCGGCGAATGGATTGAAACCCGTTTGCTTTCTTCCGGGCCCAGAACCAATCCGTGGTTTCAGGAATGCGGACAACGTATCGTCCAGAATAACGAGATAGTCAGTTGGGATTCTGATCTGGTTGGCAGTTACGGTATCTGTGTGGATATCAGCCGCAGCTGGTGGATAGGTGATCAGGACCCACCGGCCGAAATGGTTGATGCCATGCAGCACGGCCATGAACACATCATGACCAACATGGCCATGCTAAAGCCCGGTGTTAATATTCAGGATCTATCGCGCAACACTCATAAGCTACGCCCTGAATTTCAAAAACAAAAATACGGTTGTCTAATGCACGGTGTTGGCCTGTGTGATGAATGGCCGCTAGTTGCTTATCCGGATAAGATGGTAGAAGGTGCTTTCGATTACGAACTTGAAGCCGGGATGGTGTTGTGCGTGGAAGCCTTAATCAGCCCTGAGAAAGGTAACTTCTCGATCAAGCTTGAAGATCAGGTCCTAATAACTGAAGACGGTTATGAAAACCTGACTGTTTATCCGTTCGATGAACGTTTGATGGGTGGTTGAGCCACCTGGCGCCTGTTGAGAATCGATAAGCGAAACTACAGACGAGGTGGCTCCTGGGCCTGTGTTCAGGTGCGTTCGGTAACCTGTAATACGTGATAACCGAACTGCGTTTTAATCGGGCCTTGCACAGCACCTACCTCGCCGTTGAACACGGCATCGTCAAATTCCTTGACCATTTGTCCCGGACCAAAGCTGCCAAGTTCGCCGCCTTGCTGGCCTGAGGGGCATTTCGAATGCTCCGATGCCAGTGCAGCAAAGTCGCCACCGTTGTTTAAATCGGTAACAAGCTGATTGCACTGGTCTTCTGTTTCTACAAGGATGTGTCTGGCACTTGCCTGAGGCATGGTTATCTCCGCATTGAATCTTGATTAAAAGTGATCACTAAAATAGTAACTGTAACGGCAGCCACTATAACAGAAGGGCTACAGACGAGTGGCGTTTGACATCAGCTAAAGAGTGGTATCCGAGGGGATGTGATCAGTACCACTCATCCGGTGCGGCGGCTTTTCGCTCGCTAACAAAGTCATTGAGTGTCTGCAGTAGGCCATCATCCAGCTCAGGTGCCTCGAAGTTTTCCAGCATTTGCTGCCATACGCGGTTGGCTCGGGTTGCAGCATCAGCACTACCGTTCTCTTTCCATGTCTCGTAAGGCCCAGTATCGGGTAACAGTGATTCATAGTTGGCATCGGCATAATGCGCCAGCGTGTGGCTGGTAGACAGAAAGTTATTGCCAATGCCCGCTTCGCTGTAGCTGTCCCTTGCCAGCGTGTCCTCATTGACCTGCATGCCCTGGATCAGCTTGAGCAGGGCGCCGCAATTGTCCGAATCCATGATGTATTTTTCGTAGGACATGGTAAGCCCGCCTTCCAACCAGCCGGCAGCGTGCCAGATCTGTTGGCTGCCTGACATGACAGTGGTCCACATCGCATTGGCTGAGTCCAGCATGGCCTGTCCGTCCGCTGCATTGGCAGCAGTGACTTGCCCGCCCCCTGAACGTACTGGTACGCCGAGGCGCTTGCCCATTTGTGACAGGGCCATATTGACCATGTTGGCTTCCGGTGTGCCGAAGGTCAGGGAACCGCTACGCAGGTTCATGGTCGAGTGAAAGCTGCCTAGTACAACCGGGCAGGCGGGACGAACCAATTGCGTTAGGGCAATGCCAGTCATAGCTTCTGCCAGAGTTTGTGCGGCTATGGCAGCTGGTGTCACCGGACCCATTGCGCCGCCGAATATGGCTGGTGATACACAGACACATTGATTGGCCTGAGCGTAGACTCTCAATGCGCTCGACATGGTGGCATCAAATACAAACGGAGAATTGATATTAATGTTTCCCTGCATAACAGTATTGTTATCAAGAAAATCTTCACCAAATACTATTGCTGCCATGTCGATGGAATCCTGCGCACGTTCTGGCGAGGTTACTGATCCCATAAATGGTTTATCGGATAGTGTTAGATGCGCCAGCGTCATATCGAGATGGCGTTTATTAACCGCAATATCGACAGGCTCCACAATCGTGCCGCCTGAGTGATGCAGGTAGGGAGAAAGGTAAGTCAGTTTGACGAAATTTTTAAAGTCAGCGATCGTTGCATAGCGTCTGCCACGCTCGATGTCGGTGACAAAGGGCGAACCATAACCGGGCATAAAAACAATGTGATCGCCACCAATGTGTATCGTATGCTCGACGTTACGGCTGTGCAGGGTGAATGCCTGTGGCGCAGTTTTACATAAGTCCCGCGCAAGCCCAGCTTCGAATTTGACGCACTCACCATCGACTGCTGCACCTGCATCTCGAAACAACTCTAACGCGACGGTATCACCGCGAAATTCCATGCCAATCTTTTCGAGTAACCAGTCCGCCTGATCTTCAAGTTGGGTTAAGTCGGCATCATTAAGCAGATCATAAGCCGGTATCAAGCGCTTGGACGCACGACTTGATGGTAAAGCCGCGGACGTTTTTTTGTCACCGCCACGTCGTCCGGCCCGGAAGCCGCCACGGCGACGGCGCTTATAGGATCGGGGATTTTCTCGTTGGGCTTGTTGGTCGGGTGAACCGCTCATTTGATCAGTACCGATGGCACCAGTTCTGTTAGTGTGGACAGAATATACAGTAATCCGGGCTTAGCAAGAAGATAGGTATGCCGACGAACATTAATCACAAGAAACGGGAACTGATCGAGGGTCAGGCAGCATTGATCGTCATTGATATTCAGGCCAGCACCTTTGTTGAAAAGAACAATGATGATCGGGCTATTCCTCACATGGAGGACTACGATGTCCGCATGCTCAAAAGCCGCGCGTTAATCGACAAGGCACGAGAATGCGATATCCCGGTCATTTTTATTCAGGAAATCCATCGTGCCAATCTGGTTGATTTTGGTCGCGAGCTTGATGGTGATGAAGATGTGCATTGCCTTGATAACAATCCGGAGACCGATCTTGCGAAGGAGCAAATGGGTTTCATCGAGGGCGATTACCATATTCAAAAGCGCAGGTACTCGGCTTTTTTCGGAACCGACTTTGAAATCTTGCTGCGCGGACTTAAAGTGGACACTCTATTATTGGTTGGTGGCTTGACCGATGTCTGCGTACACTACACCTTTGTTGATGGGCACCAGTCAGATTACTTTTGTCGCGTGATAGAAGACTGTGTTGCAGGTTCCAGTATCGATGCGCATAACGCATCGTTGAAAGCCATGGAGTATTTACAGACAGGGGCGGTATGTGAACGCTCGGATGTACTGATTGCTATGGATAAGACTCGACATCAGATCACCACGTGATTGGCAGTAATCTGTTATATCAGGTCATACCCAGCGCCGCTTTTCTCTGGTTCGCCCAGGTACGCAGTATTTGATCTATTGCCAAACCAATAAACGCCACACAAAATCCCAGCACCAGGCCGTTGCCAACGCCTTGTCGATCAGATAAGGAGCCGAGGATTAATTGTCCTAGATCATCCGTACCGATAAGTGCTCCAATGATCACCATAGACAGCGCAAACACGACTGTCTGATTGATACCGAGCGCCATGTGAGGGAATGACATGGGTAATTCAATCGATACCAGGCGTTGCCAGCGATTCACACCCGACATCGAGCCTGCATCCTGTAAGGACTCCGGCACACTCCTTAGACCTTCAACCGTGTAGCGCGTAGCAGGGATCGTTGCATAGACCACAATCGCAATGAGTACGGATGTGTCAGTTACTCCGAATAACATCATGACCGGTATCAGATAGATAAATGAAGGGAAGGTCTGGAAGGTATCGCAAACGGTGAGGATAAAGCGCGAGGCTCGACGGCTTTGCGCACAGATAGTACCGACAATCACGCCGATTATGCTGGAGATAACCACTGCGATGCTCATCAGATAGGATGTTATCAGTGCCCGATCCCACCACTCGGTCAGTGCTATACATAACAGAAAACCACCGACTATCAGCGCAGAACGTATGCCGCCGACAATAAAGCCTGCTCCCATGGCGAGCGTGAAAGTGGCTACGACTGGCATCCCGAGATAAGCATTTTTCACCGGGATCAGTATGTCGACGATAAACCATTCGTTAAACGCTTTGAGAGAGTAGAAAAATGTATCCCAAATCCAGTCAACAGCTGACTGCCAGAAAGCCTCGGTTGTTATGCCTTTGTTGTGCGGAATGAGATAGAGATAGTTTTGTCCTTCCTTGAATATGAAACTACCCACAACCGAGAGCAGGGCACCGACAACAAAAACTGCCAGAAATAGCAACGAGTATTTGTGGCGTTCTTTGAACGACTGATCTGCAAAGTAATCAGTCTGTTTATTTGCCCATGCCAAAGACAATCGATCGAGTACGATGGCAATCAATACGATACAAACACCGATTTCAAGAGCCAGACCTATGCGCAGGCGGTTAAGTGCAATCAGTAAGTCATTGCCCAGACCTTTGGCGCCAATCAATGAGGCGATGACCACCATGGCAAGGCATTGCATGATCACTTGATTGACTCCAATAAGGATGTCGCGTCTTGCCGTCGGAATAAGTACTTTGGTAAGCAATTGCCGGTTGTTACAACCGTTCATCAAGCCAGCTTCGACAACTTCGGGTGCAACCTTGTTAAGACCAAGAATGGTTAGCCGAACCATCGGTGGGGTGGCGAAAATAATAGTCGCAATAGCGCCTGCATGATCGCCAATGCCGTAGAACACCATGACCGGGATCAGGTAGGAAAAGTGAGGCACTATCTGAGCAACATTGAGAAGTGGATTGAGAATGACTTCTACAGTTTTGCTTTTGTAGGCCCAGACACCGAGCACCAGTCCGATAAGAATAGCAACAGGTGCTGCTATCAATACAAATGAAAGCGTCTGCATCGACGGTTCCCATTGCCCGAATATAGCGATGTATACACAGGCCGCAGCGGTAAATAGTGCCAGCCCCCATCCGCTAAGAGAGTAAGCAAGGATTGCTGCACCTGCTGCTACGACTGTCCATGGCAGTGCAGGCCAGCGCGCCCATGGATTTGCTGTTGCCCAGTCCCAGCTGGTGAAGGTAACAATAGTTTTGACACCACCGAGAAGAATTTCACGAACTAATTCGATCATGAATAGAATGACGGCTGAGATAGAACGGGTAAACTCGCGAACCAGCGGCTTCTGCTCGAACTCTTCTATATCCGGATCCCAGACTTCAACAGGCCACCATTCAAACATCAGGAAGTCCACCGAGTTATTAATCCATAGCGGGAATCCTTTCGCTAGTGGTGGCAGGCGCCACAACCAGTTGTTGTCCGATTTCGGGATCAAGTGATAGAGCACCAGAAACACGAGGATCAGCAATAGGAACTGTAGAAATTTTCGCTCTCTGATTGCGTTGATCATTACAGCTGTCCTGCTGAATTTGCGATGTCAGTCGATGCATCACTTTGACCTTTACTGCCGAATAATACGCTGATGACCTTTGATGCCTGGATGGAACCGACAGGCTCACCGGAATCATTGACAACCTTGACGGGTTCGCCAGCGTTTAATATTTGCTCGGCAACCGTTTCAAGAATGGCATCTTTGGGTATGCTGATATTATTTTCATTGGCTGATGGATCAATAGCATCCATCACCGATTCAATTCTCAACACCTTCTCTCGAGGCACCTCTTCGGTAAATTTTCTGACGTACTCGGTTGCTGGATTAAGCACGATGTTGGCAGGTGTGTCGAGTTGCTCAATGATGCCGTCTTTCATGATCGCAATCCGGTCTGCCAGTCGTAGCGCTTCGTCGAAGTCATGGGTAACGAACATGATGGTTTTACTCAATACGCTTTGCAGACGCAGAAATTCGTCCTGCATCTCTCTGCGAATTAACGGATCAAGCGCTGAGAAAGGCTCATCCAGAAACCAGATGTCGGGTTCTATAGCGAGTGAACGCGCTATACCAACGCGTTGCTGTTGTCCACCGGAGAGTTCTCTGGGAAAATAATTTTCACGACCTGACAGACTAACAAGGTCGATCATTTTTGTTGCGTGCTGAATACTTTCTTTAGTGCTTACACCCTTCACCTGTAACGGAAAGGCGATGTTTTCCAGTACAGTTTTATGTGGCAGTAAAGCAAAGCTTTGAAACACCATGCCCATTTTATTTCTGCGCAGCTCGATTAACTTTCTGTTGCTCATCGAGGTGATATCCTGGCCCTCGATGTGGATTTTGCCTGCGGTTGCTTGCGTCAGACGCGATATGCAACGCAAGAGGGTTGATTTGCCGGAGCCGGACAGGCCCATGATGATCAGGAGTTCACCCGGATAGACTTCGAACGATGCATTGTTGACGCCTACGATGCAGCCAGCCTCCTGGAATTTGACCGGGTCAACAACGCCATTTGATTGTTGCAGCATGCGTTTGGCGTTGTCGCCAAAGATCTTGTAGACGGAATCGCACTTGATTACCGGTTCCTGAGCAGTTGCCGCTGTTACTGTTGAGGACATGAGGTATCTATTGATTTATTTACCTGGGGAACTAGCGACTCGCTAAGGATCTTTTGTGGCTTCGCTAGTATGAATATTTTAATGGCTGATAGCTTTTCGCCGGTCCAACCAAAAACCCCCCTGGATGAATAAAGCACCAGGGGGGTCATTGGAAGTAAAACCGGATGTCAGCATAAGCTGGCGGTTTTATTTAACCCATGCTTGCCAGACAGCTTCGTTATCACCAAGCCATTTTGCAGCTGCATCTTTGTGATCCATTTTTTCAATGTCCACAAGCGCTGCCATTTCACCAATTTGAGTGGTGTTGAAATCCAGCTTGGAAAAAGCAGTATAGGCGGCTGGATGAGTGCGCGGGAACTTGTAGTTGGCTGCTTTTTTCAACCAGCCCTTAGGTGATCCACAAGTACCGTCACCACCATCTGCAATACGACAACCTTCCTCGTATGGAGGAAATTCAATGAAGGTAAAACCTTCAGCATCAGTGAAGTTTGGTGTCCAGTTAAACACCACTGTGCCGCGTTTTTCTTTCTTGGCTGCAGCCAGCTCTGTCCAGAGTGCATCTGCACCACCGGCAAATTTAACTGTCCACTTATCGCCCAGTCCGAGTGCTTCAAGACGCTCAGGCATCAGATCACCGTGCCAGCTTTGTGGGCCTTCCAGCCAACGACCTTTGCCACCGGAATCTGCAGTGGTGAAGTTTTCATGGCAGTCTTTCAGTGCTTCCCAGTTTGGTAGTCCGGGACATAGGTTTTCTTCGATGACCCAGGTAGGAACACCCATCTCTTCAAGTGTGGTTGCAGAGTGTGTGCCTGCATCGATAACACCGCCTTTGGCCATGGCGTTATAAAAAGATTTGCCGAAAGTTGACTGCCATACTTCGTGGGAGATAGTTACATCACCATTACGAATGGATTCGTATACTGCTTGCGAGTCAGCAGGTACATATTCGACATTATTGCCCATGCTTTCAAACATGCCGCCAATGACATAAGCCATAACGACCTGGCTGGACCAGTTGTGTATTGGAATAACGATCGGTGCTGTGCTGTCTGCTGCTCTGGCAACGCCTGTTGTTGACAGCAACGAAACGAGGCCGGCGGCTAGTAGCGCGCTTACGGGTTTGAATAGCCGAAGCTTCATATGATTTCTCCTGTGGATTGGCTGATGTTGCTTATGTTTTTTTAGATTGCGGATCACTAGAGGGTAACCGTGGGTTCACTTTACAAGTTTTCACGAAAATTAAAAGTACAATAGAAATTGAACGTACCATTAATGTACCGAATTTAACTTTTAATAAACCAATGATGTACATCATTGGCGAAAAAACTGCACCACACCTGAACCTAAAGTAGTACAATTTTTTTTATCAATAACTTAGCAACATTATTGAATGTAAATTCGATAATAAAGCTGTAAAGAATTAACGAAAATGGATTTGCATGGTGCGATGTGCTTGGTAAAACCGATTGGTTTACCAGTGCTTTTGAATGTTGAGCTACCTATTTGGCACGACAAGTCGTACCACGGCGAAAGCTAAGACACTGCCATAAGAATTTTTTTCAATTGCAGTTCTACCTGGTCAGATTAACTGTACACGGTATCCAGCGCGTGGAAAGTGTACGCATACAGTGTCAGCATCCTCCGACACTCTGTCTATTGCAATAGTCTCTGCGTCAGCAAAGCGCACTGTGCCTTCTACCGGCTGTTCACCGCCATCGACATCCGGGTTAACACTTACCGCTGTCCCGATCTCGAGCATCTGCGGTTCCTGCTTGTAAACATGGGGTTCACGAAACGGCTGTGCAGAGTGGGCAATAGCTATTGCAGATTCAGGTGACAGATCCTCGCTATTACCATGTCCCAGCGCTTGTACTCTTAGCCGCCATTGATCGACAGACGGAAATTCTGCCAGTAGAGCAGGACCGCCATTCCAACGTCCCTCTATAAACCAGATATTGTGGAAGAGCTGCGCATCTATAAGTGCAGGTGCTGAGCCCGTCAGGAAGTTGCGTCCGTCTTTAAGCTGACTCTCAACCCAGGTCAGAGGTGCGCGCATCTGCGCTACCAGATGTGGTAATTGATGATTCGCTGCTGCCAGTGCCTCTGTCCAGTTTTCACCAAGGTATAAGCGACCGCGGTCACGGGCGAAATCTTCAGGTAAATTCTCACCGGCGGAGCCAAGAACAATCTTCACGGACAGATCAAACAAAGCACCGTCCAGCCACCGACTCATAGACCACTGCAGGCCTTCGTCGCCTTGAGGAAAAAACGATGGCTTGGGGAAACGCGCCTCCAGTTCCCGGAGGATGCACTGACTATCGCAATAAAAATCCGCGCCGATTTGCATAACCGGGGTGCGTCGATATCCGCCGGTCAGGGTTGTTAATAGCGGTTTCGGTGGCAGACGCGGAATTTCAACGTTTCGCCAATGCAGCTTCTTTATGCCGAATGCAACCCTGACTTTCTCTGCGACCGGAGATTGTGGATAGTTGTGCAGGATTATCCCGGAGGCTGGATCGCTCATAGTGAGTATCAGTTAGTTGATGAAAGGCCTATTTCAACAGGATAGAGCCTTTATTGCCACTGCCAGTTGTCCGGATTGTTAGTACAGATCGCGTTGCGCAAACGTTATCGACATCAACTATCTATAGTGCTGGTGTATTAATTTTTTGTTGTTCAGTAATCCAATCCATTCGAATAAAAGGCTGGGACACGTTATGAGCATGATGAGCGAATTTAAAGAATTTGTAAGTAAGGGAAGTCTGGTTGATATGGCGGTTGGTATCATCATCGGGGCAGCCATAGGCAAGATGGTCGGTGCCCTGGTGGATAACATTCTGATGCCAATTATCGGCATGTTGATGGGCGGCGTGGATTTTTCAACTTTGGCTGTCAAGATCGGTGAGGCTAGTATCGGTTATGGTGCGTTTATTCAGGCATTGATAGATTTCCTGATTGTCGCGTTTGTGATCTTCATGATTATCAGGGCGCTAAACAAAATGAAATCTCAGGAAGCTGAAGAAGACAAACCCGATGAGGTTGCTTTACTTACCGAGATAAGAGACTTGCTGGCTAAGAATCGTTAAGCTCGGGGTTGCTTTTCCAGATAATTTGCCAAGGCAATTTACGATAGTTGATTGTTAGACCGTCAGGTTAAAAAGTATGTTTTTAAGTTGTGGCGATGCATTGGTGGATTTGTTCATCTGTGATGGTCTGCTGGATGTAGCAGCTTCTGCCTATAAATCAGGTGAGAGTAAACCGGGCCTACTATCTCTGCACGGCGGCGCTGGAGGCTCACCAATGAATGTTGCCTGTGGTCTTGCCAGACTTGGGCACAAAAGCGACTATTTCACAGCACTGTCGTGTGATATTTTTGGTGATCGTATAAGAGACTACCTGACTCAAAATCAGGTGGGGTATTCCTTGTGCGCCGATACAGATTTAAATACAACGCTTGCCATTATCGAAACACAGGCTGATGGGTCGGCAAAGTATGTATTTCACAGAAATGCAACCGCGGATGTATCTATCAGTAAGGATGATTTGCCCGAGCAAATATCACCGTCTGTCAAAGCCATTCATCTTGGTTCGTATTGCGCAGTTGTTGAGCCTTCTGCAAGTGCTCTAATCGCATTAGCGAAACGTGAAAGTAAGCGCACCGTTATTAGTTACGATCCGAATGTAAGAAATACGTTTGAACCAGATCTGGATAAATGGCGCCAGTCATTTGCAACACTGTCGACTATGGCGAACGTTGTTAAAGCCAGTGACGAGGATATTGCGTTTTTGTACGGGTCTGGCGTTGCTCAGCAACAACGGTTTATCGATGAGTGCTTAAGCGCTGGCGCGGCTCTGGTGTTTATAACCTTAGGGGCTGAAGGTGCAATTGCCTGCGCACGAGATGGCAGGCGGGAATCAACATCTGCTTTGGCAACGTCTGTAGTTGATACCGTCGGCGCTGGAGATTCTTTTCAAGCAGCGATGTTGCACTGGTTAGCTGTGAGTAATTGTCTGGAAGGCGCGACTATCGACACGGATGGAGTTGATCTGTCGGCTTGTCTGCACTTTGCTGTAAGTGCCGCCAGTATGACCTGCTCGCGAGCAGGTGCTGATCTACCACGTCTCGAGGACCTAAGCCTGTCGCCCTGACTGAGGGATGGGATTTTGAGTTTGCATGTGGTTATGGAATACGACACCCACTTATATGGGGCACCTGTCATTTGCCTGGTCAGAAATCGCCTTATTGCAGGAAGTACTGCATAATGTGGCTGGCGATTGCGTCGTGTAAATTTTCTACCTTGAGGTCAATTGTATATGTCAGGTGCTAGTTCAGGTGAAGGTGCGCATACCAGCGAAGATAAATTTTATCCGCAGGAAGTTCAGCTTGCGTTTCGCAATCGTGGTATGCCGGCAGAGGGGCTTCGTATGCCTATCACGCCAACCGGCATGCATTATCTGCTGAATCATTTCGATATTCCGCAAGTAGATGAAGATGCCTGGCAATTGGCTGTTGGTGGATGCGTATCGAAAGATCTCAAACTAAATCTTGATGACTTGAAAAAGCGACCATCCGTAAAACTTCCAGTCACTATGGAGTGTGCTGGAAACGGACGTGCTTTTATGAAGCCGCGTCCAATCAATCAACCCTGGACACATGATGCTGTCAGTACGGCTGAATGGACTGGCACGCCACTCAAAGGCATTCTTGAGGATGCGGGACTTACCGACGCTGCTGTTGAAATACTGTTTACTGGCAGAGATCGCGGCATTCAATCGCAAGAAGATCAGTACTATCAGCGTTCTCTGACTATCGAGGATGCAATGCGAGATGAAGTGATCCTGGCTTACGAAATGAATGGTGCGCCACTGGAGCCACAACATGGTTTCCCGCTTCGCCTGGTAGTCCCTGGCTGGTACGGCATGACCAGCGTTAAATGGCTGGATAGCATCGAGGTCATCAGTGAAGCATTTAATGGTTTGCAAATGCAGTTCTATCGTGAAACCAGTGGCGAGGGCGACACAGGTACAGCCATTGAAACCATGAAAGTTCGTGCCTTGATGGCGCCTCCCGGTATCGCTGTATTCCCATCACTCGAGCGCCATGTAGAAGCAGGGCCGGTGACATTGGTAGGCCGAGCCTGGGCGGGCCGTAACCAGATTGAAAAGGTTGAAGTCAGCACTGATGATGGGAAAACATGGAACGATGCCACGCTTGATCCATCGATTGGTGAATTTGCCTGGCGAGGTTGGCACTATCAATGGCAGGCGAGCAAAGGTCAGCATGTTCTTATTTCCAGAGCAACTGATTCCGCTGGAAATGTTCAACCGCTTGAGCAGGTCTGGACTTTCTATGGTGTGGGTAACAATGGGGTCGCCAGGGTGAACGTAAACGTTGAATGATCGTATTGATTGCGCTCCTGGCGAGCGTGCTGATGACTTTGGCAGGTTAGCGCGAACCCCGGTGTTACACATACACGATGACCAGTGATGCCAAACAGCTTAGCGTTGAACCTCAGCGTATAGCTATTGTGGGAACCGGTGCTATGGGTGGTGTTTATGCTGCCCATTTTGCTGAAGCAGGCCACAAGGTCATTGCCGTGGATACCTGGCCTGATCATGTCGATGCAATCAACCAACAGGGATTGCATATAACCGGCGTTAGCGGTGATCGCTTCATCAACACGATTGAGGCGACACAGTCAGTTGCTGATGCCGGTGCCTGTGATCTCTACGTGATCGCTACCAAAGCGTCAGGTGTAGGTGATGCTGCTAAGGCAATCATGACGGTCATGCCGTCACATGCGCACGTTTTAACTATCCAAAACGGCCTCGGTGCAATTGAACGAATCGGCCGATACATGCCGTTGGATAACGTCTTTCTGGGCGTTGCCGAGGGTTTTGGTGCATCGGTGCCGCAAGCCGGTACTATCCATCACAACGCCATGAAGATGATCCGGCTTGGAGAGATCGATGGCGGCACCAGCGATCGCCTTAAATCTCTTGAAGCTCTCTGGCAGCATGCGGGTTTTAATGCCAAAGCGTTCGACGATATTAAGCAATTGGTGTGGGAGAAGTTCGTTTGCAATGTCGCTTTGAGTGGGCCGTCTGCACTGTTCGAATGCACGATAGGCGAGTTATTGAGTAATCCGCAATCGCGCGAAGTGTCGATCGGTTGCCTACTTGAAGCCCATGCTGTCGGCCTGCTTGAGGGTATTGCTTTCAGTTTCGACGAGCCGGTTGAATATCTCGACAGGTTTGTGGCGCTGATGCCCGACTCGAGACCTTCGCTTCAACAGGATGTTACCGCTGGACGTTTCAGTGAAGTAGACGCCATCAACGGTATGGTGCCTTTGCTGGCTGAAAAACACGGCGTTGCCGCACCTTTCAATACGGTTGTATCAACCGTTGTTCGGGCGATCGAGTCACGTTTGCCGCAAAATCATTAAATGCTTTGATGCATTGATCGACACCGCGTGCTTGCCCGGCGCACACTTATCCAACACTTTTCAACACTGGATTATTGTTCGGCTGTGAACAATAAATCACAATTTCGGCAATATATTTGCTTGCTTTAGCGTGCGTGACAAAAGTTGCCTGTCCGAATGTCTTATCGGTACTACACTTTCTGTCAGTAGTGACAATTTGCCGACACTCTTGTCACTTAATTTTATTTCGATATAAATTCGGCCGTGCGTGCTGGTGTGTATGCCCCGCACATCAGCAGACCGGATAGGGTATGCGGTGGGAGAGAAGCGATGACTGAATTGGTAATTTTGACCGTACTATTTGCGGGCACTGTTCTGGGATGGATGATTCGGCACTGGTCCGCACGACGGCAATTTGCAGAACACAGCCGCCACAGACAATTGGAACAACTTCAGGATTTAACCCCCACTGAAGCCGCTGCAAACAATAACCACTCTGGCGAAACCATGGCGCGGTTCAATACCGATGGCAGCCAATCTCTGGAGTCGCGTTTGCTGGAGCTTGAAGAACAGAATAGCGATCTGACAAAATCATTTGCAATAAAAGAGCGCGAAGCCGATCAGTTGCTCCAGAAGGCCAGCCTTGTTAAGCCTCTCGAATTCGAACTGGAACTGGCAACTGAAGAAATCAGCCGATTGAATGCGGAAAGAGATCATCAGCTGTCGATAACACAAGCCGCTATCTATACCGACGAAACGCAAGCGATTCGTGTTTCTGAGCTCGAACAACAGCTCGAAATAGCGCAGCAGGAGATTGAAGCCATACGTAGGCGTGGTGGTGATAGTGCGACCCCGGACACATCGCACTCTGCTGAACTTGATGCAACTATCGACACTGCCTTTGATGCAAGCGTCGACAATAGACTTCAGGTTCTGGTAGCTGAACGTGAAGAACTGGAATCAGTAAATGCCGAGCTAGTCAAAGCGCGTGATAAATCTGAAAAGCAACGTCATGAACTGCGATCGGAATTGGATGATGCCAAGCGCGAGTCAAGCGACTATCAGAAAATACACCGCCAATCTGTTACTCAGATTGAACAATTGCAAGAGAAACTCCGAATTCGTGATGACGACCTGCTGGCGCTTAATACACGCGTTGACCAGTTGACTAAGGAGCAAGCTAAAGCAACAGAGACTCATGCTAACAACCTTCTTACTGAAGTTAGCCACTCTCGTGACCAGAATGATCGACTCAAAGAGACGGAGGAAAAACTCGAACACTTTGACTCAACTCTTGCGAGACTTTCGGATTTGGAGCAAGAACTGGGTAGTAGTTCGCAACGCTCTGAAGAGATGATAGGGAGCCTGCAAACTTATAAGGAGCAGAATGAGCGTCTAACACTAAGCTTGCGACAGAGTGAAAGCGAAACCGCAAGTTTGCAAAGCCAGGTTGAAAATAATAGTCAACGAATCTTTGAGCTTGAGAGTCAGCTCAGTTCCAGTGAAGAAGTGGCGTTGCATTATGATGATGAAATTATCCGATTGTCGAAGCAAAATGAAATTCTGCTGGAGCAGAATCATAAGTTCAAAAAAACGCTGCAATCAAAGTCACTTGAAACCAAGCATATTCAGGAAAAAAAGCTGGCTGATTTGCAGCAATCAACAAAAGAGATCAATCGAACCAATCGCAAGCTTGAAGACACTCGTAAAGCACTGGCTGATAGTGAGAGAGAGTTATTGCAATTAAAAGCTGAGCAAGCTGAGCGTGATACTCATCTATCGAATAGCGCTGCAAAGATAGTGACTCTAACTGCAGAATCTAGTAAATCCGAGTCGCTACTGCAAAGTCGGAACGAGGAAATAGAGCAATTAGATAAAAAGCTGACCGCACTGCAGAATGATTTAGTAGCTGAGAAGGTTGTATCGCAAGATTTACGTACAAACGTGGAAGAAAATACGCAACATGCTGAGAAACAACATGACATACAAAGTCGCAGGATGGCAATTCAGGGTGTTGTGGCTAAAAATAGAGCGTATAGCCTGAACCAGCTCCAATCTCACCTGGAAGTCGTTGTATCCGGTAAAGACGAAAATATCCGTTCACTTGAAGGCGCCAATCAAGGGTTGGTGCAGTGGCGGGAACGCTACGCTGAAATGGAAAAAAAGCTTGTTATCAAGGATGAGCAAATCAAGAAGCTTGATTCTGCGATTAAGCAGAGTGAAATTGTGGAAGGCGAGAATCAAAAGCTTCTCCAGAAAGCTGAATCTGACATGGAAGATGTTGTTTCCGGTAAAGATGAGAATATCCGCTCACTTGAGAATACCAATAAGGAGCTTTTACAGTGGCGCGATGACTTGGAAAAGAAGCTTGTTATCAAGGATGAGCAAATCAAGAAGCTTGATTCTGCGATTAAGCAGAGTGAAATTGTGGAAGGCGAGAATCAAAAGCTTCTCCAGAAAGCTGAATCTGACATGGAAGATGTTGTTTCCGGTAAAGATGAGAATATCCGCTCACTTGAGAATACCAATAAGGAGCTTTTACAGTGGCGCGATGACTTGGAAAAGAAGCTTGTTACCAAGGATGAACAAATCAAGAAGCTTGATACTGCGATTAAGCAGAGTGAAACTGCGGAAGGCGAGAATCAAAAGTTGCTCCAAAAAGCCGAAGCTGACATGAAAGTCGTTGTTTCCGGTAAAGATGAGAATATCCGCTCACTTGAGAATACCAATAAGGAGCTTTTACAGTGGCGCGATGACTTGGAAAAGAAGCTTGTTACCAAGGATGAACAAATCAAGAAGCTTGATACTGCGATTAAGCAGAGTGAAACTGCGGAAGGCGAGAATCAAAAGCTGCTCCAAAAAGCCGAATCTGACATGAAGGTTGTAGTTTCCGGTAAAGATGGGAATATCCGCTCACTTGAGAATACTAATAAGGAGCTTTTACAGCGGCGCGATGATTTGGAAAAGAAGCTTGTGACCAAGGATGAGCAAATCAAGAAGCTTGATACTGCGATTAAGCAGAGTGCTATTGCTGAAGGCGAGAATCAAAAGCTGCTCCAAAAAGCCGAAGCTGACATGAAAGTTGTTGTTTCCGGTAAAGATGAGAATATCCGCTCACTTGAGAATACCAATAAGGAGCTTTTACAGTGGCGCGATGTCTTGGAAAAGAAGCTTGTGACCAAGGATGAGCGAATCAAGGAGCTTGATTCTGCGATTAAGCAGAGTGCTATTGCTGAAGGCGAGAATCAAAAGCTGCTCCAAAAAGCCGAATCTGACATGAAAGTCGTTGTTTCCGGTAAAGATGAGAATATCCGCTCACTTGAGAATACCAATAAGGAGCTTTTACAGTCGCGCAATGACTTGGAAAAGAAGCTTGTTATCAAGGATGAGCGAATCAAGAAGCTTGATTCTACGATTAAGCAGAGTGAAATTGCTGAAGGCGAGAATCAAAAGCTGCTCCAAAAAGCCGAATCTGACATGAAAGTCGTTGTTTCCGGTAAAGATGAGAATATCCGCACACTTGAGAATACCAATAAGGAGCTTTTACAGTCGCGCAATGAC
>CAYPMR010000013.1:0-59458 GCA_964411665.1 uncultured Granulosicoccaceae bacterium | reverse complement strand
CAGCATCATGCTGCGATACGCCACATTGCTGCAGCACACAAATGGCTTGGTAGTTGGACCGCCACATTCGCTTGGTAATGACATTTACACAAATTAATGATCGGCTGGCTTTATGCGTCAGCAGGATGATTAACACCATCCATAATCGGAATATCTTTTATCTTTAAGGGATTAATGTCTTTCAGGCAGGCAACGTTAAAACCGTATTGATTAGGATTTGATCGACGTTGATGGTGTGTGTAAATACCGCACTTCGAGCAAAAATAGTGTTTTGCTGTGTGCGTATTGAATTGATACAAAGTGAGAAATTCTTCCCCTTGTATAATTTTGATACCGTCCAATGTTACTGATGCACAGATAGCTCCGCGCCTTGCACACATAGAACAATCGCAGCGTCTGACATTTACCAGCCCATCCGGCAATTCAAGCTCAAACTCGACAGAGCTACAGTGACAACTGGCTTTATGTCGGCTCAGAATTTCTACGCCGTCTACTTGTTTCAGATTAAGGCTCACTAGCCAGGCTCGCTAAGTTTCATCCAGGTTTCGCCTCAATTCAGCAATTCAGCCATCTGGCCAAACTACTTGTCTTTGAAATCCGGTTTACGCTTTTCAACAAAAGCCTTCATACCTTCTTTTTGATCTTCCGTTGCGAACAAGGCGTGAAACATGCGCCGTTCAATCATCATACCTTCTGACAGACTTGTGTTCATCGCAGCGTTGACACTGTCTTTGGCGAACATAACAGACGGCATCGAATAGGACGCCATTGCACGAGCGGCTTTGGCAGCTTCTTCTTGCAGGTCTGCCAATGGGACTATTCGAGCAACCAGACCGGCACGTTCTGCTTCCTCGACATCCATATTACGACCAGTCATACAAAGATCCATCGCTTTTGCTTTACCTACAGCCCGGGTCAGGCGTTGCGTGCCACCAGCGCCCGGTATGATTCCCAACTTGATTTCAGGTTGTCCGAATTGAGCGTTATCAGCGGCGATTATAAAATCACACATCATGGCTAATTCGCACCCTCCACCGAGTGCATAACCGGCGACAGCTGCGATCACAGGCTTTCGGAAAGTCGTTATGCGTTCCCAACCAGCTGTGATGAAGTCTTCCAGGTGCGCTTCAACAAAGGTCTTGTCCTTCATCTCCTTTATGTCAGCACCGGCTGCAAATACCTTTTCGTTTCCGGTAATGACTACGGCCCGCACGTCAGCGTTGTTTTCCCAGTCATCGAGCACCTGAGTCAACTCATCCATTAACGGGCTGCATAAGGCGTTCATTGCCTTGGGACGATACAACGTGATCGTGCCCACGCCATCAGCGACAGATACCTGGAGATTTTCAAAAGCCATGATTAAAAATAACTCTGTTTTCTATTTTCGAATGTAAATAGTTTGATGTAACTGTCGTTTAAAGCATCTCGACAGGTACAGATATCGTACTTTCTCCACCTTCAGTGACCAGATTCTGACCAGCGCTTACTAAAGGAAGCTGATGTTCAGCAAAGAAGCGTGCTAACGCAATCTGCGTATCCGAGAAGTCCTGATCATCTGTTATAGCAGTAGCCGCCAAGGCGACACGCCCCATTAACCAGCCACCAACCGTACGTCCACTCATCATTAGATAATCAACAGATCCAGCAGCCGGCATTACCGGATTTTCCTGCTTGAGCATCCACTCAGTAGTTTGTTCAAGCGCATCGACAGCTTCAACCAGTTTCTTGGCAATCACTTGCAACTCCATGCGATTGGATTTTTCAAGCTCTGCAACCGTCTCGCGCATATCGTTTATCAATTCCGACATACCCTGCCCACCATCACGTGCAGTTTTACGCCCGATCAGATCATTAGCCTGAATCGCGGTCGTGCCTTCATAAATGGTTGTGATGCGAGCATCTCTGAGGAACTGCGCAGCACCGGTCTCTTCGACAAATCCCATACCCCCATGTATTTGTACACCGGCAGAACACAGGTCCAGACCGTACTCCGTAGACCAGCCTTTGACCAGCGGTGTTAATAGCTCGCCTCGGCGTTGGTAAAACTCTCGTTTGTCAGCATCGGGATGATTACTTGCTTTGTCGAAACACGCGGCACACTCCATCGCCAGTCCACGCATGGCATCAATGCCGGAGCGCATATCCATCAACAGCCTGCGCACGTCTGGATGATTAACAATACCCTGGTCGTCTTCCGAGGTGCCGAGCAAGGTCTTGCCTTGCTTACGGTCTTTGGCGTAAGCAAGGGCCTTTTGATAGGCACCTGCGGCGATGGAATAACCTTCAACACCGACTGCATGGCGGGCCTGATTCATCATGGTAAACATATACATCAGTCCATGATGTTCTTTACCAACCAGATAACCTATCGCCCCTTCGCCGTCACCATAGGACATCACACAAGTAGGACTGGCATGGATACCCAGTTTCTCTTCGACGGAAATACACTTGACGTCGTTACGCTCTCCCACACTGCCATCGGCATTAACCAGAAACTTGGGAACAACAAATAGCGAAATACCTTTTACCCCTGGTGGTGCATCAGGCAGGCGAGCCAACACCAGATGGATGATGTTTTCGGATAGATCATGCTCACCATAGGTGATGTAGATTTTCTGTCCCTTGATACGATAGTGATCGCCTTCGGGTTCAGCAGTCGTTCGAACGGCGGCAAGGTCAGAGCCTGCCTGCGGCTCTGTGAGATTCATCGTACCTGTCCAGGTACCTTCAACCATTTTGGCAACGTAGATGTCTTTAAGCTCATCAGAGGCATGATGCACAAGTGCATCGACAGCGCCCTGCGTCAGCAGCGGACAAAGACCGAACGACATATTCGATGCGTGCCACATCTCCTGTACGGCCGTAGCGATTGTCATCGGCAATCCCTGACCACCATGCTCGACCGGAAAAGAAAGCGCCCCCCAACCATTTTCGCTGAATTGCTGATAGGCATCTTTCCAGCCGTCGGGTGTTTTTACACCGTCTTCCGACCAGGTACTGCCCTGCTCGTCACCTACTCGATTCAGAGGTGCAAGCACCTCACCACAAAATCTGGATGACTCTTCAAGAATGGCAGCGACCAGATCTTCGGTCGCATCTTCAAAACCGGGCAAAGTGTTTATTTCGCTCAGACCGATGACCTGGTTGATCATGAAATCGAGCTCGCGAACGGGAGCGGTGTAAGTCAAAGGACATCTCCTGAGCCCTTATATAGGGCTTACTTGATCATCAAAAAACAATTTCCGATTTTCAGCTACGCGCAAGACACAGGTGAAAAGATTTCTTTACGGGCTGTTTCACCCATCCAGCGCTTTACTGATTTCGGGTAACACATCAAACAAATCTGCAACAAGACCGTAGTCAGCAACCTGAAAAATCGGGGCTTCTTCGTCCTTGTTTATCGCAGCGATAACCTTACTGTCTTTCATACCCGCCAGATGTTGTATAGCGCCGGAAATACCAACCGCCAGATAAAGATCGGGGGCAACGACTTTGCCGGTTTGGCCAACCTGATATTCGTTGGGAACGAAGCCCGCATCCACTGCAGCACGCGATGCACCGACGGCCGCGTTAAGTTTCTCGGCGATGTCGTCGAGCATTTTAAAATTCTCGCCATCCTGCATACCACGACCACCGGAGACAACAATTTTGGCACTGGTCAATTCAGGGCGATCCGACTGAGATAGCTCCTGACCAATAAAACTGACCTTGTCATTCGCAGCAACGCCACTGATAGCTTCAACACTGCCACTACCACCACTGTCAGCCGCAGCCTCAAAGGATGTCGTACGTACCGTAATGACTTTTTTGGCATCGCTACTTTGAACAGTAGCCATCGCATTACCTGCATAGATCGGACGCACAAATGTATCTGCTGACTTAACCTCTGTGATGTCAGAGATTCCAGCAACATCCAGAAGAGCCGCGACACGTGGCATAACGTTTTTACCACTGGCAGTCGCTGCAAACAGTATGTGCTCAAAACTATCAGCCTGCGAAATGACCAATGCAGCCAGGTTTTCAGCAATTTCATTGGCATAGGTTGCATCATCTGCATGTAAAACCTTGCTTACACCTGCAACATTCGCAGCCGCCTCGGCGACCGCGGCACTGCCACTGCCTGCGACCAGCAGAGCAATGTCTCCGCCCATTTGGCTAGCAGCACTCACCACGTTTAACGTAGCTGGGCGCAGGGCGCCTTCTTCATGTTCGGCAAGTATCAATATACTCATAAGTAAATTCTCTTCGTGTTCTTTTTAAGCTGAAACAATATCCGATGATTGGCTAAATGACCTTGGCTTCATTACGAAGCTTATCCATCAATTCGTCCACGCTGGAAACGATAACGCCTGCCTGACGCTCTTCGGGTTCATTGACCTCAACAGTTTTAAGGCCGACTTCGGAACTAACACCTGTATCAGCCAGAGCAATGACTTCGAGCGGTTTCTTTTTCGCCTTCATGATGTTGGGTAACTTCGCGTAGCGAGGCTCGTTCAAACGCAAGTCAGTGGTAATCACTGCCGGTAACGCGACTTGAATGGATTCCAGACCGCTATCCACTTCACGCGTGACCTTGAGCCCGTCATCTGCAAATTCCACTTTCGATGCAAAGGTTGCCTGCGGCCATCCAGAGATTGCCGAGAACATTTGGCCGGTTTGATTGCAATCATCATCTATGGCCTGCTTACCAACGATAAGCATTCCCGGCTCTTCCTTCTCAGCAACGTGCTTGAGCAGCTTGGCAACCACCAGCGGATGCAATTCCTCGTCGGTTTCAACCAGAATTCCCCGATCAGCCCCCATAGCCAGCGCTGTACGGATGGTTTCCTGACTCTGAGTGGGCCCAATCGATACAGCCACTACCTCGTCTGCCTTACCCGCCTCTTTGATGCGCAATGCCTCTTCAACCGCAATTTCATCAAACGGGTTCATCGACATCTTGACGTTGGCCAGCTCGATACCGGATTTGTCAGCCTTGACTCGGGCCTTGACGTTGTAATCCAGCACGCGTTTAACCGCAACCAGAACCTTCATGCGTTATCCTCTTTATTAACTGTCGTTATCTATGACTAACCAAACCACCGATTGTAGCCTGTCCGGGCCGGGTTATTTTGATTCGTGTGCGACTGAATAGATGCAGTATGGACACAGGTATGCGACCAGTGCCTCACCTTGCCCTGACCGACGTGCCTGATCGCAACTAATCGGCGAATTTTCCAGGCTTGGGATGAGCTAGTTTTTGTACTGTCTGGGCTATCCCTGTGCAAAGGCTCAGGTGGTCACTCACCAATATCTTCATTCCATAAGGCGGGAAAATCCCGCATAAATACATTCATTAAATCGACACAGGCGGCGTTATCGAGCACATCCACCCGAACGCCCCGCGAACGGACATATTCCTCGGGACCCATGAAGCTACGATTTTCTCCCACCACAACATGCGGGATGCCATACAGTAGTACCGCACCGCTACACATATCACAAGGAGACAGGGTCGAGTACAACACCGACCGGCGATAATCACTGGCCGACAGCCGCCCAGCCTGCTCAAGACAATCCATCTCAGCATGGCGAATAGCACTGCCACCCTGCACACGCTGGTTGTGGCCCTGCCCGACAATCTCTCCGTTGAGCACCAGTACAGAACCGATAGGAATGCCGCCCTCATCGCGGCTTTTAATCGCCTGGGCTATGGCAGCTTCAATAAAAACTGTGTGATCGCGGGTTTGCGTTGCAGTCATCGATGCTCCTTTTGTCGCCTGAATTAACGACACTATACAGTCGGGCACTCAGCCAGCACCGCTTTAAAGTACGCACACCACTGGCGGCCGGATTATAACAAATGGCTACAGCGGCTTTTCCCAAAATTCATAAGGGCCTGCTGCTTCATGCGTAGCTGCAGGGTTAAATCCGGCCGTATGGTAAACCCGTTTGGCAATCTTATTGCCAACGAGAACCTCCAAGGTCACTTTACAACAGCCTCGATCCGCTGCAATCCGCGCCACTTCTTCGAGCAGCCGCGACGCGATCCCCTGCCCCCGATATGACGCATCGACGGCAATGTCATGAATGTTAAGTATCGGTGCGCAGGCGAATGTCGAAAAACCCTGAAAACAATTTGTAAACCCTACTGGCTTATCATCCAGTCGTGCCAGCAACGATACGGCACCATCGATAGCGCCTAAGGATTCTGCCAGATGCTGTTTGGTGAAGTCGGAGAGCGACTTGCCGCCGCCCATCGGATCTCCCGCATAGTTGTCAAGCAACCGAACCAAGGTGTCGCAGGCAACGCTGTCGGAGTAGTCTACTCGCTCAATAACAAGTGTCAGTGTCACATCCTCATAGAAATATTTGCGGTATTACTGTAGCTGAATCTGCCCATTGATGGTAACAGTAACCTCGCTGGTACCAGCCTCTATGGCAGGTTCATTTTCAACTTTAAACGAAGAAACGCTAGCGCCACGTTGCTGGATATACGGTCGACCACCGTGTGAGTTCGTGTTGATATCAACCCGCACAATACGAAAATCTGTAGCCCCCATTGTACTTTGCACCAAAGATGCACGCTGTCGAAAGGCAGTCAAGGCCTCTGCGATCAAATCATCTTCTCTGGACTGACGCGTTTCACTTTTCGGTCTGACTTGCATCGATCTGACCTGCAAACGCTCCTGAAGAAGTTTGATGGCTTTGCGGGCGATTGAAAAATCATCGCTTTCAATAGTCAGTTGTTGTTGCGAGCGCCAACCGATAATTTTGTTCTGTTTGCGCTCGTACTGTGGCCAGGTGCTGTAATTACCAGAGCGCGAATCGACGGCGGGAAACTGGTGGATTTGCTCAAGCGCCCAACTCATGTCGGCGTTAACGCGATTAGCCAAAGCAGCTGAATCACGGTCTTCATGCTCAACCACCAGCGTTGCTGTCAGAAGATCGTTTGTTACCTCACCACTGGCCGCGGCACTGATGCTGTATAGATCGAATAGCGGGTTTTCTTCAGCATATCCGTAAGACATGCCAACACTACCCAGCAACACCATTATCAGTCTTAACAACATTGCCACTGGTAGCGAGGTCAATCGAAACCACTTTTTTACCCTAAGCGTAAACACAAACGTAAACATAAACGCGTCCTGATTAGCCAAGCCGAGAAATTGTTGATCGACAATCAACCTGCAAGCAAGCGATGGAAACCCATCACTGACCGCCTATCAGTGCCAGCTAACCCGACAGCTATGCGTCCAAGGGCTGATCAGGATTCTTATCGCTCCAGAATGGCGCAAACACCCATACCACCCGCCGTGCAAACAGATATCAGCCCCTTGCCAGAACCACGTTCATCAAGAATCTTCGCCAGCGTGCCGACGATTCGAGCACCAGTGGCAGCGAACGGGTGCCCCACAGCAAGACTGCTACCTTTGAGGTTCATTTTTGATCGATCAATACTCCCCATTGCAGCATCAAGGCCAAGTTTTTCGCGGCAATATTCATCCGATTCCCAGGCTTTAAGTGTGCACAACACCTGCGCTGCAAAAGCCTCATGAATTTCATAGATGTCAAAATCCTGCAGCTGCATATTGGCGGCCTTGAGCATGTTGGCAACTGCCAGCGTGGGCCCCATCAACAACCCGTCACCAGCAACAAAATCCACCGCTGCTGTACTTGAATGCGTCAGATAGGCCAGTATCGGTAACCCGCGTTCACGTGCCCATTCCTCACTGCACAGCAACACACCGGCTGCGCCGTCGGTCAAAGGCGTACTGTTACCTGCTGACAAAGAGCCCTTCTCAGACCTTTCATAGGCATTTCGCAAACCCGACAAGGCTTCCATCGTGCTGTCCGGGCGCATGTTGTTATCCCGGGTCACACCTGCGCAGCTGACCAGCAAGTCATCGAAGAATCCGTCGTCATAGGCTGCTGCTGCTTTTAGATGACTCTCCAATGCCAGCTGATCCTGTGCCTCGCGCGTAATGCCCCATTCCTGCGCCATTAACTCACAATGTTGTCCCATGCTCAGCAACGTGCGAGGTTCAGCGACCGATGGTGGCTTGGGTGCCAGCTCCTTGGGACCGAAACCCTTAAACACTTTAAATTTGTCGCCGATTGATCTGGCTTTGCCCAGCTTGATCAGACGTTGCGAAAATTTCTTGCCGAACACGATTGGCACATCGCTGGTTGTATCCGATCCCGCGGCTATCGCACAATCGATCTGTCCGGTCGCAATTTTAGCTGCTGACACCATAGTGCCTTGTAAGCTTGTACCGCAGGCCTGTTGCATGGTTATCGCAGGTGTTGCTGGAGACAACTCAGTACCCAATATAATTTCGCGTGCCAAATTCCAATCCGAACTGTGCGTCATGACGGCACCGGCGGTTACCTCTCCCAGAACCTCGCCCTGCAAATTGTATTTTTCAACCAAACCGTTCAACACCGTTGTCAGCATCGAATAGTTGGATTGATCAGCATAGGTTGTGTTGGATCTGCAAAATGGGACACGCAGTCCACCAACGATAACAACGGGACGTGTTTGACTGACATTCATGATTTGACTCCGGAAGCAGCAGTTGCCTTGCTGTTCTGATTAGCGTGATTTTCGAGATAGTTCATCGGACCACCATAAAACGGTGCGAAGCCGGTGCCGAAAATAATACCTGCATCCAAAAGCTCATCATCAGCAACTATTTTTTCTTCAGAACATTTTTTACATTCATCCAGGAAGGGTTTTAGCAAACGATCCGCTATTTCCTTGTATCTACCTTCGTCACCCGATACAGGTTCCTTGACCGCCTTGCCTTTCTCCCAAACGTAAAATCCGCGGCCGGTTTTCTTACCCAGATGCTTATCGGCCAACATCTCATCAAGCATTTTTCTTTCTTTTTCGATATTGCCACTCGACAGTGTGTCAGCCACTTTGCTGCACACATCCAGACCCACAACATCGGCAAGCTCAATCGGACCCATCGGCATACCAAAATCTACTGCAGCTGCGTCAAGCATCTCTTTTGATTCACCTTCAAGATGCATTGTCATGGCTTCCATGAGATAAGGTGCCAAAACCCGGTTCACCAGAAAACCGGGAGAACTCTTCGTAGGCAACGGGAAGCGATTAATCTGTGTACAAAATGCTGAGCCCTTATCAATAAACTGTGCATCGGTATTGGGCGCGTGCACCACTTCGACCAACTGCATCTTCGCAACCGGGTTAAAAAAATGTAATCCGATCAGTCGTGCGGGATTGTTCAGCGAAGTTGACAATTCTTCCAGCGGAATGGCTGACGTATTGGTTGCGAGTACGGCATGGCTTGCCATACGTGGCTCAAGGTCTTTGTAAAGAGCCTGCTTGGCATCTCGATCTTCGAATATCGCTTCCACTATAACGTCGGCACGTGCCACGCCCTTGCCCTCAACATCAGCGATCAATCGGGCTTTAGCCGCGGCAGTAGCCGCTTTGGTTTTCATACGTTTTCTGAACAATTTTTCCGCGCGTTTGAGTGCCGGCTTGATGTACTTCATCTCACGATCCTGTAGCGTGACCTCCATGCCTTGCACAACGCACCAGGCGGCAATGTCCCCACCCATAACACCAGCTCCAACAACATGTACTCGCTTCACATCGAAATCCAGTCCATCCACTTTACCCAAGCCTTTCATTTTCTCAGTCATGTAGAAAATGCGACGCAGGTTTTTCGCCGTGTCTGACACCATCAATCGCCCAACGGTTTCGGCCTCGCCACGAAACATAGCCATCCGATCCCCCCGATGCTCCTCCCATAGGTCGATCAACTCAAACGGTGCCGGGTAATGATCCGGATTGGCTTTGGCAGCGGTTTTTTTACGCATAACTTTCGCCAGCGCTTTGCGTGCAGGACCCATGTTTGTCAGTTGGTCAGTTTTCGCAAGCTTGCGTGGTTTGCGTTTTTTCATAACGGCCCGCCGTGCAGCCCAACGCATATTGCCGGTCGCCTCAACGAGTTCATCAACGACACCCATGCCTCGAGCGGCTTTGGCACGCAGCGGCTTACCAGTAAGCATCATTTGCATTCCCTTCATTCCACCAACCCGTTCAGTCAGACGCACCGTGCCACCAAGACCCGGGAAGATACCGAGTTGCACTTCCGGCAGCCCGATACGTGTTGAGTCGGTGTTACTGGCAATAATATAGTTACATGCCATGGCCAGCTCGAGTCCCCCACCGAGACAAAAACCGTGCACGGCAGCAACGGTATGACAAGGCAACTTTTCAAGCCGGAACAACATCTCGTGGCCTTTGGTGATAAGCGCCGTGACATCCTCTGCTGAATCGAATGATTCAAACTCTCTTATGTCAGCACCGGCAATGAATCCATTTTTCTTGGCAGACGATATAACCATCCCTTTGGGGTTAACAGATTCCACATAGTCGAGGATTTCATTAAACTCGGTTAGCACGGCCTGACTTAGTGAGTTGGTTGTCTCGTTTGCACGATCACATTCAACCCACACAATATCGTCACGGTCCTTGCTGACCCGCCAATGCGCCAATTCGGGTGGGCGCAGTGAATCATTCGATTGAGTTGATGCAGACGCTTGCGACATAATTCTCCCCGTGACAAATTGAAACTACGATTTCTATGCTTAAAATCTGGAGCCCGTTTTCTTCCCGGCCTTTCCAGATATCCTTAACACTTTTGAATCTTTAACACTTTTGATTTTGCGCGTGATCTTTACACTACTACCCTAAGCTATTGAACCCCCTTGGACGCACAGGTTCCATTACCCGATCAGATAGCACGCATGTCGTGGCTCTCGCTGCTACCAACCGATCGCAACAAGCAGCCCCAGGGCACCTGTAGTGTACTAGATTCAGGAGGACAGGTGCCTAACGATCCGCCTGCCGAGGCAAGATTGCGCAGGCAGGAACCAGCCTCGATTGTTGACGAATCAACCATGCGGGAGAAGTATTAATAAGCAATGCCCCTAAAATGTCAGACTGGTTGAGAATATATACCTGAAAGATTCCCGAGAGGCATCCCAGGCAGCATCCAGACGCAGATCAGTATTCGAAAATGAAAGGAACTTATATCGAACACCCAGACCGCCACCAAATTTCTGATGCAGGGGATTGAAGTCCTCAAGCCGGTACACATTACCAATATCTCCAAACACGACCCCTCGCAAAGCTTGTTTGCCCGGCCAGGCGACCAGATACTCAACATTGGCAAGTAACAATATGTCACCCGTTTTTGATCTTTTTTGCCGACTACGATGATTTTCACCACCACCGAGGCTAAAATGCCTTTCACCGAAGCTACCGGAATCGCTAACACCCAGTCTTAACTGATAATTTAAATTACGCAGTTTCAAACCTCTCAACGGTTTGTAGCGACGATAGTAGATATCCCCCCGTACGTAATCGAAATTTGATCCAAAATACCCAGATGACAATTGCACATTCGCACCATACGCCCAGCCATTCAGGCGAAACAGCTCATCGCGCACATCACGTTTATCAAAACCAACATTAAAAGCCACATCTGTCCCGTCAACGAAAGGACCTGCTTCACCCTCTATCAGTCTCTGGTCGCGACGGCTGAACCGCAATCCCATGTTTAAGCGCAATCCTTCAGTGACGCCGCCGCGATTCAGCCAGCGAGTCAGTTGTACTTTGACACTGCTTTCATTACTTTGTGCGAGCCCGAATTCAATGCCATCCTGCTCAAATTCCCGGATCTTTCGCTGATAAACTATTTCTGTGGAAAAACCAATATCCGAAGCAAAAAATCGTGGTATGCCATATTCGAGTTCGTAGTGCTCGCCACCAGGTCCAGCACCATCATCTTCATCACGTCGTTCTGCGGTTAACTTGAGCTGATGGTTAAGGCCGGAGAAGTTATCCCAACGCAGTTGAGCGCCATACCGTAGTTCACCGTCTGAGGTACGACTCAATCGAGGGATAGGCAAAAAATAAATCTTCTCCTTCACGCTATAGGTTAAAACCGTTGCACCGTCAGTTTGATCGAAAGCGGCAGTCACTGATCGAAACAGTCCCAGATCCATAATACTTTGTATGCCATCAACAACGTCATCAAGCGAACACTCAGAGCCAGCTCTGAAGACAAGCTGTCCGAGCAAAACAACATCACGTGTCTTTTTGTTGCCGGCGAATTCAATTCGGTCAACAGGGCCTTCACAATAATTTTCGCCCGGCACCGCATCCGCTGCCTGCGTAACACGAAACAAGCTTGAGAAGATCAGGATAAACAACAGACAATGTGCTTGCGCAGGATTAAACCTCTTGCGAAAGACAAGCAAAAATAAGCACTTTTTTAAGAAAATCGAGAGCATTACCAAGGTGCGTTTCTACACCTTGCAGATAGCGGCAGAATAACCGGTTTTTAGATACGATCAGACGCTCAATATTCGCCTTGTTTCAGGCAGCATAGCGCATGCAGTTATGCAAAAAAATGGGGTATTTTTCCAGCTATTATCCGACTACGACAAGCTGGTTTAAACAACTACAAAATTACCTTGGCAGACAAGCATTTGATCACAGGTCAGGCAGACGATGGCGATTCACCGATTCGGAATGCTCAAGGCTTGAACCGCCCATCCATCGCGGTAGAAAACTACGACGATGTCTTTTATTGTGCGGTATACCCGCTTTGCCACAGCTCCCAGCATCATTTAATTCTGCAGACATTGCCAATGGCTCCTCGAGCAACAGATCGGCCAGCTCACTTAATGATGAGGTATTAGCTTGATACTCTTGTGCAGATGCAACTGCACTTCCGTATTTGTCACGATCCAGCCGCTGCAGCTGTTCACGCAATTTAGTGCTAGAAGGTTTATAACGATTGGCCACGGCTTGTAAGGATCTGGGTTGGTCATCCGGCCAACGCGCTTCAGCCCAATCAAGAACCGCTTGGCCAATATCAGAGGTTGTGGCACGCTTCGCAATAAGTGCACGCAATCGATGCAATGCACGCTTCGATGACACAGCACCACCATCTGCTGAATTATTCATGTTGCTACGGATTGGCTTCGTGCCGTTTGGTGTTTGCCGCCAGCGCCACCAGAGTCCAAGGCCGACAACAAGTGTTAGCAACCAGGCACCCAGCGCGGCCAGTGCAAGCGTCTTCCAGTAACCGGGCTGTAAACCGGCCGTGCTGCCAACAGTAATATCAGCTTCGCTCTGAACACCATTCGAATCGATCAAAGTTGAGTTGTCAGTTGTTACTTGTGAGTTGGAAACAGCACCTGATGCTGATTGAGAAGATTGATTCTGTTGATCAGCCGTCGGTTCCGCTGCCAATACGTTCAGGGTCGTTGCCGCTACTGTTGCAACACGATAGGTCTCAGACACCGTATCAAACCAACTGATGTTGACCGCCGGCAAGGTCATCTCACCTGATCTCTGCGGTATGACTGCCCATTTATCGATGCGTGTCGCGATCAATGCATCAGTGGAAGCCTGTTCCAGCACTTCAGGCTTATCGCTATAGATTCTTAGTTGCTCGATTTGCGGTACGGTTAACTCAGGTAACTGCTCAGCGGTAACACCCGCTGCTTCCAGTCTAAGCACTCTTGTAACAGGTTCACCAACACGAAATTCTGTCGGCGTACCTTCCCATACTGCTTCAATTGACATTGATTTGGCCGGCAACCACCATCTGTTTGCAACCTGAGCGCTGGTTTCAACAGGCGGTTTGGCGCGAACTTGCAATGTGATAGCAGGCGAGCCGACATTAATGCGTTTTACGCGACCAAAAAAACCACCACTGGGATCATCCGGATCCGGCACTACCAGCTTTAATGATGCTGGCGGTATTTCAACCTCACCGCTTTCGCGTGGAAACATCGCAAAGCGACGTTCAACGACTCTATAACGGCGACCAGCACGCTCTTGAACGTAGTTGGTGTCTTCACCCAGACGCTTTATGGTGAATTTGTCAGTTGCAGGTTCGGACAACTCGGCTTCACTAATGCGCACTGCACTAAAAAATCGCACACTGTAAATAACCTGCGACTGAACAAACGGTGACTCATTGTCAATATCGACTTCAATAAACACGTCTCGTTCCTGCCCTTGCGCCTGCAGAGCTTGCTGCTCGACAACCTTTATTGTCAGCGGCTGGCTACTCACCTGTTCCAATCGTAAAGACGGTATCACCAGATCGCCAAGGCGACGGGGCATCAATTGAATATCCCAGCTTTGCAAATCCGACATTTCGCCATTAATGATTTGAACTTCCCGACGAGTTGACGTGCTTAGTAGATCAAAATTTTCTTCCAGTGATTGAAGATCGGGCTTACCAGAGACACCATCAGCGACCAGCGTCAGGGTAAATGATTCTCCGACCGCCACGGTTGAGCGGTTTACCGTTGCATCAAGTGTTGCAGCCGTTGTGCTTTGCGCGAAAAGCAACAAGGCAAACAGGGATAAAACCAGTCCGTAAGATCTGTTTTTTAACAACACGCTCACTGTACTCATATTCATAAGGGTAAGGGGCTGGTTTACCACGGTTGACGTGCGTCACCCACATCGGGATGGTCAACCCTGTGACTCTGTTGTAACTTGCGACGTAGCAGTCCAGACGGATCGTCCGGTATTTGCCTGAGCCACTGTTCGGTCGCCTGTTGCTGTTCGGTCAGTGGAGCTTCAGCCAATTCCTGCAGAGCTTGCTCCTGTTTGCGCTCCAGTGACTCCTGTGCTTGTTGTTGCGCCTCATCGTTTAGCTGCTCAAGATCAATCTCTTCTTTTTCGGCTGATTCAGGTTGACTGCTACCTTCCTGTTCTTCACCGGCCGACTGTTGTTGCTGAGTCTGTTGATTGTCTTGTTGAGAATTTTCAGCATTTTGCTGATCACCTGACTGCGACTGTTCGTCCTGTTCTCCCTGCTCGCCTTGTTCGTTCTGTTCTCCTTGTTCTCCCTGTTCTGACCTATCCCCGTCGACTGAGTCTTGCGAGGGTTGTTGTTCCGCCAACTCTTTAAGCCGCTGAACAATATCGCGGTTGTGGCGCGCATCAACATGATCAGGTGTACGCGATAACAGATCATCATAGAGTTGCAATGATTGATCGAACTCACCGTCTCTGGCCAAAGCGGTCGCCTGATTGTAAATCGCATCATCATCAGTCGTTTCAGCGAATCGCTCTGCAGCTTCCTCGTATTCGCCTCTGCGAAAATGGCCTGTCGCCTGCCACCGTTGATCATTAGTTGTACTCGAGAGTGTTTCGTAGTCACCTCTATCGAGTATTTGTTGACGGCGCTGATTCTCACTGTGTTTGAGCCAATGGGTAAAACGTGCAAAGGGCGAAGCCGGTTTCGTTTGTTCACCATCTTCAACAACTTTGTTCGCAGCTGTATCGTTCACTGTTGAATCAACATTGTTTTGTTGTGCAACAAGATCAGTGGCAAAACCTGCGAACAATCCAATTAACATGGCCTGCAGCAAGATCACCAATGGACTGCGTCTTGGCATGAAAGATCCCTTCATGAGAAGACACCTCGACGAAAGGCCAGCAGAGACAAACACATTAGAGGCAGGAGCAACCAGGGTGCCCGTTCTACCCACTGGATCAATTCAGTTTCCGAATCCTCCCCCCGGCTAAGCGCTGTGCTGGCAAACGTGGAATCAATACGGGCAAGATCAGCACTATCATTGGTTATTTCAGTGTAGATACCACCACCGATACGGGCCACATCTGTCAGTCCGACCCGATCAAGCCGGGTGATGGCAATATTACCAGTGCCATCTTCAAGCAAGCTGCCGTCTGGAAGGCGAACAGGCGCACCTTCTACAGTCGCGACCGCCAATACAGACACACTATAGCCCTTGGCCAAAGATTCTTTAGCGGCGTTGAGTGCAGCCGCATCTGCAGTTGCATCTGTTATAAGCAGTATGGATCCACTTTGTCGATCACTCTGCTGTAGCAGCTCGATCGATTTCTCAATCGCTGGAGCCAACCGACTTCCCTGAACCGGCACAACTGCGGTATCGATAGCGGGTAAAAACGCTTCAAGAGTTGTTCGGTCATCAGTTAATGGGCTGACTACGTACGCCACTTCACTAAAAACAAGTAAGGCAGTCTCAATACCGTCACTTGATGCCAGCAAGTCCTGCAGTTTGAATTTCGCTCTGGCCATTCGACTGGGCTTGCGGTCACTTGTGTCCATCGAACGCGATACATCCATCGCGATGACGCGTGACTGCAAAGCTTCAATGGCGGGTACCGGACGCTGTTCCCAAACTGGCCCGGATAACGCCAGAATAGCCAGCAACCAGGCAAACGCGCCACACAACAGCGGCCACAATGAGCGCCTCTGGCTATGACCTTCCAGCACATGGTCTCGCAACAACGGATCAATATGCTGTTGCCAGTCTCCAACAATACTGTTGTCACGCCAGATCCGCACTAATAGCCATAATGCAGGCAACAATGCCAGTAGCCACCAGGGTCGCAACAAAGTCAGATCGACAATAGTCATATCGACTGCCCGTGCTTTTGTTTGCTTCGCGACTGCCAAATCCAGACAATCAACATGCTTAACAATAAGCTAAAGCCCAGTGGCCACATATACAATTCATGTTGTACACGAAAGTTATTTTCTTCGGACTCAACAGGTTCGAGCTCATCGATCAATGCATATATTTTCCTTAACTCGGCAACATCACGCGCTCTGAAATATCGACCATTTGTGAGCTCGGCAATTTGTATCAAGGTCTTCTCATCGAGCTCACTCGCCTGGGTACGAAAACGCATGCCAAGGATGGACTGTTGCGAATCCGAACCTACGCCAATCGTATGGATACGGATATTGTTTTCAGCAGCAACGCGCGCTGCATCCAGGGGATCAACCACGCCAGCCGAGTTAGCACCATCGGTCAGCAGTAGCAGGACACGGGAATCAACGGGCCTGTCCCGTAATCGTTTAACACCCAGCCCTATCGCATCGCCAATTGCAGTTGATCGCCCTGCCAGACCAACGACGGCTTCACGAATAAAATGTGCGACGGTTTCATGATCGAAAGTCAACGGAGTCTGCACATAAGCGTTGGAACCGAACATGATCAGACCTATACGATCACCTGCACGATTACCAACAAACTCACTCGCCACCTGTCTGACAACATCAATACGCGAATAGGAATTATTGCCTGAATACAAATCCGATTCACGCATACTGCCGGATATGTCTATAGCCATCAGCAAATCACGTCCCGAGACCGGTGCATCAAGTGGCGGCCCAATCCAGGTCGGACGTGCACTTGCTACAACCAGCAAGATCCAGGCGACAAAAGCAGCTATTAACCACCCTTTCGCCCCTTTTAATCCAGCACCTACAGATTCAGTTGGAAGATAGAGATCGCCTGGCAGTAACAATGCGGCAACATCTTTTTTTCGATGCCGCAACAACAGATACACGAGCAACGGCAGAGGCAATAGCAACAACAAGAGAGGCAGTTGCCATTCGAAGCTGACAACACTGTCTGAACCACCTGTTAGCGAACGCAACGCAGACACAAGCAAAAACCACGATGCTTTGAGTTGTTCAAGGACAGGCAGATTCATCAAACAGACCCATCCACTTGGTCTGTTACAGTCGATACCTTCTCGATTAGCTCGGCAGTCAGCTCAACCAACCGATCCATATCTTTTCCAAGCGTGTGCGCAGATGCGATATTCGATTCATCATCTGGGCGCTGATAAGCCAATTGCAACAATGCCGGCACCTGACTTGAGCGATTGGTAAATGAATCTGACCCGTGCAGACCATCCAGCTTTTGTAACCAGGCATCACCCGTAAGGGACGCAATTTTTGAACGCGGTTCAACAGCCAGGGTGACGCGTCGCAGCAGGCGCGAACAAGCAGCAACAGTTTCACTCATGGGGCGCTCTGGTAAGCGTGTGCGAATATCGAGAAGTTCATCGTGAGCTTGTCGCCGCCAAAGACTGCGCCGATACGCACGTCGACGTTTTTTAAGCCACAGAGTAATTAACGCAACAAGAGCGCATAGTAACAAGGCAATCAGAACAACCAGTGGTGATAACGTCGAGCCACCCAGTTCGGGCTGGTGAACATCACGTAGCTCACCTAGTAACGATAGAATTTCAGGATTCATCCGCCAGAACTACCTCTTAGCGTCCGGCCAACAGTCGTTGCAGTGCAGCAACCGGCTTTTCCACGGTGGCTACCTGATACATACTGATGCGCCCGCTACCTGCCGACAGTCGGGCTAACTCCTGTGTGCGCGCCGCGAATCGGTCAACATGCTTAAGTCGTTCATCTGCACCTTGCACCAGTTGTGATCGTACGCCTCGTGTCAATACATCAAGTCTGCCACCGGCAGGCAGATCCTTTTCCAGCGGATCGTAAGCACGGACCATTGTCAGCCCGGCATGTGAACCCAGCGCTGCCAGACGCATACGCAAAGCTTGCAAACTAGCAGCTTGCGCAGACTTTTTCGTTTCTTTGCCAGTAAAATTCAAATCACTATCAAAAGCCGAGAAATCGCTCAATACAACAACTTCACCGCCACCTTTGGATAAGCGGTGCAATCGATTGACATTGTCCAGAAACCGCCCCGTTATTTCACTTTCAGCTATCGGACTGTTGTTTTTGTTTGATTGCCTGGTTGCCCCGGAAACTTCTGCTGGAAGAGCAGATGCTGAATCGTTTGCAGACAGTTTTGAAATACGTTGAGCTTCAAGAAGATTCCGGATCAATGCCATGACCCCGCGACGACCCGGCAGCGGTTTGATTTCACGGTGCCAGCTACCTGCCGTTACAATACCTCCTACGCGATCATTGCTCGCCACAGCACACCAGGCAAGTAAAACTGCCAATCTTGTCGCCAGCATCGACTTGAACATACCTCGTGTCGCAAACCACATGCCCGGGTTCAAATCCACCAGCAAGTAGGTTGGTTTCTCTCGCTCCTCTACAAATAATTTCGTATGCGCCTGACCGGTACGGGCTGTCACATTCCAGTCCATATTGCGCACATCGTCACCCGGTTGATAGACACGTGATTCAGCGAAATCCAGACCGCGCCCCAGCGAACGCGAAGCGCTTGGACCGACCTGTGCCTGGCTCACACGTTTGCGCGATGAGCGCATAGCACTGTGCGCATCAAGCCGTAAACCCAACAATTCCTCTACCGAGGTTGCAACCGCCTGATTGTCGATCACGGGACTGCGATATGAGAAAGCAATTGATCGATCACTGTTTCAGTTGTGATCGCATCGGCTTCTGCTTCGTAGGACAACAAGATGCGGTGGCGAAGCACGTCATGAACAACTGATTGCACATCTTCGGGTGACACATAGTCACGCCCGGCAAGCCAGGCATGTGCTCGTGAGCACGCATCAAGCGCCAGTGACCCACGCGGACTAGCACCATAGGCAATCCAGCGCGATAGGTCAGCAGAGACCTGCGATGCATCACGTGAGGTGGTTACAAAGCGTAGCAAGTAAGCCTCGACATCCGGGCTAATAAAAACATTCAGTACCTGGCGACGCGCGTTGAACAAAACATCCAGTGGCAGGGCCGAGGTGGAAGCGCTATCAGCATTGGATTCAGCACTGGTATTTTGCAATCCTGCCTGACTACGTGCTTCCTCGCGTACCAATTGAAGGATATCTTTTTCTTTTGATGCATCCGGGTAGTCAACTCGCACATGCATGGCAAAACGATCAAGTTGAGCTTCAGGCAATGGGTAAGTACCTTCCTGCTCAATCGGATTTTGCGTTGCCATAACCATAAAGAGCTCAGGCAGTGGGTAGGTCTTGTGCCCTACTGAGACCTGACTTTCTGCCATGGCCTCGAGTAACGCAGACTGTACCTTGGCGGGCGCACGATTGATTTCATCCGCCAACACCAGGTTATTAAAAATCGGACCTTGCTGAAAACTGAAACTGCCATCATGGGGGCGGTATATCTCGGTGCCCGTAATATCAGCGGGAAGTAGATCAGGCGTAAACTGCACACGCTGATAATCAGCTTCTATCAGGCTGGATAACTCTTTTATTGCACGTGTCTTGGCCAGACCCGGTGCACCCTCTACCAGCAAATGCCCATCCGTCAGCAAGGCTATCAACATTCGGCCGACCAACGTTCTCTGCCCGATAATACGCTGCTCCAGGCTCTGCCGGACCCGGTCAATGGCTATGAAAGCTGCGTCGGTATTATTACCAGCACTAGTACTAATGGCGACTGTGCTATCAGTATACGACTCAGGCCTTGGGCTATAGGCTTGAGTATCGTCAGCAGGGTTTTGAGTCATAAGAAAATAATCCGGGTCCGGCCAGTTGAAGCCACAATCCACCCCGGCAGGTACGATAACTGCCAAGCTTTTGAGGTGTGCTTCGGAGCTGTTTCTGGGTACTTAAACTAAATTGGGCACTTAAACTAAATACGATAGCGATCTGGCGTTAGAATTCAATATCACATTCACTTTAAAAGGAAAAAAATTGTCGGAAGTCCTGGTCATTGTTGGATCTGTGTTCGGCGCCGCACACTCAGTGGCTGATGACGTGATCGATTGGCTCAAGGCCTCTGACGTCACTGTGCACCGTGACGAAGCACCGGATGCCACCGCTTTGGCTAGTAATCCA
This sequence comes from uncultured Granulosicoccaceae bacterium, assembly GCA_964411665.1. GTDB lineage: Bacteria > Pseudomonadota > Gammaproteobacteria > Granulosicoccales > Granulosicoccaceae > CALFCE01. The sequence goes on along the minus strand of CAYPMR010000013.1, from coordinate 38,865 downwards.
CCGGATTTACTTCTGGTTATCACCTCAACCACAGGCAATGGCGAGCTGCCCGACGAACTAAATCCATTCTACGCAACGCTACGCAACACGCCACCTGCTATCGCCGGTTTGAAGTATGCAGTTATTGTATTAGGTGACAGTTCTTACGAGACCTTCTGTGGCGGTGGTCTGGCCATGGACGAAGCATTACTGGACATTGGTGCAAATAGAATCGCCGAGCCACTGCTGATTGATGCGATGGAAAGCGATGAACCTGAGACCGAGGCATTGAATTACCTCAAATCATTACCCGCCGAGCTTTTTAATTAACCGTAACTTCGAAGGATTCACTGTCGCCATTCACTGATATTTCCAGAGTAACTGTGCCTGGATTTTCGCCGCGAATTTCTATTTCGCTACCACCTGTATCAATGTCAACGATATCCCTATCGTCATCCATGGGTATCACAACGGCTACCTCAGCAAGAGAAGTAACAGAAATCCTGTCACTGCCGATTGTACCTACCGGACGTGCGGTCGCTATCAGGGTTGCAGTTTGACCAACATTCAACGTTAGCGTCTCGCCCGCTATATTCACATCATCCGCCCCGTTATCAAATTCGCGCAGAACGAGTAGTTCAGAAAACAGTGTTTCAACCACGGTAAAGTTCACGGAGCCCATTGCTGAACCACAAAAGGCCTGCAGCGTGGCGCCACCGGAATTGATTGCTCGTAATCTGACAGTGCCATCTTCACCTGTTTCAATCGCAGCTATTGGATTGATCTCAGGTTGACCGATGACCGACCACGCAACAATATTACCAACAGGGCTGAATTGATCAGGCGCATCACTAAAACTGGCATTTGCTATCAGATCCACAGCTTGCCCTGCGCCGATTGGCACATTAAACGGCGCAGTGTTTATCTGCAACTCAGCCAGATTTGCAAGTACAGACACATCACGTTGTAAAGCGAAGCCTTCCTGGGTTGCTTGCAGAGTAAATGTTCCACTACTTCGGGCAAACACGGTGACACTCGATGGAGTAGCAAGAATAGTCGTGCCGTTATCCGGATTGGTGTCCAGAACATCCTGTGAGGCCAACTGCCATTGTAAATTACTCAGCACACGCTGAGATTGCTCTGGGTCATCAAACTGACCCAGAGCGGTATATTCACTGCGACTGCATTCCGAAACCATAAGCGGGCCATCGATACTTGCGATACTGACAAGCTGCGCGCTGGACACATTAACGATCACATCTTCAGATTGAATCCCGCCAATACGCAGGTTAACAACTGTCTGACCATCAGCCCGGGCAACAAATTGACCCGAATCTGAAATAGTACCCACAGCAGGGTTGCTGCTGCTCCATCGGCGATTACTGGTTTCCAACACTAATGGCACAGCAGTGGTGTCATTAAAGGCTTCGAACACAAATTGCAGTTGCTCACCTGCATTCAACACGATATTGGCGGTCTGACCACCGCTGGTCTGTATGTCGATATTCCTGATCTGCAGTTCGCTGCCAAGTATTCCTTCCTCCAGCGCTTGCAGGTCAGCATCGCACGAAGCGATCAGAACTACAGATAACAAAGACAAACTGACTGCAAAGACCCGTTTGCACCCTGCAAACAAACCACAACTCGAACGTCGGGTACAACGGATTAATCTCATTGGAAATTCACCCGTAAACCAAAAACCACGGAATCGGCTTGAAGATCGTCGTCACTAAAATAGTTACGGTATTCACCAGTCACCGACAGAAAATCGAAATGTCTCAGCCGTTGAGACAGTCCAATAGCGATTCGACCACCAGCAAAGCCTTCACTCACCCGCCTTGAACCTAAAGCATCGTTGATCGTTAGCGAAACCTGGTAATCAACATAGCCGACATTGACATAGCCGGAAAATCCACGCTTCGGTGGTGTTTGGAAACGTAATCCAAAACCCGTCGCCTCATCTATCTCTGTTGAGAAGTTTCCTGAATCATCATCGCTAATACCAGTGTCATAAAAAAAATCGATACCAATATTGTCGAAAACCCAGACCCCGGCACCGACACTGGTGACCAGCGGGGTGAAATCCAGTTCTGAAAAACTAACGAGTTGCGTGCCCACCTGGAGATCAGCAAAAACTCGCGACTGCGGCGACTGTGTGTAGGTGAACAGAGATTTGTGAGCCCATGCGGGCGATTGAACAAGCAGCGCACATGCACTTAGAACAGCCACAACAAACCAACAGGCATCATGGGGACGCGTGCTTTTAGTACGACCGTTTACACGACCCTTTACAGGACCCTTTGCGGCGCCATTCACGGTGCCGTTCACGGTGCTGTTTTTGGTTAGCAACCATGTCGATTTCTGCAGAGAACGCAAAGCTATCAACTATCCAGATTCGTGGCTTTGAAACAGCCGCTATGTGCTGCGTAAAACAAAACACACCACAGCTGATACAAAATAAAAACAGCTGCCGACACGTTTTAGTAAGACGAGACTTTCGCGGACTATCTATGAAACGCTATTAAGCAACAATAGCAGCCTGCGCGCAACTTGCAGCGCAGACCATGTTACAAAATCATCAATTACATACTGGTTACATCAGATAGATCTGATCTGCTATCGAGTGGCAATCGCTTACGACCAGAAGTTGCCTCAAAATTAATGTATGTGCGCTACATAAAGCGGGGCGCGCAGGATCAATCGATCGGCGCCCCGTTTGAGGTGATTTCTAACCTTGGGCCGGCCATATCTCTTGCGGGCAGTAAGCCGCGCCGTAAATCGGACCGGGCGAAGTTCGCTGGAACACGACCGCGCAGCCCTGCCCCTTTTCAAGCGCAACATCAGCCTCAAGCTCCAAAGTCAAAGCACCGTCGCGTAATGCGCCTGGCCCGTTACCAGTTTGTATGGGTTCAAACTGACGTACCACATGATGATTAACCAGCGTTTTGCGGTTGTTCTCACCACCCGTGATCTTGGTAGTTGTCTCTACGTCGAAAATAGCCAGCCAAACATATGCGTCTTGGGGAATATCGTGTCCTGCAGAATTATTAACGGTTATCTGGAGATTGGTTCGCGCCGAATCCGCAGCGGAATCGGCAGTCACCGATAAATCAACAGAGGGACGTTTTATTGTTTCAAGGCCATGCTTGATGTAACGACCCTGTGATCCAACAGCCACATACCTGCCATTGACCACCATCTGCGGGGTATAAACACCTCTGCGGCCTTCCAGGCGTTGCTGGTTATAAGCGTGCTGTCGAAGAGTGTATTCGGGGCTTGAATACGGATCCTTAAACGAGCCATCACTACCGTGTACCAGCTTGTCCCAGTAATCCACATGAAATTCAAGCGCTATGATGTCTGGATCGCTTTTTATCAACTCACCGAGAAGCTCATCGGCAGGTGGGCAGCTATAACATCCATGGGACGTGAATAGCTCAAGCACTTTGGTACTAGATGAATGGCCTTCAGAGGCGACTGCCTGCGAACCACGATTAAACATATCACCACCGAAAACCATCAAGGTCACAACCATTAGCCCGAAAACAGCAATGACCCCTGATTGCACAAGCCCGGCTTTGCCTTTTTGCCGCAGCTCTCGCGGGTGCTTCGGATTCGGTAGCGATTTTGTTAAATCAGGCTCATCTGCTTCACTTTTCATAGTATGACGCTCATCGTTTTTGACTTTGTTAAATTGCATCCAGGCCCTCCAACAGGGCATACCCCACCACCCTGTATGAGACAAGTGGGTGCAACTTAAGTTGCATCACTCATTGGTGACTAGCCAGTGGGCGTTTTGATTGTCTCGAATGCCGCCAAAGCGCGCTGGCGACTTGTCTTCAGATCAACCATTGGCTCTGGGTAATCCACCGCGGCACGCTCGGCAACCGGCAATTCCCAGGGCTTGTGGAGAAATTTGTTTTCAACATCCGCCAACTCAGGCACCCAGCGCCTGACATAATCGCCCTGTTTATCAAATTTCTCGCCCTGTAGTACAGGATTAAATATTCGAAAATATGGCGCTGCATCTGCCCCGCAGCCGGCACACCACTGCCACCCCATGGCATTGCTGGCAAGGTCAGCATCTACCAGCGTGTCCCTGAACCAGTTCTCCCCCTGCTGCCAAGGGATCAACAGATTCTTTATTAAGTAGGAAGCGACGATCATGCGAACGCGATTGTGCATCCAGCCGGTCTGCCAAAGCTCGCGCATGCCAGCATCGATAATGGGTACACCCGATTGCCCACGTTGCCAGCGACCCAGCATGTCCTCATCTGTCGGCAGCCAGGGAAAACGCTCGAAGCGTTTGTCCAGCGGCGCGTCCACCATCTCGGGAAAGTGAAACAGTAATTGATAGGCAAACTCACGCCAGATAATTTCTTTGCAATAGACTTCAATACCGGACTTGGGTTGAGGTTGCCCATCACAGTCATGCAAAAGCCTATGTAAAATCTGGCGAGGACCAATTTCCCCAAAATGTAAATGGGGCGACATTCTTGACGTACCCGATGTTGCCGGCAAATTACGTGCATCAGCATAGTCATCAACAGACTCGGCAATAAAAAGTTCCAGCTGGCTTTTGGCTGAGGGTTCTCCTGCAGACCAGCGTGCCATCATGGGGAGGTGCCAGTGTTTATCCGGCAACAAGCCAAATTCTTCAATCGAAACAACCGCCGGCAAATCAGCGATGACGTCAAGCTCACTAGAGTCGATCGGTGGTGGCAATGTGTTCGGTGCTGGCAGTGGAGCCGATGCTGGAAAACGAGCCCATACCCTGCGATAGAACGGTGTAAATACCCTGTAGGGTGATCCATCATCCTTGCAGGCTTCCCACGGTTCTACGAGCAATGATCCATTAAAGCTTTTGATTTCCGTCAACTCACTTAAGGCTGATTTTATTTGGGTATCACAAGCACGCGATATCGGGTCGTAGCAGCGATTCCAACAGACCATGTTTGCGCCACTTAATTTAACCAGATTCAATAAAATTTCTTCACTATCTCCCTGCAAACCAAGAAGTATTTGCCCATCCTGTGTAAGGCTCTGTTGAAGCGACTGCAATGAATGATGCAACCAGACTCTACTGGCAGCACCGGGTGCAACTACCTTTGTTCGAGCGGGATCGTCTATGAAGACGATAAGAAGTTTGCTGGCAGCCTCACAACAAGCAACCAATGCAGGATTGTCGCTCAGTCTTAAATCCTGGCGTAACCATAAAATTGCCGTGCTCATGCGTGAAGATTCAATCGAGATGCGCGTTGATGCAGGAACTATATTTTAACTAACTGCGCACAGTTCGCACACAAATTGCATATTTACCGCAAAATATTTATTTGGCAGGTCGATAAGCAATCTGTTGGTCGCTGAAATTCTACAAGCTCGCAGACCACCTTACCCACCGAAAAGGACAGGCATTTGTAACTATGGAGTCTTCAATCATTGCTACATTTACAAGAATCATTCAAGTCTTCTCGCTTTAAAAAAACATAGCATAGAAACCTGATAACCAATGAGCATAGTCATACTTGTCGGAGGGCGTACAAACGACGGAAATCCGGAACATCGATTTCTTGTCGATCAGTTTCTGCAAGCCTTTCCAGAAGAGGTTAAGTGCATTGTTACAACAAATCCTGCGCAACGAAGTTTGAGCGAAAAGATCAAACGCACCGTGAAACGCGGCGGTTATTTGGAAAAGTTACGGCGAATCATCTATAACCGTCAAAATCCGGGCGATGACCGTCCATTGAGTGAACTTTTGTTTCCGCAAGGGGATCCTTCACAAATGCCGGGCGCAGAACGTGTCACAGTGGTCGATGGACACAACAGTCAAGAATGTGTCGAGCTTCTGCAAAAACTGCAACCAAAGGTAATAGTTGTCTATGGCACTGCAATCATCCGTGACCACATAGCATCCTTGGCGAAAAAATGTACGTTAAATATGCACACCGGGTTATCGCCCTACTACCGCGGTGACAGCACATTATTCTGGCCTGTCTACTACAATCAAAAAGACAAGTTGGGCGTCACAGTACATGAATTGATTGCTGAAGTTGATGGTGGCGGCATCGTCTCTACCGGCACAGTTAATTACGAAAAGGGTGATACCGAAGCGCATATATTTGCCAAAGGAGTCAGAACAGGAACAGCACTGTATCTCGACGCGGTGAAAGCGGCTCTTGATGACAGCATTGTTTTTCACGAACAGGATCTCTCACTTGGCCGGGAGTTTCGCTGGATTCACAGAACGGTAGCCGCAGAAAAACAAGTCAAACGGAATTTTGATATTTGGGCAAACGAATCTGATTAATTAGTAGCCTTAAATCGAATATAAAAAACAAAACCAACACTTTTATCAGACAATGTACAACAGCCCTTCCAATACAATAAGAAGTACCCTACGCATGACAGGCGTTTTATTGTATCGCCTGGGATTAGCGAAAAAGATTATTGCGCTGCGTAAAAACTCAGTTCGCGTTCTGCTCTACCATGCAGTAGAAGATCACGTCAGTCCCTACACAAATCGTCTCGGTGTCTCCGTCTCACCAGCGATGTTCGAAGCGAACCTGCGTTATATAAGGGATAATTACAATGTCATCAGCGTAGAAGATCTGCATAAGCCCTTACCAGAAAACCCTCTGCTGATAACTTTCGATGACGGCTATAAATCTGTTTACGAGCATGCTTTTCCGCTTTTACTTAAATACCGCATGCCAGCCACTGTCTATTTGATCACCTGTGCTGTAGAGAACAAGCTGGTTTGGGTTAATGAGCTGAACTGGGCACTTTTGAGCTATCCGGAAGAAGCATTTCACGTCTGCCAGCAATTCCCGGATTTGTTGGGACTTGAGTCACCTGCAGAAATCGTCGATAGAGTAAAAAGCAATTTCATCCCGGCCAATATCCGTGAGCTCTGCAGCCGACTACGCCAGCGAATACCTTTCGAAGCAAACCACGAACTATACGCATCTCGTAGCGATTTAAGTAAAATGGACAGAGCAGGCATTACCCTCGGCTTCCATACCCGCGATCACTACAATTTAATTAATTGCGACAAAAACGAGCTGCAGCGTCAGATGGATCCTACCGGCATTGAAGACGTGATCGACCCACGAACCTTTGCCTATCCGTTTGGTTCCTTTGACAGAGCCGCGATTGAAGAGCTAAGACACAAGAACTATCGAAGCGTTATGACCGTTGGAAACAATAATGACCGCTTTTCCAGCTATCATGTTGACCGGATAGAGGTGTTTTCAGCCGATCCAGCAGTGATGTTCGCGCGTACAGAAATAGAAGAGCCCATAATCGGCGCTATAAGAAAGCTCACCCTCAATATTAAATCAACCAAGCGACGCCTCATCGACAAGCCAGCCTCGGCTTCAGAATAATCACAACCGCATAGAAGTTTCCGGACTGCACAAGCACGCGGTTGTTTCACTTGTACATCATCAATTTCCCAGCATGCACCCTTGTGGCGTAGAATCACGGATGCAGGGTATTGATGACAAGCTGCGCAGACAGATTCCGCCATAACAATTGATGAAATTTACTGATTTCGGAGAGCGATTCAGATCACCAACGGGTATTGGTGTACTGATGGAGGATCTTGCTCGACTTAAAAACAGTGAGCGCCACTATCTGATGTTAGGAGGTGGCAATCCGGGCAGAGTACCGGAAGCTGTCTCTGCGTATAGATCCGCCCTGTCAAACATCACATCAGATTCCAATACATTTTTCGACACCCTCGGTAGTTACGCAGACCCGCGTGGATCGACCACTCTGATCAAAGCCTTGGTGACGCTATTTAATACCACTTACGGTTGGAACGTCACGCCAGACAATATTGTCTTGACCAATGGCAGTCAGAATGCATTCTTTCTGCTGTTCAATTTACTGGCTGGACCAAGCCATGGAGAACACCGAAAAATTCTCCTGCCGATGACACCCGAGTACATTGGCTACGAGGATGTTTCGATTGGTGAGAAGTTTTTTGTATCCCAAAAGCCTCTGATCGACGTGACGGCAGATAAGCGCTTCAAGTATCGAGTCGATCTCGATTCACTACAAATCGACCGTGATATTGGTGCAATGTGCGTATCTCGCCCCACCAATCCGACTGGCAATGTCATTACAGACGATGAACTCGCGCAACTTGATCGTCTGGCTCAGGCTGCAGGCATCCCTTTGATTATCGATAATGCCTACGGAGAGCCCTTTCCAAACATAATCCACAAGGACGTCACACTGCACTGGCATGAAAATATTATTCTCAGCATGAGCCTGTCCAAGCTTGGTTTACCAGCGGTTCGCACAGGAATTATCGTAGCAGCACCGGAAATCGTGCAGGCCATGACACGTATGAACGCGGTGATCAATCTGACGCCCGGAAGCCTAGGCCCGTCGATGATCGCACCGCTGTTTGATTCGGGTCAGATAACCGGTCTGTGTAAAAATCATATTCAGCCCTTTTATCAACAAAAGTCGGAGCTGGCACTATCGTGCTTTGACAGGTTATTCGATAATGTACCCGCCTTTGCGCATGTTACAGAGGGCGCTATCTTTCTTTGGGCCTGGTTTAAGGATCTGCCAATTACCGCTGAAGAGCTTTACCAGAGACTAATCAAACGCGGTGTCATCATTGTACCGGGCCACTATTTTTTTCCAGGCATAGACAATGATTGGCGCCACACGCATGAATGTATTCGAGTCTGTTATGCAATGGAAGATCATATTGTAGAGGCAGGCATCGAAATCATCGCCGACGAAGTCAAAAAAGCATACTTGTAAAAAATCACGTGCCAACATTAAACAATCCGCAATACAGAGAGGGTCAGCGTTGGCTGGCCGACAACGAACCCGGGCTCGGGCTGGGCACCTTGATAGAGGTGGAATTTAGACAGCTGACACTTATTTTTCCTGCCACTGGAGAAACCCGCATCTATGCCAGTGAAAATCCGCCTCTGACCCGTATTGCATTCTCGACCGGCGATCGCATCAAGAGCGACGACCAATGGGAGATGGTTATCGAGCGCATTGACAATGATGAGGGCTACCTTACTTATCACGGTGCACGAGACGACGGCAACCCGGCCCTGCTTGAGGAAATCGATCTCGATAATCGCTTGCGTTTTAATACGCCGCGCGACCGGCTTTTCGCCGGACAGCTCGACAGCCATAAATGGTTTCGACTACGTACCGAGGTATTCAAGCAACGTTTGTTGCAACAACGCTCGATAATACGCGGACTATCGGGCGCCAGAGTAGCCATCATTCCACATCAGGTATACATAGCAACGGAAGTGGGCAATCGACTGCGCCCGCGTGTACTTCTGGCTGATGAGGTCGGACTCGGAAAAACAATTGAAGCCGGGCTAATTCTGCAAAAGCAGCTTACGCAAGGTTTGATCAGTCGGGTAATCATCACTGTTCCCGAAGCTCTACTGCATCAGTGGTTGGTCGAGATGCTACGAAAATTCAACCTTCACTTCCATATTATGGATGAAGAAAGATTCGACGCTCAACGCGAATCTGAACCTGGAGAGAATCCGTTTCTATCGGAACAATTGGTTTTGTGCAATTTGTCTATGCTGACCCAACGTGCGGATATTTGTGATGCGGCGAGCCATGCGGACTGGGATTGCCTGGTAGTCGATGAAGCTCATCACTTGCAGTGGTCTGAACAAGAGCCTTCAGACAGTTATGTAGCGATCGAGAAAATCGCTGCGGACACCGCATCTGTTCTGCTGCTAACAGCGACGCCTGAACAATTGGGGCGCAATAGTCACTTTGCTCGATTGAAGTTACTGGATCCGAAAAGATTCAGCGCTTTAGAAGAATTCGAAAAAGAAGAGAAGTCCTTCAGACGCACCGCCCGACTCGCCAATCGCCTGCTTGGCGCTGAGGAGCTGGATGAGGAGGATCTGGATTTGCTCGAGGCGGCCGTCGGCGAAAAATTCGAGACTACCACCAGAGAAATGCTGGTTAAGGAAGAAACCCGTCAGCTTAGCCAGGAACCTGGACGGCTGGTTTCACAATTGATCGACAGACATGGCACTGGGCGGGTACTTTTTCGTAATTCGCGTCGCACCATAAGTGGATTTCCAGAGCGAAGCCTGCACACTTACTCACTGAATCCCGATGCATCTGACGACAACCACTATCGGTCAATGCATGTTGAAGCCCTTTGGTTACAGGAGTTTCTTCAGCAGATAAAGCCCGAGCGCTCACTGGTTGTCTGCTCCAAACGTGAGACAGTCGAAGCGATTCAAGAACGCTTGCGTGAATTGGGCATCCAGTGTGCGGTCTTTCATGAAGGTATGAGCATTGTCGAGCGCGATCGTTCAGCCGCCTGGTTTTCAGATAGCGAGGATGGATGTCGTCTGCTGGTTTGTTCTGAAATTGGTAGTGAAGGACGAAATTTTCAGTTCTTGCATCATATGGTATTGCTGGAAATACCCGACAACCCGGATCTTCTTGAACAACGTATCGGTCGTCTCGATAGAATCGGGCAGGCTCACAATGTAGAGATTCATGTACCAACCTTACCTGGCTCCAGAGATGAGTTATTGACCCGCTGGTATCACGATGGTTTGAATGCGTTCGAACAAAGTTGTCGCGTAGGTAGCAGCGTGAGAAAAGCTGTCGAAGATAAATTGAACCGGCTACTGACAACAGCAGAGCAGTCCAGTCAGGATAGTAACAGTGCCGAACAACAAAAACTGATCGATGAGCTCTTAAAGGAAAGTAAAGAACTGAGTACGCGACTGCAGGACGAGCTTGAGCAAGGGCGGGATCGGCTGTTGGAACTGAATTCGAATCGGCAGGAATTAATCGAGGAGCACCTTGATCTTTTAAGACGTGAAGAGCAAAACTGGAATTTGCGCGATTTCATGGCATCCATGTTCAATTGCTTTGGCGTCGACTACGAAGAGCAAAGTAATGGCAGCTGGATTGCCAAACCCAGCGATAATATGCACATTGACAGTTTTCCTCATTTGTCCGCAGACGGTTTGACCTTGTGTTTCGATCGGGAACTGGCATTGGAGCGCGAAGAAATTACTTTCTTAAGCTGGGATCATCCAATGATCACAGATGTCATGGATTTGGTACTGGACGAATCCCTTGGCCAGACAAACGTTCTGGCGGTTCGCTCACCCAGATTTCCACAGGGCATCGCACTGGTCGAAGCTATATACACTCACGAATGTGTCGCTCCTGAATCACTGGGCGTGTCGCGCTATCTCAATTCTGACTTACAGCACTTCCTGCTCGGCAGCAACCGCAAAGACTACACTGCATCCATACATGAGCTAGATACTGAAAACGAACGTCAACGCGTCGATCTGCGAAAATTGCGTGGTATCCTCGCTGATCAGCATGAGATCATAAAATTTTTACTGGATCATTCCGAGAAACTTGCCAATGCCACAGTCTCGGGTGTTGTAGATCAGGCTAAAGAAATGGCTGCTGCTGAAGCAGATGACGAGATACGGCGCCTGAGCGAACTACAAAAAATTAATCCATCAGTGCGTCAGGATGAAATTGATGCGTTAATTCAGAATCGTAACGACTGTCAGACAGCACTGAATAATACTGAGGCCAGGCTCGTTTCAGTACGCGTGCTGTTCAATATTTAAGGATCCTTTTAACACTGGAGCTTCATTATCAGCCATGAAACTAGTATCGTTTAATGTCAACAGCGTCAGGCTTCGTATACCTCAGCTGCAGGCGTTGATAGAGACTCATGACCCCGAGGTGATAGGCCTTCAGGAAACCAAGGTTACTGATCAGGATTTTCCAGTTGCAGACATCGAGAAGCTGGGTTATCACGTTGAGTACTGCGGGCAAAAAACTCACTACGGCGTAGCGATAATGAGTAAAACGCCGGCTCTGAAAGTCACAAAAGGTTTTCCGACAGATGATGATGACGCACAAAAGCGTCTTATCGCTATCGACGTTAAAACGTCCAACGGCAAAAAACTATCCGTTATTAACGGTTACTTTCCACAGGGAGAGAATCGGGAGCATCCGGTTAAATTTCCTGCCAAAGAAAAATTCTACAGCGATCTAATGACGCTTCTGGAAAGTGATTACAGTAACACAGCCAATCTGGTGGTTATGGGTGATTTCAACGTCGCACCTGTCGACAACGATATCGGCATAGGTGCAGACAATGCCAAACGCTGGTTACGTACAGGCGCAACCAGTTTTCTACCCGAAGAGCGCGAGTGGTTGCAAAAGGTTGAAGACTGGGGGCTGGTGGACACGTTTCGTCAGAAGTATCCAGATGAGGATCAGCTGTTCAGCTGGTTTGATTATCGCAGTCGTGGTTTCGATCGTGACCCAAAAAGAGGCTTACGCATCGATCATATTCTGGCAACAAAAAAACTCGCTGCCAAACTGGACGATTCAGGCAGCGACTACCAGATCAGGGCAATGGAAAAACCATCGGATCATTGCCCGGTATGGTCCAGCTTTAATCTGTAAAGCTAGAACCCATCCTATCGAATATAATCGGGCAGTTCGATCACATAAGTATCGACAGCGCCGGAATCATACCAGTCAGAACCGAACAGCAACCGCGTGCCGCTAGGACTGATGGTCACATGCGGCTCACCAAAATAAGCTGGATAGTCTCCTGTGTCAGCATGTTTGCCTTTGGAGCGGTGATGCGCAAGCCTGCATACGACCGGGTTGTTCGGATCAGTGCTGGCAAGATATATTTCAGAGAAAAAGACAGTTGCGCGCTTTTTATTATCCAAGTATTTAAATTGCTTTGGATAACCAACACTCGAAAGCGCAATCCAGCCAGGATTTTTATAAGCCTGCGCTGATATATGAGTAGCGCTGGTTGTGTAGGGATAACCCTTGTCTTCACCGATGATGGAGCGGCACTTGCCAGTCTCCATATTGAATTCAATGAGATGTCCGATACCTTTGTCTGAATCACCATTACAACCTTTTGGAGATGCATTAAACGTTACTTGATACAACGCATCCTGACCGTTGTGCGACTTACCAATGTTGCCGTGTTCGCTGTATTTTTTCATATCCAGCTTGTGTATCTTTTGAGTCAGGTCCGGACTCATCACATAACCCTGGAAAAAAACTGACTCACCACTGGGTGCAGACACGGGTGCTGTCCAATTATCCCAGTCGGTACCCGGGCCCAGTTTCATCGTATTGACTTCACCAGTACTGATTCGGTAGGTGAAAGCCGTGTACTTCTTTTCACTGGATCTGTTGTCGAGGCACCTGAATCCGAACAGGTCATCATCCAATGATTGCATCTGTACATCGTTACCCGGGGAGGCCATCGTTCCACGACACAGGGAGTTAAAATCCTTGACCAGGGTTTTCTTGTCGGTAACGACATCATAGCTGTACAGTTTGCCCTGCTGACGAGCCGCTTTACTGGAGTAGTACAGCGTGCGTGGATCTGTATGACTCCAAAATACATCTTCAAGATCCGATGGATAAATATCCAGAGGTTTCAGGATTTCGTAGGTTTTACCGTCAAGTAAAAAGTGCGCCTGCTGCCTTTTAGTTGATTTGTACAATACCAGGTAGCTCTCATCCGCATTCCATGCCTGCACTGTGCTGTATACCGGTTTGAATACGCCGTGCTCGCGACTATCAGTTATGCGCATTACCTTGGTTCCAAAGGCGGGCTCGCGGTAGTACGATCGAAACGGGGGTTTAGCAACCTTTGGCACAGTAAGTTCTTTCTTGTGCGAAATCAAACCGTCACATAATCCCGCGAGCGCAAGTGAAGGCGCAAGCAGTGTAGATGCGAAAACGATAAAGATCTGGTGACCTAAACGGGAATGGCGAGCACTGTTGAACATTTTTTTAATCATCCTGCCAGCACTCACGCGAGATACATCCTCTGGCAGAACATTATGCTCAAGTTCCATCTCTGTATCCTTTTTTAAAAATATATTCTTCACAGTTCAATCAGCTCCCAAACTATTTGTGCTATCTGTTTTCTGTATGGGCGGCTCAATTGAAGGAATTCCAGGTACACCGGCAGCGCTCAGAAAACGGGTTAGTTCAGACCATGGTCGTGGACAATTGTTGTGATCACAGTCTTGCAAAATAAGTTCCGAGTGACTGGCGGCATTGTGCAATTCGTGTGCATGATGCACTTTTATAAAGTAATCCTGTAGGCCATGGTAGATAAATACCGGTTTTGTGAAGGACGATACTATGGCCGTGTTGTCATACTTATCTTTCAGAAAATTGGAAGGATAGCGCAGCTCTGCGACCAGTTTTTGGAGAGAACCGAAAGTGGATTCGAGCACAAGTGCCGCAACCGGGCGACCATCAGCCAGTAGACAGGCAGCGCCTCCACCAAGTGAACGTCCATGCGATATGATTGTTGATGCATCAATCTCGGGTCTGGCTGCCAGATAATCATAGGCATCAAACATCATCTCGCGCATGGTTTCCAACGACGGCTTACCTTGTGCGCCAGCATAACCCGGATACTCCACCAGCATTACTGCCATACCCGCATCAACAAGCGGTTGGAACCCCTCGATCCACTGGGCGGCCCACTCACCATTACCGTGCGCAAAGATTATCGCCGAGCTTGGTGTAACGACTGGCTCAAAGGCTGGGTTATCCGATGGTGTGTCCGATGTTGCTACAACACCAGGCAGCATCAGCAGCCCATAACCCTTATCAAAATCAACCTTGGTCACCGAATCCGGCAACGTCAAAGGTAAATCGCCGGATGGAGCTGGATACAGCAGCTTGCGCTGAAACACATACAACAAGAGCAACGCACAGGCAGCAAAACCCAGCAATATAACAACAAGACCCAGGCCAATCTTCAACATGACTTAAGAAGTACTCGCAAGACTGACGTCATCCCAGGGAAGCGCGTCCGGTAGCCCGGACGTCATCTTCGCGCAGAAGCGATACGGCGTTTTCGAGAGCTACTTGGGTAACGATCCGACAATACCTTCAACGTAGTAATCCATACCGAGCATCGCACCATCAGACAGAATATCGCCCTCAGCAACGATTTCGTCACCAGCCTGATTCAGCACGGGGCCCTGAAAAGGATGTAGAGTGCCTGCGACTATACCCTCGCGCACAATCTCCGCTGCTGCTTTGACATCATCCGGAATGCTCGCATTATATTCACCAAAACCCACCATACCCGGCTCTATACCATCCCAGGTATCGACCGATTCCCATGTGCCTTCCATAGCTGCACGTGTGCGCTCCACATAATAGCCATTCCAATCATCAACGATTGTTTGTAGCTGCGCTTTCGGAGCAAACGCTTTCATGTCAGACGCCTGACCGAATCCAAGCACACCTCTTTCTTCAGCAACCTGAAGTGGTGCGGGTGAATCCGTATGCTGCATAATAATATCAGCACCCTGGTCGATAAGCGTTTTCGCGGCATCTGCTTCTTTACCCGGGTCGTACCAGGTGTTTACCCAGACAACTTTAATCTCTGCATCGGGGTTAACCTTGCGCATGGCAACGGCGGTTGCATTAATACCGCGTACCACTTCCGGGATGGGAAAGGATGCGATATAACCGATGGTATTACTTTTAGTCATCATGCCAGCAATAGTGCCCAACACTGCTCGCCCTTCATAGAAGCGACCACTGTAGGTAGATAGATTATCAGCGCGCTTGTAACCCGTTGCATGTTCAAATTTTACATCCGGAAATGCTTTCGCTACTTTGACAGTCGCGTTCATGTACCCAAACGAAGTGGTAAAGATCAGTCCGTGACCATCATTAGCCAGCTTGCGTAACACCCTTTCAGCATCAGCGCCCTCAGACACGCTTTCGACAAAGGTAGTTTCGACCTTTTCTCCAAACTCCTCTTCGATCGCCTGCCGCCCGATATCATGGCGGTAAGTCCAGCCGTGATCACTAACAGGGCCAACATAGACAAATCCCACTTTGAAGGGTTCGTCTGCAGCGTTCACGACACCTGCGAAGATTGTAAAAAAAAGCAACACTAGTAGTGATAGCCTTGCGTTTATGCTGGCTCGTAATCGCTTAAAGAAGAATTGTGTGTACATGCAAAAACCTCTATCTAATCGGGGAAATTTATAAAATGAAAACTAAACATCATGGAACTACCACTATGGGTCCGCTATACCGAGTCATCGGACCGCCGCAAAGTCCCATTTCCGTCATCCACATGAAGGTTCACTATCGTCAGTTAGTCGGATAAAACGACTTCCCGATACATTGTGGAGCGTGTCGACGTATCTTACCCTGATCCAGCGATATGAGCACGAGCACAATAATCGTAGCCAGATAGGGCAACATGGACATGATCTGGGAAGGTATCTGCAACCCGTACGCTTGCCCATGAAGTTGTAAAATACTGATAGCACCGAATAAATAGGCTCCCAGCATTAGTCGTCCGGGGCGCCAGGTAGCGAACACCACCAGCGCCAATGCGATCCACCCCCTTCCAGCGGTCATATTTTCAACCCACATCGGGGAATAGGAAAGAGATAGATAGCTACCGGCAATACCGGCGCAGGCCCCACCAAACACCGTTGCCCAGAAGCGCCAGCGCAGCACATTGATGCCAAGCGCATGGGCAGCACTATCAGAGTCACCTACCGCGCGCAGTGTTAACCCGGCCCGGGTGTGATACAAAAACCAGCTAACAGCCGCAACAAGAATAAAAGAGCCGTAAACGAAAATGTCATGGCGAAAAAGCAACTGACCGACAATGGGTAGTTCTGACAACACTGGAATGGCTATTTCGGGCACACCAGCAAATGCAATACCCACCAGTGGTTGTCCAAGCAATGCTGTCAAGCCAACACCGAATATTGTCAAAGCTAACCCGGAGGCCACCTGGGATGCCTGCAATCCCAAGGTAAGCAGTGCGAACAGTGCAGCGAGCAACATACCGGCACATGCGCCGCCTAGCGCACCGAGATAACCACTACCGCTGACGTGAGCAATGGCAAAGCTGACAACTGCGCCGCCAAGCATCATTCCCTCGACACCAAGATTCAGAACACCTGACTTCTCAGCGACCAGCTCCCCTATGGCGGCATACATCAAGGGTGTTGCTGCAGTTATAATTGTCAGCGCTGTCAACAACCAGGGATCAGTACTCATAACTATCTGTCATCATTGCTCGCTCCGATCAATCGCCGATGGCGAAGAGAGTGAATACTCAGTACTGTCCAGCGGACGGAAGCTGAAGTGAATCAATACATCAGTGGCTAGTAAAAAAAACAATAACAAACCTTGAAAAACACCGGTGACGGCTACGGGAAGGTTAAGACTGATCTGGGCGGACTCACCACCGAGATACGACAAGGCCACCAACAGGCCGGCGAACAACACACCCAAGGGATGTAGCCTGCCAACAAAGGCAACGATGATTGCGGTAAAGCCATAGCCCGGCGAAATACTGGGCAATAGCTGACCGATGGGCCCTGCGACCTCACACAAGCCCGCAACCCCGGCAGCAGCGCCGGCAAACAGCATCGATGACCAGACTGCGCGATTGACTCCAAATCCTGCAAAAGCGCCTGCTCTTGGAGCGGCACCAGTGACCAGTAAACTGAACCCCGGCAAGGAGCGCGACATGAAAATCCAGACAACAATAACCAGCAACAAAGCGATACCAAAGCCAATGTGCAATCTCGAATCAGGCAGCAATATGGGCAAAGTAGCAGCATCGTGAAAAAGCCGTGATTCAGGGAAATTAAAACCGTCCGGATCACGCATCGGGCCATGTACCAGGTAACTGAGTAACAAGGTTGCAACGTAACTGAGCATCAGGCTGGTCAGAATTTCATTGGCATTACACGTGGTACGCAACAATGCAGGTATTCCCGCCCACAACATGCCACCTGCTACAGCTGCCAGAAACATCAGCGGTAAAAGCCAAATGGCCTCGACCTCATAGAAAAACAAGGCCACGGCGGATCCGGCTATAGCACCTGCAATCAGCTGGCCTTCGGCGCCGATATTCCACACTCCTGAACGAAAACCAACAGATAATGCAACGGCAATAATGATCAAAGGAGCTGCCTTGACCCCTAGTTCAGCCAGACCGTAGCGAGTGGTTAAGGGCTCAACAAAGAAAGCGTAGCTGGCTTCACCAACGGGGACTCCGAGTGCTGCAAATAACAACAAACCGCTAAACAGTGTTAGTACAAGAGCAACGAGAGGTGCTGCATAGACCCAGAATCTGGACGGGTTCTGGCGGCGGTAAAGACGTATCATCAGGCTGTCGCTACCCTAGTGTTCCGCAATATCTGCAAGTTGTTGATCTGAGAATCGTTGATCTGACAGATGACCCCCACCCATCAAAATGCCGATATCAGTAGCGCTCAGATTCTCTACCGGGTAGGCTGAACTTACCCTGCCTGCACATATCGCCATAATGCGTGTGCTAATAGCCATTAGCTCATCAAGATCCTGCGTGACAACAAGGATGGCAACACCATCAGCGGCCAGATCAAGCAGCGATTGCCGAATACCTGCCGCAGCGCCTGCATCAACCCCCCAGGTAGGTTGTGCAACAATCAAAACGTCCGGGCTTTGTTCCATTTCACGACCAACAATAAATTTTTGCAGATTACCACCCGACAGACTTGCCGCCGTTGCATTGATCGATTCGCACATCACCTGATAGCGATTGACGATGTTACTGGTGTAGCTGTTAACCTTGCGTTTTCGTATCCAGCCAGCCGGCGCCAGTGGCAAACGTCGAAATCCTGTTAGCAAAGCATTATCAGTCAATGTCATCGACGGTACGCTAGCATGCCCCAAGCGCTCCTCGGGAATCACACACAAGCCAAGCTTGCGTCGTGCCGCACTCGATAGATGCCCTATATCAATCGTATCAATCCGGGCAACACCTCGATCGGTCGAACCGATATTAGTCAATAAAATCGCGTCAGCCTGACCCCGTAACTCTCCACTGAGCGCCCTGATCAACTCATCCTGACCATTTCCAGCAACCCCGGCAATGCCGAGGATCTCTCCCCGAGCCACTTCGAAGCTGACATTATGCAGCCCCACAGCCACATCGCGGCCGATAGGTAAAGACAGGTCTCTTACCTGCAAACCGTGAACAACAGGTGCGACATCAGCGGTTTCACCAGATGCATCGGGCGAATCTACAGAGGAAACTTTCTTCGCCGTCGTGCTGGAGGCGCGTACTGGACGCGCTGTTGCCTGTCCGATCATCAAGGTCGCGAGGCTCTCACTCGACTCACTGGCAGGATCAGTCACAGCAACCTTTCGCCCATCACGCAAAATAGTTGCTCGATCACAGAGGGTTCTTATCTCATCCAGCTTGTGGCTTATATAGAGAATTGATACACCCTCATCACGCAACTGACGTAAGGTTACAAATAGTGTTTCTACTTCCTGCGGTGTCAAAACGGAAGTTGGCTCATCCATTATCAGCAACTGTGGTGACTGCAACAGGGCACGTACAATTTCTATGCGTTGCTTTTCACCAACCGACAGACTGTAAACTGGACGGTCAGGCTCCAACGGTAATCCGTAACGTTCAGATACTGACAGAATTTCAGAACGCAACAATCCAGGTTTAAGATGCTTGAGCTTAGCCGTTGCTTTTGCTGTCGCTTTTGCTGAAATCCCGAGTGCAATATTCTCTTGCACTGTCAGCGAATCAAACAAGGAGAAGTGCTGAAAAACCATTCCGATACCCATGCGTCGCGCATGGGCGGGAGATTTTATCGTGAGGTTTTCCCCTGCCCAGGCAATTGATCCTCGATCAGCTTGCAACAAACCATAAATAATTTTTACCAGGGTACTTTTGCCAGCACCATTTTGTCCCAGCAGCGCATGAATTTCACGACGGTAAATATCCAGATCTATTGCATCATTAGCGAGACAGCCCGGGAAGGCTTTCGTGATACCACGTAAATTCAACAACGTGCGGGATGCAGTTTGCGAGTGCTGCGATTCGTCCTGCGATTCGTCGTTAGAGGATTGTGAGGAACCGGGATTCACTACTTGACACCAAGTCGCTCTAGCATAACTGGACTGGTAGTTGTGTATTGCACATGCGTCTTTGCATCAGGGTCCAGTCGCGATTTTATTGAGAATGCTGCAAGGGCCGCTTCGTGAAAACCACTTAATATTAACTTTTTCTTGCCTTCGTAGGTATTGATATCACCAATCGCGTAGACCCCGTCAAGACTGGTTTCAAAGGTTGACACAGAAACACTCAATAGGCGCTTTTCCACCTGCAATCCCCAGTTTTCTATCGCGCCAAGTTTCGGAGACATGCCGAAAAAAACCAGCAAGTGATCAAGCGGCAACGAGATTTCCGACTTGTCTTCGCGCAACGTTATGATGAGCTCGGACAGTTTGCCCTGCTCTTCCCGGAAACCGCTAGCCGCTCCATGATGCACTACCAAGCGCCCTTCGCTTTCGAGAGCTCTCATTTTATCCACGCTTGACTGAACAGCACGAAACCTCTCGGTGCGGTTAACAATAGTCAAGGATGCGGCTTGATCTACCAGTGACAGAGCCCAGTCGATAGCTGAATCCCCACCACCCAATATAACCAGATGCTTGTCTTTGTGAGCTACTGGATCTTTGACACGATAGAACAGTTGCGAATTTTCATAAGCAGCCAGCCCATCGACTCTGACTTTAACCGGTGAGAAAGATCCGGCACCAGCTGCAATCAAAACTGCGCGGCAATGAAACGACTCGTTGGCCGTATTGACGACAAAGCTGCCATCATCTCCAGGGATTAGATCGGTTACTTCACTTTCAAAATGGAATTGCGGATCAAAAGGTGCGACCTGCTGTAACAACCGTTCGATCAGTTCCTGACCCGTGCACACCGGCACGGCGGGAATATCATAGATAGGTTTGTCGGGATAAAGCTCAATGCACTGGCCACCGGCAGCATGCAAGGTATCAAGCACATGACAGCTGATACCTTGCAGTCCCAGTTCGAAAATCGCAAACAAGCCGACAGGCCCAGCCCCGATGACGACAACATCTGTTTCTATGGTCATTCATTCTCCGGTCCACGCGCTTGGCGCGCAATAGCTGCACACCTGTTGAAACCCAGGCAAACTCAGGGTTTACCTGGCCGTCAATGTGCGGTTCAGGAGGAATGATAACCGAAGCGAGCGCTTCGCTGCTGGTTTACCTGTAGAAGTATCGGTAACCGAAACCAAGGATTAACTCATCGATAAGATCGATGCCAACATAGGCTTCACCACGAGATACGGGTAACACCAAACCGCCACCAAGGCCGATTTCAGTGTCACTGAACCCCTCGCCGTCTGTTCTGTGCAATCCGATATTGGCATACCAGAGCAGGCCATTGGAGGAGATGGGCTCGAGGCCACTGAACAGAAATTCGAACTCCAACACGTCAAGGTCGCCACCACCGTCAAAATCACCCGTGTGGAAAGCGCCTTTTAGTGCGGCATCTATGTTCTCGAACACACCCCCCAACCCATAGTAAGCGCCGAAACCAAAGGTGACGGTGTCAAATCGCCCTATCTCGGTTAATCCAAGATCACCGATGAGGATGATCCCGGGGCTGAGCCGGTAATTAATCCGCAATCCCAGATTATCGTAGCTAACATCATCGAAATCACCCGTGTTGTAATTCGCTTCAAGTGATAGATTGGATAACCGGGTTAAATCGCCAGACCGCCCATTCACCGTACTCAGCAAGCCGGCGCTGGCAAACGACGAAAATACCAGGGTACAAACGAGCAACAACAATTGCGCACAGGGAAAGGGACGCGATTGTCGACGGGCATCACGCACGTGGTTCATGGAAAATTTCCTCGGGTTGGCTATCTAAAGTCAAATTGCAAAAGCAGGCTGTGATCACTAGCTGTGTTTGCCAAACTCCTTAGCAGTCTCACACAACAGGGCCACAGATACAAACTGGTTCACAGTTTAACAATATCCGGCACCTCAAAGAAAACAGATAACGGCATCATCGACAGATTCATACCAAATTACATAATTTCCTGATGATCAGTTAAACACTTGCTCTCGGGTTGCCTTAAAGGCGACATCCGGCCAGCGCTCCTGACTCATTTGCAGATTAACGCGCGTCGGCGCCAGATAGACCAGCTCCCCGGCATGGTCACGAGCGAGGTTAGCAACCAGTTTTTTACTGAAATCACCGAGCATCTTGTCATCCTCGCACTGGATCCAGCGAGCCTGTTGAATGGCAGCCACTTCAAATTGACAATCGACGCGATATTCATCGCGCAAGCGCTGTGCAACCACTTCGAATTGCAACACACCGACTGCGCCGAGGATCAGATCGTTATTATTCATGGGTCTGAAAAGCTGCGTTGCGCCTTCCTCGCATAATTGCTCAAGCCCCTTGCTGAGTTGTTTCATTTTCAGCGGATCTTTGAGCACAGCCCGGCGGAACAATTCGGGTGCGAAATTGGGTATGCCGGTGAAAATCAGATCTTCACCTTCAGTGAACGTATCACCAATTCGGATAGTGCCGTGATTATGCAAACCAATAATATCGCCAGCATAGGCTTCATCTACATGGCCACGATCCGAGGCCAGAAAAGTCAGGGCATCATTGAATCTGACCTCTTTACCAATCCGCACGTGGCGCGCTTTCATCCCCTTTTGGTAACGACCGGAGCAAATACGCACAAAAGCGACACGGTCACGGTGCTGTGGATCCATATTCGCCTGAATTTTAAACGCAAATCCGGTAAAGCCCGACTCGTCAGTACTTATCTCACGCGAAACGGTATCGCGCGGTTGCGGCGGTGGCGCATGCTCAACAAAATCATCAAGTAATTCGGAGACACCAAAGTTATTAATAGCCGAACCAAAAAAAACCGGCGTCAGCTCCCCGCGTAAATACTCATCCTCAGCAAATGTATTGCTCGCGCCTTCGACCAGTTCCAGCTCCTCACGCAGCTCAGCAGCCTGATCGCCCAATATGTCATCGAGTTTGGGGTTATCGATGCCGTGTACTACTTCGCCTTCCTGCACCTTGCCACCATGGGTTGGTGAGTAAAAATGTACTGTCTGGTTGGCCATGTGATAAACACCTTTAAAGCGCTTGCCCATGCCAATCGGCCAGGTAACTGGTGCACAGCGTATACCCAACATGTCCTCGACCTCATCCATTAGCTCAATCGGCTCACGCCCCTCACGATCAAGCTTGTTGATAAAAGTCATAACTGGCGTGGTACGTAATCGACATACCTCCATCAATTTCTCGGTACGAGTCTCTACCCCCTTGGCGACGTCTATTACCATCAGCGCCGAATCAACAGCTGTTAATGTACGGTAGGTGTCCTCGGAGAAATCTTCGTGACCCGGAGTATCCAGTAAATTGACGATGCGCCCTTTGTAGGGAAACTGCATCACTGATGACGTAACGCTGATACCCCGTTCCTGCTCCATGGCCATCCAGTCCGAGGTTGCATGGCGCGCAGCCTTACGCCCTTTGACCGTTCCAGCCAGCTGAATGGCACCACCGAAGAGCAGCAGCTTCTCAGTCAGTGTGGTTTTGCCAGCATCCGGGTGTGAGATGATCGCGAAGGTGCGACGTTTGGAAATTTCTTCGAGATGTTGGGACATTAAAGTTCATTGTGTCAGGGTCAGAGCGTAGAGTACGGCGTCTTCTTTACCCTGCTCTGCATTGTAATAGTTTTGGCGTATGGCTATGCGATTGAAACCTTCTCTCTCATACAGCGCTCTAGCCGCGTGATTGGAACGACGCACTTCCAGAAAGACTTCCCGGGCGCCAAGCGTCGCAGCACTGTTCAACAGTGATCGCAGCAGTCGAGAGGCAAGACCACTACCGCGTTGGCTCGGTACAACGCAAAGGTTTAGCACATGTGCCTCGGCCGGACCCATCATCAGTATACAGTGACCCACCAGATTATCGCTCGTCTCATTGTCTTTGCCCGGTTGATCAAGTTCGGCCAAACGGCAGATATACCCAGCGCTTAGACAATCCCTAAACACCCTCGCCGACCAGGGAAAAGAATAACAGAGCCCTTCGACACCAAGTACGGCTGGTATATCACGTTCGTACATATCTCTGAAATGTACGACAGCAGGATCAACCTGTAACTTATCGGCTTGTTTACATTTGGAATCTGATGATTCCATTTCAGTATCTGTTTGCAAGGTATCAGTCAATGGTGAGTCCGTTTCATCTATAACTGAGTTTATAAGCGAATTTGTAACCGGGATTGCGACTGCGCTTACAACTGAGCACTAGCACTATCAGCCTGTCATGCTTTTTTGCATGGCCTGCAGCGTATCCCAAGCCTGACGTTTAAGCGAACCGTCTTTGAGTAAATCCTGCGGATCGGTCAAACAACAAAAAGATACGCGAGTCTGTGGCAATTTGCCGGCAAGCACAGTTGAC
Source organism: uncultured Granulosicoccaceae bacterium (assembly GCA_964411665.1). Taxonomy (GTDB): domain Bacteria; phylum Pseudomonadota; class Gammaproteobacteria; order Granulosicoccales; family Granulosicoccaceae; genus CALFCE01. Next base: position 14,489 of record CAYPMR010000013.1, on the reverse strand, counting down.
TCATTGTTTTGAGAGGTGGAAAAAATAGTACTATCGCAGACACCAGTCAGCTGAACATTAAGCTGATTGATCTGATCAGCCGGGCTCAGCAAAATGATTCCACCTATCGACTGTTGAGACAACAAATCAGCCAGCGTTGGCGATTTTTCACCCATCAGGCAGGTCACCCAGCTAGTCTGTGGAATATCAATAGCGAGCATCATACGCGCTAGCAGTATGTCGCCTGATTCACCTAAAGGCTCCGAGCGCAGCGCCACAACAAGTATTGCGCCTTCGTGCAATTGTGTCGTGGCAAGCGACAGAGGCAGGTTAGTTAATTGCTCGAAGTTGGTTGGCAGTACGGTTTGTTCGGGGTCAGCCTGATCGGCCCGAATGGCTGGCGGTTTATCCAAGGGCTTTTGACGCTGCCACAGAGGAATACGCATATGCGCCAAAGCATGCCGCTGCTGCTCGCGTTCTTTCACACCCAGATTGACAGGAACATCTTTGTCACGCACATCGGCAGTCATTATTTAACCGATGGTGATCGATTGCGTTTACGTATCCACCTGAAGCCAGCATAGGCTGGACCGGATAATGCGTAAATCGTAAAACCGGTTAAGAGTACCTTGGGGGGATCAAAGGACACGAAGACAACACCCAACACTAACACCATGGTGACGAAAAACGGAACGCGTCTGGATGCTTTTATTTCTTTGAAACTGTAATAGGTAAAGTTACTGACCATCAGTAATCCACACATCAGAGTGACAAAAACGCTGAGAAATTCAGTCTCGCGGCCGGGCACTCCCAGCTCATGGGTAACCCATACAACACAGGCAATCAGGGCTGCAGCAGAGGGACAGGCAAGTCCTTGAAAAAAACGCTTGTCGGTTTTGCCGATCTGAACATTAAAGCGCGCCAGGCGCAGACCGCAACAGGCAGTATAGAAAAAAGCACACACCCATCCCAGGTAGCCGTACTCATCGATACTCATACTTGACAATGACCAGGCATAAATCAGAAAACCCGGTGCTACACCAAAAGACACCATATCCGACATGCTGTCGTATTCAGCACCAAATTCGCTGGCGGTATTGGTTAAGCGTGCAACACGCCCATCCAATCCATCAAGCACCATAGCGATCAATATCGCTATGGCAGCACCCGAGAAATTGCCATTGTGCGAAGATACGACTGAATAAAAACCCGCAAACAGCGCCGCAGTGGTGAATAGATTGGGCAGTAGATAGACACCCCTGCCCCTGACCTCAGTCGGCCCCGCTTCACCCTCATCTTTATCAGGTTTAATATCAGACACTGGCCGTTACCCTTCGCCTAGGTCGATTAGCCTTAGTTGATCTCGCGATCAACCTTAGCCGTCTCTTTTATCCACGGCATCATACCGCGTAAACGAGAACCAACTGTTTCTATTTCGTGCTCGTAAGCAATACGACGCTTGGCTTTAAGCGTTGCTGTCCCGGCTTGGTTTTCCTGGATGAAATCACGTGCAAACTCACCATTTTGAATTTCTTTAAGAATTTGCTTCATCTCAGCGCGAGTTTCGTCTGTAACAATACGTGGACCTGTTTTGATATCACCATATTCAGCGGTATTGGATATGGAATAGCGCATGTTAGCAATACCACCTTCATACATCAGGTCGACAATTAGCTTGAGTTCATGCAGACATTCGAAATAGGCCATTTCCGGTGCATAACCGGCATCAACCAAGGTTTCAAAACCCGCCTGAACCAACGCTGTTGTACCACCACATAGGACAACCTGCTCACCAAAAAGATCGGTTTCGGTTTCTTCCTTAAAAGTTGTCTCAATGACACCTGCACGACCGCCACCGTTAGCTGAAGCATATGACAGAGCGATTTGCGAAGCCTGACCGGATGAATCCTGAGACACCGCGATCAAGGTTGGTACGCCACCGCCTTCGACATAGGTTGATCGAACCAGGTGGCCCGGCCCTTTGGGAGCGATCATCATGACATCCAGATCTTCACGTGGCACAACCTGCCCAAAGTGAATATTGAATCCGTGAGCGAATGCCAAGGCACCACCTTGCTTGATATTGTCATGGACATGATCTGAGTAAAGCTTCGCCTGGTGCTCATCAGGGGCGAGCAGCATAACCATGTCAGCCAATTTGACTGCTTCGGCAATCGGCTCAACACGTAAACCTGCAGCTTCTGCCTTACGCGCCGAAGCAGAGCCTTCACGCAAGCCAACCACAACATTGACACCTGACTCTTTCAGGTTATTAGCATGTGCATGTCCCTGGGAACCGTAACCGATAATGGTAACAGTACGGCTTTGTATCAACGACAGATCTGCATCTTTGTCGTAATAAACTGTCATGGTCATAAAATTGTTCTCCGCTTTAATAACTTTTAATAATCTGTCTATTGCTTGATAAATGATTGAATCTTGCAGTTATCAAGTATCGAATTTAAATTTTTAAACTTTTTTCACCGCGCGCTATACCCGTTGCACCGGAGCGAACGACCTCGATGATATTTTCTTTGCCAACAGCATTCATGAAGGCATCCAGCTTCGCAGCATCACCCGTTAGCTCAATAATATAACTCGACTCTGTCACATCGAGTATTTTGCCGCGGAAAATATCGGCAACACGTTTTATCTCGGATCTCGCCTGATCAACTGCGCGTAGTTTGACCAACATTATTTCTCGTTCCAGAAAATGAGACTCTGTTAAATCAGTCAGACGCACCACATCAACCAGTTTATTCAGTTGTTTGGTAATCTGCTCTACAACCCGCTCAGTCCCATTAGTCACGATCGTCATTCGCGACATGGTCGGATCATGCGTCGGGGCTACCGTCAGTGACTCAATATTGTAACCACGGGCACTGAAAAGGCCTGCCACACGTGACAGGGCTCCGGATTCGTTTTCAAGTAATACAGCGATAACGTGCCTCATTATGCCAATTCCCTGTTTTGCGCGGGATGCAAACGCATTTCATTTTGCGCTTTACCTGCTTCAATCATTGGATAAACGTTTTCGGTTTGATCGGTAATAAAATCAAGGAAAACCAACCTGTCCTTCATGGAGAAAGCTTCTTTGAGCGCACCCTCAACATCAGCAGGCTTATCGATCTGTATTCCAACATGACCGTAACTCTCAGCCAGTTTGACAAAGTCCGGCAAGGCATCCATGTAAGAATGCGAATAGCGTTTTTCGTAACTGAATTCCTGCCACTGCCTTACCATACCCATATAACGATTGTTCAGATTGACAATTTTAATGGGTAGATCGTACTGCAAACAGGTAGAGAGTTCCTGAATACACATTTGTATGCTTGCCTCACCGGTAACGCAAGCAACATCCGCCTCAGGAAATGCGAGCTGCACACCTATAGCCGCAGGCAAGCCAAATCCCATGGTTCCCAAGCCCCCGGAATTAATCCAGCGCCGTGGTTTGTCAAAGTGATAAAACTGGGCAGCCCACATCTGATGCTGGCCCACATCTGAGGCGACATATGCATCGCCATTGGTTACTTGCCAAAGTTTCTCAACTACGTTTTGCGGTTTGATCACTGTATCGCTGTGCTCATACTGCAAGCAGTTAGTGCCACGCCATGCTTCTATCTCCGACCACCACAGGTCCAAAGCAGCACGATCAACCTCTTTATCCATTTCATCGATTTGTTCATTCATGGCTGACAACACTTGGCCCACCTCACCAACAATCGGAATATCAACAGTGACTGTTTTGGATATGGATGCCGGATCAACGTCAACATGTACGATACTGGCTGTCGGACAGAATTTTTGTATCTCGCCGGTTACGCGATCATCAAATCTTGCCCCGATAGCAATCAGAACGTCACAGCCGTGCATAGCCATATTGGCTTCATATGTTCCGTGCATCCCTAACATCCCGACAAATTGCTTGTCAGTTGCCGGAAAGGCACCAAGCCCCATTAGCGTATTGGTTACCGGGTAGTTGAGCTTGCGGCAAAAGGTTCGAAATTCGTCCGAAGCTTCACCAAGAATAACGCCGCCACCTGAGTAGATCATTGGACGCTTGGCTGAGAGAATCATGTCCACAGCCTTGCGTATCTGACCAGGATGACCGCTGGTTGGCGGACTGTAGGAACGCATTTCTACCGGCGCAGAATAATCAAAGGTCGCTGTAACACCAGGTGTCGTATAGTCCTTGGGAATATCAACCACAACGGGGCCCGGGCGACCAGTTGTTGCGACGTGAAAGGCCTTTTTAATGGTATCAGACAGTTCCTCGAGAGAATTCACCAGAAAATTGTGTTTTACGCAGGGGCGTGTAATTCCTACACAATCAACTTCCTGAAACGCATCGCTACCAATAAATTTACTGGTGACCTGCCCGGTAAGCACAACCATTGGAATAGAATCCATGAATGCAGTTGCAATGCCTGTGACTGCATTTGTAGCACCAGGCCCTGAAGTCACCAGCACAACACCCGGTTTACCGGTGGCACGTGCATATCCATCGGCAGAATGTGTTGCGCCCTGCTCGTGCCGAACCAATATATGTTTTATCGAATTTTGTTGGTATATCGCATCGTAAATATGCAACACCGCGCCACCGGGATAACCAAATATAAACTCAACTTCTTCCTCTTTAAGAGCCTGTATCAGAATCTCGCCGCCTGAAAGTTCCACTAGTTGTATCCTCGAATCATCATGCTGTGTCTCGTAGTTGCTAGTCGTGCAGATAGTCCAATTTCGGCTAAATCAATTTAATAAGGATTCGAACCTGCGTAAATATCTGCTCGCCAATCACGTATAAAATAAATACCCTACAAGCTCTACTAACATTAAAAAATGCATGACTTGTACGCAGGAGAAAAGGAAGTGTGAACAGCACCGGGGACTGAAGTTCTGCAGCTTCATGAGCTATCAGAAACCGACTAGCAGGCAACCGGAGCACGTTGGTCGTCAACGCGGTCGTCTTCCGCGCGGTCTTCCACACAAAACGGTCGCATACCTGAGCAACCCTCTGATCAATCGTTACTTGTTTAACCATGGGCCAAAAAAGCGACAGATCAAATACGGCGGGCTACAAGCGATAGACAGCTCGATCACTCGACAGAGTTTCAGCGGCGTCACAAGGTCTTGCGACAACCCGCGCACTTGGGTAAGTAACGCAGATCGTGCGCATGCAAACCATGCTGGCACATTTCCCATTTTCCAGGGCATTTTCTTGGGTATTGGGTAGCACGGGTAAGCACCCAACTCATCGCACCCGTTGATCGAACAGTACGTGATATGTTTACTGTCTGGTAGATTGTGTCTGCCATCAACAGTAATACGATTTTATAACGTGACTTCACGTTTTGTATAGGATTTAGTGAGTTCACAGAACATATCCGGGCGTTGGCTGTCAGAACTGTGGCAGGGTCGAGACAGACCAAATTACTTCGTTCAAGTGCTTATGCATCAGGCGCATAAACACAACAGAGAGAAAAAGCGGATACATAAGTAGAAAAATGACTTTTTATGCCACAGACCCGACATGCGCCATTTAGCTGGCCATTTAGCTGGCCACTACGGCATGGACTGAAATATTCATGAATGACACCGATTTTTATTCCAGAAATCAGCAAACCCGACGATCTGGTCTGTATGAGAACCAAAGGCTAATGATCGCAGCAAGGGAAAGACTGGGATAATATGATGGCTGTCAGCATCTTGGCGTAACAGGCAGGAGAAGACATATTGCGTGGGCACAGTGTGACCCGGTGCGCAAATAGAGGACATGAATATTTTTCAACACTTGGCCAACTTCGGCACTGATTCTTTGCCCAACACAAAAGGGCAGCGAATCAACAGCTGCAAGGATGCCGGCGATGCAGTGAGTGTCACATCATTTACGCAGCCGGCAAAAGCATCTCGGATGCAAATGGGCGCTTTGTGTGCCGGCTTTGTGATAGCTACATGCCTGATTTTATTGGCCACCACAAATACCTTGTCGGCACGCCAGAACCTGCCACAAATCGGCGAGCCTGCCGATGCCGCCCTGTCCCCTGCAGAGGAGCGGGAAATCGGAAAAAACTTCATGCGCCAGATACGCGCTAGAGTACCTGTGGTCCGAGATATACAGATCGCTGAATATCTGGATGCAATGGGTGCTCGTCTTTCCGCTAACGTCGCGGATTCAGATACACACGAGTTCACCTTTTTTATTATCGAAAACCCCTTGATCAACGCGTTCGCCATTCCCGGCGGATACATTGGCCTGAACAGCGGACTTATCGAAGCCATGAATGTAGAGGATCAGCTGGCTGCAGTGGTTGGTCATGAAATTGCCCATATTACTCAACGCCACCATGCACGTTCAGTTGCCAGCAGTGGTCGTAGTCGACTGACCACAGCAGCAGCTATCCTGGCCGCCCTTATTATCGGACAATCCAGCCCTCAGGCTGCCCAGGCAGCACTTGCGGCAGGCATTGCCGCGAGTCAGCAGTCACTGATTAACTTTACCCGCTCCAATGAATACGAAGCTGATCGCATCGGCATAGAAATTCTGGCCCAGGCATCATACAAACCAGAGGCAATGGCGGAGGCATTTGAAATACTCCGGCGCAAGAACAATCTGAACATAGGCTCCAACAATCTACAGTATCTAAGAACACACCCGTTGGACAACATCCGCATTGCGGAGGCGAAGAATCGAGCTGTAGCGCTCAAGCATGACAGGCACGTTGACACACAAGTTGAATTTGCAATTTTCAAAGCCAGAAACCGGGTCCTGACCACCAAGGACAAGGGGCAGCTTGAGCGCAACTATCGAGCCATCAAGAATTCACCCAGGCTGGAACTGCGAATAGAAGCCAACTACGCGTTAACTATGCTGGATCTGGATAAACGCCGCTTTGACGAAGCATTGAAGAAAATAGAGCCACTTCTGGAAAAGTATCAGGACAACCTCAATCTGCAATTGCTTGCCAGTCGAGCCTGGTTTCGAGCAGGTCAATCGAAAAAAAGTGCTGAGAGACTAGAGCTTCTGTCCAATGTATATCCGGAGAATTACTCGGTATACAGCATGCAAATCGAACACTACATTGAATCGCGGCAACCCGAAAAGGCTCACGCGGTTCTGCGCAACTATCTTAGATCCAACGATGTTGCCAACAGTTTCGCCTGGCGTGACCTTGCCAACATTGAACAGCAGCGTGGCAATGAAAGCGCCAGCCATGAAGCACTGGCTCGGTTTTTTACCGAATTAAATGAATTGGGGCGTGCCCGGGCACAGTTGGTACTGGCACTGCGTAATGTTGATAGCGATACAAGCGATGCGCTTCGCCTTAATGCCAGATTGCGTGAGCTCGACTCGGAGATCAAGCGTTACCAGAGGTAACTCGCACCGCCCCGCCCCCGGTGCTCGCGTGACCAATCGATCTTCTAAAGCTGTGGCCCTGCAGCTACCAGCGATTTGCCATGATCGTTGTCGGTATATTCTTCGAAATTAGCAACGAATAACTCAGCCAGATTTTTTGCCTTCTCGTTCCACTCATCGGCGTTCGAATAGGTATCTCTCGGGTCAAGAATATTGCTATCGACATTTGGCAAACTCGTCGGTACATCGAAGTTAAAGATTGGCACTGTTTTGCCTTCAGCTTCATCTATCGAACCATCAACTATTGCATCAATAATAGCGCGGGTTTCTTTTATCGATATCCGTTCACCACTGCCATTCCAGCCCGTATTAACAAGATAGGCTTTAGCACCTGCTTCTTGCATTCGTTTAGCAAGAATTTCAGCATACTTGGTTGGATGCAAGGTTAAAAAGGCTTTCCCGAAGCAAGCTGAAAATGTTGGTGTAGGTTCTGTTATGCCCAACTCCGTGCCTGCGAGTTTGGCTGTAAATCCACTAAGAAAATGGTATTGAGTTTGTTCAGGTGTCAATCGTGATACCGGAGGTAGCACACCAAAGGCATCAGCTGATAAAAATATAACCCGCTTCGCAGGACCAGCTTTCGAGACTGGTTGTACGCTGTTATCGATGTGATAGATCGGGTAGGTAACCCTGCCATTTTCTGTCTTGCTAACGTCAGTAAAATCTATCTCACCGTCAGCGCCTACCATCACGTTCTCAAGTAAGGCATCGCGTTTTATAGCGCGATAGATATCAGGCTCTGCGGCTTCGCTGAGGTTGATGGTTTTGGCGTAGCAACCACCCTCAAAATTAAATACACCGTCATCGTCCCAGCCGTGTTCGTCATCACCAATAAGACGACGCTTGTGATCAGTGGAAAGGGTAGTTTTACCCGTACCAGACAAGCCAAAAAATATCGCTGTATCATCATCATCGCCGACATTTGCCGAACAATGCATCGATGCAATACCGCGCAAAGGCAAGAGATAGTTCATCAGGCCGAACATACCCTTTTTCATCTCTCCACCGTACCAGCTACCACCTATGAGCTGCATTTTTTCAGTCAGATTAAAGGCGATAAAATTTTCCGAGTTAAGACCGTGTTTCTGCCAATCTGCATTAACTGTTTTGGCGCCATTGAGAACAACAAAATCCGGCGTATAGTCAGCAAGCTCTTCCTCGTCAGGTCGTACGAACATGTTAGTGACAAAGTGCGCCTGCCATGCCACTTCCATTACAAAACGCACGGCAATACGCGTGTCCCTGTTAGCTCCACAAAACGTATCAACAACGAACAGTCGCTTACCCGAGAGTTGCTTAACCACTGTCTCTCTCAGATCCTTCCAGACAGCCTGATCAATTGATTTATTGTCATTCTTCGCGGTATCGGATGCCCACCAGAGCGTATCCCGAGTGACATCATCGCGAACAATGTATTTATCTTTGGGTGATCGTCCGGTGAATTTTCCAGTATCGACTGCAATTGCACCTGTTGATGTCAGCACACCACGCTCATAGCCCTCAAGCCCATCTGCTGTTTCTTCTTCGAACAACTGTTCGAATGACGGGTTATAAAGAACATCTACCGCATCCACGATGCCGTATTGAGAAAGATCAGGTGCTGGTGCCAATGAGCGGACGGGCTCGTTCATCTATACATTCTCCAGGTGCCTGCGATCAGGCTTGCTTTACAAATTTAAATCTAAAAGTAATCGGTACTTTTCTGCACTAGCCAGATAATTGACGGACATTCAAGCTCTGTTCAAGCAGCTTTCGTCTCTAACTGACTTGCTACTACAACAATAAACTAACGGCATTTAGTTAAATAACTATACCCCGCAGACCGCGCATTGTACTGACTTCAAGTGATCAAGTGGGTGGTAAATATCCGATCGGTAAGAGCAATATCCTGTTTTGCAGAAAATACAGCCTTCACTGTAGGAAAACTACAAAACAGGCATTCCTGTTTTAGCGATTGATCTGCCTATTGGTCTACAAATACCGGCATTTCGAAGCGAACGATTTTACGCAGAAAAATTGTCATCCTTGTCAGGAAAAAGCCTATGTCATGCAGGATTTTACTTGGATTTATGCACAAGACTTGCGCAAAAAAACGGGTGTACACAGGACCGATACAAGCATAGCTGGTAATTAAGCAACCAAATTTTCAAGCCGAGCTATTTTTTTAAAATCTGTAAATTCCAGTCACCAGTGGTCATGATTGTGCACATGTCGCCATCTGCTGAAACACATCAATGCCCGAGGCAAAAATGTCAGCTGTGCCATAACTTGTTGGAGGGCCGCCAACGCCCGTAACGAACACAAATCGCGAACACAAATCGAACCGCTTCGCTAACAATCTGACATCTGACACAGCAATGTGGTAATCGGCTCTTTAGACATTACGTTATCAAAAGCAACATCCCGTCAAGGCAAACTCACTTTAGCAAGATGACAGAGCGCAGATAAATGTCTGTCTTCTGTCCTTTAGATATTGTTCATGCAAACTCAAGAGCCGCTTTTTATTGTGCGTAAATAGACGGTTCCCTTGCCTATTTCAGATACCGGCAGTGTTGCAGGGACTTGTGTTTTAACACGGTTGCCAGCAATTCCCCGGGCGCGGAAAAAGCGGAGTATTTCGATCGTACGACGCCGCGCCAAAAAAGTATCAGCCTCATCATCGGAGGTTGCCTGCAATTGCAACTGCAGGTTAAGTTGCGGGAAATTCTCAAGATCGAGAACAATTCTGTCCAACGCTTCTTGAGAATCAGGTGACAGAAATATGGAACCCGTATCGAAGTCAACACCTGTAAGAAGACCACTGTATCGATCACAGCCACCGGCATCGACCGGTATACCATTGGAAGTATCCAGACAGGCATCAAGACTATCTGCCACACCGTCCCCATCAAGATCGTCAATCACCAGCGCATCGCTGTCGGGTGTAGCTAGATCAGCAGACGTGTCATCAAGAGTTTCAATGGTGGTGGTGTCTTCCGAAATCGTCTGAACCGTATCTATCTCAACAGATTCCGGCTCCTCAGTTGATCGAGGTATAACCGACGTTATCGGTGCATCTACATCCGGCACTTCCACCACAGGTTCTGGTATCACAGGCACTTCCACCACAGGCTCAGGTATCACAGGCACTTCCACCACAGGCTCTGCTATCACTGGCACTTCCACCACAGGCTCTGCTATCACTGGCACTTCCACCACAGGTTCTGCTATCACAGGCTCTGGAATAACAGGTGTCTGTATGACTGGTGTAGGTACCACTGGTATGGGAGTAATGATTGGGTTTGTAACAATTTCAGGCTGAAGAGTTGTCTCAGTTGATGCAACACCTACCGCATCCGAATCATCTATCTCTATGACTTCATCAGGTTGTATCTGAACAATGGTGGGCAGCACAATATCAGCTTGTCTGGGGGGAACAGGTCTGTCGCGCACTATGATGTCCGAGCTGCTAATGGCCGATGCATCTTGCTCAACAACAACTGGATTGTTTGTCGTGCCATTTTCGTTCCGGCCAATAATTACAGGCCCTCGGCGCTGAGCCGGCCTACCAAATGAGTAAGTCGCACCGACAGATGCAAATTGTGCATCCTGATCATGCCCGACAAACTCGAGACGTAAACCAAGGCCGCTATTAAACTGGTATTCGACACCAATACCGGTGACAAAATTTGCTGTGTTATTTGTTTCAAGGATTATCGTGTCATTGGATGGTGCATCATTATTCAGAAAGCCAAAACCAGCCTTTGCAAATAAATTTGCACCTGTTCTTCGAGGAAACAAGCGACCCACTGCTAACGCAGAAAATGTTTGATAACCGATGTCATCGCCACTATCAAGACGAGCTGAACCAAGATCCGAGAACTGCAACTCACCTCCCAGGCGATCGGTCACCTTAGCGCCTAGCGACAAGGTGGTTGCTGTGTCACTCGAATCTTCCAAACCGATAGTAGTACCCTCGACTGCTATCTCGAGCTGACTGGAACCGGCGCTCAAACCAACATAGGGATCAAAATTCGCAGACCCGGTATTCAATCCTGAGCAACCTGCCAACACCATCAAAGCCAAAGCAAGGACCGCAATTGAACTGCGATGCAGACTTGGGAGTTTCAGATTCGGGGTATCGAAATGATTGGATCTGATAGCGTCAGTCTTTGCTACCGGAGAGAACGGGGTCTTTAATTCGCATCTGCTTTTCATAGCGTCGCAGTATGCAACAATTTTGCACTGAGCTAGCAACACAGTTTTGAATTTTGATAAAAACTACAGACAGGACACAAACGATACTCATCAAGAAGCTTAAATCGCAAAAAAATGTGACGCTTTAGACACAAAACCTCAGATCAGAGACTGGAAAACACAAACACAAAGGGCCGGAAAATCCGGCCCTCTCTGATTATGGTCGCGACAATTACGACCGCTTGCTGGCTATTACCCTTGCACTACAGCGAGTTGAATTCAACCCTGCGATTAGCGCGACGACCTTCAGACGTAGAATTGCTCGCTCTAGGTCTTGATTCGCCATAAGCTTGTGGCTGCAACCGGTCACTGGATACACCCTGCTCAACCAGGAATTTCGCTACGCTAACCGCGCGTCGCTTTGACAACTCCAGGTTTGATTGAGCATCACCTTGATTATCCGTATGAGCTTCAACCGTCACTCTGATTCCAGGATTCTGATTCAGCGTACCTGCTACACCTTGCAGAATAGTCACAGCCTCGGCTGTCAATCTGGCAGAATTGGTTTCAAAGTTAACCCCTTCAATAACACCTTTGAACAGTGCGCAGCCCTGTGAATCGACTGGTGTGTTGAATGGCGTTGTAGGACAGTTATCAGCTGTATCAAGAACACCATCACCGTCTGAATCAAGTGGTGCTGGACTTGGTATGGGAAGAGGCAATGGTTGTGGTATTGGTGCAGGCGGCGGCGCTACAGGTACATTGAGTCGCGCTTGAGGCTGTCTACCAGTTGAGACTCTACCGAATCTGTAAACAAGACCTAGCTGTGCATACCGTGCATCCTCATCAAAGCCGATGAATTCACCACGTATTCCAAGACCGAATCCGAAGCCGTATTCAATACCAAGCCCAGCTAGCAAATGAAGGTCATTTTGCCGATCGAAAGTAACGACCTCAGCCTGATTGCTTAAACTACCAAGACCTAAACGGCCGAACAAATTAAAGCCTTCACGTCGAAAGCGATCAGTGCTGTCATTCAACAGGTATGCGATGCCGCTAATACCACCAATCTGATAACCGATTTGACCAGCCGGAGCGATTTGCGCTTCGCCCAAATCAGTACCGTGTACCTCCGCAGAAAAACGATTGGACAAATCAATACCCAGGGTCAATTGACCCCCGGTACTTCCAGTGTCTGAAACAGTATCACCCGGTGCCATTGAATCATCTGGATTAACGTTTGATATACCCGCACCTGCACCGATGTACACACGACGATTCGATTCACCACTACCCGAATCAAACGCGCCACATGCAGAAAGAAACAATGCGCCCGATAAAGCTGCAACCAATCCCAAAGGGCGTTTGCATGACTGTCCAGTTGTAGCAACAGTTACTGCACGTTTCTGCACGCGTCTGGCAAACATCCAAATCAATGAGAAAGCGAGCATCAGTACAAACAGAGGATCAATACTACGCTTGCCGGTAATATCGGAAGTCAATATTGAGCAACCAAAAGCATTACCCGAAAGACCTGTTTTCAGGACACCCGCCGTGCCTCCAATCGGAGCTACAGATCCATCGACTTCCTGAAAATCCAGCACACCGTCACCGTTAGAATCAGGCAATGTCTGATTAGACGCAGCGCCATCATCAGCCAGACCAGTGAACCCATCGCCATCAGCATCCGGGTCTGCACTATCTATGATGCCATCGCCATCCTGGTCTGCGCCGCCAGTTATAGACGAGTCAAACGCATCATCAATGCTATCAAAGTCAGTGTCAGCCCCACCTGTGGCATCGGAGTCCACAATATCCGGAACGCCATCTCTATCAGCATCGCCAAGATTATCGACCACACCGTCAAAGTCAGTATCCAAACCACCTGTTTCAGAAATATCAAACAAGCCGTCCGCATCACTGTCCAAATCTATTCTGTCAGGGAATCCATCACCATCAGTGTCAAGTTGGAAACCAGCTTGAACTGCGAAGTTATCGTCGAAGCCGTCTCCATTGCCATCAACGAAAATATCCAATATGCCATTATTGTCTACATCAAAGGCAGGGCCCGTCGATTCCAGAAGGTCGGACAATCCATCATTATCGCTATCAAGGTCTCTAAAATCGCGTACAAGATCCCCATCTGTATCGGGTGGGATGATGGGTGATAGAGCCTGGTTATCTGTAACCCCATCAGCATTGCCATCAACAAAGTTATCTACACGCCCATCGCTGTCATTATCAAAACCGCCAGCCTCGAGCAGATCAGAAACGCTATCGTTGTCTGTATCCAGATCACGAAAATCCACGATTCCGTCTCCGTCAGTGTCAACGAACTCACCACCAGTTCCAGCGATTACACCAAATGGAGAAATGAAACCGCCCGTAGCGAGATCAATCTGACCATCAACATTCAGATCAGGGCGATTGGCTTCAATCGAATCGAAAATACTGTCGTTATCGCTATCAGCATCGAGAAAATCAGGAATACCGTCGCCATCGGCATCGGCAAGCAAAAATGTCGGTACGCCTGATTCAGGCGCAGTTTCGAGCGCATCTGCAAAGCCGTTTCCGCCAAAAGCTGTGCCATCGACCATGCCGTTATTGTCTGCATCCAAAGTAATTGACTGGGCCAGGTCGATACTCGCCTCCTGCATATCGAACAAACCGTCGTTATCCGAATCAAGATCAAACTGGTTTATGACTGAATCGGCATCTGCGTCCCCGGTACCTTCATTGACATCAAGAATGCCGTCGTTGTCATCATCGATGTCCAAAGCGTTAGGAATTCCGTCGTTATCCACGTCGTTACTGACGGGGGGCAATGGTGCAGGTGCACCGAAACCGTCCTGCGTACCATCATTATCTGAATCAAGATCCTGGAAATCCGGATTACCGTCTCCGTCAGTATCTACAGGGG
>CAYPMR010000012.1:0-62847 GCA_964411665.1 uncultured Granulosicoccaceae bacterium | reverse complement strand
TGTCCAGATCGGGCAGTGATGATTAAAGGGGCGTTCTGACAAGTGGTGATCCAATCATTTTATTAGTGAGTATCATAATGGTACTTACTAATAAATGCAGCATGAAAAATTTCACACTTTTGATAATGACGGGCCTATTGGTCAGCTGTGCGCAACTCCCGGAGATCAATCCAAATACCGGCTTGCCAGCTGCAGGAATAGGAGTCTCAAACTGGATATTGCCAAATTTGAAGCAGCCAGAGCCTGCTCGACTGTTGGTGTGTGATGTTGAAATGCCTGGCGAAGCCTGTAAAGAAGGAAGCACGGGGCTCAAAGCAGTAGGGATTGGTGGTTTTCTTTTACCGCTAAAAGTTTCCTTGCCAACAGTAACAATCAATTCAAATCAGGCAGCGCTTCATGTGACGATTAACAGCATCGGCGCCGGTTGTACAAAGGGCAAAGTAAAAATGAGCCAAAGCCCGGCTCTTTTGGAAATAAGTAACGTCTTTTGTAACTGGCTTGTGATTGGAAACGTTATTTCAAATCTCAAACTCTCCATTGATTGGGAAGATCCCCAAAATCGTAGTTTTGGTGGCCGCTATGCCATCAAATTTAATGGCACAGGCAATGGTTCTGGTTCCGGGTTTTATTCCGCTGAGGTGGAATCATGATTTTCTCGCCACTAAGCGAATTGTTTATTTTGTTTTTTCTCTCTACTCCTTTCTGGCATTTATTGATGGTGTCCAGAGCTGCAGATCACAGCTTGAAACAAACCTCTATGGTGATTTTGGTAGCTATGCTTTGGTGTTTTTTCGCATTCGGTATCGTGAAATACCGAATTGACTCTATCGTATTGGGCCCCGATTTTCCGGCAAGGCCTTTGCTCTACCTGTTACTTGCTTCGCTCGTGGCTTACAAAGCACGCCACTGGATACTAGGGAAAGGCGTCTCCCAACATTTATTGATAGGGCTACAACTTATCAGGCCAATCGGAATGGTGTTCGTGATCGAACACACACAAGGTAATTTGCCGGCGATTTTTGCTTATCCAGCTGGATTGGGTGATCTTCTCACAGGACTGTTAGCAGCCTATGTTCTTTACCGGTTCTGGGATACAAAAATTCCATCGTTTTGGATCTTGCTAGTCGCAACAGTTGGACTTATGGATTTTGCCAGCGCGTTTTTCTTCGGATTTACAAGCTCAGCAACTCCGATACAACTTTTTTCTTTTGAAAAACCAAATGAAGTTACGGAATATCCTTTGGGCCTTATACCGTTATTTTTGGTCCCTTATGCGGTAGTTGCTCATATTTTGTCATTAACGCAATTACGTCGTGATCGTAAGTTGGAACAGATAGTTGATCAATGAGTATTGACGTAAAGATTGAATTTCTGATCCTTAGCATCGCGGCAAAATCTAGTCGACGATTGACTGTTTCAAGACTGCTGCGAGATAACAACAGATAATTTTTACTCCGCCACAACCAAGTAATCCCAGTGGCACAATAACTAACGCAACGACTTTGAGAAAATTCATTGTCATTTTCTTTTCCCGTTTTAGTTTATTTTTCTCTTCACTGATTTCAAACCCCTTAACCAGCAAAGCTGACTCTATGGGTAGATTTGTTGTTATGTATCAACTGTTACACATGGATTTACGCATTACAAACCATTCTTGGTCAATTATATGCCTTGTTGATCCTACGGTAGCTAGCGATTCAGTTACTAATGTATCCACGTACTGCTTTGTATGACCAAGGAAGCTTTACTTTAGTGGTCTGCGCTAGCGAGTCGGTAAGCGAAAAAACTAAAGCAACACCCCAGCAATACCTCTACCCATCGACGGGCCGAACTGTAAGCCTGTTGAAATCGATCACTGGATAGTGCAAGTGCCCAAGCGCCGTGACAAGTGAATGAGATTAAAAATGAACCAACAACAAAAGCAATTTTCACAACTGCCGGCGCACCTTCTACCGCACCAATCGCCGAAATGCTGAGCCAGAAAGACATGGCTTTAACGTTGGTAACTTGCAGTGCATAACCCGACACAAAGGAATTCATACCGGCTGATTGTAACGAATCAGCGGGATGCCATTTCGGTGGATTGAAAGCATTACGAAATGCGCCATAAGCTAGATAAAGCAGATAAGCAGCACCCACCAGTCGAAGCACAGTGACTACCCAGGCTGCATGAGAAAATAGCAGCTCAATACCCAGCAATGTTGCGATATTCAATGTGGCACTACCACATGCAATACCAAAGGTTGTTAGCAATGCAGCATAGCGTCCATGTTGCGTTGCCTGATTAACCAACAGCGCGACAGAGGGACCAGGAGATGAGGCCCCAACCAGCAAAATTGCATAAGCCGCAATAAAACCTGGCAAGTAATAACTAATCGAATCCACGATAGTCATGATGTTACCCCAGGGGCACAAGCCCAATTCCGCACATACCGTTCGAGTCGTGATTTTTTTCTCTGATCGATCTGGTAGTGAATGATACATATCTGCATATGAGCCTCCGGGGCTATCGCGATGCGCTAATCTGATACCGGGAAGAATTATGGCAGATTGACTGTTGAGAATAGTTCGGTTACGGTCGAACTATGGAGAGCACACCCAATATTGCAAAAATCGGCGCTTTACTCGGCGACAACACACGCGCAAGAATACTGTCTACGTTAATGCACGGCAAAGCACTGACAGCATCCGAGCTTGCCAGAGCTGCAGGTGTAACCGCGCAAACTGCGACCACCCATCTGGCTAAATTGGAATCAGGAGGTTTGCTCACACTACGTAAGCAAGGTCGACACAAGTACTTTGCGCTGGCAAACGATAAGGTCGCCGCATTACTTGAAACATTGATGGGACTAACAGCCGATGACCAACCGATGCGTGCACTCACTGGCCCGCGTGATGCTGCCATGCGCAATGCACGCGTCTGTTACAACCACCTTGCGGGCAACAAAGGCATTCAACTGTATGACAGTTTAATTACCAGTCGTTATCTAATCGTACGTTGTGGGGATCTCAGGCTGACTCAAAAAGGCCGAACTTTCATGCACGATTTCGGTATAGACCTCGATGCACTACAAACTTCCAGATCACCTCTGTGCCGGGAGTGCCTTGATTGGAGTGAACGACGTTCCCATCTCGCCGGTAGTCTGGGAAGAGCACTGCTAACTCAATTCGAACAACTGCATTGGATAAAACGCGATAACAGCAGTCGGGTGATCAAGTTTAGTGCTAAGGGAGACAAAGCGTTTAACAACACGTTTATATCGAGTTAATTAACCGTTAATCCCGTTTTAAGGAGCAAGCAAAATAAAAGGCTCACATGAGTTTTTTCTGCCGCTCTTGGTCGCTATCCGATCCAATATCCATCTCAGATCGATCTAACGCCACTCAATTAGCCCGCATTAGCCCGATGAAATCGGTTACTGGATGGGAACAAATGACAGCAATACGGTGACAAACAGCTATAATGGCACATATATTGATATTACATAAATGTGATATAATTTGTAATATTATGGCCATTTAACCTGATATATATATTTTTTATGCTATATTTTGGCATTGAAGTGACGATATTATAGCTAATGTGGACAGATTCCTGGGATCCTGACTGCGAAGCCGATTTTCGGGCCTGGATGGCTACAAAGCCCCCACTGCATCTCAGACAGGCATGCGCAAGGTTTTTAAGTAACTTCCGAGAGAGTTATTTGTTTCATGGTCCACCTGAAGATGCACAAAGGCATGACGTATTCAGGATCAACGGGAATCAGATTTGGCTTTTTGGATTTACAGCCGCCTATGGATCTATCTGTATGTATGTGGGCGTTTGTGAAGAAAGTAATGAAATGAGAATGCTGATCTTTGGACCAGGCGATAAACACGAATCATTAAGCCTTGCAAAGCAACGGTGTAAGAACTGGAAATTGATTAACTAGGTTATAAAAATGAAAAGTACCGATACAACTAATCAGATGTTCGAACTGCTAACAGCCGACGATGAAGTAAAAGACGTCTACGACAGGCAGAAGTCGATTATCAAGCTTGCAGAGTTAGTTAGAAGCTTGCGAAGAAAAGCTGATATGACTCAAAGTGAACTTGCAGATCGTATTGGATCAAAACAAACGGTCATTAGTCGATTGGAATCATACGACTGTGAAAGCATGCCAAATATAGAAACACTGATTTTAATATCGAATGCCTGCGGCAAACAGCTGGCATTGAGCGTTAGTTCCAATGTATCTCACGGTATGTCAGCAGAAACTACTCAACCGCTTAACGAAAGTGTACAGGTAGCATTTTAATGTCTTGTCCTGGATGGATTTCCATTTCAGGAGCATGGCTTGCCCTTATATCATCAGTGCTACTCGCTTATCCAGGTTGGAGAGCGAGTGTACTGCTACGCGAAGCATATCGTGTACTGCAGGAAGAAGATGGCCATCAATCATCCAACGATATCGCATCCACAGAAACAAATTACGCAGCTCGCGCTTTAGCAAAATCCTTTGAAAATGATGCCAGTAAATGGCTACCCCATCTGCATAAGTTATTGCTAATTGGTTTGTTAGTCATGCTGATGGCGGGAGTTTTAGAAGTCTGGGATGCCTATTGTAATATTTGAAGTAATGCTCGCCGTTCAACGCCGCAGAGGAGATCTGCCTGGTAAACGAAATGTTTGGGGCTAGCGGTCGTCACTAACGATAAATTCTGATTCATCACTCATTCTTTTCTTGGCCATTACAAATAACCATACGAGCGCATTGCCCATCAGCGGTTTGACCGGTTCGTATCAGTCTTTCTCAACGTCTCGACGATAATCCGTAGGACTTTGTCCGGAGCGTTGTTCAAAAACCCGGCTAAAGGCTGTACGACTGTTGAAACCTACCAGTTGAGCAATACGTTTAACCGGTAAATTACTGCTACGCAATAGCGCAGCGGCTCGCCGCATGCGCAAATCGCGCAGAAGCTCGATAGGGCCGCTTCCATAGGCGTCTGTGAATCTCTGGGCAAATGCCGAGCGGCTCATACCGACACTGTGAGCCAGGCTTTCCACGGTGTGCGGCGCACCGGGTTCATCGAGCATGGTAAATAGTGCTTTCCACATAGTCGAGTCACGCAGTGCCGCCATCCAGCGCAATCCGCCATCATCGTGCACTAGACGCTTGCGCAACATTTCGATCACACACTGGGTCAACAGTGTGCGAATCATGGCGCGACTACCAAGCGTTGGGTTGCCAAGTTCCTTCAAGAGCTGGTGCAAGGTTGAATGCAATGAATCGTTCGATCCAACCCGCTCGACGATGGGAACACGAATCAAATTGATCACATCGACAACACCGCGCAATCCCACCTGTAAGTGTGAGCAAAGCGCTGTGACCTGACCGTCGCCTGTGTGATCGGTTTTCAGCATGTGAGGTAATTTCAATTCAGGTGAATCGCACTTTAGAAACGACTCGTTTGCAATGCCGTAACTGTGTAGCGCATGACTCTGCAGTGCCGGGACTAAGACAAGAGAACCTGGCGAAACCTGAATGGCAGGTCCACCCTGAATGGTCAATTCTCCCTCACCGGTAAGAATGTAGTGCAAAGACACATTGGCTTCCTGGCCGATGTCCATATCGCACTTACCCCGTAATTCGCAGACAGCGAATGGATGAGTGGAAATTTCAAGTTGATCAAAGACATGTTCGAAGCTCATGATCGGAACCTAAGCCATATTCGGACGAAATGATACGCTTTTTCAATTATATCGACCATTTCTGGACTAATTGATACCTCAAAAATACTAGCATTACAACCTCATTATTAATGGGAGTTAGAACCATGTGTAATTCACACGACCATAACGCAAGCGATCAGGAACCAAAAAACCATTCACGACGCGACGCACTTAAAAGCGCAGCTGCCGTTAGCGCTGCGGGTATTGCAACTGCAGTTGCCGGCAGTGCAGTTGCACAATCTGACAACCCGTACGCAGAACCTGCCGAACCGGCACTACCGCCATCGAATATGGAGCTCGATCTGTCACGTACAGCGCTGGTGGTAACTGATCCTCAAATTGATTTCCTGCACCCTGATGGTGTGACATGGGGTGTAATAGGTGCCAGCGTTAAAGAACACAATACAGTTGAAAACATAGAATCTCTTTTCAAAGCTGCAAAAGCTGCCGAGTTAACTGTTGCTGTGTCACCGCACTATTATTACCCGACAGACCATGGTTGGAAATTTGAAGGCGCTCTGGAAAAACTGATGCATAAGATCGGCATGTTCGATCGTAAAGGGCCACTAAACATTGATGGCTTTGAAGGTTCGGGCGCTGACTTTATGCCTCAGTACAAGAAATACATCGAAGACGGTAAAACCATCGTTACATCGCCACATAAAATGTACGGTAACGACACCAATGATCTCTCTCTGCAGCTACGCAAAAACGGTGTTGATCAGGTGATTCTGGCTGGCATGTCGGCCAATCTGTGCACAGAAAGCCACATGCGAGAACTACTGGAAGATGGCTTCGAAGTAGCCGTGGTTAAAGATGCAACGGCAGCTGCCAAGCTACCGGATGGTGATGGGTATCTTTCGGCAATCATCAACTTTCGCTACATGGCTAACGCGGTCTGGAGCACCGAAGAAGCGATCGAGAACATTAAAAACTCGGCGTAGACTAAAGTTGGACGGGGCGGAGGAATTACGTTTATTCCTTCTCCCCGCTTATCGGATGTTCACTGCGGGTTGCGAACCGCCGATAACTAACGCTTGATGTCTATGCACGCTTTCTCGTAGTGTTTAACTGCCGATCGGCGGTCTTTTATTAACTGGACTTGTTAATGCAACAACCCAGTTTACTTAATATGAGACAAAATCCCATCAAGCTCATCGAGACTGTTATAACTGATCTCTACCGTACCGCCACCCGCTGCACTCTGGTTAATCTCGACACTTGCACCTAGGGTATCGCCCAGTCGTCGCTCCAGCGAAAGAACATCCGGGTCTTTTTCGACGCGTCTCTTTTTTCCCTTGTTCGATGGTTTGTCAGATCCGGTAAGACGTTCGCGTATCAGTGCCTCGGTGGCACGTACTGATAATCCGCGGGCTATGATTTGTCGCGCCACAACCGGCTGCACTTCGCGATCAAGTGCTAGCAAGGCACGTGCATGCCCCATATCAAGCTCACCCTTTTCCAGTAGTGTTTTAACCTCTTCGTGCAGTTCGAGTAAACGCAGAAGATTGGTTACTGCAGAGCGCGACCGACCGACCGCCTTTGCGACAGCTTCCTGTGTCATGCCGAATTCGTCACGCAAGCGCTGCAGGGCGTGTGCTTCTTCCAGTGCGTTCAGATCTTTGCGCTGAATGTTCTCTATTAGCGATACCGCAGCGACGGATTGATCATCGAGTTGGCGAACAATGGCGGGTATTGAGGTCAGGCCAGCGATCTTTGCAGCACGCCATCGACGTTCCCCTGCTATCAATTCATACCGACCGCCATAGGGTCTGACGAGTACAGGTTGTACCAAACCCTGCGACAACAAAGAGTCAGCCAGTTCCTGAAGAGCGGTCTGATCAAAACTACGCCGTGGTTGATAACTGCCGGGACGAATCTCTTCGAGTGAGAGTTGCATCAATCGATCGCCCGACTCGATATTTGCATCGTTCGCCTGCGCCACCGCAGTGCTCGCATCTATTTCCACACTTGAGTGATCGATCGTATGAGAAGAATTCGCAGCTTCGGTAGTTTTGGATGCGACCGCAGTTTCGCCAACAGGCTGCGTTTCAGGCTCTGTTGCGGAAGACGCCTGTTGTAACTGTCGATTACGCTGACGTGTCGATCCTTTTAGTAAAGTATCGACGCCAGTGCCCAGTCCGCCCTTTTTAGCCATAGTTTTTAAGCCACTTCAGCCGAGTTTCAGAATACTTCTTCATCGTTTTTTTCTTTTTCCATAGCCTGTCCGTCAGCAGCCAACAACGCTTCATCAGTGGCAACAGCGTTTGTCTGACTAGCGACCACGGGCGTTACCGACTGACGCCGTACAACTTCACCCGCCAAAGCCAGATAGGCCAGAGCGCCACGCGACGCCCGATCATAGCCTACGACTGACAAGCCATGACTCGGTGCTTCAGCGAGACGCACGTTGCGTGGTATGACAGTGCGCAAGACCAGATCACCGAAATGTTCCAGCAACTGATCCGATACGTCTTTGGCCAGACGATTACGCGAATCAAACATGGTGCGCAGTAAACCTTCTATGTGCAAATTCTGGTTCACCGCTTCTCGCACATCATCCACTGTTTGCAGCAAGGCAGACAGACCTTCAAGTGCATAGTACTCACACTGGATGGGTACCAGCACACTGTCAGCTGCAACAAAGGCGTTGAGGGTCAGTATGTTTAGCGAGGGTGGGCAGTCGATAAGAATATAGTCGTAGGCATTGCGCACAACATGCAGCACCTTTGCCATGCGTTGTTCACGTTGCGGCAATTCAAGCAATTCGATTTCCGCACTGGTCAAATCCGAGTTACCCGGCAACAGATCCCAAGCACCGTTTGCAGGGTTTTTGCCGTCAGCACCGGCTTCAACACGTACAGCCAGATCCGCAACAGCCACGCCATCGAGCAACAGATCAGAGACACTGGCTTCCAGGGAAAACTTATCCACACCACAACCCATGGTGGCGTTGCCCTGTGGGTCGCTATCAACAAGCAGTATTTTTTTATGCAGACTGGCAAGCCCGGCAGCAAGGTTGATGCTGGTTGTCGTCTTGCCGACACCACCTTTCTGATTGGCTACAGCGATTATTTTACCCATCAAAACCGATCCAGAAGCCTATGACTTGTCGAAAACACGAGCGGTATATAAACCTTAAGGCGTAATGTTAACGCAGGGCGACAGTAACAAACACTATACGCACGACGATCGTTTGCATAATGCCACATGACGCGTGACAGTATGCCCCGGGATTTCAATCCGTCGCACCGCCTGAAGAGTAAATTCATCCGGCAGCTGATCAAGCTTGTCGAGGGTATGCCCCATCATCAGCACATAGACACCGCCCGGCTCACACAAAAATCCGCTACTGCTCAGTATATCAACTGGTGACGCAAACGCCCTTGCTACCAGGCAAGGAAACAATGGCAAATCAGCATCTTGCACACGGCTGTGCAATACGCTGGCGTTACCCAACCCCAGATCCGCAATCGCCTGTTGTACAAAACGCGTTTTGCGGGCTGCGCTGTCTATCATCATCACATCGATGCCACGATCGGCAATCGCCAGCGGAATCCCGGGAAGGCCGGCACCACTACCTATATCCAGCACATGCGGCGAATTATCTGATTCTGTTTTATTGGCCGTGCTAGCCAGCACTTCACGGACAACCGGCAAGATGGCTATGGAATCAAGCAGATGGCGCGATACCATCTCATCAACGGATCGCACTGCAGTTAGATTGGTAACCTTGTTCCAGCGAGACAACAACTCGAGGTAATCAAGCATTTGTTGCTGCTGTTGTAAATCAAGCATGACCCCGAGGGACTCGGCGCCACTGTGCAATTCATCTTGTAGTGCTTGCAATGGATGCTGCGCTGCAGGGTTACCGGAATCAGGCACTTAATTCAGTACTTGGGTTTTGCGTATTGTTGGCATTAGGACCCGCAGATCTGTTTTTCTTCAGGTAAACCAGCAACAGTGAAACCGCCGCCGGGGTAACACCGGGTATACGCGATGCCTGACCAATATCCGAAGGCCGTTGCTTTTCGAGCTTTTGTTGCACTTCAGCGGAGAGGCCAGATACAGATGCATAATCAAAATCGCCAGGTAGCTTGATCGACTGTTGTTCCGCAGTACGTGCAATTTCAAACTGCTGCCGATCCAGATAACCGGCGTACTTGGTCCGAATTTCTACCTGTTCTATAACCTCTTCATTACCGTCACCCAATTGTGGCAACTCTGCCATTTTTATAAGTTCAGCCAGGTGAACTTCCGGCATTTTTAATAGCTCATTAAAACGACGTTCGCGCGCAATAGACAAACCCGTTGCATTCTCTAGCTTGTTAGCCAATACATCGCCAGGTCGCATCCAGTGTTTGGGCAGTTCGGCTTCAAGTTTTTCTATGGCATCTTGTTTGGTATCAAACGCCTGCCAACGTGCATCATCGACTAGTGCAAGCTCACGCCCTGCCGGTGTTAAACGCGCATCTGCATTGTCTTCACGCAAATACAAACGGTATTCAGCGCGACTGGTAAACATACGATAGGGCTCTTGTGTGCCTTGCGTTATAAGGTCATCGATTAGTACACCAATATAAGCTTCATCACGTCGCGGTGACCAGCCATCCTGCCCTCTTACCTGGCGTGCTGCATTTAGACCTGCTATCAGTCCTTGCGCGGCAGCCTCTTCATAGCCCGTCGTTCCATTAATCTGTCCAGCAAAGAAAAGCCCGTTTATGCTTTTCGTCTCTAGTGTTTCAGATAGATCGCGTGGATCAAAAAAGTCATACTCAATGGCATAACCGGGGCGCGTTATGTGCGCTTTCTCAAAGCCTTTTATCGAACGCACCAGCTCCAGTTGTACATCAAAAGGCAAACTGGTTGAAATACCATTGGGGTAGATTTCAGGTGTGTGCAAACCTTCGGGTTCAATAAATATTTGATGCGAATCCCGATCAGCAAAACGTACCACCTTGTCTTCTATTGATGGGCAATAACGAGGGCCAACACCTTCTATCTGTCCTGAAAATAAAGGCGAGCGTGATAGAGACTGGTTAATCAGCTCATGCGTTCGCGCATTCGTGTGTGTGATGTGACAGACCACTTGCTCAGGGTGATCATCACGCGAACCCATGTATGAGAACACGGGTCGTGGTTCGTCGCTCGGTTGTTGTACGAGTGACGAATAATCAATAGAGCGTCCATCAATACGCGGCGGCGTGCCGGTCTTAAGTCGCTCTACCCTGAAAGGCAATTCACGAAGCTTCTCAGCCAAACGCGTTGAGGCCGGATCCCCTGCTCTGCCTGCTGATGATGTGGCTTCACCAACATGAATTTTACCGGCTAGAAATGTTCCTGCTGTCAGCACAACAGTAGGGGCTGAGAAACAAATGCCACCTTCAGTTGCAACACCGACAATCCGCTCACCTTCTATCAAGAGATCGGATACGGCTTGCTGAAACAGAGTCAGGTTCGCCTGTGATTCCAGAGTTTGCCTGACAAACGCTTTATATAATGTCCGGTCAGCCTGGGCACGGGTTGCACGAACCGCAGCACCCTTGCTGGCATTCAATGTACGTATATGAATCCCGGCTGCATCCGCGGCGCGCGCCATAACACCACCGAGCGCATCAATCTCGCGAACCAAATGCCCTTTGCCGATGCCGCCAATCGCAGGATTGCAGCTCATCTGGCCGAGCGTCTCGATGTTGTGAGTCAGCAATAGCGTACACGCACCAGTGCGCGCAGCAGCAAGAGCAGCTTCAGTACCCGCGTGCCCGCCACCCACTACAATGACGTCGTAACTGTCTGGATAGTCCATGGTACTAGTTTAGCATTCCCTATTAACTGGCAGTTCGACCGAAGTCTATTTACCAATACAAAATCCGGCAAATATACGTCCGAGCAAATCATCGCTGGTGAATTTGCCGGTTATTTCGGCCAGACTGTTCTGAGCGCTGCGAAAATCCTCTGCCGCAAGCTCCGGGCTGGCATTCATTTCCAGTTGACGAAAACCAAGTTCTATCGAGTCACGCGCCTTGTGTAATGCTTCGAGGTGACGGCGACGCGCAATAAACACGTTTTCATCGTTATGTCGAAAACCTGCGCAGCGCAGTAAGTGTTCGCGCAATTGCCCAAAACCGGCACCCGTGCTTGCGGATATTTTTCCTGACCACGCGGCTTCAAGCGTGATGCCAACATCTGTGGCACGCTCCGCTGACAAGGCCGGCACTAAATCAATCACTACGGTGTCATTGGTTTGTGGAGCGATCATGCCTGCGTCATCGTCTGTTAAATCTATTTTGTTAATGACAAAATCAACAGACACAACACGTGCAGGCAGCTCTTCGTGCGCAACATCCAGCAATGAGAAAGCCTGTGCCAACGTTGCCGACACAGATGCCGCTATTATCTGCGTTTGCGAATCTGCAGATAGCTCAGCAGCAGATTCTTGCGTGGCATCAACAATCCAAAGAATACGATCTGTCTGCAACATCGACTGTGCTGCCCGTTTAATACCTTCACGCTCAACCGGATCATCACTGTCTCGTAAACCAGCCGTGTCTATTAAGCGTACAGGTAACCCGTCTATCTGAATATCAGAGCGCACAATGTCGCGCGTTGTACCCTCTATATCTGTGACTATCGCTGTTTCTTCACCAGTTAACCGATTTAAAATACTCGACTTGCCAGCATTCGGTTTACCGGCAAGCACAACAGTGAAACCGTCACGTAACAACTGACCCTGCTTTATGTTTTCCATCAGACGAGCACTGTTAGCACGTAGAGTCGATGCGCGTTGCTGCATTTCCGTACTGGCTAGAAAATCAATTTCCTCTTCAGGAAAATCAAGCGCTGCTTCCAGATAGATGCGCAGTTCTGTCAGCTCTTCAACCAAAGCATGTACCGCTCTGCCAAAGTCACCCTGCAAAGATCTGATGGCTGCAGCTGCTGCAGCCTGCGTGCCGCTATCGATCAAATCACAAACGGCTTCTGCCTGAGACAAATCAAGTTTGTCATTATGAAAAGCACGTTCCGTAAATTCGCCCGGCCTTGCGCTACGTGCACCCAACTCAATCAAACGCTCAAGCAATAAATCCAGAACCACTGGGCCACCGTGCCCTTGCAACTCAAGCACATCTTCACCGGTATAAGAATGTGGTGCAGGGAAATAAATAGCGATGCCTTGATCAATCGGATCGCCATTGGCATTAACGAAAGTTGCCAGCGTTGCACTTCGTGGTTGCAACACTGGTACCTCTGTGGAGTCTGATTGACTAGATGGGACTTTAAGAATATTTACTAATATTGATGCGACATTGCCACCACTGACACGGATCACACCGACACCACCACGGCCTTCGGGTGTTGCTATCGCTGCAATCGTCTCGTCGTTCACATCAATCTGTGCTGCGCGATACAGCCCACGTCATCATAACGTTCTATTTAGTACCGATAACATGGCGCGTGATGTAATACTGCTGCGCTATAGACAGCGTGTTGTTTACACACCAATACAGCACCAGACCCGCCGGGAAGAAAGCAAAGAACGCTGTGAAAACAACCGGCAACACCATAAATACTTTTGCCTGAATGGGATCTACCGGTGCCGGATTCAACTTTTGCTGAATAAACATCGTGATGCCCATTATCAATGGCAGAATAAACAATGGATCTTTGATAGATAAATCCTTGATCCAGCCTATCCACGGCGCCTGACGCAGCTCAACGCTTTCAAGCAACATCCAGTACAAGGCTATGAATACCGGTATTTGCACAATCATCGGCAAACAACCACCGAGGGGATTAACTTTTTCCTTTTTATATAAGGCCATGGTTTCCTGACCCATTTTGGCCCGGTCATCTCCATAGCGCTCTTTCAAAGCCTGCATCCTGGGCTGCAGTTTCTTCATTCGCGCCATCGATGTATAACTGGCTTTAGATAACTTGTAGAAAGCAGCCTTGATCATCAAGGTAAGCAATATGATCGACCAGCCCCAGTTACCAATAAACGAATGTATTTTTTTCAGTAACCAAAACAGTGGTTGAGCAAGAATATGTAACCATCCATAGTCAACCGTAAGCTCAAGATGCGGTGCAGATTTGGCCAGCGATTCCTGCACCTTGGGACCAATGTAGGCTTTGGCAGAAAATTCTGCGCTGCTACCCGCTGCCACTTCCTTAACTCCCGAGATCATTCCAATCAGGTAACGGTTTGTGTTGTTGACATATTTGGTATAAAAATTATTGCGCTCTTGCTGTTCAGGTATCCAGGCAGCAGCAAAATAATGTTGAATCATCGCAACCCACCCGCCATCAGAAGATATAGAAAGTGGGTTTTTGGCAAACTTTTCAAACTTTACTTTCTCGTAGCGTTCCTCTGGCGTACTAACAACACCACCGATGTAGGTGTAAAGAAAGCGCGATGTTTCATCCGATGTCACAGGCTTTCTTTGTAGTTGTTGATACTGATTAACTCGCCAGGGATTTTCAGAGCCATTTTCTACCTCATAATTAACCTGTATTTCGTAGCTGCCACGCGTGAACGTCAACGTCTTTGTAACCCGCAAACCATTACCCGACTCCCAGACCATGGGCACTACAATAGTGTCACTATCACCACCGAGCTCGTAAGCATCAGCTTCAATTTTGTACTCAGCTTTGTGGGTTGGTGCTTCAACTCCTTCGTCCAGGGCAAGAAATCCAGACTGCGCAACAAGAAATCGTTGTGACGTGTCACTGGCAAGTGTAAAAGGTGTGTCTGGTTGTTCCAGAGACACAGGATAATCGAGAAGATCAACGCCGAGAACCGTACCCCCGACTGAACTTAAAGTCGCGTCGATCAAATCTGTTTTAACTTTTATGCGGGTTTCTTTTGAATCTGACGCAGTCGATGCGGATGCTGTGGTGTCCGTTGCTGTTGGTGTTGGTGTTGCGCTCGATACATCACTGTTACCACTAGGCAAGTCAGTTGCTGCAGCTTCGGTATTAATTCTATTTAACTGACTCGGGTCAACAGGAGTAGCCCCGGCATTTGTGGCGTCACCGGTTGTTACCCGAGGTTCAGGGCGCGGACCATAGTCAACAATCCAGGCCTGATAGATGATCAGACAAATAAAAAGCAGCCCCATGTAGAGGAATAATCTTTGCGAGTCCACGCTACTTGTTCACCTTGCAAAATCGACTTACTGTTAAATTTAATGACGACTCAATCCGGTTTGTGTACACCGGTGCGAGTTTCTACTTTCTGAACGCTACAAGCATCGGGACAAGGATCATAGCCTCCGGCATGTAACGGGTGGCATTTTAACAGCCTTACCACACCGAGGCGCGTACCCGTTAAAGTGCCATGTGTTTCAAGTGCTTCTTTAAAGTAATTGGAACAACTGGGGTAGAAGCGACATCGCGGCCCTGTCAACGGACTGACCCATCGTTGATAAAAACCTAGCAATGTCAATATCGTAAATTTCACTGTGCCCTGCCTAACCCGGATTTTGTCCCGGCTTGTTCACTGGTTACCCGTTTTGTTTTGCTTTCGTGACTTTGCTGTCGCACCAGATAACCCGCATTTTTTTTGCCCTGTCCACCTTTGCTTTGTGCATCTGGCAGTTTTTTCCACAGTCGCAATAGCGATCGGTTTAGATCTACATTACTTGCCCCGACACAGCTGTCCCTATTCATTACAATAATATCGAAACCGCTGATTACCGCCTGATGCTGGCGAAAGGATTCCCTGACAATCCGCTTTAATCTATTTCGATCTACTGCTCGCCGTGCTCGCTTCTTGGCAATAGCCAATCCCAAACGCGCCGACTTTTGCATTGGCGATCCTGGCAGTGGCTCCCTTGGCAATGCAAGAACAGTCCAGTAGCGATCCCCTACCCGGCGATTGTTTCCGCGAAAAACAGCTGTAAATTCATGCTGCTTGTTCAGCCTCGCCGACTTGGCAAGCGCATATTTCCGCCCAGCTCCCGGAAACCTGTTCTCCAGGTGGCCTTCACCCGCTTGATCGCAAGACATCACGACTCTATCCCCACCGGTCATTGCTATCGAGAGCTTCTACCCGCGACGCAGACAGTTTACAGGCTATGGCGTTGCAGGTAACGATGTCGGTGGTTTCGCTGATTTGAAGACAAACGAAAAAGCGTACTGGCCAATGAACCCGCTGTGGCGACAGTGGCCAAAGCGAGACGCCAATTTGCACTGAGCGCGCCGTTCTGGCAAACAAGGCAAGCACACGGTATTTCCTGGCTGATGAATACTAATACCGCAAAAGCTGGAATCAGTTAAGGATCACTGAGGGATCACTGAGCTGCAGCTCTGCGCTAACTCAGTTGAGATTCAGTGGGGGCGACAATACAAAGATGACAAGCATCTGGTATTGATGGCAGCTGATTAAACCGATTCAGGCGCTGAGACGCACGCGGCCTTTGCGGCGCCTGTTTGCCAGGATAGCGCGTCCGGCTCGTGTAGCCTTTCTGGCGCGAAAACCGTGCGTTCGGGCTCGTTTTATTTTGCTTGGCTGGTATGTACGTTTCATGATGTTGTTCTCGCTCGAACCGATGCAGCTTCGCCCGGGCAGACTGAGCGGTCCGGAGAAATTCAAGGCTGGCGATATTAATCGAGTTAGTCGCCCGGGTCAATCACCACGAGTCCGTTTGGCGAACAAGCAGCAAGAAAATTCGTCTGGTAAGACGTCTACCAGAGTACTAATATAGTCGGCCCTCATAAAACCGCACACCGGGCGATTAGATCCGTTAGTGGTTGCTGTCACGAATAGCACTTGCAGGGGTTCCGCCTTTTTGTGCTTCATGCGTCGTTTAATTTAAAGCCCGTCTGAAGCCCGCCACTTGGGAGAGTTTGTTGTCCTTATCACTCTGGGATCTTTGCCTTTCACAATTAGAAGCTGAACTTTCCGAACAGCAGTTGAATACATGGATTAGACCACTGCAAGCCAGTGAGCAATCAAATTGCCTCACTTTGATGGCACCGAATCAGTTTGTCTGTGACTGGGTTCAAACCAATTTTTATAGCCGCATTCAGGAACTTGTCCTTGCGCTAAGTACCCGGGAAGGGATTTTTGTGGCACTGCAAATTGGCAGCGGACAGGTTGCTGAACCTGAGCCTGCTGCAGACAACTCTACCCTGGATCTCGGATCAATTGCTGGTGGGCAGCATTTGCCGGGGACTGCTACTCAGCCGTCCAGTGAAGTAGTCGCCTCAGTTGGAAGCTCAGTTGAAAGCTCTATTGGAAGCTCGATGGGAAGAAGCGGCTCGCGCGCCAGGGCCAATCTTAATCCGGCCTACAACTTTGATACCTTTGTTGAAGGTAAATCCAACCAGCTTGGGCGTGCTGCATCTGTACAGGTCTGTAAAAACCCGGGTACTTCCTATAACCCGTTTTTCATTTGCGGTGCCTCAGGACTGGGTAAAACACATCTAATGCAAGCCGTCGGGCATGGCATTTTGAATCAAAATCCTAATGCTCGCGTGCTCTACATGAACTCGGAACAATATGTAGCAGAAATGGTGTCAGCGCTACAGCGTAACACTATGGATCAGTTTAAACAGCGCTACCGCCATGTCGATGCCTTGCTAATCGATGACATTCAGTTTTTTGCCGGCAAGGACCGCACTCAGGAAGAATTCTTCCATACTTTCAACACCTTATACGAATCTAATAGTCAAATCGTGTTGACCTGTGATCGTTATCCCAAAGAAGTTCGAGGCCTGGAGGAGCGGTTGGTATCGCGATTCCAGGGCGGTATGACTGTGGCCGTTGAACCACCTGATCTGGAGACGCGTGTTGCTATTCTCAACAGTAAAGCCGAGCAGGAAAAAGTCAGCATGGGCACGGATGTCAGCTTTTTCATAGCCAAATGCATCCGCTCAAATGTGCGCGAACTTGAAGGTGCCTTGCGGCGAGTAGCAGCCAGTGCAGAATTCCTGAAAACCGATATCACCATCGACGTTGCGCGCGAGGCTCTGAAAGACATCATCGCCGTACAGGCCAAACTGGTGACTATCGAAAATATTCAAAAGACAGTCGCAGAGTATTACAAAATTCGACTGGCTGACCTGTCATCGAAGACACGCAGCCGCTCTATTGCACGGCCCCGACAAGTAGCCATGGCTTTGTCCAAAGAGCTAACTAATAGAAGCCTGCCGGAAATCGGTAAAGCCTTCGGTGGACGTGATCACACGACTGTGATGCATGCCTGTAAAAAAATAAGCGAACTCAGGAGCACAGATTTCGGTGTGCAGGAAGATTACAACAATCTCCTGCGAATTCTATCGGTCTAACGATATACATTTGATACCGGACTTGATGCACTTTATAGCTTCGTGACAAACTGGGGAAAACCGGTGATGAACATTCGGATAAAAGTGGATAGCCGGAAGGTGATTTTTTGTCCGCATGTTATCCACAAGTAAATGACATGCGATACTATTGAAAACGAGCTGTTTTCACACAGCCAAAAATGGTCTAAGTATTTGATTTATATGATATTTACTAGCTTATCCACAGAAGCGGTAGCGACTAATAATAACAACCATAAATATATATAAATAATATTTTTTTTATAAATGAAATTCAGCATAGAACGTGAAGATTTTCTGAAACCGCTGCAGGCGGTGATAGGAGCTGTTGAAAGAAAACAGACCATGCCGGTGCTTGGTAATCTGCTGATCGAAACCAGTGACACGGAACTTTGTCTGACAGCATCGGATTCAGAAATCGAGCTGAAATCCACCATCGGCTTAACGGTGGACGCACCGGGCAGAGTGACTGTACCAGCACGCAAGCTGGTCGATATATGCCGCGCGTTGCCCGATCACTCTCGAATAGAAGTCGAATTATCCGGTGAGCAACTCAAAGTAAAATGTGGAAGATCGCGCTTTACCCTATCCACCCTGCCCGCAAATCTGTTCCCAAAGGCAGATAAGCTTAAAGATGCGCAAACAGTCAGCATAGACGAAAACGTTTTATACCAGGCTATCAAAGCCACAGCATTCTCCATGGCTCAACAGGATGTGCGTTTTTATCTCAATGGACTATTGATGGAGATTTCCGACAAACGGTTGTGCTGCGTCGCTACAGATGGTCACCGGCTGGCCTACTCCGAATGCAGCACTGAGGCGACGCCTGATACGCCGATCAGGGCCATAGTGCCACGTAAAACCGTGCTCGAATTAATGCGTTTACTCAGCGCGGAGCAACAACCTGCTCAGGTATCCATTTCGGCAAATTATCTGCAAATAGAGATTGCCGATACCGTTCTAACGTCGAAATTGATAGACGGTAAATTCCCGGACTACAATCGGGTCATCCCGATTGATGGCAACAAGGAGCTGCTGGTGGACAGAGACGCTCTGCGTGGCACATTGCAGCGTGCTGCGATTTTATCCAGTGAAAAGTACAGAGGTGTTCGTTTGGCCGTGGATAGTGGCGTGCTGACGGTTTCAAGCAATAATCCGGATCGCGAAGAAGCGATAGATGAACTGGAAATCGATTATGGTGGCGAGGGTACCGAAATAGGCTTTAACGTGACC
Organism: uncultured Granulosicoccaceae bacterium; assembly: GCA_964411665.1. Lineage (GTDB taxonomy): Bacteria > Pseudomonadota > Gammaproteobacteria > Granulosicoccales > Granulosicoccaceae > CALFCE01. Next base: position 43,595 of record CAYPMR010000012.1, on the reverse strand, counting down.
TACTTGCTGGACGTGCTCGGTATCATAGAGACGCCACAAGCTCGAATACTGCTGAAAGACAGCAACAGTAGCGCGCTCGTTACGCCAGAAGCCACAGTCGCTACAAAGTACGTCATCATGCCCATGCGGCTATAGTTGCTCCTGTTTCACGTGAAGCTACCTCTTCAAGTGTTTAATATCGCTAACCTTATTCTGACTAATAGCAAGATCAATTGGCGTAGCATATAAATGCTACTCACAGAGCTGGTCATCGATGGCCTACGTTGTTTGTCGAGCTTTAGTCTTCAGCCTTCATCAGGTATCAATCAAATCGTCGGCACCAATGGAGCCGGTAAAACCACTGTGCTCGAAGCCATACATATCGGTGCAACCGGTCATTCTTTTCGGTCGCGAAAAATCCGAGTACTTCTGGGCCATGACCGGGACGATTTTACTATTCGCATGGGTTTATCAGATCCTGTTAGCGGATTATCTCACCATGTGGGTTTGCAAAAATCGGGAGCGGGTGACACCAAACTGCGATTGGATTATCAACCGCTGAACAGCATTGTGTCAGTCAGTCAGTTGATACCGGTAAAAGTTATGTCTCCTGATAGTCATCAGTTGGTGCAGGAAGGGCCCGATCTGCGACGGCAATTTATGGACTGGGGCCAGTTTCACGTGGACCCGGGATTTCTTGAAATATGGAAGAACTATCGCCGAGCGTTGCGACAACGCAATCACATACTGAAACTTTACGCAAACAATCCTGAAGTCACCGCCTGGGATCAAAAGCTCAGTGAATCAGGTGAAGCACTCGATGTGATGCGCCAGTCGTATATAACGCGATTAACCGAATTTTTAACCGATATTCTGCAACAGATTGGACTCTCGTCACGGGTAGATATGAGCTATCGCAGAGGGTGGGCTGGCGGCGCACGACTTCTGGACGAACTTGTTGCTGAGCAGGCGCAAAGCATCAAGCCCGCATTCACAACCGTCGGGCCACACCGAGCGGATTTAATGTTGAAAGTAAACAAGGCGCTTGCAAGGGAAGTGCTTTCACGTGGTGAACAAAAATTGCTTGTCTATGCGCTACATCTTGCGCAACTCGCACTGAGTATTGAGATAACAGGACGCCACCCAATTGTCCTGATAGATGATCTTGCAGCAGAACTTGATGAAGCACATCGAGCGCAAGTTTTAGAGGTTCTCCAATCGCTTGGTTGCCAAGTGTTTATCACTGGAAATAAAGTGTTAAAAGCAATTTCCGGCAACGATAATCAGACGGTTTATTTGCACGATGGCAAGACCACTAAAGTGGTATAATTTAGCGGTTATAGTGCTGCAAAAAAGCGGTTGAAGCAAAGTCATAGACGATAGCAAATTCACCTCAGTGAGCCATGGCCAAGAATCCATCAGACAGCGGTAATTCCCCGGATAGCGAGTACGGATCCAGTAACATCAAAGTGCTGAAGGGACTGGATGCTGTACGCAAACGGCCCGGCATGTATATCGGTGATACCGATGATGGCACCGGGCTTCATCACATGGTTTTCGAGGTCGTCGATAATTCTATCGATGAAGCACTGGCCGGCCATTGCAGTGAAATCCAGGTCAATATTCACAAGGATGAATCAGTCAGCGTCTCTGATAATGGCCGGGGAATTCCCACGGATATGCACGAGGAGGGGAAGTCCGCCGCTGAGATCATCATGACGGTGCTGCATGCTGGCGGTAAATTTGATGACAACTCCTACAAGGTATCCGGTGGTCTGCACGGCGTAGGCGTATCGGTGGTTAACGCGCTGTCTGAATCCCTGAAGTTGACTATCCGCCGTAACGGCAAGGTGCATGAGCAGGAATACCGTGACAGCAAGCCTGTGGCAGACCTTGCGGTAACCGGTGACACACAAGAGACCGGCACCGAGATCCACTTCAAGCCCAGTGCTGACACCTTTTCAAACATCCTGTTTGAATACAACATCCTGAAAAAACGTTTGCGGGAATTATCATTTCTGAACAGCGGCATTCGCATTGTTTTGAATGACCTGCGCACTGACGAATCTGATGTTTTTGAATATGAGGGTGGTATCAGCGCATTTGTTGAACACCTGAACCGCAACAGAACGCCTGTTCATCAGCAGATATTGCATAGCGTGGGTGAAAAAGACGATGTCACTGTTGAGGTGGCTTTGCAATGGAACGATGGGTACCAGGAAAACATTTACTGCTTTACCAACAATATTCCACAACGCGATGGTGGAACTCACATGGCAGGCTTTCGTTCTGCTCTGACGCGCACACTGAATCAATACATGGAGAATTCAGGCGCGATGGCCAAATCTAAAATCCAGACCAGCGGTGAAGACTCGCGTGAAGGTTTGACAGCTGTTTTATCGGTAAAAGTGCCGGATCCGAAATTTTCTTCGCAGACCAAAGACAAGCTGGTTTCCTCTGAAGTTAAAGGTTGTGTGGAAGGTGTGATGGGCCAATACCTGAGTGACTTTCTGCAGGAACACCCAAGCGAAGCACGCGCAATTACCGCGAAAATTATCGATGCGGCTATAGCGCGCGAAGCGGCCCGCAAAGCACGTGAGACAACCCGACGTAAAGGCGTTCTCGATATAGCCGGATTACCCGGTAAGTTGGCTGATTGTCAGGAACGTGATCCGACTAAATCAGAAATTTACCTGGTAGAGGGTGACTCAGCTGGTGGATCAGCAAAGCAGGGCAGAGACCGGCGCCGCCAGGCGATACTGCCACTCAAAGGCAAGATTCTCAACGTCGAAAAAGCCCGTTTTGATCGCATGTTGCAATCTGCTGAAGTAGGGACCCTGATCACAGCGCTTGGTTGCGGTATCGGGCGAGACGAGTTTGACCCTGATAAATTGCGCTACCACTACATCGTCATCATGACCGATGCTGATGTCGACGGTTCTCACATTCGTACACTACTGCTGACGTTTTTCTATCGACAGATGCCAGAGCTCATACGCAGAGGGCATATCTATATTGCCCAGCCGCCTCTGTACAAAGTGAAGCGTGGTAAACAAGAGCAATACGTTAAGGACGACGTCGAACTGAACACCTATCTGCTGCAGTTATCGCTAAACGATGCCAAGCTGGTAGTGGAAGAGGGTGCGCCTGCCATTAGTGCCAATTCTTTGGCGGATTTGGCAACAGGCTACATGAGAGTGGTTGATCGCTTTGATCGAATGGAGCGTTATGTCAACCGCAGCATTCTACAAGAACTGATAGACATGCCGCCCTTGCGATCCAATGATCTGACCGATGATAAAAAGCTACAGATATTTGCTGAGAAACTGGCAGAGCAGCTCAACAAGGATGCAGAATCAACATCGCGTTATGCAGCAAATACACTCAACACGGAAGACGGTATAGCCATAGAGCTAAAACGCCGGATGCACGGTAACGATCAAACTTTCCGTATAGATTCGGCCTTCCTGCGTTCAGCCGATTATCAAATGATCGCTGATTTTGCGACAGAGACTGATGGGCTATTGCAGAAAAATGCTGTGATCAGCCGGGGTGAACGTCAGCAAGAGGTAACAGCATTTTCACAAGTAATGGACTGGTTACTCAAAGAATCCCGTCGCGGTTTGACGATACAGCGCTATAAAGGCCTTGGCGAAATGAACCCTGAGCAACTCTGGGAGACGACCATGGACCCCAATTCAAGACGCATGCTGCAGGTGACGATAGAAGATGCGATGGCAGCGGATGAGGTCTTTGATACGCTTATGGGTGATCAGGTAGAGCCTCGTCGGGAATTTATCCAGCAAAACGCATTGTCAGTAGCCAACCTGGATGTCTAGCGTCTAAGGTCTGCGTCCATCCTAATCTCAGAAAAACGGTGAACACCTATGCCGATCCCGGTACTGAATCGTCCGCAATTCCAGTCCCTGGCTTATGACCAGATAGAGCAAAGGCTGGACAGCTATCTCGCTCGCGGTCGTGAGCTGATTGAACAACTTGGCAGTAATGCAGCACCTTCATGGGCTGAGCTCATAGAGCCTGAGGAGACACTACATGATGAACTGGAACGCATGTGGTCGCCTGTCAGTCATCTCAATTCGGTTCTTAACAGCGATGAACTGCGTGCAGCCTATAACGCCTGTCTACCCAAGTTAAGTCAGTACCATACCGAGCTGGGACAGAATCTCGCGTTATATGAAAAAACCAGGGATCTAAAAGAAAGCGACAGTTTTTCCTCTTTATCTTTAGCGCAACAAAAAACCATTAACAATCGACTGCGTGATTTTGGTTTGAGTGGTGTAGCCCTTGCTGATGATAAGAAAAAACGCTTTATGGAAATATCACTGCAGCTTTCCAAATTGCAGAATAAATTTTCAGAAAATGTTCTGGATAGTACAAACGCATGGGAAAAGCTCATTACTGATGAAGCCGAGCTCAAAGGTATGCCGGAGCATGCAATCGCAGCTGCAAAAGAACGTGCTGAAAAAGCTGATAGGAAAGGGTGGTTGTTAAACCTTGAATTCCCTACTTACTATGCCGTCATTACATTTGCTGATAGTGAATCTCTGCGTGAAGAAATCTACACGGCTTTCAGCACGCGCGCATCCAATCAAGGACCGCACGATGTTAAATACAATAATGATGATCTGATCAAAGAGATACTTGCCTTACGTCAGGAGAAAGCTGCATTACTAGGCTTTGATAGCTACGCGCATCTCTCTGTTGTGACCAAGATGGTTGAGTCACCAGAGCAGGTAATCGAATTTCTTCAAGATCTCGCACAACGTTCTCTGCCTTTAGCAAAAAAAGAAATGCAAGAACTCAAAACGTTTGCGAAAGAAACGGACAACAAGGTCGTGTTCAATGCCTGGGATGCCAGTTATTACTCAGACAAATTGAAACAGCAGCGTTACGCCATTTCCGAAGAAGACCTTAAACCTTATTTTCCTGCCAGCAAAACCATACCGGGTATGTTTGAAGTAGTTGCCCGGTTGTTTGGTGTGCGTATCACGGCTGTCGATAATTCAGATGTCTGGCACGATGATGTTGAGTGTTATGAAATTCGTGATAGCGCCGATCAACTGCGTGGCGAGTTCTACATGGATAACTATGCAAGAGCCAATAAACGCGGTGGGGCGTGGATGGATGTTGCAGTTAGCAGACGTCGAATTGATGGCGAGCATGTCCAGGTACCGATAGCTTACCTGACGTGCAACCTGACACCACCTGTTGGCGATGATCCTGCTCTGTTAACCCATAACGAGGTAACCACCTTGTTTCATGAGTTTGGGCATGGTCTGCATCACATGTTGACTATGGTTGATGCACCTGATGTTGCCGGTATTAGTGGCGTTGAATGGGATGCTGTTGAATTACCCAGTCAGTTTCTAGAGAACTGGTGTTGGGAAAGAGAGGCATTGGATCTTATAAGCGAGCATTATCAAACGGGTGATAAGATACCCGATGAACTTTTGCAAAAAGCACAGAAGGCACGTAATTTTCAATCGGCGATGCAAATGGTCAGACAACTGGAGTTTTCATTGTTTGATATGCGAATCCATTTTGAATCACGTGATGGACAGATTGTTGATGTGCAAAACGTTCTTGATCAGGTCAGGGCAGAGGTTGCTGTTACAAAGGTGCCGGATTTCAATCGATTCCAGAATGGCTTCAGCCATATTTTTGCTGGCGGTTATGCGGCAGGTTATTTTAGTTATAAATGGGCAGAGGTTCTGTCAGCCGATGCATTTGAGAAATTTGAAGAAGACGGTATCTTCAATAGTGATACCGGTTATGCATTCATGCAGAACATACTCGAGAAAGGTGGCACCGAGAATGCGATGATACTGTATGAAAATTTCCGCGGGCGTAAACCAAAGATCGATGCGCTGTTGCGACACACGGGTTTGGCTGGTGAGGAAGCGGCTTAGTTGTAATTAATCCCGCTAGTTCGCACACTGTCCACGATAAATAGAGAGCCCGTACGCGAAAACGAAGAACAAAAAAACCCCGGTCTTGCCGGGGTTTTTTTATGTCTACACTTTTTAGTCTAGTGCTAAACCTTCATACGACTACTTGGACGCAAGGCTTGATACCAGATTAGGCAGATCACTGAGTAAACCCGTTGGGCTTTTGCCAGCAGCAAGACGTGCTGCGTTCTTGAAAAATTCCTGAGAACGCGCTTTGTCACCCATTGATTCCATTACTTCACCTAACTCATTAGCAATACCCGGGTTCAGATCGAGTTGAGCTGATCTGGCGAGACTGTCGCGAGCCTTGCTCCACATATCGCGTTTAGCTGCGAGCTTGCCAACACTAGCCATGATGCCTGAACTTAACGTGTTCTTTTGCGCCCAGCGCTCTGCGTTTTCCAGTTGCTTGGCAGCATTGCTTGATTCAATATCGCCGTACATGCTGGCAAGGGACTCATCGAAATCCTTGTTCAGCACCTTGTGTACGACAGCTTCAGCCTGATCTGGGTCGCCTACCTCAACCAGGCGTTTGGCATAAGCGCCAACAGCCTTGGGATTGGTTCGGGCTTCTGAAGGCAACGAATCCCAGATATTTTTCAAGTCATTGTTGGAAGAATCTGCGATTGCCTGAGACCATGCAGGTCCTTCATAAGCGGCAATTTTATCCTCTGGCATTGCCTTGTTCTTGCGCATGATCTGGGTAAGCTTTGATAGTTTTGATGCGTTACCCGTATGCTGCAGCGTAGAGGCTAATAAACCCATTACATGCTTGTTCTCAGGGGAAGAGTTGTGCAGGTTGGTAAGCAGGGTTTCAGCTTTGTCGTATTCGCCTCGCCCCATTAGCATCTCGGCTTGTGAAGCCCTGACAGCATAGCTAGCTGAATTGGAACTGTCCGATGCCTTTTTCAAATAGTGTTCTGCTTGTTCGTGTGCACCGCGAGATTCGGCAGACTTGGCAGCGCTAATGTACTTCGAAGCGTCACTTTCATCGCCATCAAGGTGACTTGTTAAAGTGGCTTCGCCCTTTTCGTATTCTCCACTGGTGATTTGCATCAAACCCTGGTTGAGTGCTTCATGCGAAGAGGCAGCATTTCTGGCCTTGTTGCTACGCTTGATCGCCTTGGGCGCTGACAGAATCTTGCCGAGCAACCACATGACGAGCAACAGCGCTATGAACGCAAGGATCGCATAGGGTATCCAGTAGGTTGGAAATGAAGCCTGTCCTTCATGAATATTTACCGCCGTTAGTTCAGAGGGATCAATGCTACCGAACTTGAGGTATGAAATTGCAGCCGCAATCAATAACAACCCTATAACTAATATCAACATTACTTTTCACTCCTTTTAGCATTAATTTGTTCAAACAGTGACAATGCCGAACCGAGTGTCGGTACATCGGGCACCAAGTTCGTTTCACGAATCTCTTCAAGATTTGCCACGAAATCACTTACTGCAGAATCGTCTGTATCAAAGGCTTCGCCAGCGAATCCCAGAGCGTTATCCATGTGTGTCGTAAATTGTCTGGAATCGGCTCGCAAGGCAGATAAGCGTGCAGCCTGCAAGTGTGCGTCCAGTATGTCGCTGGCGCTGTTCTGTGTTTTATTTTGTCCGCCTTCGCCTGTTGATGAAGCTGCGATGGATTCTCTGGCTTCGGCAGCGTTTATTTTTGCATCGACCTCTGCCTGTGTACTTCTAGTGACTGAGAAATTCAGGTTTTTCATAAAACCACCGACAGTAGCTCTTTTTTCTGCCTCGCCTTCGGCTGCAGTCTCTTCAGCTTCTTCTTCTGTTGCTTTCAATGGTAAGCCGCTAGCAGCAGCGCTGGCGTTTTCGAGGCGAGCGACAAGACCTTCGATGTCTGGGGAGCCGACACTGTTGAGTTCGGCTACTTCAGCATCTATCTGTTCCCGGACCGGAAAGTAATCGACATCGCCCAATGTATTTAAACGGTCATTGGCAGATTCAAGTGCAGTCACACCGGCTTCAACGTCTCCTGCAAGTGTTACCCGGTACTGGCTGGTGCGCAGCAAATACTCAACCTCTGCGAGTATCCTGTCGCTTTGATCGCCGTTGGCCGATTGCACCGAGCTTTGCATCATTGCCACTTTTGATTCAGTCTCTTCGAAGCGTTTTTCGAAGTCTTCACGTACTGATCGAATACCTAAATTGAACGAGGTCGAGATGTTATTCAGTTCGCTTTCAGAGGAGTTGCTGAATTCCTGTATGGACATAGCAGTAGCTGAGGAGATCTCTTCTTTATCTGCCTGTGCAGACGTGCGAAGTTCTTCGTTGAAACTCGACAGGCTAGCTGAAACCTTTTCATCGATCGCTTGTATATTGCTGTCAACTGCAGCCTGTTGTTCGCTCAAGGCCGTGGTCATTTGTTCCTGGTTTGCAGCTAATTTTTCATCGATTGCCTTTAGGTTATTGTCAACGGCTGCCTGTTGTTCGCTGAAGGCCGTGGTCATTTGTTCCTGATTTGCAGCAAATTTTTCTTCCATGCTGGCGGTTATTTGCGTTTGCGAATCAGCTATTTTAGAACTGGTTTCAGAACGCTGATCGGACATGGCTCGGGTGGTTACTTCAGACAGGGAGTTCAATTTACTCCACAAAATTGCTGACATCAGAGTGCCCAGTACACCAAACAACAGCGCAACAGGTGGCATCCAGCTGCCCGAAGGTTTGCTGTTACTATCGCTGCGTGCATGCATGTTGGCGCTACTCGATGTCCTGGTCTGATCAGCGCGTGTGGTAGTGTGATTCGTCGTTCTGCCAACCTGCTCTTTCACTTGTCCTTTTGCGGCACTGGCAGTATGGGCAGATTTCTGATGTTCTTTTCGAGCGCCAGATTTGCTGCCGGGGCGACCCTTGCCCTTATTTTTATGCTTGTCATTCATAAGATTGAATCCCGCCTTTGGAATAAGTCCATTGTTTTACCGCTTCCAACAGGCCGGGATTGCCTGGTGCTTTGGCGATAACAATATCGTTATGGAAGCCGATTTCTTTTGCGAACTGCGCAGCTCTAAGGCTGCCAACCGCGAGCGGTAATTTGAAGAGGTACTCACGGTAGCTATCACCTGCTAACCGGATCAGGTTTTGGAGTATTTCGTTGCTCGTAATAGTAACGATATCTGCGGGAGAGTTCAAAAAAACAGCCGCTAGTTTATCGTTGTTTACTTCGGGTAGCGTGCGTTCATACGTATCGACACACATGACTGCAAACCCCCTGTTTCGCAGTGTTTGTTCTAAAAGTTCACGTCCACCTACGCCTTTGATAATAGCTACACTGCGCCCATGGCCCGCTTTCAACGTTGCAGTTGTTAACAGTGCCTCGCTGTTAAAAGGAAATGAGGGTGCTTCGACCAGTGTCTGATTCTGTCCGGTTAACTGGTCGGCGGTAGCTGGTCCTATGGCCATAAGCTTCGGCTTGCCACCTTTCCATGGAAAAGGCTCGAGCAGACGCATACCCTGTACCGCATGGTAGCTAGTGAAAATAACCACATCAAAATCAGCCGGTGTGAACGCTTTTTCCGGCTGTTGGTAGTGAATTTCAATGCAGGGTAACTGCAGCGTTGCAAATCCTTCATTTTGCAGCAGGTTGACCAGTGCAGCCGATTGCTCACTGGCGCGCGTGACCAGCACACGAGGTGATCGGTTAACAGAGTTGTCGGGGTGCGTGGTGTGTTTACTCAATGGCTAATTGAAGATTGCAGGGCGATTACTTTCGTCGGGATGATCAAGGCGCTAGTATAAGGGCTTTTACTTCCCCACACTTCTATGTCTTCAAACGATCAGCCTCGAGCCTACAGAGCAGGGATAGCAGACGATGGTTCTACCAGTGATGGGTCGTCGCCATCATCCAAACAAGCGACAGCAAAGCTTTGGGGAGGCCGGTTCTCCGAGGATACGGACAGCTTTGTCGAGGCGTTTACTGCATCGGTTACGTTTGATCAACGCATGGCCGAGCAGGACATAAAGGGCTCGCTGGCGCACGCGGCGATGTTGCAAAAGATCGGTGTATTAACCGGTGATGAGCTGGCATCGATTCAACAAGGGTTGTCGGAAATTGGCGATGAAATCGCCAACGGCCAGTTTCAATGGTCGATTGCGCTCGAAGATGTACATATGAACATCGAGGCGCGCCTGACTGAAAAAATCGGTGCGGCAGGTAAAAAACTGCATACCGGTCGATCACGTAACGATCAGGTCGCAACCGACATCCGTTTGTACCTGCGTGACTGCTGTGGTGATATCGAGCAGGAGCTTGTGCGACTGCTACGTGGCTACCTTGAGTTGGCAACCAGGCATACCGATACCATCATGCCCGGGTTCACGCACCTGCAAAGTGCCCAGCCAGTGACCTTTGGTCATCATGTGATGGCCTGGTTTGAAATGGGCCTGCGCGATCTCGATAGACTCACAGATATGCTCGGTCGTCTTGATGCGTGCCCACTGGGCAGTGCTGCGCTTGCCGGCACCAGCTATCCGATAGATCGACAAATGACCGCCGATTTGCTGGGATTTTCAACTGTTTGCGAAAACTCACTTGATGCAGTGGCTGACAGAGATTTTGCAATTGAGTTTTGCAGCTTTGCGAGTCTTACTATGATGCACTTGTCGCGAATAGCCGAAGAATTGATTCTCTGGACATCAGCGCAATTTCGTTTTGTTGATCTGCCTGATCGCTACTGCACCGGGTCCTCGATCATGCCGCAGAAAAAAAATCCGGATGTTGCTGAACTGGTTCGTGGCAAAACCGGTCGCGTTTATGGCAATTTGATGAATTTGCTGACTTTAATGAAGGGACAACCGTTAACGTATAACAAGGATAATCAGGAAGACAAGGAGCCGCTGTTCGATACGATTGATACCGTATTGCTATCAATGCGTGCTTTTGCTGACATGACGTCCGCGCTGCAACCCAACACGAAAAATATGCGCGAAGCTGCTCTGCAGGGATTCTCTACAGCAACTGATCTGGCCGATTATCTGGTTACACGCGGCATGCCTTTTCGGGATGCACACGAAGTAGTTGGCAAGGCAGTGGCCATGTGCAGCAAAGACAGCAAGGGATTGGAAGATTTATCGCTGCAGGAACTCAAGGAATTAACTCCCGTTATAGAAGAGGGTGTGTTCGATGTGCTGGCGCTCGAAGGGTCGGTTGCCAGTCGCGACCACATCGGCGGTACTGCGCCTGCCCAGGTTACCCAGGCTATTGCCAGAGGGCATGCGCGGTTAGCGGAATTTGAAACATCATAGTCACCCGTTCAAGGTATCAACCGTTGCCGTAGCCAGTTACCGATATCAATTATTTCTTCAGGGCTGACTGAATGAGGCATTGGATAGCTGTGCCACTCGGGTGTAATACCGGCTTTCTCAAGCGCGATCTTTGATGCTTCTGCAAAACGTATTTGTATCACATCATCAAATTGCCCGTGAGCCATGAACACAGGCAGTACCGGTGATTGATCAGTGCCTGCCTGTTTCCTTGTTGCCTGATAATTTGCAAGCACCTGATCGGCATCTGGCAAATAGGTCGATAATGCCATCACACCTGCCAGTGGATATTTGCCCTGGAGCGCGGTCATTAGTGCAATAGCGCCACCTTGTGAGAATCCGGCGATGATGATTTTTTCAGCTGCGACACCGCGTTCGATCTCAGTTTCTATCAGCTTATTCACAATATCCACTGATGAGCGCATACCGTCGAGATCCTGCTCACGTGCTTCAAAATCGAGTGAAGTGATATCGAACCAGCCGCGCATACTCATGCCCCCGTTAATCGTGATGGGGCGAACGGGGGCGTGCGGGAATATAAAGCGTACAGCCGGGGAGGGTGGCAACCCCAACTCAGGTACTACCGGTACAAAATCATCACCACTGGCTCCCAGCCCATGCAACCAGATGATGCTGGCACCGACAGGTGCTCCGGGCTGACCCGAGAAAACTTCAATAAGTGCGTCGTTTTTGCTGTCCAACCAGACTCTCCCAAATCTAAAATTCACCAATTAATGTGTTCAATGACAGGAAAAGCTCAATCCGCATGGCGACCTTCCCTTGCGCGAAGTATACTCAAATTGATGAACATCAAAGCACGCTTCAATACAACTGTCAGCCATGGTGAGACAAGATCCCGGATCGCCACCGTGGTTTGTGCCCTGGTGTTGCTGTCAGCGTGTGGCAATAAAGGACCGCTCTATCTTGAAGTAGATGAGAAGGCAATTCTTGAAATAGATGAATTACAGCGCGAGATAGACGAAGCTGAAGAAGAGGCACGTAAAGCGCGTGAGAGAGAGGCAACCGGCACTAACACCAACGAATAGTGCTCGCATCTCGATCTTCTCCCCGGCAAGTAAATTAAAAACCTATACGATTTAACAATCCCCGTGCAGTTGGTAGCTCCACTGCATTAAGAGATAATTTCCATGGACACATTTGTCTATAAAGATTCTCATTTGCATGTTGAGGATACTTCTTGTGACGCGCTGGCAAGCGAGCATGGCACACCTTTGTTTGTTTATTCGCGCAAGGCTATTGAGCATGGCTGGCAGTCCTTTGCGAATGCATTGACGTCGTATGATCACGGTTCGTTAATTTGTTTTGCTGTGAAATCCAATTCCAATCTTGGCGTACTGAATGTGTTGGCGCGTTTAGGATCTGGTTTTGATATCGTATCCGGTGGCGAGTTAAAGCGGGTTATCGCAGCAGGAGGTGATCCGAAAAAAACAGTATTCTCAGGTGTTGGTAAAAAGCGTGACGAAATGGAATTTGCCTTAGAGCAGGGTATACGTTGCTTTAATGTTGAATCACTCGCTGAACTGCAACGTCTGGCAGATATAGCTGCAGCTCATGGCGCTATTGCACCCGTATCTTTGCGTATTAATCCCGATGTGGATGCGGGTACGCATCCTTATATTTCAACTGGCCTCAAAGAGAATAAGTTTGGTATAGCCATGGAGGATGCAAAAGCTGCTTATCGATTCGCGGCTGATGCGCCGTCTTTGATTGTCAGTGGAATTGATTGTCATATAGGTTCACAACTTACAGAAATTGATCCGTATCTGGATGCACTGGATCGATTGCTGTTACTTATCGACGAACTTCGCGCTGACGGTATCGAAATTCATCATCTGGATATTGGCGGAGGGCAGGGCATTTGTTACAAGGATGAAGTGCCGTTGGATATTGCTGAATGGGTGTCTCAGGTCACGCGTAAATTAAGTGGTCATAGACTTGAATTGCTGGTTGAGCCCGGTCGAGTGATTGTTGGCAACGCAGGTATATTGCTGACACGTGTCGAATACGTAAAAAAAGGCGAGGATAAAAATTTTCTTATTGTTGATGCTGCCATGAATGATTTGATCAGGCCGCCTTTGTATAGCGCCTGGCAGGATATTGTTGAAGTCAAAGAATCAGATAGAAGCGCACAGCAAAAAATATCATACGATGTTGTGGGGCCGGTTTGTGAATCCAGTGATTTTCTCGGTAAGGACAGAATGTTAAGCGCTGATGCGGATGATTTGTTAGCAATAAAATCGTGTGGCGCATACTGCTTTGTGATGAGCTCCAATTACAATACGCGTGCTCGCAGTGCTGAAGTGATGGTCGATGGTAAGAACAGCTATGTCGTGCGCAAGCGCGAAGCTATTGAATCATTGTTTGAGCTAGAAGCTACTCTTCCATCAAGCTAAGAAATTAAGAAGAAAACCATTTGTTTAAAATGCCTTTACTTAAATTCACCAAAATGCATGGGCTAGGTAACGATTTTATCGTTGTCGATAACACGCGTGGTGAATGGCAATTTGATACGAAAACTATAAGGTCACTCGCTGATCGTAGATTCGGAATCGGTTTTGATCAGTTGCTAATATGTGAATCGGCCTCCACCGACGATGTGGAGTTTGATTATCGCATTTTCAATGCTGACGGCCTGGAGGTCGAGCACTGTGGCAATGGAGCGCGTTGTTTTGCCCGCTTTGTTCGCGATCAGCAATTGACCAATAGCACGGTGATTCCAGTTAACACCTCTGCGGGACGCATCGAGCTAGTTGTTCTTGAAGATGATCAGGTCAAAGTGATGATGGGCACACCTGAATTCGAGGTATCAAAAATACCGCTTGTTTTGGATACAACAAATGCTGCAGGCTCAAGTGGTGTCATACCAGTCGAAAACACCCATAAAGATAGAGGGCATAGTCAGGGTATAGTCTATCGGCTGGCGCTACCGCTGGAAGAGGCGCCAATAAACGGACTGGACGCGGACAAGATTCTGAATTTTGACGCTGCCACTTCCAGTGTATTAGTTGGCGCGGTATCGATGGGCAATCCGCACGTTATACTCCTGGTTGACGATATCGACACTGCGCCAGTGAAACAACTTGGTGCCTGGCTACAAACCCACCCGGCCTTTCCCGCCCGCGTCAATGTCGGTTTTCTACAAGTGATCAATCGCCACGAGGCTCGCTTGCGGGTGTATGAACGTGGGGTAGGGGAAACACTTGCGTGTGGCACTGGTGCTTGTGCTGCTGCGGCCTTCGGCATCTGTTATGGCCTTTTTGAGCGCAAAGTTCAAATCACGTTAACCGGTGGCCCATTGGCGATTTACTGGCCCGATGTTGCAGATGACATTGAAATGACTGGCCCATGCACTACAGTCTTTGAGGGCCTTATAGAAATGTAGTGATGCAAGCTAAACACGAATCAATGTTGTCTCTCGATGCTAACAGTGTGTTGGCATTCCTCAGAGGAAATCCAGAGTTCTTTAATGAGAACGCCGAGATACTACCGAAATTGCATATACCGCACGAAACTGGTGGAGCGATATCGCTGATTGAAAAACAGCTGAGCGTCGTTCGCGGAAAATGTGCAGCGCTGGAAAACCAGCTGGGCGAACTTATTAATGTTGCCCGAGAGAACGAGCAACTACACAAACGTTTGCATGTTCTCGTACAGGAAATCATCTCCGCATCATGCGTCGAGGACGTTGTGTCACTTACACGCGATACACTGACGCGTAATTTTCGCGCTGATGATGTCAAGTTCCTGCTTATAGATGATCAAAGCAGCAAACATCACGACGAGAATCCTGAACGGTATTTACGTTTCGACGATCCAGCACTTGAGCATTTCGGCGAAAACTTCTCCAAGAGTCAAACAAGTTGTTCGATACCAACTGATGAGCAGCGTGCTTTCTTATTTGATGGTGACGAAAAAGTTGGCTCAATCGCTATTATTCCACTACAACATGAACGCGACATTGGGATGGTTGTGTTGAGTAGTGTTGATCCGCGGCGTTTCGATTCAAATAAAGATGTATTGTTTCTCAGTGAGCTTGGGCAAATGCTCAGTCGTCGCGTTGCATGTTTTCTCTAGAATTTAAAGGATTAGCGGGGTAACGGCATGGCTTCACGGTTTGAACCAACTATTGCTGAGTATCTGCAGGAGTTGCGGGTCAGTAAACGTTACTCGCCGCATACACTGTCGAACTACCAGCGTGATCTGAAAGTTTTTTCGACAGCCGCTACTGCGCGTGGCCTGAACGAATGGAAAGAGCTGGACGGTAAAATGATTCGTGGGCTGGTTGCGGAGCAGCACATGGAAGGTGTGTCAGGTCGCAGTCTGGCACGACGACTTTCTGCGCTCAGAGGGCTACTGAATTACCTGCTAAAGCTTGGTCTGGTTGATGCCAACCCGGCTGCTGATGTATTGGCGCCTAAAGGGAAACGCGCACTGCCTGCAACACTTGATGCGGATGAGGTAAGCCGCTTGTTGCAGGAAAATCTGAACGATCCGATGATTTGTCGCGACCTTGCGATGTTTGAATTGATGTACTCATCAGGGCTGCGCTTATCAGAGCTTGTTAGTATTGATCTGGTTGATCTTGATTTGAGCGTAGGTCTGGTAAGAGTAACCGGCAAAGGCGGGAAAACGCGCGACCTACCCGTAGGTAAACATGCTATACAGGCCATTAATAAGTGGCTGATGTATCGTCGCACCTTGCCAGGTTCGGGCGACACGGCTGTCTTTATCAGTACACGTGGTAAGCGCATTGCGCCACGTACAGTACAAATGCGATTGAAAAAACTGGCAGAATCACAGGGTTTGTCGCGTAATTGTTATCCGCATATGCTGCGTCACTCGTTCGCCAGTCACCTATTGGAATCGAGTGGTAACTTGCGTGCCGTGCAGGAATTACTAGGGCATGAAGACATCAGCACCACACAAGTCTACACACACCTTGATTTCCAGCACCTGGCAAGCATCTACGACAAGGCGCATCCGCGAGCGCGACAGGGTAAGGATGCTGATAGCTGATAGCCGGCTTGTTACGTGCGTAACTACTGAGCTGTTACTCGTCATAGTCTCGAAGCTCTGGACGTGTTCGTCTCAAAGGTTCACTCAAGCGTTCCCCCGTTTTATTCTCCAGCCATAAAGCTATCCGGTCAAAGCGGGTGAACTTCGCGCGACAGGTCTGAATGTACTTTGCCGCCGTATCACTACTGCAAATTATCATTCCCGCTGCAACGGTAATAAAAAGCGTACCAACAGGAAAAGGAGTTGGTATGGATAACAATCCTATTACCAACAAAATTATGCCTGCAATTAAAGTGACTATTCGCATGCCATTTTTCTTGTGTCCTGCATAGCCGTGTTGTTTATATTGGCAAAGCTTTGACCGGTCTCATTCATTTGTCGTAAGAGATCAGGGACGCGCCAGAAATAGCTATCTTTTAATGCATAGGTTTCAATTCGTGATATTAACTTCTCTATTCCTATTTGATCAGCCATATGCATGGGTCCTCCGCGATGACGTGGAAATCCGTAACCGAACAGTTTGACTGCATCGATATCAACAGGGCGAAGTGCGATACCTGCTGCAAGAACGTTTATCGCTTCCATGATCATTGCTGTCATGCATCGAGCGACGATGTCATCATCACTAAACTGTTTCGGTTTGATGCCGAGCGCATAGCGCTCAGCCTCCACTATCTCTACTGCTTGCGGATTTGGTGTGCGTGTGTTGGACTTATCATAGCGATAATAACCCTGTCCTGTTTTTCGTCCGTACCACCCTTTCTCATAGATTAAATCAGCAACACGACAATAGCGCTCCTCTGCGGGTCGTGTTGCAGCTTTACGTTGGCGAGTAGTGTAAGAGATATCAAGACCAGCAAGGTCAGATACAGCAAACGGTCCCATCGCAAAACCAAAATTCTGCAGAGCGTTGTCGATCTGTTCGAAGCTAGCGCCATCGAGCAAGAGATATTCTGAACACTTGCGAAATTTCGACAGAATACGATTTCCTATAAAGCCATCACACACGCCAGAGCGAACAGGTATCTTGTGTAGCTTTCGCGCCAGATCAAAAGTTGTTGCAACCAGCTGCGGTGCAGTTTTCTCAGCTACAACAATTTCAAGTAAGCGCATGATATGGGCTGGAGAAAAGAAGTGCAGTCCAATGACATTCTCTGGTCGCGAAGTGGCAGCTGCTATTTCGTTGACATTGAGATACGAGGTGTTGGTGGCGAGGATAGCATCGGATTTACAAATGTCGTCTAGCTTTGTAAAGAGTTCACGCTTGACACCCATGTCTTCGAAAATCGCCTCAATTACAAGATCTGCATCAGCTAGTGCAGTCAGTTGATCGGTAGCATTGAGATTTTTTAGTGCATCAGTATGTCCCTGTTCAGATAACTTTCCTCTTTTCAAAGCACCGGCAAGATTCGCTTCTATGCTAGAGCGTGCTTTCCCGACACGTGTTGTCTCTATTTCGATTAAAACTACAGGAAAACCAGCGAGTAGAAATGCTGTAGCTATGCCCGTACCCATAGTGCCACCACCGACAATGCCGATGTTTTTTAGATCGCGCTTTGAAGCGTCTTGTTCAGGAATTTTGACAGTGGCACGTTCGGCAAAGAAAGCATGTACAAGAGCGGCACGCTCGCTGCCTTGCATTAGCTCCATAAAAATAGCGCGTTCTTTTATTAGTCCCTCATCTATTGGCAAGGTCGAAGCTTCAATCGCATCGATCGCGCGTAAGGGGGCATTCAAGCCTTTGCTGAAACGAGTGCGTGCTTCAACTACTGCTGCTGGTTCAGCGGTTACCTTGAGGTTGTCAGTTGCTACTGTTTTTAGATTCCCGCTTAACACTTTGCTAGCAGCAAGCAGACCT
Source organism: uncultured Granulosicoccaceae bacterium (assembly GCA_964411665.1). Classification (GTDB taxonomy): domain Bacteria; phylum Pseudomonadota; class Gammaproteobacteria; order Granulosicoccales; family Granulosicoccaceae; genus CALFCE01. The sequence continues at coordinate 25,472 of CAYPMR010000012.1, read as the reverse complement.
ACCTCACGTGGTGTGCCATCTTCAAGACTGGAAATTATGCCAAGTTCAAGCGCTTCAGCATCGGAAACATCTCGACCCGTACAGATAATATCTATCGCTGATGAGATGCTGGTTAAGCGGGGTAATCGTTGAGTACCGCCTGCACCAGGCAGAAGCCCCAGTTTGACCTCGGGCAAGCCAACACGCAGACCAGCAATACCCACCCGGTGATGAGTTGCCATGGCGAGTTCGAATGCACCGCCGAGTGCAATGCCGTGGAGCACGGTTATTATTGGTTTAGAGCTATCGTTAAAAGCCTTGAGCAATTCCGGCAAAGAAGGTTTTTCTGCTGAGCGATCAAAATCTTTGATGTCAGCACCAGCTGAGAAATAACGTCCTGCACCGTACAATACAATGGCTTTGACGCTAGTATCTTTGAGTAATTGTTGTAGCGCATCTAAAACAGCTACACGCAATGCTAAACCCAATGCATTTACCGGGGGATTGGCCAGACAGATTAAGCCGTTGTCACCCTCTGTCTCAACACGCACGATCTCGTTGGTCACTGCTGTCTCCTGTAAAGCATTCAGTATCAATGCTCCACCGCCCGATAACCGATTGAATCCTTGGGAGCAATTTTGAGCACTTTACATCAAGCAAGCAACCTGGGTACAAATGCCTTTTTGACCACGTAATGCTTTGAGTGATTGTCCGGTCAGCTGGCAGGCTGTAATGCCAGATGATCAAATCCGCCGTTTGCTACAGGCTTGGACTGAACTTGCCATTCGCTGCTTTTGCCGCGATGGTGCAGTCTGAGTGTGGAATATGCGCTGAAGGCATGGGGTGGTGTAAGCAAGGTACGCTCTGGCAGTCTTATCTGATTCGACGATTGGTCTGTTGCTGGCGCTTCTCCTATGCACAAAAGACATTCCTGTCTTGTGCCATCATCCTCTGCTGAAGCCGTCTCAACCAGCACAGCAGATACTTCATCGGATAGAAGCTGGATGCCGCACAACAAACGATCGTTGTTGCGATAATTGACCCATCTGACACTGCCGATCTGTAATGTCGGGATGGGGTTATCGATATCGACGCCTCCTCCACTATCTTGATCTGATGTGTCTGTTGAAATCAAAGCGATCAGCTCGCCAATCTGTAGATTACTCGCACGACTGCTGCGCCACTCCAGACAAAATCCGTGGCTTGTGCTGTTTACGATTCGCCAGGACTCCGAATCACTTTGTTGCATGATGTGTATTCGTTCAGCTTCCGAGGCTTGTTTGCTATTGACCCGGTCCAGCAGAGTATGTATGTCTTTCAATCCAGTGTGACCGGAAACCGGGTGATCGCAGATTAAACGTTGGCTGCTACGGTTGCTGCTATTAAGCAACTGGTCTTGTATTCGTTGTAGTGATGATTTGTACAAGACGGAAGTTTCCAGCTCACGCTCTATTGTTTCGGGTGCACTTTTAATGTCGAGGTTGATTTGCTTAAGACATTTGGTCATATCCATGACCCTATGTGAGCTTGTTTGTAAGGGTGCGCACTGTCGCCAATCTAACGGTGGTGTGTCCTGATCAAGATGAATTGCATAAAGCCCTTGTGAAAGTGGATAGGACTCTTTTGCACCTGATAGATTTATCAGCTCTGATAAGGATTCGAGATAATCACTGATCAATGGTATCTGTGAGCGACGTTGTGTGTTTAAGTCTGCTAATGACAAAAGCTGCAAATGAAAATAAGCCTGCTCTATAGACCAATCGTATTGGTCTTCTATAACGATTGTTTGTTTATTGATATCTGATTTCTCAGCCATCCGATAGAGTGTATTCGCATCCGCCAGTATTCCTTCTGGCACAGGACTGTAGACGAGTGAATGATGCAATATGTTTTTTGCTAGAACCCTCAACGCACGAAGAATTGCTTGTGCGCGTACGCCATTTTGTCCTTGCAGTAAAGTAGAATATGTATCTTGTACAACAATTTTCCAGGCAAACCCAAGTTCCTGCAGCAGGCTACTGCCTAATTGATGTACATTGGATATTTTCTTCGACAGTGGTAGAGGTTGTTGAAAATACATGCTGGCGAGCTGGTCCAGTGCATCGTCAACATAGGGTTCCATTAATTTTAAAATTTCAACGCGACTGAGGCTTTTGACTTCCAGTCGGTTGCTGTGTTTCAAGCCGCGATAAAGATCCTGTATCCAGCTGCCACTATCGGATACGTCGAGGTTCCTGAGCCAGTCTTCAACACCTGCAGGCGAGGTTGGGAAACTGGTTTTTCCCGCAGATTTTCGAGTTGGTATTTGCAAGGACATGATCGTGTCATACCTGCTGGTTGCGCTTGTTATTTTGTGAATCATGCGAGTCAGGTATAGGGGGGGCAGATTAACACAGTGCCGCATGGTATTGCGTCACAAAGCTGTGCGTATATCAGGCAATGTTAAAAGCTTCGCAACAATGCTCATTTAAGCGGCAGCAGTGTCACTCCCGAGCGGTTAGTGCGCATGTTCTAATTCCTGTTTGTGTGAATTAGCGCACTACCAGGTAGTGACATTCCACGTCCCGGGTGCAGTATTGCAAGCCGGACTGATGGCTCTGCCGAAGCTGGATATTTCGGTTAAAATAGGCGGCTCTGTCTACACCCGCTGGATTCGCTAAAACCAGTCAATTTGGTAGCAAGGTCGAAAACAAAGCTGGCCACAAGATAGTTAGCAAAAAAGACAGACGAAAAAGCTACACCGAAAACAATGCGTGACGGTTTGCAATAGTCCGCTAACGCCTCAATGGAGTACCAAATTTGCAACAATTTCGAGGAACAACCATTGTTAGCGTACGCCGTGACAATGAGGTGGTAATAGGAGGTGATGGCCAGGTAACGCTGGGCAATGCTGTCATGAAGGGTAATGCCAAAAAAGTACGACGCCTGTACCATGACAAGGTGCTCGCCGGGTTTGCTGGAGGCACGGCGGATGCCTTTACACTATTTGAACGTTTTGAGGGCAAGCTTGAGGCTCATAGTGGAAATCTAACCCGTGCAGCTGTTGAGCTCGCTAAAGACTGGCGTACTGATCGTATGTTACGCAGACTGGAGGCACTGCTTGCCGTAGCAGATAGCACTTCATCCCTGGTTATATCAGGTAATGGCGACGTGATCGAACCGGAGCATGGATTAATTGCAATTGGTTCTGGCGGCGACTTTGCCAAAGCCGCAGCCCTTGCGCTGATTAACAACACAGAAATGGGCGCAAAAGAAATTGTCAGTCAAAGCCTTGGAATTGCCTCGTCCATCTGTATTTATACTAACGGCAATCTAACCATTGAGTCTCTTAAGAGTGCTGATTAATACCTGATTTTTATACTGGCCGGATTTAGAAATTCCTTGTAAATATCTTGCCAGTGCCTTCTCGCATTAATCGCACCAGCTGAGCTATCGGTAGATTGGTTTAATTATCACAAGAGAGCTATACCCTGATGTCTGAAATGACACCACGTGAAATTGTTCAAGAGTTGGACAAACATATTGTTGGACAAGCAACTGCCAAGCGGGCGGTTGCTATCGCATTACGAAATCGCTGGCGTCGCAATCAGTTGGATGAATACCTGCGCAATGAGATAACGCCAAAAAATATTTTGATGATTGGACCTACAGGCGTTGGAAAAACTGAAATAGCGCGACGTCTTGCCAGGCTGGCAAACGCACCATTTATCAAAGTCGAAGCAACTAAATTTACAGAAGTCGGTTATGTCGGTCGTGATGTTGAATCTATTATTCGCGATCTCGCCGATGTTGCCATGAAAGAGACGCGTGAGCGTGAAAAAGAAAAAGTGGGTAACAGAGCAGAGGATGCGGCAGAAGAGCGAATACTGGATGTGTTGTTGCCACCTGCCAAAGGTGTAGGTTTTGTTGATACATCCGGCACTGCTGAAGAAAGCTCAACTCGACAGAAATTCAGAAAAAAATTGCGCGAAGGCGATCTCGACAATAAGGAAATAGAAATAGATGTCAGCAATGCAGCAGTCGGGGTTGAGATCATGGCACCCCCCGGCATGGAAGAGATGTCGCAGCAGTTACAGGGTATGTTTCAGAATCTTGGTTCTACCAAATCTTCATTAAGGAAGTTGTCGGTCAAGGAAGCGATGAAATTGCTAACTGATGAAGAAGCGCTCAAGCTTATTAATGAAGATGAGATGAAATTAAAAGCGCTGGAGAACATCGAACAAAATGGTATCGTGTTTATCGACGAGATAGATAAGGTAACGAAGTCCGGTGAGCGTGGTGGTAACGGCGAAGTATCGAGAGAGGGCGTGCAGCGGGATCTGTTACCTTTGGTCGAAGGATCAACAGTATCAACTAAATTTGGGATGATAAAAACAGACCATATTTTATTCATCGCATCCGGCGCATTTCATCTGACAAAGCCATCGGATCTTATTCCGGAATTACAGGGTCGATTGCCGATACGTGTAGAACTCGAGGCCCTGACTACTGAGGACTTTGTGCGTATTTTGAAAGAACCGGATTTTTCTCTGAGTGAACAGGCTGGTGCCTTGATGTCAACTGAAAGCGTCGCATTGCAATTTAAGGATGACGGCTTGCGCCGAATAGCTGAGGTTGCCTTTGAAGTGAACGAGACAACAGAAAATATAGGTGCGCGCAGACTTCACACGGTTATGGAGCGCTTACTGGAGCAAGCCTCTTTTGACGCGCCTGATTTAGGGGGCTCTGCAATTACTATTGATGCCGATTATGTGGACCAGAACCTCGGCGATCTCGTACAGAATGTAGATTTAAGCCGTTATATTCTCTAAGCAGTTTATTCAAACGCCTAAAGAGCCATTATGACTGATCACAAGCCGACAGAAATAAAGCTTCATCAGAAGAGCCGTGTTCTCGAACTGCATTTTGACGATGGCTATGAGTGTAATCTGACTTGTGAATACCTCAGAGTGCATTCACCGTCCGCTGAGGTTCAGGGTCATGGACCCGGTCAGGAAGTACTTCAGCTGGGCAAGGAAAATGTAAATATTGTCGAAATGACGCCACAGGGTAATTACGCTGTGAAACTGCATTTCGATGATGGTCATGACACGGGTCTCTTTACCTGGGATTACCTGTATGGTCTTGGTCGATACTATGAGGAGAACTGGGCGCATTATCTTGAAAAACTGCGTGCAGCAGGGCATGAGCGTGACGATGGTCCCGCCAAGGACTGATTAGATCCTCTTTGAAGAGTTAAGGATATATACGTTGAAAATCACAAAGGATAATAATCTTTTGAACAACACGGTAGAGCCAGAAAGTTCAGCTCAGACGCATTTCGGCTATCAGAAAGTTGCCACCGAAGAGAAAGAATTACGCGTATCTGAAGTGTTTGATTCGGTCGCGTCACGTTACGATGTCATGAACGATCTGATGTCTTTTGGTATTCATCGTATATGGAAGCGAATCACAATCGAACAGTCATCTGTTCGTGCTGGTCAGTGCGTGCTGGATCTTGCCGGCGGTACCGGTGATCTGGCTATAAAACTGTCAAGGCGTGTAGGTACTTCAGGGCAGGTTGTGTTGGCAGATATTAATGCCATGATGCTTGGCCAAGGGCGTGATCGACTGATCGATAAGGGTATTTGCGATAATGTTACTTACGTTCAGCTTAATGCTGAGGCCTTGCCTTTTGAGGATGAGAGTTTCGATTGTATAACCATGGCATTCGGATTACGCAATGTCACTGATAAACAAAAGGCGCTTAATTCGATGTTTCGGGTTTTAAAGCCCGGTGGGCGACTGTTGGTGTTGGAATTTTCAAAACCGGTATTACCCTTGTTATCGAAAGCCTATGATGCTTATTCTTTCTCCGCGCTTCCATTTATGGGGCGCCTGATTGCGAATGATGCGGATAGCTATCGCTATCTTGCTGAATCCATTCGAATGCATCCGAACCAAGAGACATTAGCATCAATGATGAGAGAATCAGGCTTTGAAGATGTTGGTTATCAGAATATGACGGGTGGTATCGTGGCTCTACATAAAGCGTTTCGCTTTGATTGAACAAAGGACGATGATTATTCCACTTCCGTTGCTGGTTCTTATTCAAGGTGCGTTCAATCGCGCAATAGCACTTGATCCTGATGCAGTAATCGAATTGCAGGCGCTCGAAGGAAAAGTCGTAGAAGTGCAGGTCACTAACCTGGATGTCAACGTATTTGCCATTATTGTTAGAGAGGGCGTAGAGCTATCGCGATTTCATGACGGCGAACCTGACACTACACTAAGCGGTTCCTTATTCGATTTACTATCGCTACTGAAAGATCCAGAAGCATTAATGAACGGCACTGTTTCAATCGCAGGTGATGTAACAACCGCAAAGCAATTGAAAAAAATAGCCAATAATCTTGATATTGACTGGGAAGAGCATTTTTCGGGTTTAATAGGTGATTCATCTGCTCATCAGTTGTTTCGTTTCGGTAGTGGTATACAGGCACTATTCGCTAGAGGTGCTGAGCGTTTCGAACAAAGTGCAGAGAATTTTATAAAGACTGGCTCAGCTTCCGTTTTTACAGATAGTTCTACGAACGCGAACGATGAGCAAACTGGAAGCACCCAAGGCACCCAAAGCGCTCAGGGTGGTATCGCAGTGAATCATGCTGACGTTAACAGCTATTGTCAGTCGGTAGATGATTTGCGCAGTGATCTCGACAGGCTGGAGGCGAGGCTTGTGAAATTCGAAACAACCAAGCGTGGTTCGGCGGACGCAAGTACTGCGGCCGACGTCACCCATAAAACAGGCGACTGACCATTGTCTGCATTATCCACACTCATGTATCCGGCAAGTCTCTTGCGCCTATTTCGGATCGAGCATGCTTTTGTCAAATACGGCCTGGAAGAACTAATACTCGATGCGTCTCACTATGCCTGGCTTAAACATATTTTTCTTCTTTCGCCGACACGCTGGTTAAATCGTGATAACAGAGCTTTACCCAGAGGTGAACGAATTCGGTTATGTCTTCAGGAGTTGGGCCCGGTGTTTGTCAAGCTGGGACAGGTGCTGTCAACCCGAAGGGATCTACTGCCGGATGACATTGGTAATCAATTAGCACTATTGCAGGATCAGGTCGCACCTTTTGATACGCAAGTCGCGCGACAAGAAGTCGAAACCGCCTTGCGTATGAAAATCGAAGAAGCATTCCTTAGTTTTGAAAATGAGCCGCTCGCATCGGCTTCCGTTGCGCAAGTACATGGCGCTGTGCTGCCTGATGGTAGAAATGTTGTTGTTAAAATATTGCGCCCGAACATCGTAAAAACTATAAACCGCGATGTTGGCTTGATGTACTTGCTAAGTGACCTGGTTGGCAATCTATATCCGGATGGTAAACGTCTGCGCGCCCGTGAAGTGGTTTCCGAATACGATAAAACCATTCATGGTGAACTCGATTTAATTCGTGAGGCTGGTAATGCTGAAACGTTGAAGCACAATCATAAGGATATCGATATTCTGTATGTGCCGGATGTGCATTGGGATTACTGTCGAATGAACGTGCTGGTGCTTGAGCGTGTTTATGGCATACCCATTCGCAATGTGGATGAGATGCATCGTCAGGGCATCGATATGAAAAAACTGGCTGAACATGGTGTGAGGATTTTCTATACGCAAGTGTTCAAGCACAATTTTTTTCATGCTGATATGCATCCAGGTAATATTTTTGTCTCAGACGAAAATCCTTCCTATCCTAATTACATAGCCATCGATTTTGGCATCATGGGGTCGCTGACTGAGCAGGATCAACATTATATTGGTGAAAATCTACTGGCATTTTTCTCACGCGATTATCGCCGGGTTGCCCAACTGCATGTTGATTCGGGATGGGTGCCGGTGCATACCAGTGTGTCCGAATTTGAAATTGCCATACGCTCCGTCTGCGATCCCATATTTCAGAAGCCTTTATCCGAAATCTCTTTTGGTGCAGTACTTGTACAGTTATTCAATACTGCTCGACGCTTCGAGATGGAAGTGCAGCCACAGCTTGTCCTGTTACAGAAAACCTTACTTAATATAGAGGGCCTGGGTAGGCAGCTGTATCCGGAGCTGGATCTTTGGGCCACAGGCAAGCCCTTTCTAGAACAATGGATGCTTGATCGGCGCGGCCCGAAAGCATTGCTTGATCGTGTGCTTGAGCAAGCGCCCATGATAATCGACAGACTGCCTGATATGCCGATGCTGCTGCATGCTTTGGTGGAGTCTCAAACACTGGCATCCCAGTCGGCTTCCTTTAGTGTGCCGCGAGGCGAGGGCGAGACAACAACGCCCGCTGTGCGAGCAAACCCAATAAACAGTCGGGCCTATGGCCTGGCCCGCCAGAGTGCTGGATTACATAAATCGGAGCGCGCACGCCAGCGCGCGCTGGTCTCGACAGTTGCTGGTGGCAGTGTGTTGCTGGCATGCGTGATCATTGGTAGCGCAAGATATGTTGTTTCCGAGGGGCAGATTTCAGCCTTACCCTGGTATTTATGGCCATTTGCCTTGATTTCGATCTTTATGTTGTTACGGGGCGTCACGCGCTCTTGATAGAATGGACGCATGGACGTATCCGATATTCTTGATTCACTCAACGACTCACAGCGCGAAGCCGTCACTGCCGAGACCGGTAATGTTCTGGTGCAGGCTGGCGCTGGCAGTGGCAAAACCCGTGTACTCACCCATCGTATAGCCTGGCTTAATCGAGTCGAGGGCGTATCTGCCTTCAGTATCCTCGCAGTGACCTTTACCAATAAGGCAGCCCGCGAAATGCGTCGGCGCGCTGAAACCTTGCTCGATCAGCCAGTTGGGCCTATGTGGATTGGCACATTTCATGGTCTGGCGCATCGATTTCTGCGCTCACACTACGTAGAAGCCAATTTGCCGCAAGCCTTCCAAATCATAGATTCTGATGATCAGCTACGCATCATCAAACGCGTGTTGCGCTCAATGGAGCTTGATGAGTCGCAATGGGTGCCCAAGCAGTTGCAGTGGTTTATTAATTCAGAAAAAGACGAGGGCAGAAGAGCATCGGATGGCGACGGAGATGATCCTGTCGTTGATCAGTACATGCGTGTGTATCGTGCTTATGAAGCTGCCTGCGAACGTGCGGGTACGATAGATTTCGCGGAGTTGTTACTGCGAACCCTGGAAACCTTGCAGAAAAACGAATCTCTGTTGCAGCATTATCGGAGTCGCTTTAAACATTTACTGATTGATGAATTTCAGGATAGCAATGCAATTCAATATGCATGGATTCGATTGTTGGCCGGAAGTGACGGCAATATCTTCGCTGTGGGTGATGATGATCAGTCAATCTATGCCTGGCGTGGAGCAAGGGTTGAGAACATTCTGAATTTTAATCAGGACTTCCCTGATACAAAACTCATTCGTCTTGAACAAAACTATCGCTCTACAGGCAACATACTTGCTGCTGCCAATGCGCTGATAGATTGCAATAGGGATCGTCTCGGTAAAAACCTCTGGACTGCTGATAGTGATGGTGAGCCCATTACCTTGTATAACGCCTACAACGAAACCGACGAAGCACGGTTTATCGTTGAAACCATACAAAGTGGTATTGGTACGAACGGCGCACGTCGTAGTGACTACGCTATTTTGTATCGCTCAAACGCGCAGTCACGTTCGGTAGAAGAATATTTAATCGCAGCTGGTATTGGTTATCGTGTTTATGGCGGCTTGCGTTATTTTGAAAGAGCGGAAATTAAAGATGCGTTGTCGTATTTACGCCTATGCCAACACACGCATGACGACGTTTCGTTCGAACGTATTATTAACCAGCCTCCGCGAGGCATTGGTGATAAAACAGTAGCAACAATACGAGCGGCAGCGCGTGAATACGAGCAATCCTACTGGCTGGCGGCAGTTACACTGGTTGAAAACAAGGCATTGTCCGCACGTGCCTGTACGGCCATAGAGAAGTTTCTTACGCTTATACAGGGTATGAGTCGATCTATCGCTAGTGAGCGTGATGCCGATGACGAGGTTAATTTACAGCGTGTTGTTGAAGTCGTGGTTAAAGACAGCGGATTACTTGCTCACTTTAAAAAAGATGCGACAGAGCGTGGACAGTCAAAGGTCGAGAACTTGCAGGAACTCTCTACTGCAGCAAGAACCTTCCAGTATCAGGCAGATGTAGATACAGATCTCGGTGTTGTTGATACATTTCTTGCGCATGCAATTCTGGAGGCAGGTGAGGGCCAAGGTGAAACAGATACCGATTGCGTTCAATTGATGACCTTACACTCTGCCAAAGGGCTGGAGTTCCCAGTAGTTTTCATCGCTGGTATGGAACAAGGGCTATTTCCGCACCAACGCTCTGCTGAAGAACCAGGTCGTATGGAGGAGGAACGTAGACTTTGTTATGTGGGCATCACGCGTGCAAGAGAAAAACTGTATCTGACCATGGCTGAGTACCGTCGACTTTACGGCCGCGAGCAATACAACCCACCTTCAAGATTTGTATCTGAATTACCGAAAGAATTACTGGAAGAAATACGACCACGTATGAATGTGACTCGACCGGTTTTCCAGCATACAAAAGAGGCACAGGTCGAGGACATCACGCATGGATTTGTGCTTGAAGTTGGTCAGCAGGTATCACACGGAAAGTTTGGTACTGGCACCGTTCTGGACCATGAAGGCTCAGGTAGCAATGCCAGAGTGCAAGTCAATTTTGAGAATCACGGTGCTAAATGGTTGGTTCTCGCCTATGCGAACCTGCAGCCAGAGCTATGATCATTTCCAGCTTTAGTTAGTATCCGCTTCCCACATACCCCAATTGTGACAATGCTTGACAGTGCAGGCTGTAAAGACTGTCTGAAAACTCAGTTGTTTACTTGTTTGTCCCTAACTAGCTGATAAAATTATCGTAATCTTGATAGTGGGATAATTGTTCGAAACCCATTGTCGTATTAAAGCATGGCCGCACAGCCCGCCTGCCCCGATATTTTCGTACAATTGGCCAGTAATGCGGTGTGTCATCTAAATTTTAAGCGTTGGTGTGCCGTTACAGATTGCAGGGGCTTGATCGCAAATATGCGTGGAAAAGCAAAAAATTGCATTTTTGAACGCGACAGATCATACAAATTGCTGTTCGATTTATAATTATTGGGTAATGAAAAAAATGGACAAGAAACTCATTGTTCTGGAAATCAATGAAGTCCCTTATCGGGTCATTGACAGTTTTATTGCAGACAATCCAAATTCCAAGTGGGCATCAGTTCTTAAGCGATCTGCAAAATTCATCGCGGCTACGCCCGATCAGATTCAATTACACCCGAAACTAAGTTGGCAGACTTTCCATCGCGCGGTACCTGATACCGAACACGGATTTGTCGAGTACAACCAAAAGGATGCACCGGGTAAAGACAAGTACCCGCCTGTTTGGGATTTGATCCGCAAGGGTGGCAAGCGTGTTGGTGTTGGGGCATCGATAGGTTCTTATCCCATGCCGGAAGATGAAAATAACATAGACTTTTATCTGGCTGACCCTTTCGCGCCTACCTTTGAAACTGTGCCTGAATACCTGGGATCTTTTCAGCGCCTGAATAATCTTGCGGTTCAGCGTTCTGGCAGAAACGTCAGAAAGGGTGGTTTTGGTATTGGTCAGGTGCTGGACTTGGTGATCAACTTGCCACGTCTTGGCATTACCCCAACGACAATTGCCAGAACAGTGTCGCAACTGATAAGCGAACGCCGTGACAGTACGCGTATTGTCAGGCGCCGCAATATTCAGGCGCTCATGACATTCGACGTAGTCTTTAAGCAAATCAAAAAGAACAAGCCAGACTTCGCAACGATATTTGCCAACCATGTGGCTGCATCCATGCATCGCTATTGGGCCGCCAAGTTTGTTGATGATTACGAAGTTAATCGCATGCCACAAGCGTGGCGCGATACCTATGGTGGCGAGATCGATAACGCCATGAAAGAAGCCGATTACATGATGGGCCGTCTGGATAAATTTGTTAAAGACAATCCTGAATATTCAGTCATGGCTATAGCCAGTATGGGCCAGGCAGCCATCGAACACGAAGTTATTCATAATCAATTGATTATTGGCGATTTTGATGCTTTTATGCAAAGTCTTGGTTTTAGCTCGGATGAATACAATAAATTGACCGGCATGGAGCCTGAATACGTTGTCGAATTCTCTACGCCTGAAATATTCAAGCGATTTGAACAAGTGACTGAAAACACATTGATCAACGATCAAAAACCTGTGGTTAAACCAAGCAGTGATCGTCAGTGCGCTTTTCTCGTGTTCCAGAATAATCTTGATATCGAGCACATCACTGTTGGCAATCGTCAGGTATCGCTGTCAGAAGCAGGTCTTGTTATTGATGAAATACAGGACATGAGCGGCTCAACTGCTCAGCACGTAGCTGGTGGTTGTTGCTTCGTATTTAATGGCCATTCTGACTTGAATCATCTAAGCAGCATGGATACTGAATATAATTTAGTGGCTGTCACGTCGTCCATACTGTCTGCGTTGGATATAGAAACACCGCCATATATGAAGAAGCCTTTGCCTGCTGTTGTGCAAGCTATCAATGATGAGGCATCCAGTCAGGGTGCACCTTCTACACCGCAGGTGGCTACTTGATTTGCATAGCCACTTTCGCCCTTGTCGTCACCCCGCGTAGGCGGGGATGACGAGCGAAAAGTTTTAATTCACTGTACTTTCTAGCTTCAACTATTAGCTTCATGCCACGCATGAACAATACCTTGCAGTTGCTTAACACCATCAGTCAACGCAGCCGGTCCCGGTTGGAGTATGTTCACCGATTTTATTTCATGTAGTTGATTGTCGCGCACAGCAGCAATTTTCTGCCAGCCTTCACGTGCAGCTACTTTTTCTGGTCTGAATTTTTTGCCACACCAAGATCCGACGATAATGTCCGGATTGCGGTTAATGACCTCATCGGGATTGGCGATGATTCTGTCTTTACCGAGACTTTGTGTAGATAGCTCAGGAAAGCTGTCGTCGGCACCTGCAATTCTGACTAATTCGGATACCCATTGAATACCGGATATCAGTGGATCATCCCATTCCTCAAAAAACAGCGTCGGTCTGCGTTGATAATTGGCGGCAGCTTTTTGTATTTCATGCAGTCCATTAGATAATTCTTCTGTCAGTTGCCGGCCTCGCTCTTCAACACCGATAATGGATGACAGTGTCAGGATCATATGCAGGATTTCTTCGACTGACCGATGGTTAAATACAAGTACATTTAAACCTTGTTTGATTAATTCTGCAGCTATGTCTGCCTGCAAATCAGAAAATCCGATGACAAGATCCGGTTTTAAATCCAGTATCTTGTTGGTTTTTGCAGACAGGAAGGCAGATACCTTGGGCTTTTCACGTCTCGCCTCTGGAGGACGAACAGTAAAGCCTGATATGCCGACGATTCGATCCTGTTCGCCGAGCAAATACAGAGTCTCTGTAGTTTCCTCGGTAAGGCAGACAATGCGTTGTGGGTGCTGAGCAGTTAATATAGTGGACATCGATTTATTTTAAATGTCGTTCACTTGTAGCCCAACCTGGGCCACGAGTGTTTAGCTTACTGTAACGTGTTGCAATGTATCTAGATGAAAAAATTACTGATCGTAGCCAACATGCCGTCACTCAACACTCGATCGTTGGCCGATGCGGTATTGCGCGGCGCAAATCATCCAGATGTGGAAGGGGTGACGCCAGTATTGAAATCTCCCCAAGAGGCTGATGCTGAAGCAGTGTTGTCAAGCGATGGCATCATCATCGGCACGACAGAAAATTTCGCCTACATGAGTGGGTTGATAAAAGATTTTTTTGAAAGAATATATTATCCCTGCCTGGAGGAGAAGCAAGGTTTGCCCTATGCCTTGTACATCCGTGCAGGTAGTGATGGGACTGGCACGCAGCTAGCGATTGATAAAATAATTACCGGGTTACGCTGGAAGAGTGCAAACCCGGTTTTATTATTAAAGGGGGAGTATCAGCCTGCCTTTGAATCGCAGTGCGAAGAGCTTGGCACGCTGGTCGCTGCGGGACTCGATGCGGGCGTGTTGTAAGGTTTGCAGCCTCTACAGCAACACCACTTACAACATGGAACTAGTGTGTGGTTGGGGATTGTTTCGATGAGGTGTCTATCGCAGGGATGCGATAGTCAAGCCTACATGGACGTATCCACGGCGCCCTCAGCGAAGCAATACCCGAGCACGCACGACACTAATGACATAAAAGGATTTACTCAAGACCCGTGCGATCACCATCATTAATAACAACCAGTCTGACATCAACCCCCAACACACCTTCCGGATCATCAAGAATAACAATCGTGGTTGAACTTGCCGCGGCAGGTGTAATCGGATCGATTGTTGGAATACGCTGGGTTTGCCCGTTTACGTCTGTTGCTGTAATAACATAGCTGCCAGTGGCTACTTCGATAAACCCGGCATCACCTTCCTCGTAGTTGGCATTGCTAAAAGTCGGCAAGCCTACTGTTGGTTGCTGATTGTTGGCAGGGCTGATAAAAATATCAACCGGGCCTGCGGCGTCAAATGCAGGGGCCGCATGGATTATGCGCAGTCGTAGCGTTGCAGTGTTGTTGGTACTCAGCAAATTGGAAATGGAAAAGACTTGAAGTGGTGCCTGTAGCATCTCATCCAGAGAGCCGCGCAGGATCGCGGTTGTCGCGCTACCAGCATTCAATGTCAATGGATTAATGCCAACAATCTGTTGGACTGGTGGGTCGGCTGCAAAGTCTGCAGCAGGAACAACATCAAGTTGCAGCGTATCGGCAGGCAATGAGACGTAAGTTGCTCCACCTTCACCGAACGATAATCCCTGTTCAGCGACAATAGCATCGCCTACACCGTCTTCAAGGCGCGCGTTAATAGGCCCGAGACCGACAACGCCGTTAATTAATTTAAATATTGCATCATTACGATCACTTTCATCTAACGAATTGTTAAACGAGCTATCACTTTCCTGTGGCAGCAAATCAACCATTTCGATAGGTGCGCTTGGATCTATTGGCGCACCGCTAGGAGGGGCCGAGATCGTCGGAAGGTCGTTGATTCCACCTGTACCTGTTATGCCGCCATCACAGGCAACCAAAAACAATGTTAGTAGCACAGCTACGGGTGTGTATATTCTAGTTTTCATTATTACCACCAGACTGTTCTGATTCGCCGCTTTCCGTCAGATCCTGCTCAATCAGATAGACGCCAAGGCCCGCTCTGAATGTGCCGGAACCTTCAACAGACTGGTTTGCGTCACGATCTTGTTTAACCAAATATTTGTCCAGTTCCTGAAGTAGTTCCATGGACTTCTTTTCTGCTAATTTTTTAAATTCCGGCAGGCAATCTTGTGGCAGATTGTCGTAGACGACATTAAGCTGTAATCGCGAATTTGCGGGATCGTTTGAGAGGTTGTGATCAATCGTCTCCAGCAGATCAGACGAGCTGTCTCCAAATATATTGAGCATCTGTTCCTCGCTTTCATGAGGGACATAACCCTTTTGTTTCATGCGAATCTTTTCGCCATCGCGGGTAACAGTACCCGCTCTAAGTAATTCATCAAGCACGGCACGGGCAGGTACATCGCCACCGTAGCGTTTGACCAGTAGATTGAATGAATTCTCCGGCACCCCGAAATCCAGTGTTTCAGGATTGCCTTTGCTGTCGTGAAAATCAGAATCCTGTAACCATCCTGTGACAACACGCGTTGCCCGGTTTTGCTTTGCCTTGCCTGTATCTTCTTCCTGGGGAAGTTCCAGAACGCGCTTGACTTCTTTACGGTTGATGCCAGTAACAATAGCGATGCGCGAGACTGATGGTTTTTTATTGCGCACACCGAAATTGCGCACAGCCTGGTTGATAAAGGCCGCTTTCGACCAATCGGCGAACTGCGCGTGCGAGACTCCATGACGCAGGAGTAAGCGTGCGAGAGGCGCAAGCAGTCTGGCAACAGGTTTTCGGATACTGTCTTGCATTAACGGAGAGTCTGATTTCTCGCTGTCAGGCTTTTCAGCAGTAAAAGTAAGTTGATATCCACGTTGCTAATTTTAACGTCAGACACCTTGAGACCGGTTTGCTTTAGGTCACAAAGTAGAAGATGTTGGGAATAATATCCCAACCAATTGAAAAGTGGGACGTTTTTGCGCTACGACTTGGTAATTCAACGAGATATCGCTGATATTTTGCGATTTCGTCACTAAAAAATCAATAAAAACAGAGATGTAAGACCTATCGAAGGTCGTTGTGCGGAATAGGGAAATCAGGGATTTACTGCTGAAAAGTGCATGAGACGGTCATAAATGAGGGTGGATGACCATTATTCGGTTATTGCTAGGAATTATGTAGCAAATACATATCAAGGATGGCGGGGCTGCCGTCTATACAGTCGCCACGCGAAACCGGGATTCTGATCATTACCTGATCCTGTTGCACCAGTGCGGACATAGCCAGTGTCTCGATCTTCTGGCGCAAGTGAGGATCGTCACCGACTTTCAACACATTGCTTCGGCAATCTATCGGGCCCACAGCCTGATTGATCTGGATTGTCATAAAGTCGTTAGCGTTGCCTGTACCGGAATTGATTTCACGGATATCAGTTTTGAAGGTATAGCTTATGATGCCGGCACCAGCTGGCACTGCGCCGACTAGCAATGTAATAGCCGCTATAGCAAGTACCAGCTTGTTACGCGCTAGTTTCACCAACGAGTGACCGAATGAATGATCCGCTGAGGGTAATTTCAGCAATGTTTCTTGTTCGGTTTTGATATTTTCTTCCCTCATGTCCGATCCCTGCGGTTTATTGACTCGTCTACCCTGCGCTTTAATTTACGATGGTTGCTCTATTACCAGCGGTAGTGCAAAGACCCGTCTTGATAGTGCACATGAGTTGAAGATCACATTTTTGTTTGCTGATCTATTAGCATCACTCAAAATGAGTACAATAAGTGCCGTAAATCCTTGTTGTTCCCGTAGTTTAAAGCAAAATCGAATCAAAACCGAGTCAGAAAAGCAATTGTGTTTACCGGAATTGTCAATCAAACCTGCTCAGTGGCTGCGATCGAGAAGTCATCTGACTTCATGCGATTTGCGGTCAAAATTCCTGCATTTTTATGCAAAGACCTTCAAACCGGTGCTAGTGTTGCGATAGATGGCTGCTGTCAGACAGTCACACAAATAGATGCAATTGATACAGATAATTCACACGCAGTCTGGTTTGACGCGATGCAAGAAACACTCCGAATAACAACGCTCGGGTCCTTGTTGAAGGGACATTTGGTTAATGTCGAACGGGCTGCGGTGTTTGGTCAGGAGATTGGTGGCCACGAACTATCCGGCCATATTGATGATATGGTAGTTGTCGAAAATATTGAGCAAACATCAACAAATCACATCATTACTCTATCTTTACCCAGCCATATAAACAGTTATGTGTTCAATAAAGGCTATTTGGGTATACACGGCGCCAGTCTGACTGTTGGCGATCTGGATCGTGACAACAATACCTTCAAGGTATATTT
Source organism: uncultured Granulosicoccaceae bacterium (assembly GCA_964411665.1). Taxonomy (GTDB): domain Bacteria; phylum Pseudomonadota; class Gammaproteobacteria; order Granulosicoccales; family Granulosicoccaceae; genus CALFCE01. The sequence continues at coordinate 7,937 of CAYPMR010000012.1, read as the reverse complement.
AATACCTGAAACGCTCAAGATGACCAATCTTGGGCAGTGTCGCCAGGGTGATCGACTCAACCTTGAAATTGATCGTCGAACACAGGTTATTGTCGATACAGTCAGAGCCACTCTCGCGCAAATGAAAGATATATGATGATCAGATATCCATTGATAGCTGCGAGCCATCGATGATGCTATCGATATCCACGCCTTCGTAAAAATCGAAAATCAAATCGACGATCTCCAGCGGATCATCGGTAATTTTGTAAAGATCAACATCTTCGGGACTGATGGTGCCGACTTCGACTAGCGTGTTATCAAACCAGTCAATCAAACCTTTCCAGAAGTCGCTACCATATAAAATAACGGGAATCCGTTTGGTTTTGCCGGTTTGAATCAGCGTGAGGATTTCCGCCAATTCGTCGAGCGTGCCAAAGCCTCCGGGCATAACCACGTAGGCGGATGCGTATTTAACGAACATGACCTTGCGCGCGAAAAAGTATTTAAAGGTAACGCCGATGTCCTGATAGGGATTGCCTGTCTGTTCGTGCGGCAATTTTATATTTAATCCGACACTGTCTGATTTCCCGGCAAAAGCGCCTTTGTTGGCTGCTTCCATAACGCCAGGGCCGCCGCCGCTGACAACGGTGAAACCTGCATCGCTAAGCAGGCGGGCGATGTGCTCTGAAACCTCGTAGTACTTGTGATCCGGCTTGAAGCGGGCTGAACCGAAAATACTCACCGATGGGCTGATATCAGCTAGTTGCTGAAAGCCATCGACAAATTCTGCCATGATCTGGAATACTTTCCACGAATCGCGATTTAGCATGCGATCGCGATCTTCGGCAGATTTGTAGTTTTTTGTTGTAATTTGTCGCATGATTGAGTAATGACTCCTTGAACAAGCTCGTGTCCTGAACCGCCGGAACGAATCAGCCTGTAATTAAGCACTTATTGGATTTTGCGCTTGTTTTTAGCGCCTGTTTTTGTAGCACCTGTTTTTGTAGCTACACTAGGCAAGCCCATTAGAGACAATATAGAAGCAATAAAGCCGCCTGTCTTATAAGCAGGTATATTCAGCTATTCCATCGACCTCGAAAAAATCACTCGGATCAGATATGTCAGAGCAGGATACTGTAATTCTAGTAGATGGATCGTCCTATCTGTATCGCGCTTTTCACGCCTTACCACCGCTGACAACCAGTAAAGGCATGCCTACCAATGCCGTGCGTGGCGTTATAAGTATGATCAGAAAATTGGTTGAACAAACTGGCAGCAACACGGTGGGGATTGTTTTCGATGCCAAAGGTAAAACTTTTCGGAGCGATATTTACAAAGATTACAAGGCGAATCGGCCACCGATGCCTGATGATCTTCGATGTCAGATAGAGCCGCTGCACGCATTGGTACGCGCATCGGGTTTTTGTCTGATTAGTGTTCCTGGTGTAGAGGCTGATGATGTAATTGGTACGCTTGCCAAAATCTCGGAAGAAGCCGGTCGAACGACACTAATCTCGACAGGCGATAAGGATATGGCACAACTGGTCGAAGGTAATATCACGCTTATCAACACCATGAATCAGCAACACATGGATGCTGACGCTGTGATGGAGAAATTTGGTGTCCGCCCCGATCAAATTATCGATTATCTTGCTTTGGTTGGGGACACATCGGACAACATTCCGGGTGTTCCAAGTTGTGGCCCAAAAACCGCTGCCAAATGGCTTGCTAGCTATGGAACCATGCAGGAGGTGATTAAAAACGCCGACGATATCAAAGGCAAAATCGGTGAAAAGTTACGTGCCAGTATTGAGTTCCTGCCCATGTCCTATGATCTAGCGAGCATCAGAACAGATGTTGAATTGGAGCAGGGGCTTGCAGACCTGGTTATGAAGCCTGCTGACAAAGAGGCATTGCAGGCACTCTATACAGAGCTTGAATTCAAATCCATGCTTGCTGAGCTTGATACTGACTCAAGTTCGACAGGTGCTACAAGTGTTAAATCATCAGCAATAATAAAAGCTGATCAATCTGTTGACCGGCGTTACGAAACGATACTTGATCGCTCATCGTTTGAACGCTGGATGAAAAAGCTCAAAAAGGCAGACCTAATCGCTTTCGATACCGAGACCGATAGTCTTGATTACATGAGTGCGGGATTGGTGGGTGTATCTTTTGCTGTCGAAGCAGGAGAGGCTGCCTATGTGCCACTTGCACATGATTATGAAGGAGCGCCTGAACAACTCCCGCTTGAAGAAGTGTTGCAACAACTAAAACCAATGCTTGAAGACCCTGCCGTTTTACTGGTCGGACAAAATCTTAAATACGATGCAAATGTGCTGCATAAGTACGATGTCGAGCTGCACGGTATCGCGCACGACACTATGTTGCAATCCTATGTGTTGAATTCAACCGGTGGTCGTCACGATATGGATAGTCTTGCCATGCGCTATTTAGGTGAGACAACTGTTCACTATGAAGATGTTGCAGGTAAAGGCAAGAAACAACTGACCTTTAACCAGATAGATCTAGAAATTGCCAGTCCCTATGCTGCAGAGGATGCTGATATTACGTTGCGTCTTCATCAGGCCTTGTGGCCGGAGCTTGGTCAACAGAAGAAATTACAAAAGCTTTACGAAGAGATTGAAGTGCCTTTGCTATCAGTTCTTTCACGCGTCGAATGTAATGGTGTTCGTATCGATGCAAAGATGATGAAAAAACAGAGTGAAGAATTTGCGATTAAGCTAGATAAATTGCAGCAGGAAGCATTTAAGGAAGCGGGTCGTGAATTTAACCTGTCATCCCCAAAACAGATACAGGAAATATTTTTCGTAGAGAAAGAATTTCCAGTGTTGGCTAAAACGCCCAAAGGGCAACCGTCAACGGCCGAGAATGTCATGGTGCAATTGGCAGCAGATCATGAATTGCCGCGCATTATTCTGGAGCACCGCAGTCTGACAAAGCTTAAATCCACATACCTCGATAAACTGCCTTTGCAGATTAATGATAAGACCGGTCGTATACATACGTCTTATCATCAGGCTGTTGCCTCAACAGGCCGGCTATCCTCATCAGATCCAAATCTTCAAAATATTCCGATTCGTACCGAAGAGGGAAGACGCATCAGGGAGGCTTTTATACCCGCTGATGGATATCGACTGATGGCGGCAGACTATTCTCAGATAGAGCTGCGCATCATGGCGCATTTGTCTGGCGATGCTGGACTGCTTGAAGCGTTTGCTGAGGGTAAGGATATACACCGTGCTACTGCTGCAGAAGTTTTTGCTGTAGATGTGGATAAGGTTGAAGATGACCAGCGTCGTGCCGCAAAAGCTATAAACTTTGGTCTTATATACGGCATGTCTGCCTTTGGCCTGGCTAAACAGCTGGATATCAAACGCCATGAAGCCCAGGAATACATCGATGTCTATTTCGCCAGATACCCTGGCGTAAGAGAATATATGGATTCAACACGTGAATCGGCAAAGGAGACAGGTTTTGTTGAAACTGTCTTTGGGCGGCGTTTGTATCTGCCGGACATCAATGCGAGAAACGGCCAGTTGCGTCAATACGCAGAGCGTACGGCTATAAACGCACCCATGCAAGGTACAGCGGCCGACATTATCAAGCGTGCAATGCTCACCACCGATAACTGGCTAAAAACTTCGGCAACTGACGCCAGGATCATTATGCAGGTACACGATGAGCTGGTCCTTGAAGTTAAGGCAGGGGAAGCGGCTGTTGTTGCTGAGCAGATAAGAAAGTTAATGGTCGATGCTGCACAATTGAGAGTGCCACTTGAAGTCGATTTAGGTATTGGAAATTCATGGCAAGAGGCGCATTAGTTTTAGGCTTCCCAATATTCATCTCCTGGATTGATCTGCACCTATGCCTGTAGCCGTGCGCTTAAATACATGCAGGATATACCAATATTCCTGATGCAGACGTTTTGTGCACGTTAAATCATCCTGACCTGATTCCAACCTGCAAGATAAAACCCGTCATCGTTGTATTCGTGAAGAATTAGCGATTTCTGCCGACTTTCGTTAGTGGATGAAACTTTTTTGTTTGTCGAGTTTCGTTTAAAAAAAAGTGGCCAGAACTGCTTTGTCGACACTGATGTAATGAAAAAAAGAAATAAAAAACCTATTGTCGAACAGCTCGAAGAGCGCGTTCTTTATTCTGCAGATAATCTATTTGCAGGCCTGGACCTTTTGCGCCCGGATGATGACAGGAAAGCTGAGGATGAAGAGCATCTGGCATCCATGGAGCTTTTGGCAATCAACGCAGAAGCAGACAAGACACAAACTGAAGTTATCTCTGTTTATGTCATTGATACATCCATATCCAACTATCAGGAATTACACGACAGACTTTCACAAGATTCTTCAGCAACAATAATACTTGTTGATTCCGAAGAATCAGGCCTTGAACGGATTAATGACGAGCTTTCCTTGCTTGGAAAAATCGACGAACTACATATCTTTTCACACGGTGAAGGCGATGGTTTCAGGCTTGGCGAAGATCTTGTTTCAGCGGAGAATTCGGCCTCGCACGAAAATGCTTTTAGAAAATTGAGTGCCTTCCTGACTGAAGATGCAGATCTATTGCTCTATGGATGCAATCTTGCGACTAGCGATGCCGGTAAATCACTGATGTTTACGCTGGCTCACTACACGGGGGCTGATGTAGCGTCTAGTGACAATCTAACCGGACATGCGGATTTCGGTGCAGATTGGGATTTGGAATTTAGAGTTGGCGCAATTGAAGCGGATACCAATGCTATAGAAGCTCGAATGAGCGCTTGGCAGGGAATATTGGCAAATATCACAGTTACAACAGTGGAGGATTTAGTCGATGGTGATACCTCAAGTGTTGAAGCACTCTTTGATGATGTAGGGGTCGATGGAGAGATATCTCTGAGAGAGGCGGTTCAGGCAGCCAATAACACTCCAGGGCATGTGGCCATATCGTTAGATATCGGACAATATAACCTGGCTTCTGATGCGAGTGTGGGTGGTGTAGATATTTCAGATATAGATATAACTGATGATCTGACTATTCGTGGAGCATCAACTACGGGCACGGTTATAAGTGGCGTCGGAATCACTAATATATTTGAAATTGAAAGTGCCGAGGTAGAGTTTCAAAATCTATCGCTAGTGCAGGGTTTTGGTGAAAATTCTTTCGGAGGATCCATACATATTAACTCAGGTTCTGTATCCATTGACGATGTACAGATCAATTTGGGTTTATCTACGGACAACGAAGATACCGGTGCTATTTATGTTGGTTCAAATGCTGATTTAATAGTTCGTGATTCGGAATTTAACAGTAATTTCAGGATTGGTGCCATTTATGTCGCCAATGATGCAAGCATCGATGTAAGGTTCAGTACTTTCACAAACAATCAGTCGAACGCGGGTGGAGCGATTACTGTACACGGTGATGCAGTGATATCTAATTCGGAATTTATGCAAAATTCAACAAACCTGGTGCCCTCAGGTTCTATCAATCGAGGTGGTGCCTTATGGCTTGCAAATAACGCATCGGCTGAAATTTACGAATCTGTGTTCGCTAACAATACGTCACATTATGGCGGTGCGATTAACACTCTTGTTAACAGTGATTTGAGGCTGGAGTCTAATCTTTTCAAAAGTAATAACACTGTGAATCTTGGTAATGCTCTTGATCGCGGCGGCGCTCTACATATAAATGGTAATGCGACGATCGTTGGCTCAACATTTGATAATAACTCCGCATCCAGAGGTGGTGGAATATTTGCTGGAATGCAATCCAATACAACGATAGAAAGTACAACGTTCTCTCTAAACAACGCAACTGGCAATGGTGGCGCCGTATTTAAATCGGTAGCTTCGGATTTAGCGCTAGATCATAACACCTTTTTTAACAATAGCTCTGCTACTGGCGCCGGTGCTATTCATACAAGTACTGCTGGTGGAATAGTTACAAATAGTATTTTTTGGCAGAATCAGGGAGCTAGTGTTGATAGAGCTGATATTAATCAGGATATTTCGCTCGGTTACAATGCGTTTGAACGTGATTCGTCCATAGCAACTCATTTAACAGATATTCGAAATGCCATCATTAATTTAGGCCCGCTGCAGAATAATGGTGGACTGGTACCCACCCATGAATTGCTTGCAAACAGTGATGCAATAGACGCCGGTACATCAAATACTCGTATCGATGCTACAGGTTATACGAGTAACGAATTCAGCGATATAGGTGCATTTGAATTCAGACAAACGGATTTGACTTCAAAAATATTCTGGATAGATAGAGAAAACAACACAATATACCGGGCAAATCAAACATCCGAAGCAACTCCAGCTCTATTTGGTGTTCAGGCCATTCACGTAGGGTCTGATGCGATCCAGGATATTGAATATGATGAGATAAATCAGCGGATTGTTTTTACCGAAGCGGGTGGTGTTTTAATAGGAGTACTAGGAGGAAGCGGTAGTCTAAATCAGATATCAACTGATGGAACAGCGCATCTAATACTTGTCAGCTCTGACGAAAACACTCTATTTAATAATTTTCGTGGTTTGGCAGTGAGTGATGATGGTACAAGAGCATACGTTCTATCCGAAGGTGTTGGGCCAGACAGTGTATTGGAATTTGAACTTATAGATAATACTGCAAATCTCGAGAGAACCCTCTTGCAAACAGATCTTTTTGGCGGGCCATCGAGAACTCCGCCGTTTACCACTAGCCCACATGATTTAGAATTGATTAACTTACCCTCACAGGGGATTAACACGCTTGTTTTATCAGAGCAAGGTGTCGCGGGGGTCGATATCTCATCATCTCTTACTTTCATTCCGCTGAATGATCCCGACGATATAGATGTGATAATTCCTACGATTAATGGTGGTTTACTGCGTTTTCTGGACGTTGTTTGGGACGAAGAAAACAACCGATTGCATTTAGGCAGTTTTGCGAGTGACTTAATCGTAGATCTTGATTTTGCAACAGATGCATTGACTCTTTCAGGAGAAATCCTTCCACTTGGATCAACTGTTAATGCAGCAGCTGCTATTGACAAAAATAACAATCGATTTCTGACGTCACAAAATAATGTCTCACCCTCGATAATCTTCAAAGATCTGGATCAATCAAATCCAGTAGTAGCCCCAACGGGCACCGGCACTGTTGACTCTATCGCTCTGGGAACGGTGTCAGCGCTTGCAACACCATTAACGATTCAGCAAAACACCGGCATAAACATTGACGAAGGTGGTATTCAAAGAATTACTGATGCACATCTTTTAACAACTGATTCCGGAACGTCGCCCGATGGCGCTGTGTACAGACTGGAAGTAGAGCCATTGAACGGCTCGCTTATCCTGGCTGGAGGAGCACCTGGTGGACTAGTACAAGGAGAGACGTTTACTCAGGCGCAAATTGATAGTGGAGATATCAGCTATCAGCACAATGACACTGAAACGCTTAGAGATGAATTCCATTTCACCGCAATTGATGGTTCACAGGAAACATTGATAAACGTTTTTGTGATTGATATCAATCCTGTAAACGATCACATTCCAACTGCAGAAAACATCACCATCACAACAGCTGAAAATGTGTTTGCAGATTCAGCGGAAGATAGTGCGAATAATACATTAACAAATCTTTTAGCTGTTACCAATGATATGGATATAGGTGATCAGCTGACATTTTCATTGGTAGCTGGGTCGTCATTTGGTATAGCTGAGGTTGATGCAGACGGTAGTTTTTCGTATGACTTTGATGAATCACTGGAAGAAACCAGTGATGTGTTTTTCTATCAAGTAGAGGATGAAGATGGCCAAGCAGCCACGGGGCGTGTAGATGTTGTCATTACTAATGTAAACGATAATGATCCAGTTGCGGCTGATAGCACAGCAACGCTGGATGAAGGAGACTTCATCGATATAGATCTGACGACA
>CAYPMR010000011.1:0-63041 GCA_964411665.1 uncultured Granulosicoccaceae bacterium | reverse complement strand
CTGGTGCAGTTGTGTCGATGACGAGTTCGTTGCTACTGGTATCCGGGAAAGCATTACTAAAAACATCAGTTACTACAGCCGCGACTTCATAGGTGCCATCAACCATAGGTGTTGGTATGGAAAGCGCCCACGAGCCAGTGCTGTTGTAAACCAGATTACCGTCGCCTGCGGTGTAAGTAACACCATCGACAGTCACAGTAAGCGAGTCACCAGGTCCAACAATAGCGTTACCTGTGATAAGCGGAGTGGTATCGCTGGTTGTTAAGGGTATAACCGTAGGTGTTGCAAGTGGTATAGCTTCAACCAGCAACTCGCCTGTGGTTGCGTCTATAGTATTGTTCCCGGCAGCATCTGTAACGATGGCGGTAACATTATAATTGCCTTCTGCCAGCGGATTGGTAATTGAAAGCACCCACGTACCATCCCCATTGTCGATAAGATTGCCGTCTCCTGCGGTGTAAGTAATACCATCGACAATAACGCTCAGGGTTTCACCTGAGCCGATTGTTGCGGTACCGGAAATAACGGGTGTTGCATCGCTGGTCACCTGTGAAGCTACAGTAGGAATTGCAGGTACTACAGTGTCAATCGTAAGCTCGTCAGTTGTGATGTCAGTGCCACTGCCACCATCGACATGCGTCAGACTTGCTGTAACACTATAAGTACCATCTGCAATTGCGTCGCTGGCCGGGACGGTGAGATCCCAGCTGCCATCACCATTGTCAACCAAATTCCCGTCACCGGCGGTATAAGTGACTCCGTTGACCGAAACTGTGAGAGTATCATCGGTATCAACAATGGCAGTACCACTGATAACTGGTGTTCCAGTGTTGGTGTTTTGCGAGATGACGGTTGGTACATCGCGAATGCTAAATTCAAAGATTTCCTGATAAACAGCACTGTCCAGTTCATCAACGCCGGCACCATTGTTTGTATCTTCAATGACCGAATCAGCGTCAAGGTCGCCAGTATCAGTATTTGTTCCGCTCACAGTTACAGTGGTGGTGGTTGTAGTTGGCCCGGTGGCTGACAAGTTTGCTAGTGCTGCTTGGTCAACTTGCCAGTTGCCTCCACCGAAATCGGTGACCGTGCCAGTACTAGCCTGGAGTGTAACGGATGTAGGAACACCCGACAGCGTCAGCGCTTGTAGCTGTGTTTCTGATCCATCTATATCTGCTGAGTCACCAACACTAATGTTCAGTGGCACTGGGTTATTCACGTAACCGACAACATCGGATGCGACTAGTGAAGGTTCATCAACCACCGGCTCAACATGAACAACAACGCTATCGCTTTCTCCTGTAGACGCCAGGACGAGTTCCAGATTTAGCTCACCGGTAGCATGTTCGTCTGTTGAAATAGTAAGCAATGGTATATCTGCGAAATCAACTTCCCAGCCACCACCATCGATCGGTGAGCCGTGTGACAAGATTCCGTTCGAGGGTACACCTTCAACTCTGAACGGTTCGCTACCCAGCCAGGACACCTGAGCGGTACCGATATAATCGGCAAAGGCTCCGGTTCCGGCATTTGAAGTTGCAGTAAACTCCATACTGCGGCTACCGTCGGCATTATTAATCAGCGTAAAGCGTGCGGTTTCAGGGTAATCGTCTGTGAAGGCACCAGCGACTTTATTGCTTTGAAAGAGCGGAACTCCTCCATCAGTAGCACCAAACATGGTTGTGCCAAGGGGCACGCTTTGCCAGGACACCAGGTCAGGTGTAGTGGTTCTGGAGAACGTAATGGAACCCGAACTTGTACTTGCATTCAGATCAATAACTGCAAAACCATAACCGACATTTTCGTTAGTAGCGGAGCCACCAATAGTCTGCCATGACATCTGTACAATACCGATGGATGAGCTTGCCGGTATCGGAAAAGTTTGCAGGTTAACCGGTTTACCATCAGGATCAACGCCATCAGGCGGATTGGAATCAAACAGTGATGTGTCGCTCTCTACACCGACAAAGCTTGCAATAGAACTCAAGCCAGTGCGTCGATAGTTCTCACTGGTAAACATTGTTGTGAAGGCTGTAGCGTGACTAGTGGCGCGCTCAACTATTAATGTGCCAGTCGCATCAATATAGACTGTTGGATCATCCTCTATTCCCACACCTGTACCAGAACCTGTGCCTGCAGCCGTACTATCGCCGACCAACGTGGCCGAACTCGCCGTAATAGAAACAGGTGTTGCGCCAGGTGTGTCGCGAAGATCCACCAAGGGATAGTTTAAAAAAGACCAGGTGGTAACAAGAGAATCAAGCTCACCTCGTTCTGAAGCAATAATGCCTGAAACGGTGCTACTATCCAGGTCGATAATCAGGCGACTAAAGCCCTTGTGTTCCTCATTGAAGTTTGATCCATTAGCTGCGCTATTCCCCGTCAGAACCAGATATCCTTTCTTCGAACCGTCGGTTGGTTCGAGTTCTGCTGGAATGGTTAGAGTAGTTTGCGTGTCGCCCGGATTTTGTACATCTCCGGACCCACTGACAAAGTCTGCACTGTCACCTTCGGACGTCATGTATTCGACGTGGTAGGCAATCTGTAAGGGGATGGTTTCGGATAAGCGAATCTGGCCTGCTACCAGCTCAATCGAGAGATCTGCATCGCCTGTGAAGTTGCCAGAAACGAAACTGTTATCACTTAACACAGATTGGCCAAGTGGTACGTTTAACCAGGTAAACTGATCTATATTATCCTGGCCCTGATTCGGCGCGATGCTATATGTAAGACGCCCGCTATAAGTTCCTTCGCGCAAATCGACGTTGATTGTTAACAACTCATAGTCATCGTTGTAATTATCAATCTGACTTGTATTTACGTTACGTGTTGCATAACCTGTGATATTGATGCCGGTTGTTCCAGACGGAATAGTTGAAGCCACAGGGACACCACTTTGACCCTCGGCTCGATAGAGTGCATCAACAGCAACAAGATCCTGCAGCGTGCCTCCGAATTGGAGACTGGGATCGACTGACAGATTCAATGGTGTCGGTATGTCCTCCTGGCCAATCAGGAAGTTACTTGCTGGTGTGAGAAAGTCGCTGGTTAGAACTACGTCAAAGGTAACCGTCGCTGTATCTACACCACCTGCGCCATCATCCACGGAGTAGGTGAGTGTATCAATACTGGCAAAACCGATATTAGGTGTGTAGTCCAGCAGTCCGTTAATCGATAGCGTTGCAGTGCCATTGGACGGCGGTACTGTGATTGTATAGATGTCTGTGGCCAGATTGGTGTCATTAGCAGCCAGATCATTTGCAAAGACGGAAGTATTCGAGGGTACAGCTACGTTATCGTCAACGGCATCGGGTGCCGCAAAGACTGGCAGGGCGGACAGTGTTGTTATAATCACTAACAGCCATTGGTATTTGAGAACCTTGATTCTGCGTGCGGTTGTTAGAGTATTAAAATATGACATTACGAATTAGTCGTCCGTGGTCACAACTGTTATAAATATTCGTTTGTATACAAGTAATTTTAATTCAGACTAGTCACTATCTATCCACCGTTAACAAGATGGAAATTGAGTAGCAAAATAGAATGACTAACAAGCAAAAATGTACATCTGTATAAAGAAATTAGCGGCCTGAAAGCGCTTAGATTTATATGTATGCACTAAGTGCTCTGCAGGTAAGTGCAGAAAACGAGTTGAAGAGAGTAATAAATAAGGTTCAAGTACAATTATGCCGGGATTATTTCAGCATTTAATTTGGCAATACAGGTGAAGAAATATTCTGCGTAATCCTGGTTGTTGTCATTTGTAGAAGCGTAATAACTCAGTGATTGTGCGCGACGATGCTTTAGTTAATGGTCACATCGAGCAGTTTTAGATTACTGCAGATCATGAAAACCAGGATGACATCTGTCTTGTATTAAATTGACGTTTATGGTTAAGGTGTATCAGATAAAAATTTGTGAAAATGTATGAGTAATTCAATTGTTATTCCCGGCGCCAGATCCAGGGCTTTTAATCTTAAGCGTGGCGAGCAAATAAAAATTGTTAATTTGGAAGGGTCGCAAGTGGTTGATGCCTGGGCTTTTTGTATGCACCAGCCAGAAGAATTTATGTCAACTGAACATACACGTTCATGTCTTGAAAAACTGATTCCAGCTGTCGGTGATATTCTTTATTCGAATCGACGGCGACCTATTTTGCGTATTGTTGAAGATACATCACCTGGTGTACACGATTTGCTCTTGTCAGCCTGTGATATTGATCGTTATCGATTACTAGGAATAAAAGAGTATCATCGAAATTGTGTTGACAACCTGACAGAGGCTTTGGCTGAACTAGACGTGATACCACCGGAAATTCCCAGTCCATTCAATATTTTTGAAAATGTTCAGATCGCAGAGAATGGAGAGTTATCTATCCAGCCACCAGTGGTAGCTGCTGGTGATAGCATCAGTTTGCTTGCCGAGTGTGACGTCATATTGGTGTTATCTTGTTGTCCCATGGATGTAGTGTTAACCAATGGACCGGATCGGCGATCCAAACCGGTTCGAGTCGAATGGCTGTAAGAAGTTTGCAAGACAGATGTTGAGAACAAAAAAATTACATCCTTCGAAGACTATGTAAGCGATTTTGATCATGGCCAAAATATTGATCCGAAAAGTATTTTGGTGAAATATGTCCATCGTATTCGCTCGATGGAGCAGCTGCCAATATATAACCACAATCCACAGGCTAAACAGATTTAGCGGTAATAATAAGCGGCCTTGTTTTTTTATGCTTTGCGCTACTTATCCCAGTGGTGCAAATGATATTTATAGAGGTAGGCGTTGATCTGAGTTACGCGTTGTATTTTTCTGCGTTGGTATTTTTGATCAGTCAGGAAATTGATGTCGTCAATTTGAAATTTCATCGACCAGGAATCGCAAATACGGTTTGAAGCATCGGATCGGAACAAACCAAGCGACTGTATCTGAAAGAGTTACTCTCTGAACTTACCTTGATTCAGACGAAAAGATCGGTCCGAAACGCCCAACAAGTACTTTCAGGTTTTGTGGCTGGATTTTTCCGGTATTAATCCACGCGGTGTAAATCGCAATACTAAAAGTAGTATCAGACCCATTGTCATCAGACGCATGTGCGCCGCACTTTTAATCAGATGTGCTTTGAGTGCACTCTCATCTGCAAGCCCGGAAGTGATTACTTCCATTAGCCACAGACCAATTGGCTCTGCTTCAATCCAGAAAAACCAGATTACAAACCCGCCAAGCACAGCACCCCAGTTATTGCCCGAGCCACCAACGATCACCATGACCCAGATCAGGAATGTAAATCTAAGCGGCTGATAAGAGGCCGGTGTGAACTGGCCATCGAGCGTGGTCAACATAGCACCTGCTACACCAATAACCGCAGATCCGAGAATAAATACCTGAAGATGTCGGCCCTTTACATTCTTGCCCATGGCTTCAGCGGCAGTTTCGTTGTCTCGGATCGCTCGCATCATACGGCCCCATGGACTTTTTAGTGCTCGCTCTGCCAGATACAGCACAATCAATAGCACTACTGCAAATAGTCCGGCATAAGCTAGTTTGACCGTCAGTGAAGATACTTCTTGTACTGACATGCCGAAGCGCTGGGCCGTATCTGCAACCCAAACTTCTTTTTGCAGATTAACTTCATATGGTACCGGGCGTGGCAATCCCGAGACGTTTTTTACGCCGCGGGTTAGCCAGTCTTCGTATTTCAGGATGGCGACAATAATTTCTGATATACCGAGAGTGGCGATAGCCAGATAATCGGAACGTAACCCTAAGGAAATTTTACCCACTGCCCAGGCTGCACCGGCTGCAAACACTCCACCCACAACCCAGGACAAAATGATAGGTAACCCGAGTCCACCGAGATTGCCTGTGCCCGCAGGATCTACGGCCTCGACCGCTTCTGTGCCCGGACCGAAAAAGTGCCGAGCGGCGATAACCCCGACAAGTCCCGTAATGAAAAGTATCCAGCGTTTGCCAACAAATGAACGGCGACGGTACAACCAAAACATCGCAGCAACTGTCAAAAGCATAATCAGTGCACTGATTGCGATACGCCCACCACCAGCTGCAATTGCATCGTGTACAGGTGGAACGGATACCAGAACAGCGGCCAGACCACCTAAAGCGACAAAACCCATGACACCAACGTTTAAAAGCCCGGCATAGCCCCATTGAATATTGACACCCAGCGACATGATTGCTGATATCAGGCACAGGTTAAGTATCGCCAGTGCTAGCGACCAGCTTTGCATCTGGCCAACTATGGCGATTAATGCTGCCATCAATAGAAAAAGTAAAACATTACGCATACACAGCTCTCACTGAAAGTAGTTTGCTGGTAAGTGAAGCGACATTTTCTCGCAATATGTCATGTGGATTGTCCTCTGAATATTCCAGTTGGTCTGACCAGCAAGACAATCACCAGAATCGCAAAGGACACTGCAAACTTGTAGTTGGTTGACAGCATCTGGACCAATCCTTCGGGCACCCAGTCAGCCGGTAACAGATAGCCAAGCACACGTTTGTAGGCGAAGGTCACGGTCACCTCGGACAGTGCAATCACAAATCCACCGGCAATGGCACCCAGCGGACTGCCGAGTCCACCAACTATGGCCGCAGCAAAAATAGGCAACAGGAGCTGCAAATAGGTAAATGGTTTGAAACTTTTATCAAGCCCGTAAAGCGTGCCGGCTATTGTTGCCAGTATGGCTGTCAGTATCCATGCAACCCACACCACCTTGTCCGGGTTGACACCCGAGAGCAGTGCAAGATCCTCGTTGTCGGAATAGGCACGCATGGATTTACCGGTTCGGGTTCGGGTTAAAAACCAGAACAACAAAATCACGATCAGGACAGTGACAACTATGGTAATGCCCTGTGTGGTCTTGAATGCCATACCTTCGCGCAGTCCGGTAAACTGCTTGAATTCACGTGCTGTAAAGATAAAGCGCTCACCATCGGTGAAATTGCGATCATCCGGCCCAACTACAAATCTGATCAAACCGTTGTACAAAAACATCACTCCCAGTGATGCGATGAGTAAAATCACCGGTGATGAGCGTTCGCGGCGGTAAAAGCGATAGACAAGCCTGTCTGTTAGCAGCAATAGAATGATTGTTCCAGCAATACCCACTGGCATCGCCAGCAGGGCGGTAGGTAACGGTCCCAGTGACACACCGGCAGACTGTAAACCAAGCGTTGCGAGAATGGTTAGCATGGTGCCGAAGGCCATGGTTTCGCCATGTGCAAAATTTGAAAAGCGGAGGATTCCGTAGATCAGTGTGACACCGAGCGCACCGAGCGCAAGTTGACAGCCATAGGTCACCCCAGGAATAACCAGAAAGTTTCCAAGTAACGCCAGCGGGTTCAGTAAATCCATAATAATTTAATGGCTGCTTGATTTACGAATCGTCAAATGGATAGAAGTCATTCGGTTCTGTGGCTCGCAAGGCTCTGACGGTTAGCCACCGAGAAATGCCCGGCGTACCTCGGGATTTGCCAGCAAAGCCTGGCCGGTATCAGTATATCGATTGGCACCTTGTACCAGCACGAAACCCTTGTCCGCTATATTGAGCGCCTGCTTGGCATTTTGCTCAACCATCAAAATAGCTATGCCTGTTTTGGCAACATCAATTATCCGGTCAAACAACTCATCCATAACAATCGGTGATACACCTGCTGTGGGTTCATCGAGCATCAATACCTGTGGTTGTGTCATCAGGGCACGCCCCACAGCAACTTGCTGACGCTGTCCGCCTGAGAGCTCGCCCGCAGCCTGTTTGCGTTTTTCCTTGAGTACCGGAAACAACTCGAATACTTGCTCCATCGTTCCGGCGATGGCTTCCTCACGAATGAAGGCGCCCATCTCCAGATTTTCCTGGACAGTCATGGTGGTAAACACATTGTTAGTCTGCGGCACCATACCCATGCCCTTGTGTACGCGTGCTTGTGGGGACAGTTCAGAGATGTCCTCACCGCCTAGCTTTACTTTGCCCTTGCGCAAGGACAGCATGCCAAACACCGCTTTCATCGCCGTCGACTTGCCGGCGCCATTCGGGCCGACGACGACAGCTATCTCACCGCGCTCAACGCCGATGGAACAGTCGTGCAGGATATCTGCTCCGCTACCATAGCCACCCGTCATGTTCTCGCCGAGTAGATAACTCATGACCTAGCATCCTGGTTTTGTGATGACGGATCGTCGGTTGTACGGTTTTTCAAACCGGTGCCGAGATAGGCTTCGATTACATCTTCATTGTTGCGTACTTCGGTGGCGGTACCCTGTGCGAGTACTTTGCCCTCAGCCATACAAATAACAGGGTCGCAGAGTTTAGATATGAATTCCATATCGTGTTCAATCATGCAAAAGGTATAGCCTCGCTCGCGATTGAGTCGTTGTATGGCGTCTCCGATGGTATTAAGCAAGGTTCGATTAACACCTGCACCGACTTCGTCAAGGAAGACAATACGCGCATCAACCATCATTGTACGGCCGAGTTCCAGAAGCTTCTTTTGGCCACCGGATAAGTTACCTGCAAGTTCGTCGGCAAGATGAGGAATTTGCAGAAATTCGATGACATCGTCGGCTTTGGCACGTATGCGTTCTTCTTCGCGCCGCACCTTGCCCGGCTTTAGCCAGGCCTGCATTAGTTGTTCACCGGATTGCTCGCCAGGCACCATCATCAGGTTTTCCCTGACTGAAAGCGTGGAGAATTCATGTGCGATCTGGAACGTGCGCAGAAGTCCACGTCCGAACAGCTCGTGCGGTTTGAGACCGGTGATGTCTTGTTCTTCCAGCAACACTCGCCCGGAGGTAGGTAGGTGATGACCGGCGATAACGTTGAACAGGGTAGTTTTACCAGCACCGTTAGGCCCGATCAGGCCGGTGATCGTGCCAGCTTCGATGGTTAAAGATGCACCATCGACGGCGCGCAGACCGCCAAAATGTTTGTGGAGTTCTTCTACCTCAATCATTGCTGCAATGTATTAATGGCAGTGGTTAGTGAACGCGAGAAATTGGCGTGAACTACTTTATCTTCGCGACAAGATTCTGCGAGAGCCAGAGTTGTCAGAGGTTTAACGATCTTGTTACTGCGACAAGGTATAGACATTGTCGGTGTAAATATTTTACAAGTCCAATACCGGTAACAGCGCAGACTACGCTGCTACCGGTCATATCAGAGGATTGCCGTAAAATTATGCCAGTACTTTACGTTCAGGCTCAACCTAGCGGAAATTGGCAGTGGTGTTTTTGCCATCTTTGACCAGAATTTCGCGGTAATTACCGGCGCTTTCACCAGCACCGATCAATTCAACAGCGGTCGCTCCTACATAGTCAATTTCACCGCCGCCTGCGAGTATCTCCAGTGCTTTACCCAGTTCTCCCGGTAGAATTTCTTCACCCGGTGCGTTGGCAACGTCCATCAGTTTGCCTTTCAAACTTTCGCTGTCAGACGATCCAGCCGCTTGCATCGCCAGCATGATCAAAGCAGCAGCATCATACGATTCGGCAGAAAACGCATCTGATTTGATACCCGCTTCAGCTGCCATTTTTTCGAAAATTTCAGCTCCTTCGCTATCTGTGCCGGGAACGGTCCCGAAAGAGCCGTTCAGATCATCACCAATCGCCACTGGCAATGAATCGCCAATCATGCCGTCAGGTAATACAAAGGTATCGAATGCGCCAGTATCCAGCGATGCCTGAATAACGCCCTTGCCACCCTGGTCAAGGTAACCGGCAACGATCAATACTTCGCCGCCTGCTTGTGCCAGTGCACCGACTTCAGCTGAGTAATCACCTTTACCATCTTCGTGAGCCGCTGAAATTGTGATTTTGCCGCCAGTGGATTCGAAGTTGGTTTGAATACTGTCAGCCAGACCTTTACCGTAATCGTTGTTGGTGTAGGTCATTGCGACTTCCTTGATACCCTTGTCGTTCAGGATGTCGGAAATGACCTGACCCTGGCGTGCATCTGATGGCGCAGTACGGAAGAACAGATTATCGTCTTCAGCCGTTGATAGAGCTGGTGAAGTTGCCGATGGAGACACCATGACAATGCCATTTGGGCGCGCCACGTTTTGTAGAATTGCACCGGTGACACCAGAGCAGTCACCTCCGACAATCGCATTGACATTATCTGATGTGATTAGACGTTCTGCAGCTGCAGTTGCTGCGGCAGAATCGACACAAGTTGAGTCACCACGTATCGATGTTACCGATGAACCATCAAGCAATTTGCCTGACTCGCTAACTTCTTTCATGGCGAGTTCAGCACTCTCTGCCATCGGACCAGTCAACGATTCAATCGGCCCGGTGTACCCGAGAATGACGCCGATCTTAACTTCCTCAGCATGTAAGCCAGCGCTTCCAAGCGTGGCTGCGGTAGCGGCGGCAATAAATAGTTTTCTCATGTTTTCCTCTCCAGTGATTTGATACTTATATGGTGGCCGTTCGCTCAAATGGCTCTAAACATCAAGACATTGACGAGGTTGAAATGCGTCAATGTTTAGTAGCTGCATTTCAATCGCTGATTAGCGGCCGATTAGTACTCTATTACTTATCGCCATCCATATTAACAGCTGGTTGCCAATATCACTATATAAGAGAAGTGCAGCTGGCCATCCTTTGATACATTTGTCGCACTTGCGTATGTGCAATTTAACATTCCGACAATCCCACCATCATCGGTGCACTTGCGTTAAATTGGTGTTTTGTGCCCTGAAAACGTAGGATCAATGCACTCTAGTTGGAGAAAAATCAATCCGATGTCGTTCGTACCTCCTCCAAATAAGCAGCTCTTCTATGAACAAGTCTGGGCACTAGTTCGCCAAATTCCTCGAGGAAGGGTAGCTACCTATGGACAAATTGCAAAAATGCTGTGCCAGCCTGAGGGTGTTACTGAGGAAGACTATCAATTGTCTGCTGCACGCTGGGTAGGTTTGGCGATGTCTGCATGCCCTGAGGATGTTCCATGGCAACGTGTTATAAATTCACAAGGGAAAATAAGTTATCGAGCCGAGGCGGGGAAGCAAAAACAACTCTTGCAGTCAGAGGGTATTTTGTTTTTGATGAACAAGCTTGATTTACATCAATACCAATGGGGTGGGCCAGGGAGTTCTGTTGAACCCGCACAGGGCCGATTGTTTTAAAAAAGACAAAGGTTAGCGGGCTAACAGGGTGTAACAGCAGCGACTGCGATGTGATGCAGATCGCTGCTTTGCGTGTTCGGGTTTCAGTCCTTGAACTAGTCGTCGGTGTAAACAGCCATATCGTAATTTACACTGCTGCTCACAACGCTGACTTCTACTCTAAAATTATAAGATTAATATCAAATCATAGGCCGAATATTCAGTCATCGACGCCACTAGATCGAGAAACCTCTATTTGTATTATCAGAGACATTCTGTATCGATATCGCAAGTTATGCGATCCTATCGAGCCCATTATCATGTGTTACTGCTGTGGATCACTAGCGGGCCGATAGCTTATAGAATCGAGAGGTGATTAAACGGTGGTACATATTCTACAAAGGGCGGAAGGACTAAAACCGACAATATATTTAACTTGAAAGAGAGACAAAAAAGCCCCATTCAAATAAATGAATGAGGCTTTTCCTTATCAAGGATGTCCCTGTGTAGCAGAATGTCACCTACAACGAGAGCAACGATTACCTCCACCACATAAGCAAGGGCGATCTACTGATTTGCAGGGTTCACTTGAACAGTAAACGAACTATCAGAACCTGTATCGACGGTCCAATTATCAAACTGTACATTGGTAACTGCTCCACCGCGAACAGCACCAATATGCGTCATGTCATAACCACCAGTATCAGCTGCAACATCCTGGTTAAATCCACCCACACCATCATCAGCAATGATAAAGGGAGAGTTTGTATCAGCTGAATCAACCATTCCGTCTCGGTTGGTATCACCATCCAGGAAACCGTTCAGGAATGCCGGGTTTCCGGCCAGGCCATTACCAATGCCGCGGATATTGTTCAGATACCAGCCAGCGGTAAAATTTTCCGTCCGATCTACCAGCTCACCGGTGAAATTGAGTCCACCCGATGCATCATTAAAGGCAGTGTTGGCAATTGGGAGAACTGGACCAGCTCCATTATAGTAGACGACACCATCACCATTTGAGTTGTTGCTAGCTACAGTATCTTCTGGGAAGCCAGTTGAGCCATCACGTACCACACCAAAGTTACTGTTCACTCCTGCCTCGTTAGAGCAGTGCACACCGTCTATGTAGTTCGGTCCGGGTATCGCTGTGTCGATTTGACTTAAATCAGCACCGGAATCAACCTCATAACAGCCGTTACGGAAATTTGCGATCAATACATTAGCCATGCGAATTTGATCTGTGTTGTCGGCGAACAGGATCCCGAACTCATTATCACTGCCTCCTGCTGACTCACTGGTAGAATCTCGACCAACGAGCGTAGCATTGACTATACGTGGATTGGAATTACCTTCTACGGTTTCACTGGCGTAAATGCCTGAGCGACCACTTGTGCCATCAGCATCTCGGTTATGAATAACCATCAGATCTTTTATCAAGCCAGAGAAGTTGCGATACCAGATACCATCACGATTAGCACCGGTAACCAGTATCCATGACATACGAGCAGTACTGTTTAGAATGTGAATGCCGTCACGTGCAGAATTATGTGACTGAACAAACGTCAGGCGAGTAGTTTCATCAACACCATTAACAACCAGATTATCGCTGTAAGTCGTTTCCTGACCAGCTACGGACACTGTGGTGCTAGCACCAGCTTCGCTGATGACTACATAGTCAAGCAAATTCTCTCCTTGCTGGGCGCCGCTGTTCGCTGTGCCATTGAAGCCACGTAAAAAAACACCGCCCCATTCTGCACTGCCGTCCACATTGTCGTCATCTGATAGAAAGTGGATTGGATTGCTACCAGTACCGTTCGCAAACATTGAAGAGCCGGGATAAACCAGTAGGTAGTCAACCGTACCTTCGTTGTCACCACGGATCTGGGTTCCGGCTTCTATTGTAAGAGCGGCGCTGATCTCTTCGCTACCTACAACCAGCCCGCCTTCCAAAAACCATTCTATATCGGATGAAAGCGTGCCATCTGCAATCAGTTCACCACTAATTTGACACTGGTTTCCACCAATTTCTAATGGTGTGAGATTGCCGACAATTGGGCAATTACCTTGAGCCAGAATATCTTCATCAGCACCTGCATCATTAAGCGTTGTTAGTGTGACAGCTGCCGCTGCACCCCCGTCACTCGGTTCAACCGTATAGGTGAATGCACTGCCACTGGCCAGTCCTTCTTCAAAGAAACTTCGCCCGTCAGTGGTAGTCACCAGCTCGCCATCGCGCAGAATGTCAAAGGTGATACCCAATGGCGCATTACTAACATCCCAGAATATTTCAATTGCTGAGCTGGAGTACACTTCGCCGCGCAAATCTTCAACGGTCGATGATGCGAATCCGCCATCATTTAACGTTGTGAGCGTGACAGATTCTGCTGCACCCCCGTCATTCGGCTCAACCGTATAGGTGAATGCACTGCCACTGGCCAGTCCTTCTTCAAAGAAACTTCGCCCGTCAGTGGTAGTCACTAGCTCGCCATCGCGTAGGATGTCAAAGGTGATATCCAATGGCGCATTACTAACATCCCAGAATATTTCAATTGCTGAGCTGGAATACACTTCGCCACGTAAGCCTTGAACTATTGTTGATGCCAACCCGTCGGCGTTGTTACCACCTAAAGTTGTCAACTGAATACTATCGGTCACCAACTCAGCGCTATTAGCATCGAGAGCAGTTACAGTAAATGTAAAATCGGTATTAGCCTCAAGACCTTCTAAGAAAAAGCTGGTCGCATCCAGGATTTCACTACTACCATCTGAGCTATCAATACGATAATTAACAGCTGGTGCCGGTTGACGATCCCAGAATATCTCAAGCGCACTGGATGAATACACTTGGCCAGAGAGTTCAAGTGGACCGTCAGTTGCCGATGCATATGTTGAAGCCAGCAAGCTAGCGCAAATCGCAAATAACATTGTGAACAATCTGTGACATTTCTGAAACACGCTGCGCCAGCGAGATTGTGTACGGTACGGAACTACCAGATGTGATGGGAATTTGTTTGCAAGTTGGTTATTAAGCATTTTTCCAGTTCTAGTAAAATATGGTTTGAAAATATAAGAAATCTTTATGCGTACCCATGAGGGTTAGACGTAAGTAATCCGAGAGCGGAAAACACTGCAATGCGCCTTTCTTGATCTGTGAGAGGAAAGTAACGTACGACTCTCGATGAGCTAGACAATCTCTTGTCGCCTTAGTTCAATAGACTATGGTGAGAGGTTAAAAATATACGCTGGCATTGCGTCTTCTTTACAGCTCTCGAAGTACCAGAGATTAATAAAGCGTTATTGGGGCCTGCATCTGTGGGCACGGGGGGTTGGGGAGTAAGTAGCCGGTAACGTAACAGATGAGGCATGGAAGGAATGTGTCAAGATGCAAATGCCCCACGAGCCGGACGATGACTTCGAGGTTATATATAGAGAGAGCAAGAATCAGCCAAAGGGCCGATCAATCCGGCTTTAGCCGGTGAGAGCCTTCACGCTGAATCATCAATATTTGCCGCAAATTCGGCGCGAATCCACTCTTTAAATACTTCAATTTCGGCTGAAAGGGATTCCTCGCTTCCAGTTTCTGTTTTGACAAGATAGTGGGATTGATGTAATGGAATCGGTTTGCCAACGATGCGAATGGCTCTGCCGGTTTCAATCGACCTTCTCGCAAAGCGTTCGATCAGAACCGCACAGCCCATGCCTGACGCCACTAATTCGCACGCCTGTATTGAAGTGTCGACCTGTATGCGCGTGTTCTCGTCGATGCTTGTATTTAAAGGCCGTTCGAAGTGATTCATGTAGCGCGACCAATGATCGTCGTATCCCACAATGTGTATCGGATCCTGCTGACTCAGATCATTAAGAGAGAAGTTTTTATTCCCGGATTGCATGCCGCTTATCGGTACAATAAATTCATCGGAAAGTTTTTCAGACGACTCTGTCTGCTTATGGCTAGGCATCAATACAATGTCGATATCTACCTTCTGGGTATCAACCGGATCAGGCCAGATTGATGTCACGAATTTGAGCTTCATATTCGGGTATTGTTGACGAAAGCCAATCAATCCTGGAGACAGCCAAGTCAACACTGCGATCGATGCTCGAACCACTATTGTTCTATTAATATCTGAACCAAATAAACCGTAAGTTGCATAAGTTAGCTTCTCCAGCCCTTCGCGCACCGATGGCAGAAACGCCTTACCGGCTTCCGTTAGCTGTACTTTTTTCGGATGCCGAACAAAAAGGTCATGTCCCAGTTTGGTTTCAAGTGATTTAATTTGCTGACTGACCGCTACCTGTGTCAGTCCAAGTTCTCGAGCTGCAGCGGAAAACCCGGACAATCGCGCTGCGGCCTCAAAGGTTCTCAACCAGTTTAGATTTAAATTCGATTTCATCGATAATAATATTTATGTCTTAGGCATATATAATACTATTTTATTTTGCCTAATATTGTGTCTATCGTATTAATATCTATCCAATCACGAGAATTCGCAGGTCAGACTATGAACACAGAAATGCAGAGGGAAATAAGCCTTGACGAAATCGATTCATATCATCGCGATGGTGTCGTCCTGATAAAAGACATGTTCGATTCTGATTGGATAGATGTACTAAAGAGGGGGCTAATTACTAACTGCGCGAATCCGACTCATCGTGCACGAACCTGGGATCGCGATGCCGAAGGTCGAACAATGTTCTGGGACAGTCAGGCCTGGCAAGAGGTTGACGAATATCAGAATTTTATTTTTAATTCTCCTGCTGCCGAGTTAGCCGGCACACTTTTAAAATCCACCGAGATCAATTTTTTCTTTGATGCGGTATTCGTTCGCTCCCCCGGTACTCAGTTTTCTACACCGTGGCATCAAGACGAACCTTATTGGTCAATAGAGGGTTATGACACCTGTACTATTTGGATGCCCCTCGTGCCAGTTAAAAAGAAAAATGCGCTGGCTTTCGTGCCAGGCTCGCATCTGAACAATCAGATTTTTGATCAACCCAATTTTGGTGATCTAAACCCGGATGGAAAAGCAGATGTTGATCAGGTGAATTTTTCTGGCATTGCTGAGGAATCGATACCTGACATTGACGCTAACCCCGAACGATATGGCGTTGTGAGTTGGGATATGGAACCCGGGGATTGTGTTGCCTTTAATAGTCGAATCCTGCACGGAGGATCAGGCCAACTCGATGAAGATCGGGAGTTACGAGTGTTTACTTCCAAGTGGCTCGGAGATGATGCTCGTATTAAGTTTAGAGAGTGTGGAATGGATCCTGACCACAGTGCCATCATGACCGAATATGGACTCAAGCCAGGCGATCGCCCCGGTACGCAGCTGTACCCGAAGGTCTGGCAACAAAACAAAGTGTAATGTGCGTTCGTTGCGACGCGTGACAAGTACGTTGGACATGAAAATCGGGTGTAGCGGATTAGGAATGATGGGTTCCGAAGCTGTACAAAACAGTCTTCGTGCCGGGCACAAGCTAACCTTTGTGCGGAAACTGATTTCTGGACTCCACAGTCAGACGCTATTCAATTGAAAGGTCTGCCAGTAAATTTGCGGCCACCCTGGAGACGTGGAAATATAGACGGGTTGGACCAATTTAAGCGTCTGAATGTGCAAGAGTTACTACATGAATATGGGTTGATCTTGATTGACGCGTTTGAGTGCCATCAAGGCCTGATGGAGTTATAACAACATTGGTAGCCTGGACTCAAAATGGCTGTCTGCTGTTGTTTCACGTTTTGTGTTGTATTTCAGGATATTGAAATTAAAAACCTGATCTTGAAATTCGCGTTTAATAAATTCTATACACCTTTGCCCACGCTGTATCGCGGAAGGTGATTTTTTTCAAATTCTGTAGATTGTGCACTTTCTGCACATTGTTATGGTGGATCAAGTAGATACATTTATCTGGCAATGCTTTGAGGGTCGGCATATAGGTATACTGTCAGTACAGATGTTTTTGTATAAGCAGGTGCTAGTACGTACTGAATTTCACTGAATTCGACGTAACGTCAACCATTATCTGCCAGTTTTATTACACCTGCGCTGACCCTTTTCGCTAAAAACGTGTCTTGATGATGCAATCCATACAGCCTGCCATGCCAATAACCGTCATGCATCCGGGAATCAGAATCCATTTACCCTGGTTGCTGTTGCTGACGATTTTATTATCCATATTATGGTCAGAAAAATTGCCAGCGCAGAGCGCTGACGGGATCGATGCTGCCAGTGATATTGCCCGTCTTTCAGACGAAGAAGTACGTCGGCGCCTGTTGGATAGTTTACAGAGCACAACGCAACCGGTTTCTGCAGAATCCTTTAACCCGGCCACCTTGGCTTTGGGGCTGCAAAAAAGTCTACAAACAGTCAGGGCTCGTGCCACGCATCTGATGAGTGGTTTCGCAGAGCTTCCATCGCTACCCGGACGTTGGTGGGAGAAAATGACACATGGACGTACCGGTAATGCGGTGCTGATATTTTTTAGTATCTTTGTCATTACCCTGATAGTTGGTTGGTTATGTGCCCGTTGGATGCGTTACTGGCTTTCTGGTCGAATTAAAAAGGGTATTGGTAAAGACTCCGTTGATGCTCTGTCCCGTTCAATGCAGGCACTTGCTCGACTGGGTGTGGAGTTGTTTATGGTGGCTATGACTGGCGTTGTGGCGACAGGAGCATTTTTTGTCTTTGGTCTTGATGATCAACGCGATCGCACGCTGTTCTTTTTTCTGCTCGCCGCTACATTGATTGTCATGGTTATTTCAGCGGGAAGCAGGGTGCTTTTCTCACCTGACAAACCCGAGCGTCGAATACCCAGTTTTAACAATCTGGAATCTAGCAGATTCCATCGCGCCATTCGCATCACCATTTTCTTTGCAGCCTTTGGTTTTTTTGCCTGTGCCTCATTCGAGGTTCTCGGCATTGTGGGTCCAGTACATGAATTGTTGTTAGTGCTAGTTGGCACCGGGACCACCATGCTGTTGTCATGGACTATCTGGTCAAATAGGACTGCGCTTGCCAAAGATATAACTTCCGGTAGTGATGAACCGGGACTGCCCCGTCAGTTGATCGCCAGCGTTTGGCCCTATCTCTTCTCGGTGCTACCGGTCTTGTTGTGGGTCAGTGTAGTTATTAATCATTTCCTGGGAGGCAATGCTCTTTATGGTGCAGCTCTGTTTACGATCTCTTTGCTATTTTTGTTACCGATAGCTGAGGCTTCGCTGAGTCGTGTATCCAGTGCTTTGGAAGCACGACGCAGACCCACCTTTGCTGTCGTTGCTCGCATTGCACGTCTCGGCTTGATTGTTACTGCAGTCCTGTCGCTGGCAGCAGCCTGGCGTATCAATTTGTTTTCAGTGGCAGCTACCGGCTTTGGTACCAAAGCCGCACAATCACTGACACAAATCAGTTCCATGGCCTTTATTTGTTACGCTATCTGGGAAATTGCCCGTGTTGCTATCAACAGAAAAATTGATGATGAAGACGAAGCTTATGCGATCTTGCATGGACAGACCGATATGGAAATGGAACAAGGTGGTGCGGGCTTAAGCAGAACGCGCACACTGCTACCGCTGCTTCGACGCAGCATTGCCATTGTATTGGTAACCATGGTCGTACTTGGCAGTCTCTCTGCACTCGGTGTTGATACTGGTCCCATTCTCGCCGGTGCAGGCGTACTCGGTCTTGCTATCGGATTCGGTTCCCAGACATTGGTTCGAGATATTGTGACCGGATTTTTCTTTCTGATGGAAGATGCTTTTCGTATCGGAGAATACATTGACGTAGGGCCTGCCAAGGGTACTGTTGAAGAAATATCTGTTCGATCGATGAAGCTGCGGCACCATCGCGGTGCGCTTAACACAGTACCTTTCGGTTCGGTTGATGTGATAAAAAACTTCAGCCGTGATTGGTCGATTATGAAATTGCGTATTCGCGTGCCCTTTGAGACTGATCTCAATAAAGTCCGGAAACTGCTAAAAAAAGTTGGTCAGGAAATGATGGAGGAAGAGGCAATCAAAGACGATTTTCTGCAGCCCTTCAAAGCTCAGGGCGCTGTAGAAGTGGACGACTATGGATTCGTTGTCTCAACCAAGTTCATGTCTAAACCAGGCAAACAATTCTACATCCGCCGCTTTGCTTTTCAAGCCATGCAGGAGGCGTTTGAAGAGGAAGGTATTCCATTCGCGCGCCCCAACTTACGCGTAGAAATAGGTGATATTGACGATCCACTGGGAAACAACGCAGTGGCACAATCTGCGCTCAGCTCCAGCTCTCTGTCGGTACAGGGCGCAGCTGGTGCCGCGGCCAGCGTTACTCAACCCAAACCAGGCAGATAATCTTTTAACAGATTAGTTTTATCCAATTCGCGCGAGTAGAGGTTTCAACTAAACCGCATCACTATGTGGAAGCGGGAAGCGGCCGACTAGGTCTAGTTTCAGTTGTTGTACAGAAAGATAAACCCTGTAGTGCTTCTCCGATATTCAAGTGTCGATGATGTGGACGTCGCGCGGGAATTGGGTAAGGCAGATCGCATCGTTCTCGCGTACATGGATGGTTTCACTCAACTCCATGCCCCAGCCTTCCATCCACATGCCGAGGATGATGTGAACGACCGCATTCGGAGGCAGCGGTGTCTCATCACCCGGACGGAAACTGATTGTATGCTCACCCCAGTCCGGTGCGTATCCGACACCGATCGAGTAGCCAATCCGGCTTTTCTTTTCGAGACCATAGGCATCGAGCACGGCTTGCCAGGCGGCGTGCACATCGCAACACAGTGCGCCTGATTTCATTGTGTCGAGTACGGCTTCCATACCTTCACCCACCGCTTTTGCAGTAGTGATCAGTGTTTCACCCGGCTTGCCGAGATGAACCGTACGGGCAAGTCCTGCGTTATAACGTTTTCGGCAACCGCCGAGTTCAAAGGCGACTGTCTGGTTGTTTTCGAACGGCGCGTCCGTCCACATTGGGTGAGCGGTTGACGCCGCAACACCCGCCAAAACCAAGGGGTGAAGCGCGGTCAGGTCGCCGCCAAATTCCGGTGTACCGCGGATCATCGCAGCGGTGGCTTCTGCCATCACATCGCATTGGCGGACACCGGGCCTGACGTTGTCATAAGCAGTTTGCATGACACACCCGGCGATAGCAGCGGCTTGGCTCAACATCGTGAGTTCTGCGGGACTTTTGGTCAGGCGTTGCCAGTTAACAAGTTTTCCGCAGTCTTCCCACGTCGCATTCGGGGTTCGCGATTTCATCTGCTCGACACAGGCTGGCGTTAGAAAGTAAACATCTGACTCGAAGCCAATGCGTTTAGCATCACAACCTTTTGATGCCATCCAGTCGCCCATAAATTGCGCTGGATGAACATCACGTTGCTGCACCAGCGTTTCCGGATAAGGCACAATCTGCTCATCCGGCAGATAAGTTGTGAAAGCAGCAGCGCCGGCATCCATCTCCCGGCCAAGCCAGGTCGGTTCAATTTCCAGCCCGACGACCATGATCTGTGGCGTGTAAAACGACCACGCATCGTAACCGGTGAGCCAGTTGACGTTGTTCGGGTCACCGATGACGAGTACATCGAATCCGCGTTGTTGCATCGCCGTGCGAACACGCTTTAGCCGGTCAGCATATTCAGTTTGTGAAAAGGGAGGGGCCATTGCTTAGCTCTCTGCGTGGGTTAATTGAGTTATTCTATTCGTGCGAACTTCACAGCACCGCTGCGCGCGCTGTCTCGGCGTAGAATACGACATCCGGCGATGCTGATAAACTGCTCGCTCCTTTAAACGGCCTATACAGAACGGAAGAAACAAAATGTCTGATGCGCTGGAAAATGCCGTTGAAATTCTCGAGCGGCTGGTGAGCTTCGAAAGTATCTCGGGTCGGCCAACGCACGGCATCGTGGGATATGTTCGTGAATACTTAACCAGTCACGGGATAGAAGCGACACTAAGCTACGACGATGCCCGTGAGCGGGCCAACGTCTTCGCGACCATCGGACCACAAGTTGACGGCGGTGTTGTGCTCAGTGGCCATATCGATGTTGTACCCGTTGAAGGGCAACAGTGGAGTAGTGATCCTTTTACCTTAACTCGCAAAGGTGATCGTCTGTTTGGACGTGGATCGGTTGACATGAAAGGCTTTCTTGCCTGCGTTCTCGCTTGCGTGCCTAAGTTCAAAGCTGCCGATCTAAACAGACCGATCCATATTGCATTTTCCTATGATGAAGAGACCGGCGGATACGGAATGCCTGTTTTACTGGAAAGCATGGCGATGAACCCTTATCGGCCAGAGGTTGTCATCATCGGTGAGCCTACACAAATGCAAATCGTCACCGGCCACAAAGGCGGTTACGAAATGCGCACGGAAATCACAGGGTTCGCGACCCATTCCTGCGATCCCACCAAAGGCGTTAATGCCATTTCTGCGGCAGCGAAGTTGATAGCAAAGATAGAGGAAATAGGGGTGCGGCGCGCTGCCAACCCTGTGCCGAACTCACCCTACACGCCGCCTTATCCCACATTTAATATCGGTACTATCGAAGGCGGTGCTGCACGCAATGCGACTGCCGGCTGGTGTTTTTTCAACTGGGAATATCGCCAGATGCCAGGGGAGAACGGGGCCGAAACCATTGCCGAAATCGAGGCCTATGCGAATAATGAATTGTTACCCGCAATGAAAGCTGTCAACTCGAGCGCGGACATTCAGATCATCACCGAAGTCGCGGTGCCAGCACTGGATGATCGCAACGCCGAGCAAGCCGCTTCATTCGTCAGTGCGGTCACCGGCCTCAACAGTCGTGGTGTTGTCTCCTTTGGCACTGACGGTGGCTATTTCAGCGACGCTGATTATTCGACCGTGATTTTTGGCCCCGGCAACATCGCTCGTGCGCACCAAGCGGACGAATATATAGAAATGGATGAACTGGCTCAGGGGCTGGACTTTCTGGGCAAAGTGGCGACACGCCTGTCGAATTAAGGGGTCAGAGGTGGCGGGATATTTAAATTGACTGTGACACTTTTCTTTTGGGTGAAGCTATCAAGCATGCTTTCCAGAGAATATTCCCGTCCTATACCACTTTGTTTGACACCACCATAAGACTGCCCTAATACCTGTCCAATACCCTGGTTAATCTGTACCCAGCCTGCCTCAACATTGTGCGCTGTGCGTAAGGCCTGTCCAATATCACGTGACCACACAAACGCCGCCAAACCATAGTGACTGTTGTTGGCCATATCAGTCACTTCCTGTTCATCGCTCCATCGAATGGCCATCAGTACCGGACCAAATATCTCCTCTCTCGCTAAACGCCAGTTGTTATCCGCCTCTGCGAAAATAGTCGGCTTGGCAAAGTAACCTTCACTCAATGGGCCTTCGGTATCCGGCATGCCACCTGTGATCAGGTGCGCATCTGGCAAGCTTAGTCCTTCGTCAATATAGCTGCAGACACGTTTAAATTGCTTTTCATTGATAATGGCCCCCATCTCTGTTGACTCATCGAGTGGATCACCGATTTTTAACGCATCAACCCTGGCGGCGAGTTTTTCAAGAAACTCATCAAAAATATCTGTGTGCAGAAATAAACGCGAGCCGGCAGTGCATGACTGGCTCTGGCGAGTAAAACGCATGGCCGATACGATACCGTCTACTACCCAGTCTTCATTGGCATCAGGGAATACAATGGATGGACTTTTTCCACCAAGCTCTAGTGAGACGGGTGCGATGCGCTCAGATGCCGCGCGCATGATTGCCTTACCGACATCAGTAGACCCTGTAAACGATACTTTTCGAACAGACGGGTGTTGTGACAACGCAGCACCACATTCATCGCCGTAACCTGTAAGGACATTCAGCACACCAGCAGGTAATTTTTCATTGCAAGCTCTTGCCAGTAACAACACACCCAATGGCGCATCTTCTGCAGCTTTCAGCACCATGGTATTACCAGCGCAAAGGGCAGGAGCAATCTTTAATGCTGCAAGTAACACGGGCGCGTTCCAGGGGATGATGGCGCCGACCACACCAATCGGCTCGCGGCGGGAATAACTGAGCATATTCTCGTTGAGGGGGATTTGTTCTCCTTTTAATTCAGAGGCCAGCCCACCAAAGTAACGAAATATGTCGGCCGCTGCGGCGGCTTCCGGACGTGCCTGCGTACGAATCGCATTACCTGTTTCCTGCGCTATCGTGTGCGCCATTGTTTCCAGATCAGATTCGAGGGCGGTGGCGATATCAAGCAGCAATTTGCCTCGATCACGCGGCGCTATTTTTCGCCAGCTTTTAAAGGTCTTGTGCGCGGCATCTACCGCGTTTTCAAGATCAGCTTGCTGCGCACGGGGCACAGTGGCAAAGACACTGCGTCGGCCAGGGTTTTCAACTTCTATGACCTGGCCGTCGAGCGCATCGACCCAATGTCCTGCGATGAGCATTTGATGGGTGTCGGGTTGGCTTTGGTTTGTCATAGCGGTGTCGTTCTTTTGGTGAGTCAGGTGATAGTAACAGATCAAACATTTCAAACACTTTGTGAATTAGGGGGATTTTTTACCTTTAGGGACGCCTGAGCCTCAGGAATTTCAAGCGACCATTGGCAGCGCCACGAGTTGAGCTGCCGATCCAGCGGACCTGCATACGCGAGTCTATCGTTGGTTTATTCAGATGTGAATTTTATACCGCTTGCAAAGAGCGAAGCACCTGTTGTCAGTAATGTATTGGCTACAGTACCTGCTTCCGATATAGCGCCTGTGAATACGGCGCGTGGTGTGGTTACCCAAACTGGCTGAGCATGCCGACTTAAAAGTTGTGATGGATCGTTGTCCCAAGATTGAATGGTTTCATCCCTGCATCCATTATTTGTTTGTCTTCAGTAGCAGGGCGTTTGGGGTATGCCTATCGCACACCTTATGCGGCGACTAAATGGGCAATTATTGGTTTAGTTAAAAGTCTGGCGATTGAGTTAGGGCCGCATAGCATTCGAGTAAACGCGTTATTACCCGGAATTGTTGAAGGGCCGCGAATCGAAAATGTAATCAGTGCGCGTGCGAAGGCCATAGGCGTTTCATATCAGGAGATGGAATCCGAATACGTCAATAAAGTTTCGTTGCGTAAAATGGTGACAGCACAGGATGTAGCAAATCAGGCATTGTATTTATGTTCACCAATGGGTGCGGGTATATCAGGTCAGCCGATTAGTGTTTGTGGAAACGTAGAGTATCTGTGACGGAGCAGCGCATACAGGCTTGGTAGTACGATGAAAAAGCTGTGACCGATTCAGTGCCTGGAAGCTAGCGCAATTGATCTGGAAAAGATCAGGCAAGGATTGAGTATTACAAAAATCAGATCCCCACTCACAAGCAATACCCACCCGTGAGTGAAATTTATGGCGGTGACTCTGTCAGGCCGTTGCTGGCAAATTCTACGCTGGAACATACCTGACAGCGCTGGAACATAGCTGACAGTTAAGTGTGGTGAGCGTGCGTAACCTGATGAAGATGCTCGAGCAACAACACAGTCAGCCCGTCATTCTCTGTCCACAGTCGTGTATTTATTCCCCTTGGCCATAGTACGGCGTCACCGCGTCGTATGGGAGACTCTACTCCGTCAATTTCGACGTATCCAGAGCCTTGCGTGCACATCATGTGACAATCCCAGGCACCTTCGGTACTGAGAAATTGTGCTTGTGTTTCTAATCGAACTTCGGCAAGCGAGGAGCGTCTGTCGATGAGTAACATACGCACGAATACGTTGACTGCACCGCCATCGGTTTTCTCCACCCACTCATCACTTGCATAATTTCTCAGATCCAATGGTCTTTCCCTCTATAGACTAATTTGGCAACTGCCATTTTCCAGCAAATTATAAGCGGTGATGCCTGCTTGGGACGATCAAAAATCGATCATTTTCCATAAGCGTTGCTTATTAACTCGGAATCAAATTAATTAGAGTGAAAGATCAATAATCAGAGAAAAGTACGAATCGAGGTTTTATATGCCGTCAATTAACTCGATGGTTTGTTCGCATCCGTCGTAGGCCACATGTAAGCGACGGATTCTGTAATTAGCCTGTCCAGAGCTGGAGAGACTTCCTTACTGTCCACGATCGCTAACTCAACCGAACGCGTTGGCACTGGATTAACTATAGGGCGATAGTTGAGTTCTGGCTGGAGCAGTGAGTAGCGTGGAATCACGCTGACGCCGGCACCATCATGTATCAGGCTTTGAATCCAGTCTTCCCGTTCACTGCTAAAAATGATGTTCATCTCCAGGTCACGTTCTTTAGAGAATTCGTAAGTTTCCTGCCGAAATTCACAGTGAAGCCGTTCGATATAAGGGTGTTTCAGCACTTCATCTAGTGGTACTTCATCAAAGGCTGCAAGCGCATGGTTTTTAGGGAAAGCTGCGACCATCGGTTCGTTGAATAGGTGAATGTGACGCAGACGTGCATGTTCCGGCCCATGTCGGGCACAGAAGACCGCATCCAAACTACCTGTTAACAATAAGTCCGGAAATGCGGTGGGCGTCACATCATGCAGTATGATCGAAATCATCGGATGATTCATTTGGAGATCATTCAGCATACCGGCCAGTAGGCGCGGACCAATAGTGCACATCAAGCCAACGTTCAACTCTGCAATGTCGTCCGAGACGATCGATTTCGCAGTCTTTTTCACTAAGAGTCTGGTGCGATTGATCTGCTCAAAATGTGATCGCATGCTTCGACCGAGTTCCGTTAGTTCGGTGTAACGACCGTCGCGGCACACAAGCTCACCGCCCAATTCGTCTTCAAGGCGCTTAATACTCTGCGTTAAAGCTGGTTGAGATACAAAACAGCGCTCCGCTGCACGGGTGAAGTTTAATGTGTCTGCAAGAGCAAGAAAATACCGTACTTGATTGAAATCCATGGGTATTAATACCTTAGGTCAAGTCTGTGAAAACTGTATAAATTAGTAACTAGTAGGCAGATACGGCACATGCCTGTCGTTCCAGGAACTTCGCGTAGTCGATACAGCCTGGTGCAGTAACTGGTTGCCAAAGGTTAGTTGGAGTCTTATGAGAGCTAAGCATACTCGATAAGCAACGCTTATGTTGGACTATCAAATGGCAATTTCCGCATTCCTTTGGACGATGCTAGCCTCCCGTCAAAGCTAGAAACTGTGAAGACAGCTAAATGATTTTTTCGACGGGCATGACGCCGTCTAACAAAAAGGACGCTAACATGAAATCCATAGATAACAAAAAAGCCAAATTATGTGCCGCTGGTGCAGTGCTAATTGGGCTGGGTATGCAGTTTGGCGCAACAGGTGTTGCATTTGCTGAGAATTTTTTCAAGATCGAAGATGGAGAGCTTATTCGACCAACGGGTTTTCGAGAATGGATCTATGTCGGTACACCGGTCACACCAAATGATATGAACGACGGCAAAGCAGCATTTCCTGAGCATCACAACGTCTATATTGATCCTGAAAGCTGGGCTCACTGGAAAGACACGGGTGAATTTCGCGACGGAACCATTCTTATAAAAGAATTGGTTTCTGTGGGAGGTAAGACTGCAGCGAGCGGCAATGGCTATTTTCAGGGTGATTTCATTGGTCTGGAAGCAACGATAAAAAGTAAAGAGCACTTCCCGGATGAGCCAGGAAACTGGGCGTATTACAGTTTTTCAAATCCTGATCATAAAACTCTAAATGAAACTGCTACCGCGTTTGCAACGGCATCGTGTAATGCATGCCATGCAGCAGCTGCTGCTGACGATTTCGTGTTTACCCAACACTATCCAGTATTACGTGCGGGTAAAGGCACTGGTGAAGATGCAGTGGGAGGCACCAAGTCAAAACTCACGGAAGATTAAGGATTAGCAACTAATGACAAACGTAAGTATTCGACCTTAACGTTGAACACTGTTGTCTGAAATAGATAATCGAAAATACATGAAAGAGGTGGCTAGATTTGCCGCCTCTTATTTATATCTCGAACTGAACCAAAGTTATGATGACACTTACTCTACTCACATGCGAAAAACAGTCGTCAAAACCGGAGTAAACCATTACACGACACTATCGGACAATAAAGGCAATGGGCATATCGCATTGTTGAATACCCTGAAGCTTAAAGATTAGGTTCGCGGCACGTTGTTGATAGTGAATATCATCAATGTACTCTCGCTGCCTCTAATATTATAGATTACGTTGCACCCGATCCCTGTCACTTTGCTACAGGCCACTACGTCAGTTACTGCATACAACAAATATACGACAGACCATTCCTATCCTCTCAATCCACTCCACTTGAACTACTTGGTGCTGGCGAGCCTGTCAGGTCTCGAAGAACTCGGTCCCAGACACATCAATGACCCGGATCGGAGGGACGAACATCAAACCTACGCGCAGATGCACCCGGGTATTGAGCCCGGTTGTTTATTGAGTCCGGATACAAAGCACGACGATTGGGAAATAGCTAACTCCAGTCGCTGCTAGATTCACGAAAGATAAAACCTAAGGAACCAATTAAGACATGAAAACATCAGATCTTTTTGTCAAAGCACTAGAGAACGAAGGCGTTGAATATATATACGGTATACCAGGTGAAGAGAACCTTGATTTTCTGGATTCCTTAAGAGGGTCTTCGATTGAATTGATTCTGACACGCCATGAACAGGCAGCCGGGTTCATGGCAGCAACCTACGGCAGGTTGACCGGTAAGCCCGGTGTGTGCCTGTCAACGCTTGGCCCGGGTGCAACTAATTTTGTCACAGCCGCTGCCTACGCGCAGCTTGGTGGCATGCCAATGATTATGTTGGGCGGGCAGAAGCCTATTCGAAAAAGCAAGCAGGGCCGATTTCAAATTGTCGATGTTGTCAATCTAATGAAACCGGTAACCAAGTATTCGGAGCAGGTAGTAGATGGCAACAATGTGACCTCGATGGTGCGCGAAGCATTTCGGTTGACAATGGACGAACGCCCTGGAGCTGCATACATAGAGTTGCCTGAAGATATTGCTGAGGAACAAACCGATGCATCAGTGTTCGATGTAGTTGGGCACCGCCGTCCTGATGCTGACGAGCAGTCCATCAGTAATGCGGTAAAAATGATACGAAACGCCAAGCTCCCATTGTTACTGATAGGTGCCGGTGCCAATCGTAAACGCACGAGCGATGCATTAAGAAATCTGATTGATCAATCGGGATTGTATTTTTTCAATACACAAATGGGTAAAGGTGTAATTGATGAGCGTCACGATCAATACATTGGGACTGCAGCGTTATCTGCTGATGACTACCTGCATTGCGCTATTGATCGGGCTGATCTTATTATTAATGTCGGCCACGATGTCATAGAAAAACCACCCTTTTTTATGGAAGAAAACGGTAAAGAAGTAATACATATAAATTTTAGTGCTGCCGCTGTTGATGATGTCTACTTTCCTCAACTCAACGTTGTTGGTGATATTTCAAATTCAATAAGTCGCATCACCAGTGGGCTTGGCCTGCTAGACAAAGACTTTAGTTTCTTTGATCGCATCAGAGACGAAGTGGACTCACACGTTACCAAGTACTTTGAAGACACACGTTTCCCGATTTTACCGCAAGCTCTGGTCAGTTCACTGCGTGATCAACTCACCGCAAAAGACATTGTCACTCTCGACAACGGAGTTTACAAAATCTGGTTTGCCCGCAACTACGAATGCTATGCACCCAACACTTTATTGCTTGATAACGCGCTGGCAACCATGGGGGCTGGCCTGCCATCGGCAATGGCGGCAAAACAACTCAACCCCGAGCAAAAGGTTGTGTCGGTCAATGGTGACGGTGGGTTCCTGATGAACTCACAGGAGCTGGAAACAGCGGTTCGCATGGGTCTTGATTTGGTGGTAATTATTTTAAACGATAATGCATATGGTATGATCAAGTGGAAACAGGAAGGCGTCGGATTTGAAAATTTCGGACTCGATTTTAATAACCCTGACCTGGTTGCCTATGCCAATAGTTTTGGCGCTATCGGTCATCGTCCAGAGAGTTTTTTTCAGTTTCAGAAAATACTGGCTACTGCGCTCAATAGCCGTGGTGTACACGTGATTGACCTGGCTGTTGACTACTCGTTAAATCACTCAATACTTAACGTGTTGCTGAAAGAAAACGCTTGTATCATTTAATTAACCGGAACTGTGAGCCATGTTGAAAGTATTCAATCCCTATGACGGAACACTGTTAGAAGAGATAGCAGTCAATTCGGCTGAAGACCTGGAGCAAGCACTGAACAAAGCTCATACGCTATTTAGTGATCGACAACAGTGGCTTCCAGCTTACCAGCGGGTTGAGATATTAGAACGTGTTGTTAAGATCATGGAATCTCAGGTGCCTGAGCTTACGGAAATCGCCACCAAAGAGGGTGGTAAGCCCTACGCTGATTCAAAAGTTGAAATACTCAGAGCAATAAATGGCGTCAAACTCGCGATTGAGCATATTCCGCAAAACCAGGGTGAACAGATACCAATGGGGCATACGCGCTCTTCTGCCAATCGCCTGGCTTTCACGCAACGCGAACCCATTGGACTGGTTGCTTCTATCAGTGCTTTCAATCATCCGCTCAACTTAATAGTGCATCAGGTAATTCCCGCTATCGCAGTGGGTGCACCGGTTATAATTAAACCCGCGCAAACAACGCCATTGTCGTGCTTACGATTGGTTGAAATTTTAGAAGAAGCCGGCCTGCCACAAGGGTGGTGTCAGGCATTGATCCTGGAGAACACAGAAGCTGAGAAACTGGTGACCGATAGTCGAGTCAATTTTTTTTCCTTCATTGGCTCCCCAAAAATTGGTTGGATGTTACGATCAAAGCTGGCACCGGGTACCCGTTGTGCACTCGAACATGGGGGCGCTGCACCGGTAATTGTCGATCAGTCTGCTGACATTGATAAAGTTATAGAAAGTGTATTGAAAGGTGGTTTCTATCATGCAGGGCAAGTCTGTGTTTCGGTACAACGTATTTTTGTACCGGAAACTCTCAGTGCAGCATTTGCAAAGCAACTCGCCGCAGGAGCCGAAATGCTTAAAGTTGGCGATCCAATGAATCCGGATACCGAAGTTGGACCCCTTATTCTGCCGAGGGAAGTTGACCGTGTTGCCGAGTGGGTAGAGAAGGCCAGAGAATCGGGAGCAACGGTGCTTTGTGGAGGCCAAAAACAGTCTGAAACAGTTTATCTGCCAACGGTACTGTTGAATCCACCTAATGACGCTGATGTTTCCAATAGAGAAATATTTGGCCCGGTTGTTTGCGTTTACTCGTACGCCGACAAGTCGGAAGCGATAAAAATTGCCAATAGCCTGCCGTATGCATTTCAGGCAGCGGTATACACTAACGATTTAACTGATGCTCTGGATACCTCAAATAAACTTAATGCCACAGCGGTAATGGTCAATGATCACACTGCCTTCCGGGTTGACTGGATGCCATTTGGGGGCAGGAATCAATCTGGTGTTGGCATGGGTGGGATTCAATACACTATGCACGAAATGACTCATGAAAAGATGCTGGTTATTAAAAGTGATGTTCTGTAATCAGTTTACTCAAATGCACGTGACACTCCCATTAATTTCCAATGAAAAATTATGATCTGATTGTTCTCGGTGGAGGACGGGCATCGGATTTGGCTGTTGCGGTAGCCTCAAGCGGTAAAAGTGTAGCCCTGATTGAAGAAAGCAAACTTGGCGGCACCTGTCCCAACCGTGGTTGTGTGCCATCCAAGTTGCTGATCGGCTTTGCTGAAGTTGCTCGGCGTGTTCAGGAAGCTTCAGAACATTTTATAGACGCCAGAATCAATTCGATAGATGTTAGTCGAATGATTCGTGACACTAATGAGTGGTCTGCAAAAGTAGACGCACGTTACGAGTCTCGTCACCCTGATTCACTAGATTTATACAGAGGTCATGGTGCTTTTGTTGCTGACCATATAATTGAAGTGAATGGTGAGCAGTTAACCGCCGAGAATATTGTGATCGCCACTGGCAGTCGTGCTCGCCAAGGCCCCTTTAATGAATTGCCTATCTGGACCAGCGATGATCTTTTTCCGTTAAAGGGCGAGGTACCAAAATCGATCACTATTGTAGGTGGTGGGTTTATAGCAGTTGAGCTGGCTAATTTTTTTGACGCGGTTGGTGTACAAACTACGGTTATGGTGCTTGATGATCGTTTGCTGCCTGCTGAAGACAAAACTATATCTACAATATTTGCGCAACAATTCACCCAAAATGTTCATACTCGATTTAATACCAGTATTGATTCGGCCAGTCATGATGGTAATCAATTCACTTTAAAGCTTAACACTGGCGAAACTCATAGTTGCGAAGCTTTGTTGTACGCGATTGGTCGTCAACTGAATGTCGATTCTATCGGGCTTGAACACACCACTATAGCGCTCAATGATCGCGGTGGAATTGTTCGTGATGATTACCTGCAGACTTCAGTTTCGGGAATCTATGCATTAGGCGATGTTGCCACACGGTATCAACTACAACACATAGCCACGTTTGAAGCGAAATACATTAAACATCGAATTCTCGATGGTGAGTCAACGCCTATTGAATACGGTGCAATATCTCACGCGGTATTTTCAAATCCAGAAGTCGCTGCTGTAGGTATGACTGAAGAGCAGGCGGTGCAGAGTGGGCGGACCTTCGTGGCCGTCACAGAAGACTGGACGCTGAGCGCCAGAGCGTTGTCCAGCAGGTTGAGCTATCCGCGAACCAAACTTATTGTCGATTCCTCCTCATACGAAATCCTGGGTTGTCATCTAATAGGGCCAGAATCGTCGACAATGATTCATGAAGTCATAATGTTGATGCATTTAAAAAACGATATCCGCGAACTACCGAAAATGATTCATGTGCATCCTGCGTTACCCGAGGCTTTGTCAGTGGCAGCACGAGTGGCGATTGCCGAGATTGAAGCCAAACGATAATGCGACAACGCAGAGGTTGGAAATAGATTCGGAACGTTCAATTTTCCCGTGTAGTGAATTGTACGGTTGTTTTGGGATATACCTATTTTGTTCATTCAATTTTTAGTGAAACTTAAATCGGGTTCAGAAACTTTGAGAATTATCGATTGAGAGTTCTCGCCCATTGTGGGTGGGATGGTATTATCAATCGTGTGTAAATGAATGCCCATCCCCCGTTAATTGTGCGTCCGGGACCATAGTCTGTCCAAGCAGAGTGACCATACCCAATTTCAATACTCGATGCATGAAATGACGCGGGAAAAAATGTTGGTGATAAAGAGTAGTGTTTTGTAGCGTTGTTACGGACTGATATGGAGAAAAGTTCACCCAAGTGAATGAATTTGATAATAACTCGAATGTTACGGCACACGACCCGGCCCATATGACTGTAGCAATAATCGGCGCGGGTCTGATTGGGCGAGGTTGGGCTATCGTATTTGCCCGTGCCGGATGGCCAGTAAAAATGTACGATCTTGACGTCGCGGCTCTGAATGTTGCGCGTGAGGCAATAGCCGCACAATTGAAAATGATGGCGCCACTGGAACTATGCGCAAACCCAGACGACATTCTGAACAAGATAACGTATGAAGCTGACCTGGAAACAGCTTTACACGGCGTTGACTATGTGCAGGAATGTGGCCCGGAAGTGCTTGAAGCTAAACGCTCACTATTTCTTGAGCTGGATCGATTAAGTTCAGCTAATACTATTCTGGCAAGTTCTACTTCTGGGTTTATGGCATCAGAATTCTCTGCACATTTAGACGGTCGTCACACAGTGCTGGTTGCACACCCTGTTAACCCGCCACATTTGGTACCACTGGTAGAAATCTCACCGTCACAATGGACAGAGCCTGCGATAACACAAACCGTTCATGGCATCATGACCGCAGTTAAACAAACGCCCATTACTGTACAAAAAGAGATTCCAGGTTTTATTTTGAATCGTCTCCAAGGTGCACTATTGAATGAAGCTCTACGGTTAGCGCAGGGTGGTTATGCCACAGCTGAGGATATCGACAAAGCTGTATGTGATGGATTGGGTTTGCGCTGGTCATTTATGGGACCACTAGAGACGATTGATCTCAATGCTCCTGCAGGAATTGCTGATTATGCAAAGCGTTATGGCCCAATGTATCGAGAGATGGCTGAAACTCAGGCTGTAGCGCCTGATTGGGATGAAAAAGCAATCGTGACGCTCGATGAGTCGCGTCGCAAAATTCTTGACATCGACAGCATCGATGAACGCCAGACTTGGCGTGATAATCGTCTCGCTGCACTGATCGCGCACCGTTCTAAACAAGAAAGCTAAACAATAATGGCCAAGGAAAAACGCAAAGTAATTATTACTTGATTATTTTTTGGGTCGAACCAAGCTAAGTGACTGTAGATTAGCGAGTTTATATCTGAATCCAAGTCGAGCGAGGTAAATGCTAAGTTTGCCTTCTTTCGCTGTACTCGTGTTCCAAGGTTGTTAACGGGGCAAATAATACGATCACCATTAACTAAAACTGGCGTTGACGTTGCCGAAGGCCGACGATCTTAGCGCAACATGCGTGTGATCAGCTAACGCTATGGGTGGCCCCCATGCACCTGTCAAAATTAATTCGCCTTTTTTAAGAACCGTGCCATCGGCGCCCAGTCGTTGGGCAAGCCAATGTACTGCTGCCAATACATCTACGGGCCACTGCAATTTCTCCCAGCTGTCCACTGTTTCCCCGTCATAAACCAGTTGCATATCGGTTTGGATAGTGGATGCCAGCTCCCGAATTGGCGCACCTTTTATCACGCCACAATGAATGGCGTTGTTGGCGATTAATTCGTGACCGTAAGGTGGCTTGCCGCGCAAAGTCAGATTGTGCATTTCAATCACAGGATAAATTGCATCAACAGAGGCAGTGATTTTGTCAGTGCTTGTACTGGTGTTGATATCATTACAAAAAGTAACGCCAAATTCTGCTTCCAGCGCAATGTTGGAATAGTCTGCTTTGCGAAGAGTTGCGCCATCTTCGTGAATCTCGCTGTCCCATAACCGTCCCCATACTGGGTGACTAAGTCCCATCATCTGCTGGTTGCCGGGAGATACGCAACCGATTTTATAACCGATCGCCTTCTCACCCCTTTTTTCACGCAATAGGGCTACCGCCTGTTGCAGTCGCCACGCACCGGCTTCATCGAGCAGGAGTCCTTCAGAGAAGACAGTACCGGGTGTTGCATTGTCGTAGTCGTCCAGCATTCTGTGGGCGATGGAATTGAGGTTGCTGTCGTTTAGAGTCGACATAACATGTTACGGACGTTCTGTTGTTTGGCCGGTAAATTGTTACTGCAGGATAGCGAGAGGTTACTGACAGAGTCTGGCTTGGGCAGAACCCTGTTACCAATGTGTCCGGTATAGACCGAATTGAAGTGGTGGGCCCGGGAGGACTCGAACCTCCGACCAATGGATTCACTTTGCCCGAACATTTCTGTCGGAGCGGACTATCTCATCACCCTCAGCTACAAACTTGGGCTGGTGGGGTGCGGGAAGCTCTAGCCTGTTATTAAGAACACTGCAGTTCTCAGGTAGTCTCTGCACCTTCCAGAGGTGTACCTCTGGCTTGGCTCAGGATTGCCTTCAGCCCGGTTAGTTAAACCGACTGGTAAGGTTTCCCTGAATTCATCCCGTTCATTCTATATCTCTC
Source organism: uncultured Granulosicoccaceae bacterium (assembly GCA_964411665.1). Lineage (GTDB taxonomy): Bacteria > Pseudomonadota > Gammaproteobacteria > Granulosicoccales > Granulosicoccaceae > CALFCE01. Next base: position 28,253 of record CAYPMR010000011.1, on the reverse strand, counting down.
GATATAGACGCACCATTTGATGAGTCCACTGCTCTAACCAACTGAGCTACAGGCCCACGAGCTGCGTATTTTACCTGATGATTTCGATTAAGTCTTGTTGATATGCGGTTGAGTCCAGGGCTTCTGGAGGGATACAGCTTTGCCGACCATGGACTGCCGCCTTGGCGGAGATGACGTTGTTTTAGTCGTGATGATAACGGGATTATTTTTGGCGGGTCAAACTTTGACCCGATGTGAATTTTAGTTGGTGTTGTTCAGTGTATAGCCTGGAAAGTGTGACTACTCGGCGTTATCCAGAAAACTTCGTAGCTGTTCTGAACGCGTAGGATGGCGAAGCTTTCTTAGTGCTTTCGCTTCTATCTGACGAATACGCTCGCGGGTGACATCAAACTGTTTGCCCACTTCTTCGAGCGTGTGGTCGGTATTCATATCTATGCCAAAGCGCATGCGTAATACTTTGGCTTCTCTTGGCGTTAAGCTCGCAAGTACTTCGTGAGTTGTCTCACCCAACCCAAGACCGGTTGCTGTGTCGACCGGCGAAAGTATGTTTGCATCTTCAATGAAGTCACCAAGGTGTGAATCTTCGTCATCACCGATAGGTGTTTCCATAGATATGGGTTCTTTGGCAATTTTAAGTACCTTGCGAACCTTGTCTTCCGGCATTTCCATTTTCTCAGCCAGTTCTTCCGGCGTTGCTTCGCGCCCCATCACTTGCAGCATGTGCCGCGAGATGCGGTTCAGCTTGTTGATGGTCTCGATCATGTGCACCGGTATACGGATGGTGCGTGCCTGGTCAGCGATGGATCGAGTGATGGCCTGTCGTATCCACCAGGTTGCATAGGTTGAAAACTTATAACCACGGCGATATTCAAACTTGTCTACCGCTTTCATCAAGCCGATGTTGCCTTCCTGAATAAGGTCAAGGAACTGCAGGCCGCGGTTGGTGTACTTTTTGGCGATCGAGATAACCAGTCTGAGGTTAGCTTCAACCATTTCCTTTTTGGCGCGACGTGCTTTGGCTTCACCGATAGATACCTTGCGATTGATTTCCTTTATTTCGTCAATCGGCAGACGGGTATCGGTTGCTATAGAGGCGATGCGTTGTTGCAGTAACTGGATTTCACCTTCACGCTCACGCAGATTCTTTACGTAAGCATGTTTTCCTTTGAGTGTGGTTTCCAACCATTCGGGGTCGCCTTCCATGCCGGGGAATGAGGTGATGAATTTGGCCCGCGGCATTTTGCAGTCACGAACACAAATATCACGAATCTGTCTTTCCAATGTACGAATACGCGCAATCTGCTCGCGTAAGTTCGCTACCATCAGGTTGACGTAAACCGGTGTGTATTTGAATTCCAGGAAGATATCCGAGACCTTGACCATGATTTTCTTGGCCTTCTCGTCCTGCATGCCACCAGCCGTCGTGATGGCTTTCATGGCCTTGTTGTATTCCTTCTTCAGCGCACCGACGCGTTTTTTTACTTCTTCCAGATCCGGACCTGTATCGACAGCTTCATCATCATCATCATCGGTCTCGGTCTTTTTTCCGTTCTCGTCAAGTACCGGCGGCGGGGTAGCAACACGGATTTCATCCGTTGTTTCGCGGAAATTGGTGATGACGTCAGACAGGCGTGCTTCTTCTGCTTCAACCAGTGAATACCGACGTAGCAGTTCGCCTACTGTTTCGGGGTAGGTGCCGAGTGCTTTTAGCACCTGATACAGGCCGTCTTCAATACGTTTGGCGATTTCGATTTCGCCTTCACGGGTCAGCAGTTCGACTGTGCCCATCTCGCGCATGTACATGCGCACGGGATCTGTTGTACGGCCGAATTCACCATCAACAGAAGCCAGTACGGCGGCGGCTTCATCAGCGGCATCTTCATCTGTGCTGGTGCTGGAATCCGATAAAATCAGCGAATCGGTCTCGGGTGCAATTTCGCAGACCGTGATACCCATATCATTGATCATCGCAATGATTTCTTCGACCTGTTCAGGGTCGACAATCCCTTCCGGTAGATGATCATTGACCTGCGCGTAAGTAAGGTAGCCTTGCTCCTTACCTTTGGCGATCAGTTCTTTAAGGCTGGATTGCTGATTTTTATCCATATTCTCTCTACCGTAAAAGTAGTGCTACCACGTGTGTCAGCAGCGAGTGCATCTGAGGCGATTTTTCATACCGCTTGTCTTGCTGTGTTGCTGTTTTGCTTTTAGCCGCTTTAAGCTGGCGACAACTGGATGCCGAATTAAACTGGATGCCGAATTATGTAGTAATATGACGTTTATCGCTTCTATACTTATTTGTATATCTTATTTGTATCGTATTTGTATATAACGTCTAATTGGCCGCCTTTGGCGTGATTGCCGTAGATAAAGCGAACCAGCAAGTATACACGAATTTGTCAGTGTTCATTGCGATTTTGTGCATCCCGTCGCGCTAAAAATGTGCGCAATCTCCACGTGCCGGGTCTTTTCTTTGAACATCTGCAAGGCTGTGGTGTTTCTGACAGCTGTTGAAGCCTTCCGTTTCGAATAAGACACTATATATAAGCGTACAAGCGGTGTTTTTCAGCTGTTCAATCCGTGTTTATCTGGATTACTGCCGTTATTTGTAACATTCCTGACTCACGACATGGTGGCACCCAAGGCCAACCTCATTCAAAATACGCGTGTTAAGTAATCTGTGTTCTTACTGCCCGATTTGCAAGTGTTATTAGCATCTGCCTGACTCTGTATAGTTCGGACGTTTTCCTGTTGAATTCGGACCTCAGCCGACTATTCAGTTAGTTTAATCACTCAACCATTGAATTTAATGACTTCGAACAGAAAAGATCTCGCCAATGCCATCAGAGCACTCAGCATGGACGCCGTGCAGCAAGCCAACAGCGGGCACCCCGGTGCGCCGATGGGTATGGCGGAAATGGCGGAAGTGTTGTGGAATGATTTTCTGCGGCACAATCCGGCTAATCCTGAGTGGGCTAACCGTGATCGGTTCGTGCTCTCCAACGGTCATGCATCCATGTTGCTTTACTCGTTGTTACATCTGTCGGGTTACGATCTGCCGCTCGATCAAATCAAATCGTTTCGACAGTTGCATTCCAAAACTCCGGGACATCCTGAAAATGGTATAACGCCTGGTATTGAAACGACCACCGGGCCGCTCGGGCAGGGTCTGGCCAATGCCGTCGGTATGGCTATAGCTGAGCGTACGCTGGCTGCACAATTTAACCGCGATGGTTTTGCGGTGGTTGATCACCACACTTATGTGATGGTCGGTGATGGTTGTCTGATGGAAGGAATATCGCACGAGGTCTGTTCGCTGGCCGGTACACTGGGGCTGGGTAAACTGATCGTGCTTTATGACGACAACGGCATATCAATAGATGGTGAAGTGGAGGGCTGGTTCAGTGATGATACGCCCGCACGTTTCCGTTCTTATGGTTGGCAGGTTATTACAGATATTGATGGTCATGATGTGGATGCCATCAAAACCGCTTTGCAATCTGCGAAAGATGAATCAGATCAACCCACGCTTGTATGCTGCAAAACTGTTATTGGTAAAGGCTCACCGAACAAAGGTGGCACCGGCGCTAGTCATGGATCACCACTGGGTGCTGATGAAATTGCATTGGTGCGTGAAAATATCGGCTGGACGCATGGTCCTTTTGAGATACCTGATGCCGTCTATTCAGCCTGGAATGCTGCAGATGCAGGCAAACAGGCAGAGGCAGACTGGCAGGTGCTTTTTGCTAGCTACGCTAGCCAATTTCCGGAGCTTGCAGCCGAGCTGTCGCGTCGCCAGCGCGGACAGTTGCCGGATGACTGGCAAGATGGTGCTCAGGCTTACATCGATGCGTGTGTAAGTAGCAGTGACAAGATTGCTACAAGAAAATCGTCGCAGAATACGCTGGATGCGTTCGGCCCCTTATTGCCCGAGCTGATCGGTGGTTCTGCTGATCTTGCCGGCTCCAACAACACGATCTGGACGGGTAGTGTCGGTATTCAGGATGATCCCACAGGTAACTATATTTATTACGGCGTGCGTGAGTTTGGTATGGCAGCCATACAAAATGGGCTGTCATTGCATGGTGGCTTTCGCTCCTACGCAGCCACTTTCTTAATCTTTTCTGAATACGCGCGTAATGCATTACGTATGGCAGCCTTGATGAATTGTCCGGGCACTTTTGTATTTACCCACGATTCCATAGGACTCGGTGAAGACGGTCCGACACATCAACCCGTGGAGCAACTGGCAACCTTACGATTGATTCCGAATATGTCTGTTTGGCGGCCTTGCGATAGTGTCGAAACTGCGGTGGCATGGAAGGCATCGATAGAAAATCAAAACGGGCCTACCAGTTTGATACTTACCCGCCAGGGCTTGCAGCCGCAACAACGTTCGGCTCAACAGGTCAGTGATGTTGCTCGCGGTGGCTATGTATTGTCTGATTGCGAAGGTGAGCCTGATCTTATTATTATTGCTACCGGTTCCGAGGTCGAGTTGGCTATGCAATCAAAATCAGCAATGGCGGATAGCGCAAAGATACGCGTTGTCTCCATGCCATCGACCGATACGTTCGATGCCCAGGATGATGCTTATCGTGAATCCGTGTTGCCAGCGTCCGTGCGTAAACGTCTGGTTATCGAAGCAGGCATCAAAGATGGCTGGTACAAGTACGCGGGCCTTGACGGGAAGGTGATCGGCATGTCGAGCTTTGGCGAATCGGGTCCGGCGGCCGAAGTGTTTGAACATTTTGGTTTTACGCTTGACGCCGTCACCGAAGCTGCTCGTAGCCTGTTGTAACCGATCTGGTTAAGCATAGTGAAGTTTCTTTTCCCCAGAAAACATCGCTTATCAGCAAAACGGTTAAAAAAGGAATAGTCTGTGAAAATTAAATTGGCAATAAATGGTTTCGGGCGTATCGGGCGCAATGTGTTGCGAGCGATCTTCGAGCAGGGTCTGAAAGACGAATTTGATATTGTTGCTATCAATGATCTGGCTGATGCCGAGACCAATGCTCACTTGTTGCAGTACGATACGGTACATGGCAAGTTCGGCGAGACGGTCACGATTGAAAACAATGAACTGATCGTTGGCAAAGACCGCTTTTCAGTATTTGCCGAAAGAGATCCGCAACGCTTGCCATGGAAAGAACTAGGCGTTGATGTGGTGATGGAATGTACCGGCAAGTTTCGCACTGCCGAGAAAGCAAAAACACATTTGGATGCTGGCGCCACAAAGGTGTTGATTTCTGCTCCGGGTGGATCCGACATTGATGCGACTGTGGTGTTCGGCGTTAATGAACACATCCTTCGACCACAGCATCGAATAGTGTCCAACGCCTCCTGCACGACCAATTGTCTGGCGCCGCTTGCCAAGGTCATCAATGACAACATTGGTATTGAATCCGGATTGATGACCACCATACATGCTTACACGAATGGGCAAAGACTTTCGGACAGTTACCATAAAGACCTGCGCCGTGCCCGCGCTGCCGGCATGTCCATGATACCAACCACCACTGGAGCCGCTAAAGCCGTGGCATTGGTACTGCCGGAACTTGACGGCAAACTCGATGGATTCGCTGTGCGTGTGCCGACTATTAATGTGTCCATGGTTGATTTGACCTTTAGACCCGGGCAAACCACAACGGTAGATGCATTGAATGCTCTGGTGCACAAAAACGCTGATGGCAAGATCCTCGCTTATACCGATGAACCGCTTGTGTCTGTTGACTTCAACCATACATCTGCCTCTTCGACGTTTGATTCGTCGATGACACGTGTGGTTGAAGGTGGTCTGGTTAAGGTCTGCGCCTGGTATGACAATGAATGGGGCTTCTCCTGCAGGATGCTGGATACAGCACGAGCACTGCATGCAACGGGTGTGGCATGAAAGTACGTTTAACTATTTGTTGAGTGCTTTTTGTATTTGTCGCTATTTCGTCGCCGTTCCGTCGCTGTTTCAAAAAACGAGTTTAATTATTCATGACAATCAAACGCCTTGAAGATCTTGATATAAAGGGCAAACAGCTGTTGATCCGTGAAGATCTGAACGTACCTGTGGCTGATGGCAAGGTGACCTCTGATCAGCGTATTCTGGCCGCACTTCCGACTATTCGCTATGCAATTGAAAAGGGTGCGTCAGTTCTACTGATGTCTCATCTGGGCCGACCAACAGAAGGTGAGTACGAAGAGAAATTCTCATTGCAACCGGTTGCAGACTATCTTTCGGAGGCACTTGGTGCACCTGTACCTCTGGTAAAAGATTACCTCGAGACGCGCCCGACACCGGCGCCGGGATCTGTCGCCTTGCTTGAGAATGTGCGTTTTAATTCGGGTGAGAAAAAGAACGATGACAATTTATCTGCACAGTATGCCGCTCTTTGCGACATATACGTGATGGATGCTTTCGGAACGGCACACAGGGCACAGGCATCGACTCATGGTGTGGGTATGGCAGCACCGGCTGCTTGTGCAGGTCCTTTATTAAGCGGCGAGCTTAATGCTTTGGCAAAGGCGCTGGATAATCCGGCGCGGCCGTTGGTTGCTATAGTTGGTGGATCCAAAGTATCTACAAAATTGACGGTGCTCGATGCGCTCACTGACAAGGTAGATCAATTGATTGTCGGCGGTGGCATAGCCAATACATTTATTGCCGCCTGCGGTCATGCTGTTGGTAAATCACTGTATGAGCCGGATCTGACTGACGAAGCGTCACGGTTACTTTCGGCTGCTCGTGTCAATGGTGGCGATATACCAGTACCGGAAGATGTGGTTTGTGGGAAAGAATTCTCTGCAGAGTCGAAGGCGCAGATCATGCCGGTAGCTTCTGTCAGCGCTGACGATATGATTTTCGATATTGGACCTGATACCGCCAGACAGTACGCCGACATGCTCGCCTCTGCCGGCACTATTTTGTGGAATGGTCCTGTCGGTGTGTTCGAGTTCGATCAGTTTGGTCAGGGTACGGAAATACTGGCACGCGCTATTGCCGAATCGCCGGCTTTCTCTATCGCGGGCGGCGGCGATACCCTGGCAGCTGTGGACAAGTACGGCATAGCCGATGATATATCGTACATATCGACGGGTGGTGGGGCGTTTCTTGAATTTCTTGAAGGAAAAAAATTACCAGCTGTTGAAATGCTGGAACAACGCGCTGAGTAATCGTCTTCAAGCGTAAGGTTTTGCAACACGATAGCCCAGAAGCGCGCAATAGCCTGTATCACGCGTGTATCATTGGCCTTTATATTGAACTAAAAGAACATCTACACTTAATGGTGTTCTATTTAAGATTGAGAGTTAAAAATGACAGCATTTGCTGAACAACTGGATAAAGTCAGGAAAGAGACAGGTTTTATAGCCGCACTCGATCAAAGCGGTGGTAGCACGCCAAAAGCACTCGGCCTGTATGGACTTACCGAAGATCAATGGAACGGTGATGATGAGATGTTCGCTCTTGTCCATGAGATGCGTTCTCGTATCGTCACCAGTGACGCGTTCAATGGCAAGCGGGTGATCGGTGCGATTTTGTTTGAGGGCACCATGGATCGTGAAATCAATGGCAAAGGCTCTGCAAACTTTCTTTGGTCTGAGAAAAACGTCGTACCCTTTTTAAAGGTGGATAAAGGACTAGAGGACGAAGTCGATGGCGTGCAATTGATGAAATCAATGCCTGAGCTTGACACTTTGCTTGACCGCGCGTGTAGCAAAGGGGTTTTTGGCACCAAAATGCGCTCTGTCGTCAAACAGGCTAATGAGGCGGGTATACGTAAAATCGTTGATCAGCAAATCGCTGTTGGCCAACAGATTCTTGCCAAAGGACTGGTACCTATTCTCGAACCTGAAATAGATATTCACTGTCCTGACAAAGCAAAGGCGGAGGAACTTCTGCGCACGCAAATGATGGCAGGCCTTGATGGGCTTAGTGATGAGCAGCTTGTGATGTTGAAGTTGACGCTGCCGGAAGAGGGTAACCATTACAAATGTTGCATCGAGCATGACAATGTCCTGAAAGTCGTTGCACTCTCTGGCGGTTACGATCAGGGTGAAGCCAATCGCAGACTGGCACAAAACGGTAATATGGTGGCAAGTTTTTCTCGCGCACTGGTCGAAGGCCTGACAGCACAAATGACAGACGAGCAATTCAATAACCAGCTGGATTCAGCGATTGAATCTATCTACCGTGCGTCCAGTGCTTGAGTAAACAATGGATCTTCCGCCGTCGCGGAGGATGACGTTGGGAAATCAGGCTGTTAGTGTTGTAACAGCTTGGCGATAGCGTTGCAGCGATTCATTTACAATATGTTCAGGCAGCTCCGGTCCCGGCGCTGTCTTATCCCAATCCAGGGTGTCGAGATAATCCCGGACAAACTGTTTGTCGAAGCTTGGTGGGTTGACTCCCGGTGTCCAGTCTTCAGCGGGCCAGAAGCGTGATGAATCGGGTGTCAGAATTTCGTCCATCAGTGTCAGTTGCCCTTCGGCATTCAGACCAAATTCAAATTTTGTATCTGCGATGATGATGCCACGCTTGGATGCATAGTCGCGTGCGCTACTATAGATAGTCATACTCACATTGCGCACTGCGGCGGCCATGTCTGCGCCGATGGTGTCGACCATGGTCTGGTAGGAAATGTTTTCGTCGTGATCACCCAGTTCGGCTTTGGTGGCGGGTGTAAATAGTGGCTCTGTCAGTTCGCTGGCGATTGTGAGGTTGTCAGGTAGCTCTATACCGCAGATAGCGCCGCTGGCCTGATAGTCACGCCAGCCGGAGCCGATGATATAGCCACGCACAACGGCCTCGATCGGCAAACCTTCCAGGCGCTGAACGATCATCGAGCGACCTTCAGCCTGCGCAATATCCTCTGACGAAGTCAGAATGTCTTGAAGTTTCAGATCACTTAAGTGGTTGGGCACGACAGATTCCATCATCTGAAACCAGTGCAATGCCAGCTCAGTCAGTAATTTGCCTTTGCCTGGAATGGCTCCTGGCAGGATTACGTCATAGGCTGATATGCGATCAGAGGCGATAATCAGCAAGTGCTCTTCCCCGACTGCGTAGATATCGCGTACCTTGCCACTGTAGATTTTTGGCAGAGACTCAAGATTGGATGTGTGGACTGTATCGAGTGTGTTCACGGGTCTGGCGCTGGAGTTGGTCGTCTAAATCGGCGAAAATAGTATTTTATCTCAGGCAGCAAAGCGATGGGTTCCAATTCAGGCAGTTCTGATCTGCCAACAGGACATAATAATGATGCCGGGGTCGGTATAGTCAGCAGTAGTGCCGATGCGCGGGCGTCTGTGGTAGCTGTGGTTATGGGGAGTGACAGTGATTGGACGGTGATGACCCATGCTCATCAGTTGCTGGTTGAATTTAACGTGGCGCATGAGTGTCGAGTGATTTCGGCACACCGAACGCCTGATCTATTGTATTCCTATGCAGAATCAGCTGAATCGCGAGGCATAAAATTTATTATTGCAGGGGCCGGTGGCGCTGCGCATCTGCCCGGCATGCTGGCTGCGATAACGACAGTACCGGTGCTTGGAGTTCCGGTGCCTTCACGTCATCTGTCCGGGCAGGATTCATTGTATTCCATAGTGCAGATGCCTCGCGGTATTCCCGTGGCAACCTTCGCCATCGGGGATGCTGGCGCCAGCAATGCGGCGCTTTTTGCTGTCGCAGCTCTGAGCGCTGAAGATACGTTGTTGCATGCTGCATTAGTGCGCTACAGAGAAGAGCAAAGTGCTCGCGTTCAATCAATGACACTACCGGCTCATACAGATAAATAGGTGCTTTACACATTTTGAATCCACAGTCATCTAACTGCGCAGATTCTCAAGCATTGTTTCCGGGCGCTCATCTGGGTGTTCTCGGTGGTGGGCAGCTGGGTCGCATGTTCACTAGCTCGGCTTTGCAAATGGGTTATAGCGTGACGGTGCTGGATCCAAGCAGCAAAAGTCCGGCTGGTCAAATTGCCACAACACATTTGTGCGCAGAGTACGATGATAAGCAAGCGCTCGCTACTATGGCTGAGTGCGATGCTGTTACTATTGAATTTGAAAATATTCCGGTTGAGAGTTTGCAGTACCTAGCGGCTCATACCTGTATTGCTCCGAAACCTGATGCCGTAGAAATAGCGCAGGACCGTTCTCTGGAAAAAGCTTTTGCCAGAGAGCATGGCATCGATACAGCGCCTTATGCTTTTATTGAAGCGTCCTCAGATGTGGCTGCCAGCTGTAAGGATATTATTTTCCCTGCCATTTTAAAAACGGCACGTCTTGGATATGACGGCAAGGGACAAGTGACGTGCGTGAATCTTTCCGAAGCCAGCAAGGCATTTGAAACTCTCGGCTCTGTTGATTGCGTACTGGAACAACGGATTGAACTGGCAGCCGAGGTATCAGTGGTGCTGGCGAGAGGCTTTGATGGCCGTATGAGCATCTGCCCGGTTGCTGAAAACCGCCACGAGCAAGGTATTCTTGATTTATCGATAGTGCCTGCACAGGTTGATCAGCAACTACAGAAGAAGGCAATTGCGATGGCGTTATCGCTCGCTGATGCGCTCGATTATGTGGGCGTACTGGCAGTTGAATTTTTTATCTCTTGTGACGGGCAAGTATTGATGAACGAGATGGCTCCCCGTCCACATAACAGTGGTCACTATACCCTGGATGCCACTACGCTATCGCAATTTGATATGCAGGTTTTATCGCTGTGTAGTCTGGAGCTACCTGCCTGCAATTTACTCTCGCCCGTTGCCATGTTGAATCTGCTTGGTGATCGATGGGTTGGCCAACAGCATCAGCCCAATTGGTATGACCTCCTGAAAGATTGTTCAGGTGCTGTAGATGACGTTACAAAGATACTGCATCTTTATGGCAAAACATCTCCGCGTCCGGGTCGTAAGATGGGCCATGTCAATTTCCTGTCTCCGCAAGTTGAAAATGCCATAGCAGTGGCGGAGCATACTAAGTCTGTTCTTTGAAATACTGAAAATCAGAAACGCGATTTTCAATTTTTTTATCTGGAAATAAAACTCTTTTTTTAAAAAAAGTACGAAAAAAATCGCAGGAATAATATGATGATAATTTCATTTGCCTGCATATCGTGTAATAGATGATCAGTTGTGCGTACTGGTATAAAAATAGCAATAAAGCGGGAGTCAAATCAAACGATAATAACTACAACGTAGCACTTGGACCACGATATTTATATGAGCCTGACTCAACAGAGCTCGGAAACGCGCGACGATTCCTCGAGTTTTATCCCCACAGCTGTCGAATCTCTGACATCTCAAAGCAAAGCACTTACCTCTCTGGCCAATGGTCTGGGTAATGAATTTGATGATGCCGTGAATTTGATCCTTGGCTGTAAGGGACGAGTAATAATCTCGGGAATGGGTAAATCCGGTATTGTTGGTAAGAAGATGGCTGCGACATTTGCATCTACTGGCACGCCCAGCTTTTACGTTCACCCGGGAGAAGCTATCCACGGTGATCTCGGCATGATTACATCCGATGATCTGATTTTACTGATCTCTTACAGTGGTGAAACTGAAGAAGTTACGAAACTGCTTCCGTCGCTGAAATACTTCGGCAATAAAATTATTGGATTGGTTGGTGTCTCCGACACCACATTGTCCCGTCAGGCCGATGTTGTTCTGAATGTCGATATTGAACGCGAAGTCTGCCCGAATAATCTGGCACCGACGACCTCGGCACTCGCTATCATGGCAATCGGTGATGCACTTGCCGTTTGTTTGATTAAAGCAAGAGACTTTAAACCTGCTGATTTCGCCCAGTTTCATCCTGGCGGCATGCTGGGGCGGCGACTGCTGTCTCGCGTTGGCGACGTTATGCAACGCAGTAACCTGCCATTGATAGATCCGGAAGAATCAGTACGAGATGCTATTTTTTGTATGACATCCGGACGATTGGGTCTAGCTATTATTGTGGAGGATGATCGTCTGCAAGGTATATTGACAGATGGTGACTTGCGACGGGCACTTATCATGGATCCGACGATGATGGATAAAAAGGTGTCTGAGTTTATGACGCCGGTACCTGTGACAATTTCATCTAATGCTATGGTGTCGGATGCTGAAATACTGATGCGTAAATACAAGATACGTGCATTGATTGTTACTGATGTACGTGAAGATGGCGAAGACAAGGTGTGCGGTTTGCTCGAAATCTTCGGTGATATGGAAACAGGTAACAAGCGTTAAGGTTAGTTTGTGTAGCGGGCCTGGGCCCGTTGCTTAATGTGCGATTACTTTTACCCGACGATGCTTTCTATCGTGCGCATCTAATGTTTGTCATGATAAGCCTGAATTCACAAGGCTTATCTAATCTCCTGTCTGTTTGACCTGATTCCTGGCTTCCACTGTGGCAGGACTTGCGCTTGTTTTCGCATCTCCAAATTGCATGATTCTTGCACTTCTAGACGCATGATTTCCTTATCTCGGCAATTTATTGCCCCATTTCTATGTTCTATTGGACTTCTGTTGACTGGCGGTTGCGTGTCAACCGGGTCAGTGCCTTCTTATAGCGACCCTTACGCACTCAATCGTGATGCTGCGGCAGCCATCGGCAGTGCTCAGTCAAACAGCGTAGTTACTGTGGAATTTGAAGAGCCTCAGCAGACGCTAAGTGGTCATGTGTCTCAAAACTACTTTGCTGCGAGCGGAAAAATCTGCAGAAAATTTCAATCCTCTCAAGGTGGCGCTTTGTCGCATGTAGTTTGTCAGGATGATCGGAATGTATGGTATATGCAACGGGCATTGCCATTGAACTCGAGTAGTTTACCTACAGACAATGATGCAAGTGCATTTGTCCTTAGTAAGATTACTGACAGTGATTCGAGTGATTTAATTAGAGAATCTACAGAGCAGCACTCGCAGCAAGTACAAGAACGAATTGTCGTGGTTCAGCCTGAGCTAATAAGCACAGTAGATTCTGAATACATGCAATACGAGCTAACTGCTGGTGAGAGTCTGAGTAGCTTTGCACTTCGAACCACCGGTTACGCAAAGCATTGGCCAGTGATTGCCGAGTCAAATAGCATTTCCGATCCGGACAAAATAAATGGAGGTGTTCTTCTGAGGGTGCCTATGGAACTGGTAACCGCTGAATAGTTAATGTTCTCACTTCCTCAATCTACGTCCCGACCGGCACCGACGTTTCAAGAGACCCTGCGCGGCCTTAAGGTTCAAGGGAGAGTGGTTAGTGCTCTCGTGTTGCGTGATGCACAAACACGTTACGGTCAACATAAGCTCGGATTTGTCTGGTTGTTTCTTGAGCCAGTGTTCATGGTGTTGCTGTTCATATTGTTCAAGGTGTTCATTCGTAGCACTGATGGGGGATCAATGAATGATGCCTACTTTATTACTACGGGTATCATCCCGTTTTTATTGTTTCGTCAATTGATGCAGGGAATGTCAGGCTCTATAACTAGCAGTCGCGCTCTTTTGGCTTTTCCACAAGTCAGCACTTTTGATGTATTGATGGCTGCAGTGATTATTGAATTTGTAACTACGTTTTTCGTGTTCGGGGTGATGACTACTGCTATTTCAATTCTGGATGAACCACCTAGAATCGATAATGCTTTGATGATTTTGTACGGAACTACATTGCTGGGGATAACTGGTGCGGGTGCGGGTATGATTTTTGGTAGCCTGGCCCCCTTGTATCCGTCGATTCGTACCATCACGAATCCTCTTTTAGGCAGACCTTTGTTTTTTACCTCAGGCATTTTCTTTACTGCTGAAATGATTCCTTCAGAAATAAGACAGTATCTGCTTTACAACCCGTTGTTACACATGATCGAAATTGTGCGATCTGCTTTTTTTATCGAATATGAAAGTCGTTTTATCGATTGGCATTACGCAACTTTGTTTGCTATTGGACTATTTTTGATCGGTTTGTTGTGTCATCAGGTTTTTAGAAATCAGGTGATGAAGCAGTAATGATTAAACTCGAGAACGTTAGTAAAAGCTACCGGACCAATACGGGCTTTAATCATGTACTTCGCAACGTTTCGATGGAATTTCCTAGTGATTGTAGTGTTGGAATTCTGGGTTTGAATGGAGCTGGGAAATCAACACTTATCCGAATTCTGGGGCGTGCTGAAGCGCCTGATAGCGGTACTGTAAAGAGTGATACTCGGGTTTCCTGGCCGCTAGGTTATTCAGGTGGATTTCAGAACAATTTAACTGCTCGTGAAAATTGCCGTTTTGTTGCGAGAATTTATGGCGAATCACCCAAGTATATAGAAGCGTTTACACGCGAATTTGCTGAATTGGGTAACTATTTTGACATGCCTATGAGAAATTACTCAGCAGGCATGCGCTCCAGGTTTGCATTTGCCGTCAGTCTTGCCTGTAATTTCCAATGTTATCTGGTTGATGAGGCGCTGGAAACTGGCGATGCACGTTATAAAGAGAAATTTCGTCTCGCTTTCGAGGAACGGCGTGATGGTTGCTCAGTGATTCTTGTATCTCACAATGAGGCAACAATTCGCCGCAATTGTGACATGGCAGCGATTCTCAATGATGGTCAGCTGACCATGTACGATAACTTGAAAGAAGCATTTCAAGTTTATAAATTCTTGCAAACCAAAGCTGCATAAGTGCCTGGTTACGATTAATGAATGCTGTCTTAAGAAGTTTTCTGATCATTGTCGGACTTCCAACGTTGATTTCAGCAATCTACTTTGGAATTTTTGCAACTGATCTATATGTATCGGAAACACGATTTTCCGTGAGAACTAGCGGAGGTGCTGCACCAAGCGGTATTGGTGCTCTGCTGTCCTCAACAGGTATTTCTGGTGGTTCGCAGGACAGTCTGATTGTCGCTGACTACATACGTTCGCAGGAAATTGTGAACAAACTAGATGAAAAACTAGATCTTAGGGGGCACTACTCGGGGGAAAGCCTTGATATTATTAGTCGTCTGGAAAAAACACCGACTCGGGAGGATTTGCTTAAGTATTACTTGAAGAGAATTGAGGTTGTTGAAGAGTCCAGCGGTGAAATTATTATCCTGAAAACTGAATCTCCAGATCCACAGTTTGCCAAACAACTGGCAGACACCATCGTCGAATTTAGCGAAGAGTTGGTCAATACCCTATCTAACCGGATTGAGTCTGATTCCTTGAGATCAGCACGTCAGGAAGTAGAGATAGCGTTTGAGAAAGTTAAGCAGAGTGACCTTGCCTTGACTGGATTCCGAACTACCAATACATCAATCAATCCAGCGGCGGAGACTAGTGCATTGCTCGGAATTGTCAGTGGTATGGAGGCTAGCCTGGCTACCGCAAAAGCAGAACTATCTGAAAAACGTGCGTTTATGAAAGAGAGCTCAGCTGGTGTAAAAAGCCTGAAGAATAGGGTTGCTGCTTTGAATCGTCAACTCGATGAAGAGAAAAAAAGATTGGTCGGCAAGGACGGCGAAGGTATGAGCCGCTTGATTAGTGATTACCAACCATTGGCGCTTGAGCAGGAGCTGGCGCAACAACAATACGCCTCGGCGTTAACGTCTCTGGAATTATCGCGTGTCGAAGCGCAACGCAAAAAACTCTATCTAGTGTCTTTTGTTAAACCGGGATTGCCTGAAAAAGCATTAAAACCGGATCGATTGTTAAATGTTCTGACCGTGTTTGTTTATGCGTTTTTAGCATTTTCAATTGGTGGTCTGATGTGGTCAGCTCTGCGAGATCATATCGGCTTTTGATCATCAGCCAGATGCTAAATGGTTTATGTAAAAGGTTGACAGTGGTGTGGTAGTTCTTATTGCAATAAGCCTTTCAGGCTCTCTTTAAACTGTCTATTTGTGCAATTTAATGCCTGATTTTGGTAGCTCATTCAGTTTTTTGGGCAGCTTGCTACTGCTGTTATTGCAGTGATTGTGTCGGGTGTAATTATTGCTCATGTATGAGTAGTTGCTCAGTGGATAATTCTAAGGTCATGTTCCAAATTCTGTTTCTGATTTCATTGATCGTGTGGACCGTTCAGGTTTCTGCCCAATCTCTTGGGACTACCGATACATTGGAATCGTCTCCAGCTTCAGTGGCTGATCAGATTCGCCAAACCGTCCCTCAACAAAGTACCAACACGGATGTCACGCAGCCCTTCGGCGCAAACCTGTTTGCAGGCGGATTCAGCTCGGAGCGCGAAAACGGTTTGACACCGGATTATCTGATAGTCCCAGGCGACCAGATCAATGTGAGTATCTGGGGGGCATTTGCTTACAATGATGTGGCAACTGTTGATCCGCAAGGCAACATATTTATACCTAATGTTGGTCCGGTACAAGTGGGTGGTGTTTCGAACAGCGAGTTAAACAATCGTGTTTTGACCTCTGTACGTACAGTGTTTACCGATAATGTAAATGTCTATACCAGTTTAATAGGTACAAACCCAATTGCGGTTTTTGTCACTGGATACGTTAACCAGCCTGGTCGCTTTGCAGGCATACCCGCTAACTCACCGCTGTTTTTCCTGGACAAGGCGCAAGGTATAGATCCGGACAAGGGTAGTTATCGTCATGTCAAAGTATTGCGTGATGAGCAAACAGTTGTTGACATCGATCTATACAGGTTTTTAACTGAAGGCTTTATACCGTCGATACAGTTCAAAGATGGTGACATTATCCATGTTGAGCCACGAGGTGCTGCCGTCACAGTAACCGGCGATGTGCGCAACGAGGCGAAATTTGAGCTGTTGGGTGAATCGATTAGTGGTAGTGAGCTGTACAAAATGGTGTTACCCAGAATTGGAGTCAGCTATGTAGGCATTAGCGGTGTGCGAAACAGTGTGCCCTTTTCACGCTATATTCGGCTGGAAGAATTCTCGTCTATTGAGTTGCTAAATGGCGATGAGCTGAGTTTTTCAGCCGACAATAAAGATGAGGTTATTGTTGTGGATATCGAGGGCTCGTTTTTCGGGCCGTCAAAATTTGTGGTACCCAAGAACACTAAATTGACCCAATTACTAGATTTTATCGCGGTGGATGCTGAATTAACGGATACCTCAGCAATATCGATTAAGCGAAAATCGATTGCAGAAAAACAGAAAGCATCTCTGGAGAGTAGCTTGCAGCGCCTTGAGGCTCGTTATTTGACTGCAGGTTCGCAAACTACTGCTGAGGCCTCTATCCGCACACAGGAAGCTCAACGCATATCTGAATTTGTTGCCAGAGCGAGGCAGGTTGAGCCCAATGGCAGATTGGTCGTGTCGGAAAATGGTAATTACGCAGATATCATACTGCAGAGCGGCGATGTGATTAATATTCCGGAAAGGAATGAATCGGTATTGCTCAGCGGTGAAGTGCTGGTGGCTCAAGCTCTACTATATAATAAGCGTTATCGTGCAGTTGACTATATCAATCGTTCCGGTGGTTTCTCTACTCAGGCCGATCGCAAGAAAATTGTGCTGATACATGCAAATGGCGAGGTGTCATCTATCGAGGGCAGTGCTGTTCGGCCGGGAGATGAAATTATCGTGCTGCCAAAAGTGCCAGTTAAGAATTTACAGACTGCTAGTGTAATCGTCGATATACTTTATAAAATTGCCATAGCAGCATCTGTTGCGGTGCGACTGTAGATCCGAAGCGCTAATGTCAGGACATCGGTCAGGACATCGTGGTAAAAATTTGACGTGGCAAGAGGGTAGGTGCCCGGTGCTGCCATCGTTTTTGATCCCAAACTATTGGCTCTGATCTCTGAAAATGCCATAGCGACTGAACAGGTGGTTCGTGAGGGCTGATTTATGGACTACACTTTTCGATCGATACTCCATTATTTGTCTCTAGCAAGTGCCGAAACCGGGGTTGGGCCACGGTTTCGATGAGTAGATGAGCAAGAAACTATTGATGTATATCTTGCACTGGCATGCAATGTGTTGAAACTTTTCTATCTCTGTTTAACTGAATTTTTGAAGGATTGCGTATCACATGAATAACCCTGTAAAAAAACGCGTGCTGGTGACTGGCGGAGCCGGATTTCTTGGGTCTCATCTGTGTGACAGATTGTTGGCTGAAGACTGCGATGTGATATGCATGGACAACTACTTCACAGGTACAAAGCAGAATGTTTCGCACTTGATAGACAATCCGAACTTCGAATTGTTACGCCATGATGTGACATTTCCGATATACCTGGAAATAGATGAAATTTACAATTTAGCTTGTCCGGCATCACCCATACACTATCAACATGATCCCGTACAGACAACCAAAACCAGCGTACACGGCGCCATTAATATGCTTGGGCTAGCCAAGCGTACCGGGGCCAAGATTTTCCAGGCATCCACCAGTGAGGTCTACGGAGATCCCAAGATTCATCCGCAGAAAGAAGATTACTGGGGACATGTAAATCCTGTTGGCTTTAGATCGTGTTATGACGAAGGCAAGCGTTGTGCTGAAACACTCTTTTTTGATTATCATCGCCAACATCAATTACAGATAAAAGTAGGGCGGATCTTCAATACCTATGGTCCTCGAATGCACCCCCAAGATGGCAGGGTTGTGTCCAACTTTATTGTTCAGGCGCTTACCGGCGAGCCTATAACCATTTACGGTGAAGGTGATCAAACACGGTCTTTTTGTTATTGTCTGGACTTGATCGAAGCTTTTTACAGTCTAATGAACAACACGGCGGATGATTTTACCGGGCCTGTCAATATTGGAAATCCCGGTGAGTTTACTATCAAGGAATTAGCTGAAATGGTTATTCAGTTGACTAACTCTAAATCTGAGTTGGTTTATCTTGATCTGCCATCCGACGATCCCACCCAACGCCAACCCGACATCTCGCTGGCTAAAGAAGCAATGGACTGGGAGCCTAAGGTGAAGCTTGAAGATGGTTTGAAGCAAACGATTGCTTACTTTGAGCAAGTACTGAACTAAAACACCAATAAGCACTTTATTCAGCGAAATTGTGGACTAGTAAGTTCGCTGCAAGATGTAGAACAGTTAAAGCTGGCGATGAACACTGATCCTACAGTGTTCATCGTTAGATTGTTGTTCTTATCGATACTCAAGAGTAAGCACGTTGTTTAGTAATTCTGTTTGTGTAAACCTTCCGCTTACATCTCTGTGTAAGCCCCTGTTAACTCTTTAATCCTTCAGATCGCTGTAAATACTACATCTATGCATGGGGTTGTTCGGATTCTCGTGTCAATTTTACTCCTGATTAAGTGTGAGTCTTTTAATGCTCTAGGCATGATAATTTCATTGTATTTACGAAAAAATGCAGTGTTATAACGCAGAAACCTTATTGGTATAAAACCTAAGATACTCTTTGGATAATTTAAGAATATTGTCTTAGGTGGTCTTTAGGTTTCATAAATAGTTATTGCTGGATCATATTCATGATTCTGTTGGCAAAGTGAAATTGGACATGGCAAATAATTCTAATCAAGCAACACCTATCCTAATTAGTGGCATTGGACGTTCAGGTACTAGTGCTCTATTGCAAGCACTCGCGACTCATAGCGAAATTTACACTGCTGAAAAAATTGGTGAAGCTCCATTTGTTTCCAGCTTTCTTAACTTCCTTGTAAAATTCGAAAATGAGTCCCCTATAGTTGAATACAATCTGAAGAATTATCGCTTAGAAGATGAAACGCGTCGTCAAGTATTCTCTGACTTCATTATGAAAAATCAATGTGGTAATAATATTGATTTGGATGAACCTGGCAAGAAGTACTGGATTGCAAAAGCATCCTTAGGAGAAAAAGCCTATGAAAAAGCGCGGGAAGTATTTGGCGAAATTCGTATCGTATATATTATGCGAAATGGCATAGAGGTTGTAAATTCCGCTAGAAATTTTGAAGGCTTCGCTGATCTGACTTTCAGACAACTGTGTACACGTTGGAAAGAAAATATTGAAATTAGCGAATACCAGTTCGATTTACCTCTTGTTTCGGTTGTTAAACATGATGAGCTTGTTGCGAAGCCGGAACTGACCTTTTCTGAAATATTTGCTGAACTAGGGTTGACTGATGACCCTAATCCAGCTGATTTTATAAATACAAATCTCTTCAATTCATCGTTTGATGAAAAAAGTAAAGATTCAAAAGCGAAAGAAAGTTTTAAAAACAGACTTAATGCTTGGGATTCCTGGTCAATTGAAGAACAACAAATATTTATAGATGAGTGTGATTTTCTAATGGAAAAGTACAATTTCATTAGACCTTATGCCAGCTTGAGTAGCAGCGATGAACCTATGGCCGAAGATAGTACTTCATCGTCTGATACATCGAGTATTATCACAGTTGAACAGAAAGAGAATCAACCGGCTTCTGAACAGCAAACATCGACTGATGGTAAAAGTGATCTGAGCCTGAAAATACAGGCGATGATATCTAATGAGATATCTGATTCCTATTTCAATTATGTATGTAATATATCCGCTAAATATAATTACGTATTCATGAATGTTCCGAAAGTCGCCTCTACCAGTATTCTTGAGCAGATGCAGTTAGCTGAAGATTCAGAGCAAATACAATGTATGCAAAATGTTCATGATCGTGCATCATCACCATTACATCGTCTATCTCATTATTCGATGGAAGAGCAGAACAAACTATTGTTCGAACATACTCATAAGAGACTTAGTTTAGTGAGGAATCCCTATAATCGTTTACTCTCAGCATTTCTATCTAAAATTGATAGGCCTTTGCAAGGATGGAAAGTAGATCCTGGGAAACCAAATTTAAGACCACCCAAGGCTGACATTCTTGCTGTCATTAAAGGTAAAAAGGCAAGTGAGATAGACGACATGTCAACTGGTGTTTCATTCGATGAATTTGTAGATGTAGTTTGCTCACAATCATTGATAGATATGGACATTCACTGGAAACCTCAATATGCGATAGTACAACCTGAGAGTATCAGTTATGACTATATCGGTCGTATGGAGGATTTCGAACAAAGTTTTACAGAGATCCGACAAATATCAGGTGTGTCTGAAATGAAAATCCCTGATATCTCAGAGAATAATACTGGTTCATCATCCAAGATGGGTATTTATTATTCAAATCGATTAGCCCTACAAGTGTATGACAAATATTTCAAGGATTTTGAAATATTTGATTATTCTGAATCTATAAATATAAATAATACGGAAGCCGCGTAACAATAATATTTCTTTAGTCAGCTTGTAGTAAACAGGTTTCGTAAAATGATGTTCCCTAATAAGGATTTGTATGAGGAGTTTCTGAATTCCAGTGTCGTTGATGCAGATCTGCTAAGAGAATATTACACTGAATTTGAAGTATCCAATAACAAGCCTTCACTTGTTATAAAAATAGCAAAAATAAAACAATCAAAATTTGAAGCAGATGCAAAGATATACCAAGCACTAGCTAAATACTGTATAGCTAGGGATCTAAAAGGATTAGCGGAATTATTTTGCATTAGAATGTTGCTAGCATCGCCCAAGGGTTGGTGGGCTTTAAATCAGTTACAAAAGATTGATTCCATAAAGCCTTTTACTAGTGAATTTCATCTGGATAGAAAGATTCCTGACGACCTATTAGAGAAGTATTTTCCGAACCAAAAATCTGTATTCATGGATAAGTCCGACTACGGTAGCACTGATATAAATCGTGTTACTGCACACGAGGAGGACTTTCACGAACTGGATAGACCTCATTGTATAAATAATTATGATTTCCGTGCCTATTCGATAGATAAAACCAACAGCAGAGAGGCTTTTCTACTGACAATACCTAATGGCAAACTGTGGTTTGATGGGTTTAATTTCGTTGTCTGGAATGAGCATGGGGAAATACTGAATGAGGTTTCTACCGGAAACACACAGATAGTAAATGTACTTGCTCAGTGTAATAAGCCAGTTAAATTAGAAGGGAAAGTTGCGTTACTAGGTAATAGGATAGCGACTAACTATTATCATTGGATGTATGACGTATTACCTCGTCTTGGTGTAATTGAACAGGTAGGTATTGCGATATCGAACATTAGTACCTTTGTGGTTACAGCAATAAATAAGAAATTTCAAAAAGAGACGCTGGAAACACATAATATAGGGTTAGGAAAAATTCATTCTACAAATTCGGATGGCGTCTTTATAGAAGCGGAGTCTTTGCTAATACCAAGTTACGGTAGTAATGAATATTTGATAAGAAACAGGTGTGCTCCAGGGGATAATCTGCATAGCTTACAGGCACCCTGGGCAAGTAAGTATCTCAAAAAAACTCTTATGCCGGTTCATAATGATGAAGTGCAGCAGGAGAGGCTTAAAATCTACGTATCCAGAGGTGGTTCTAATACACGTGGGTTGTCTAACGAAAAGGAATTCATCGAAAAATTAAAGTCTTACGGTTTTACGATTCTTAGTCCCGAAAATCTAACGGTCTCCGAACAAGCAACTTTATTCTCAAGAGCCTCTGTTGTAATAGCAGCTCACGGCGCTGCTCTGACAAATGCTGTATTTTGCTCTGAAGGAACTCGAATTATTGAATTTCATGGCCCGTTTACAGCATCGTGTTTTTGGATCGTAAGTAATTATATGAAGTTAGACCACTACACATATCTTTGTAATCAATCGAAACCAGATATTAAGTGTTTACACGGTCAAAATAAGTATAGTTCTCTCGAAGCCTATAGGTTAAAGCCTCTTAGGCTTGATATACCTGAAATGGATGAGATTATAAGTATCGCAATAGACGGGCTTTCCGATCATGTCGTTAAAACGCAAAATGTGGCTTGACTGCTTCATAAATGCTATTTATTGGCGTGCATAGTAATTTTTAATCTAGACTATCCGCATCTGTTTGAGAATGATGGAAGATACATATATCAAATACGCAGAAAAGGCATGTGTAGTTCCTTTTATGCGTCCATTGGTCCAACAGCACGCTGGACAAAAAAGACGCTGGATTCATGGTGTACAGGTAGAGGAAGATATAGAGTTATCTTATCTTGATCAACATCGTGAGGGAGTATCGACTGTTGATTATGATGAAAGGCATAATTTCCTAACTTCAAAACTAGAAAACGGATTTAAGCCTGATCAAATTAGCGGTACCTGGATGTATGGTGGAATTTTGTATGATCATTTTGGTCATTTTCTGAGCGAATCAGTACATCGGCTTTGGAGCTGGAAACAATGTCAAGAAATTTGCCAAGGTATCGTATTTTTGACTTCAGGCCCCAGAAATTTGGCCAGCTTTGGACAGTATGTAACTGATCTGTTTGAAATATGGAATATTGATATTTCTAAGATCAAAATTGTTCGGGAAGTAAGTATAGTTGAAAAACTATATATTCCTCTGCCAGGCGGTTCTATCGGGGTAAGCCAACATAGTTGGTATAACGATCACTTAGAACGCCTCAGTGTAAAAGAGACATATTTTGATTCCCGGTACCCCGAGAAGATTCTTTTTTCAAGAAAGAACTTTCTTACTTCAGGAAAGATAATAGGCTTTGGTGCAATTGAAAATCTTTTATCTGAAGAGGGTTATCAAATCGTTTGCCCTGAAGATTGCACATTATTGGAACAAATTAAATATATAGCTAATGCCAAAGATATAGTTTGGGAAGAGGGCAGTAATATTCATGTTTTGGATATCTTGCCTCAACAGACTTTAAATGCAGTTGTTTTTAAACGACGTAGACATTTAAAAACATTCGATTCCGTACTTAAAGGAAAAGTTTTATCTATCAAAGTGTTTGATTTAGTTAAGCCTTTGGCTAACACGGAAGTAAACTTGTCAAAAGATATTGATTTATGTTGTTTGGACTCAAACTCTGTAAATAGATTATCTCTCTGTGTTATTTGTAGAGTAGATATTATGCGAAAATTTTTAAACGAACTTCTTAAATGTAATTTCGATATTAGTAGTAATGAGTACCAGAAATTTATCTATGCATTTTTAACTGCTGAAAATTCAGATATATCTACCTATTTAAGCGAAATGGATGAGAACAATAATAGCGTTGATCACACCATATTCGATAATCATGTAAGAGCGCAGTATACATATATCCGCGTAACTGATAGAGAAGCGAACACTGCCTTTTGCAGTTCCGAAAAGAGTGATGTTGCAGCTTAGTTAGTGCAAACGCTGGATGTGGCTAAAGAAGAAAAGAGTTCCAATTCTTACTATTAAGATTTGGGATTTTAGCAAATTCGAGTCCTAAACAGACTTTCAATTAGCTTTATCCTTTTTCTCCAGTTCTACTTATGCAAAATATGTAGTTGCATATCGGCAAATTGTGCAATTGATTGCTTTAAAATATAGGGCATGATAATGCATCATCGTGTTTTTACTTTTGGATCTTATCACTCCGTATAGTTGGTATATTAAAGCGAGACAGTTATCTATGGTATGGAATCTGCACAATCTAACTAGTCTTATTAAAGGAATTATCTGGCGTAACCATGATACATGTTAGTTGTATAGTCGTTTGTCACGATGAATCTCTTCTCCTTGTACCAACTCTAAGATCAGTTCAGGCAGCTGCCGACTTTGCACGTATCAATGGGCTGAATATAGATATTCACGTTGTGCTTGATCGAGCTGATTCAGTGACGTCAGAAATAGCAAAATCTAACATTGAAAAAAATTGCAAATTTCATTATGTAGATTATGGAGATTTAGCACTCAGTAGAAACCATGGCATAAGGAAAGCAAAGGGCGAATATATCAGTTTGATAGACGGCGATGACTTATGGTGCGAATCATGGGTTTTTGACAGTTATTTAACAGCAGCTTCTGACACTCGAAAATGTATTTATCATCCAGAATACAATTTCATATTTGGTAATTCTGAAGAACATATATTTATGCATGTCGATATGGAAGATTCAGATTTTGAATTTAGTGCTATTTTTAGAACAAATTATTGGACAGCCTTGAGTTTTGCGAAAAGACAATATTATCTTGATCTGCCATTTGAGAAAAATCGGTTATCAGAAGGATTTGGATATGAAGACTGGACATGGAATTACAAGATCATAGGGCTTGATGCTATCCATAAGGTAGTGAGGGGCACCTCTCACTATATTAGAAGAAAACCAAAAGGTATGAGCTTGTTAAGTAAAACAAATACATTAGATACTTTGCCAAGTTTTCTTCCAATATACCAAAAAAGAAAAAAAATAGTATCTATATAGACAGCGCAATAGCAATTAATCAATTGATTACAAAATGAATCTTTCTGAATTAGTGAGTGTTGGCAGTTTAGACTCATGTGGTGGTAACACATTGCGTGGTTGGTTTCGTTCTGATGCCGAAAATGCATTGGAGAACATTAGACTGCTGGTCGATGGTGAAATTCACGAAATAGAACCAACAATTGAAGATCGGCCAGATGTAGTTGAAATTCATGGTGGTAAATTATCGTGTGGATTCCTTTTTGATCTTAGCGATATTGATTTTTTACCTGTAAGTGAAATTGGAGTACTTCATACTGATTCTAAATATAATTTTAACGGTCGACTATTTAAATATTATAGTATTAAAGAGGAATATTCTGATGTACTGAAAGCACTAGTAATGCCTGAATATTATAGAAGTCGATATACATTGTCGGAACTAAGTGATGATGAGATTATTAACCATTATATAAGTAAAGGAATATACAAAAATTATGACCCTAACCCTTGGTTCGATTCTCAGTACTATATAAAACGCTATCAAAAATACTTGGATGAAACAGGGATAGCGATTACTTCGTATCTAGTAAATGAACATCTTCTTGAGGTTAATCCTTCTCAGCAGTTTAATACGAGTTATTATTTCCACGCGTATCCAGATATTGGAAAGTCATCAGGTATATTTCTACACTATGTAGTTAATGGGCAGAAAGAAAGAAGACAGATGTGTGATTACGATCCACCTTCTTCTGTATTTGATCAGGCTCGGTGCATAGCAGATTTAGAACCACAGTGTGAAAAATTTCTCGATAAAAAACACCGAGTGATTAGGTATCCACAAATAAGATCTTCCACATACCTTCCCATGTCAGTTTTACAAAAGTGTCCTGACAACATTGAGGTAGTAATTACGGTTCCCTTTATTAGTGTTGGTGGGGCTGACTTAATATCGACTTTTGTTTTGAAGGCTTTACAGGAGAGATATAGCGAGTCGAATATTCTTCTTATCGTAACAGATCATGATGGCATTGAAGTACCCGAATGGGTATCGAGTCAGTCCAATGTACTTGTACTTCAAAAATATGCAAAATATAAAAATAGTCAAGAAAAAATACAATCGTTACACACTATAATTGGATTGTTATCACCCTCTAAAGTAATAAATATTAACTCTCCAACTGCATGGAAACTAATAACACAGTACGGTAAGCAATTATCTACTGTTGTAGATATATATGCCTATCTTTTTTGTTTTGATTATAGTCAATCAAACAAAAAGGTAGGATATATAACTGAGCATATAAGAGATTCGATTCAGTATTTGACGAAAGTATTTTGTGATAACAAGAAAATTATCCTGGATATACAGAATCTTTATAGATTTCCGTCAGATTTAATGAAAAAGTTTGCAACCGTCTATGTGCCATTTCCAGACAGTATTGGAAGTCAATGGACCAAACCTGTTGAACAGAATCAAAAGAAAATATTGTGGACTGGGCGCTTGTCAAAACAAAAGGGCCCAGAATATTTAGTAGAAGTATCTAAAATTCTACGCGATTTTGAATTCCATGTTTACGGACCTCCTGGCGATTCGCCTGAAAGCAATTACATTGTTGAAGGTTATTATCCGAATATTATTTATAAGGGTGTGTACAGTCATTTAGAAGAGGTTACTGTAAGTAACTATGAATGTTATCTAAGTACGTCACAATGGGAAGGATTACCCACTGTGCTTATTCAAATGATGGCTCGTGGCATTCCAATAGTTACATCAGTAGTTGGTGGTGTCGAAGAACTGGCAAACCATAATTCAGCGTGGCTGGTAAAAAATTCAGAACTACCTATGAGCTATGTAAATAGTATTAGATTAATGTTAGTTAATTCAGAAGAAACACTTGGAAAAGTAGCATTAGCTAAATCAAGGGTCATGGAAAAACATGTATGGAGTGCTTTTATTAGCAACTTGGAACAACTTGGTTTTGTACCATCGGCAACTATAAATGAAGGCGAGGATACACAAGATATAATTGAACAAGTTGCATAGAACAATAATTTTGTTAGTACATGAATTGCATATGTATACAGTAATAGTGGATAACAATGTAACTACTACAAATTTTTTAGCCCACCATTTATTCTCAGAAATTTAACTAGGTATTTCCATGAAAGGCATTATTTTGGCAGGTGGGACTGGAACACGCCTATATCCTATTACGCAGGCTGTATCGAAACAGTTACTCCCTGTTTATGACAAGCCAATGATCTACTATCCGCTCAGCACTCTTATGCTGGCGGGGATAACAGATGTTCTAATAATATCGACGCCAGTTGATACCCCATTTTTTCAGAAATTGATTGGAGATGGATCTCAATGGGGTATGAGTATCTCATATGAAATTCAGCCTACACCAGATGGGCTAGCCCAAGCATTCATAATCGGCGAAAGATTCATTGGTTTAGATAGTTGTGCACTTGTATTAGGTGATAATATTTTTTACGGGCACGATCTGAGCGGATTACTGACCAAAGCAAGTAATTTGGAAGATGGGGCAAAGGTTTTTGCTTATCGAGTAAGTGATCCAGAAAGATACGGTGTTGTCGAATTTGATAGTAGCGGTAGTGCAATTAGTATCGAAGAAAAGCCTTTGATTCCTAAATCCAATTACGCTGTCACCGGACTGTATTTCTATGATTCTCAAGTAGTAGACATTGCTAAAGAAGTAAAGCCTTCATCTCGAGGCGAACTAGAAATAACTTCTATTAATCAAATTTATCTAAATAAAAATTTATTGAGTGTTGAGGTCATGAGTAGAGGCTATGCTTGGCTTGATACTGGTACTGATAAATCATTGTTAGAAGCTGGTCAGTTTGTAGAAACGCTTGAAAGGCGTCAAGGTTTGAAAATATGCAGTCCGGAAGAAATATCATGGCGTCAAGGATGGATAGATGATAATGCATTAGCAAAGTTGGGTAATGGCTTAAGTAAAAATCAATACGGACAGTATTTGTTGTCATTGATAGAAGATCAGAACAGCGCGGATTATGAAACTAATAAAGTTGTTGGATTCTGAATTCTTGAGACTGTAAATCATTCTGTGTAAACGTCCATGACAGTTACAGGTAAGCAGTC
>CAYPMR010000010.1:0-65658 GCA_964411665.1 uncultured Granulosicoccaceae bacterium | reverse complement strand
GCAGTGCAAAACAGTGTTTGTACAGGGATAAAAAGAAGTCCGGTGCTGGAAAATCCGCTGCGCTCAGCACAGAAGACGATTTCATGTGCGATATTCGGCGCTGGCGTTCGTACGAGCTGTGCCGCATTGCATGGCGCGATTTGATCGGATTCGCTGATACGACAACCATCCTGTTGGAACTCAGTTTACTCGCGGATAGCGCAGTTCAAGTGGCTGACGACTTCTCGTTTCAGATGCTGACCGATCGTTTTGGCTATCCCTGTACTGAGGGCGATCACGACACGAAATCACCACAGCGCCTGGTAACGCTGGCTATGGGTAAGCTCGGTGCGTTTGAACTTAATTTTTCATCAGATATCGACTTGATTTACACCTATCCGTCCGCTGGCCATATGGTAGCTGGCAGTAAAAGCGCGAGTGCAGCAAATGAGCAAATAAGTGTCGAGCAGTTCTTTCACCGACAAGTGCAGATGATCGTGCGTTTGTTGTCCAAGGCGACAAGTGACGGATTTGTTTATCGTGTTGATTTACGCTTGCGCCCGTTTGGTACGAGCGGTCCTTTAGCTCTGACCTTTGAAGGCTTGCGACATTACTACCTTACTCAGGGTCGGGAATGGGAGCGCTATGCCATGATCAAGGCAAGACCCGTCACCGGCACTTTTGGTGAGGCCGAACAACTGCAACAGATTTTGCAGCCGTTTATTTATCGGCGTTATCCAGATTACAGTGTGTTTGAATCGTTGCGTGATTTGAAATCGCGTATAGCCGGTCAATTGCAAGCAAAAGGTGGCCAGGACAATATTAAAACAGGCCCGGGTGGTATCCGGGAAATTGAATTTATAGGTCAGGCATTTCAGTTACTGCACGGCGGTAGAGACACGGATTTACAACAGCGCGGTATTTTGGTCATTCTGGATTTGCTTCCCTCGCGCGGCTGGTTGCTGCCCGAGCAGGTTGAACAGCTTAAAGCAGCCTATGACTATCTGCGTCGTCTTGAAAATCGATTACAAATGCTGCGTGACGAACAAACCCATGCGTTTCCGTCACAAGTAACACGTCAAGCAGTTAGCAAGCGCCAACGACCATGGAGCGGCAGACGACAACGCCCCTCTGCAGTTAGTAGTAAGCCAGTAACCTCAAAGAAAACGCCTACTGAAAATGCGACTGGCACTTGCAGTACTGCTGAAAGTATCGTTGAACTGAACGATGGTCAGCGTATTGCCCTGGCTATGCAGTGTCAGGATATTAGTCAGCTACAAGCCGAGCTCGATGTGCATAGACAGCATGTACATCGAATTTTTTCCGAGTTGTTTCGTATAGACGATGTGGCTGATATCGATGCACTCGAACAGCCTCTGCCCGAGTTGGATAAGTGGCGCTCACAACTGGTGCAAGCAGGTTTTTTTGATGCTGAAACCCTGGCAAACACCATTAACAACTATCTCGCCAGTACATCCTGCCAATCGCTAACCGAGGCTGCGCAAAGACGTGTTCAACAGTTGATCCTGTTGCTCCCTCAGCTGGCTGCCCGTGCGTCTCAATCTGCCGCGGGTGCTGACAGTCGCCATACATCTGTCGATGCCAGTTTGCGCCAGACCATAGCTCCCGACTCGGGCACCACGCTGTTGAGGGTGCTGGCACTGATTAGAAATGTTTCCGGGCGCAGTGGTTATTTACAGATTCTGCTCGAGCGACCGGAAGCGCTGGAATTGCTAGCCGGGCTGGTGGCACGCAGTAGTTGGCTGACTGAATTCATCATATCGCATCCGATAGTCATTGATGAATTACTTGATCAACGGACAATTACACAGGTGCCGAGCAGTAGCGACATTGATGCTGATGCCTTACGTCTGCGTCCTCGGCTGAAAAGAGAAGAGCTTGATCTGCAAATGGATGCCCTGCGTCACTTCAAGTCATCTCAAACGATGCGCATTGTTATCGCCTGGTTGCTTGAACAGATAGATGTTGAGGAGACTATGTCGCTACTGACGCAGACGGCAGAGTCATCTTTATCGTTGGTCGCTGATTTGGTTGTTGGCATCATGCGTGATGAGCATGGGATGCCGCTGCGGCACAACGACACCGATGGAGAGCCTGCCGAGTTCGCTATCGTCGGTTATGGCAAGCTTGGTAGCGGCGAGCTTGGACTGGGTTCAGATCTGGATATTATTTTTCTCCATGAAGGTGTGGATGAAAATGTGATGACCGATGGTGACAACCCGCTTGAGAGCGTTTATTTTCTCGCCCGGCTAGCGCGCAAGATCGTACATTTTGTTACCACCTTGACGCCAGCAGGCGTACTTTATCCCATTGACACGCGACTCCGCCCCAACGGACGTGCCGGAATGCTGGTGAGTAGTCTTGATGCATTTTCTGATTATCAGTCAGAACAGGCATGGATTTGGGAACACCAGGCACTGGTGCGAGCGCGAGTCATCGTCGGCAGTGAAGCATTCACGCAAGGTTTCGAGCAAGTACGTACTGACGTATTGGCACGCAAACGTGACAAGACCGAGGTCGCAGAAGCTGTGTCTGAGATGCGTCGAAAAATGGCTCAAAACCACAGTGGGCATGCCGGATCACGCTTCGATTACAAACAAGGCCGGGGCGGTATTATCGATATAGAGTTCATCGTGCAGTATCTGGTGTTAATTGGTGCTGCATCTCACCCGCAATTACTCGAATCGCGTGACAATCTGCAATTACTGACTATCGCCGCAGACTTGCAAATGATCGAACCCGATGCAGCGTTGTTGCTGCGAAAAGCGTATTTGTGCTGGCAGATCCGTTTGCACGAGCAGTCTCTGCAGCAGGCAACCAAGCTTGAACCATCGATGCCTCACGAGATGCCGGATTCCGATGGGAGTCTGTGTGAGCAAGTGGTGGGTATTTGGAATAATCTGTTGCCTGCTTATCATTGATTGCTGCAGGTTTGCTGCTAAGATGCAGTATTGATTATTGGCACGACGGGAAGATTTCTAATGAGTTTTTCAGATCGCGATGGCTTCATCTGGATGGACGGCGAACTTGTCCCCTGGCGCGAGGCTAAAGTTCATGTATTGACGCATACCTTACATTACGGCATGGGCGTTTTTGAGGGCGTTCGTGCTTATGAAACATCCACAGGGGCTGCTGTATTCCGTATGCAGGATCACACTCGGCGCCTGTTTGATTCTGCCAAGATCATGATGATGGACATTCCCTTTGATGAAGACACTGTCAATCAGGCGCAACTCGATGTGCTGCATGCCAATAATCTTGGCTCGGCCTATCTTAGGCCTATGGCCTTCCTGGGTTCTGAAGGGATGGGTCTGCGCGCTGATGGTCTCAGTGTGCATTTGTCGATATCGGCCTGGGAGTGGGGTGCTTATCTGGGTGCTGAGAATATGGAGCGGGGTATTCGTATCAAGACCTCCTCTTTCACCCGTCATCACGTCAACATTTCGATGTGCAAAGCCAAGGCTAATGGCCAGTATATAAATTCCATGCTGGCATTACGCGAGGCGCTTATCGATGGTTACGACGAAGCTTTGCTACTCGATAACGAAGGTTATGTCGCTGAAGGCAGCGGCGAGAATTTTTTTATTGTACGCGATGGGGTTATTTACACCCCGGATCTGACCTCGGCCCTTGAAGGCATTACACGCAAAACCATAATGGCTCTGGCAAATGACCTTGGCCTGGAATTGCGTGAGCGCAGAATTACCCGCGATGAAGTCTATATTTGTGATGAAGCGTTTTTCAGTGGCACAGCTGCCGAAGTCACGCCGATACGTGAGTTGGACAATCGACCCATCGGTAACGGTGGACGAGGGCCTATCACTGAAAAGCTGCAATCCCTGTATTTCGATACGGTTGCCGGGCGCAACAACAAACATGCTGATTGGCTGACTGCCGTTTAATAGCTACCGACAGTCTTGAGATAATTCCAGATGACCGAATCCAATTCCGCCGCCGCTTCAAATGCACAAACTGAAGTAATCGTCACCTCTGCTGACTTGCCTGTGCATTGCCCCATGCCGGGTACCTCGTTATGGAATTCCCATCCGCGGGTATATATTCCGGTTGAGGAAAGTGGTGATGAGGCCAAATGTCCTTATTGTGGCACTGTATACCGTATGGCTGGGTCGGACGACTGAATAACGGGTTTGGGGTTTGGACTGCAAATTCCTCACACACAGCCTGAGTCAAAATGTGGCTGATAGCGGGGATGAATACCTGCATATCAACTGGCCACAGCATCAAGCGATCAACCTGGACTTTGATCCCGCTCTGTATGATCCCGCTCAAAGCATAGGGCATGACCATTCGCAGATTCATTCGGGTCGTGGCACGGTAGATACCTTTTCTTATCAAGACGTGCCGCTGTTACTGAAACAGTATCGCCGCGGCGGTATGATCCGTTTTGTCAGTCAGGATCAATATGTCTGGCATGGGTTCGAGCGAACACGTGCTGTTCGCGAATTAAGACTGTTGGCCAAATTGTACTCACAGGGTTTGCCGGTTCCGTGCCCCGTCGGCTGTCGTATCCAGCGCCAACAAGCCGGGCAGAATCTCTCCCTGCCAGCTCTTTATCGAGCCTACCTTCTTAGTGAATATCTGCCTGAGTGTCATGGGCTTGATCAGCACTTGAAAAACGCATTGGATAGTGGCGGCGATTCAATCAAATGGGAAGATATCGGACAATGCCTTGCGCGATTTCGGCGCGCCGGTGTTTTTCATGCTGATCTTAATTTGTCGAATATCCTGACTGATAGAAGTGGCAACAATTATTTGATCGACTTTGATCGAGGGCGTGTAATGTCACAAGATTCAGCGCGTTATAAGCGCCTTGCAAGTCGCATGTTGCAGCGCCTGTTTCGCTCCATGGATAAGCTGGAGGCATCACAGATAGAGTGTCGCGTGTCGAAGGCAGATCGGGATTTACTATCTGACGCGTTTTGGGATTAATGTTTTTTTAGGCTTGAATTCAGCCATAACCCTGATTGTTTGTTGCCAGCAACTTCATCACATGTGTCATGTACGCTGCTCTGATCTCAATCGGGTTTTGCCCTGAATTCAACGATCCTGCTGCGGCTGCGCCAAGCTCTACTGCCTTGTCCGGATGATCTAGTAAATGCACGAGTGTATCGACGGCCTGTTTTTCGTCTTCCACCTGAACAATAGCATCAGCTGCCTGCAGCGTGTTTAGTTCAGCTTCGAAGTTGTGCATATGTGGGCCTACCACGATGGCGCAGTTGCAACGCGCAGGTTCAAGTACGTTGTGGCCCCCTATACAAACCAGTGATCCACCAACAAAAGTTACTGCGGCATGTTGATAAAACCGCATTAGCTCACCGACAGTATCTGCGATATAGATTGATACGTCGCTGGTAACTTCCTCTTTTGATTCATCATCTACCTCATTACCACTTAAAGCAGTTTCACTGCGTAAAACAATTTGACCGTAAGAGCCCAGCTGTTTTTGCAGTGACTTCCCGCGTTCCGGGTGGCGCGGAACGATGACCAGTAGTTCCTTGCGTTTGTGTTGAAACCAGGCTTTAGTGAGACACGTTTCCTCATCATCGTGAGTTGATGCGAGCAAACAATATTTACGGGACAGGGGAGCAGGCGCTACAGCCGCATTATCGTTGCTGATGTTTTTTAAATTGCCGCACACATGTAATTGTTGTGTGTTGCTACTGTGTACCGTCAGGCTGCGCGTTGCAAAACCAAGTAATTGCCTGACACCTGCAGCGTCTTGATCCGAGCGTGCCAGTATCTGCGTTGTAGAGGCCAGTGCATCTGCAATGATTGGAGCCAGAACCCTGGCTTTCCAGCCCTGTGTTATGCGCAGTGTTTTATTCGATAGGCGGGCATTGATAATACTGATCGGTATCTGCTGTCGATGACATCCGCGAAAGAGTACTGGCCACAATTCTGTTTCGATAATCAGTGCGCAGTCAGGTTTGACTCGCTTGAGAAACCGCCCCACGGTTAAACCATGATCGACAGGCAGGTATAGATGTTCGCACGCTGGTATTGCAGCTTGTTGTAACAGGTCCTTGCCTGTAGGCGTAAGCGTGGTGACCGTGTATCTAACTGACGGTATTTCCTGGCGCAGTAAACGTAACAAGGGCAGTGCGGTTTTAACTTCACCGACGGATGCGCAATGTATCCACAGGTGCGGTGATTCGCCGGGTACTGGCTGTTGCGGGTCTTGTTGTCGAGATTTTTTTACAGCGGTATAAAAACCAAAGCGCTGCAGCAGATAGCTGCGGCCACCATCTTGCGCACTGCGTGCAATCGATTGCACCAGCCAGACTGGCAAGAGCAGGGTGCTCAACAATGACAGCAAAAATTGTCTGCCCGGTGTCGAGGAGGAATTCCGGGAATTAGAATCGATGTGGTTCACGACCACATAATAAAGCGATAGCCGCTACCTTACCAACAACAGCGCAACAACAGCGCAACAACAGTGTAACAGCAGTGTAACAGCAGGGTTTCCTGTTCTTTAGCTACTCAAGCCAGTTATTGACTTCGCGAAGATCTTCTTCGGAAAGAGTGCCAGCGGCGCGTTTCAGGGTCATGTTGTTGACAATGTATTGATACCGGGCACTGACGTAGTCAGACTTTGCCTGGAAGGTGTCCCGCAGTGAGCGCAGTACTTCGAGCGACGTAAGCAAACCTTCTGCGAATCCCGCTTCCTGTGCTTCCAGTGACTTTTGTGTGGACTCTAGTGCTTTTTCCAATGCGTTGGCTTGAGCAATGATTGCCACTACGTTTCGATAGGCATCACGTGTTTGTTGAACAGTGAGGCGTCGTTGTAGCTCATACTGCTGGCGAGATGCTCTAAGCCGTGCTTTGCTTTGTCTAACGGTTGCATTGTTTCTTCCACCTGTCAGTAGTGGTAAGTTCACTTCCAGTCGCAGCTCGCCAAACTCGGAAGTATCCCGCAAGCCGATGCTGCTGGAGTTGCTGCTCGCCAATCCAACCAGATCGAGTGTTGGAAAGCGCGCTGCGCGACTGCCGGTCAATTCGGCCTTGGCAGATTTAACCGCAAATTTGGCGGTTTGAAGCGCGATATTATTTGTTTTGGCAATCTCCACCCATTCTTCGGATTTTGCTGGTGTAGGTTGTAGTAAGGGTGCTTGCTCGTCGAGTTGTGCAAGGTTGCTTGTATCCACGCCAGCTATCAGGCTCAGAGCCTCTCGTGCCGTGGCAAGGCTGTTGGCGGCGGCAATTTCCTGTGCGGTTGCGAGATCGAATTGAGCTTGTGCGTCCTTAACATCAGTGATGGCCACCAGTCCAACATCGAAGCGCCTGTCGTTCTGCTCTTTCTGGCGCTCGATAGCATCCAGTTCCGATTGCCTGAAAGTCAGCTCCGATTCCGCTTGCAGAACGTTGAAGTAGGCTTCTGTCACTCGCAGAATAAGATTCTGCTGTTGTTGGTTAA
The DNA here is from genome assembly GCA_964411665.1 of uncultured Granulosicoccaceae bacterium. Classification (GTDB taxonomy): domain Bacteria; phylum Pseudomonadota; class Gammaproteobacteria; order Granulosicoccales; family Granulosicoccaceae; genus CALFCE01. The sequence goes on along the minus strand of CAYPMR010000010.1, from coordinate 58,223 downwards.
ATTGAGATCTGGCTTGTGAGGTCGAGGCCCTGGCTTCTGCTATGGTCGCAAGGTGCACCTTGTTGTAGAGCGTCTGTCGCAATGACAGATTGGGGCCTTGATCAGTAAAACTTCCGCGAAAATCGTCATTGACATCATTTATCCCGGCGCGGTAGCCGATTGATAACTGGGGTCTGACGTTTGAACGGGCAAGTGACTCGGCAGGCAGTGCTGACTGAAATTCTGCTGTCGCTACTGCCAACTCTGCATCGAAACCAAGCGCAAGCTCGTAAAGCGCTAAAAGATCATGCGTGAGTTCGTCGGCTTGCACACTACTAAAGGTGCTGGCAACCGCGAAGTTCAGAAATAGCCCTGCACAAGAATAGGAAAAAATTTTTTTCAACAGCTCACTCATTGAACAGCTCTGTCTTCGCGCTCTAACCGAAACCCGGGGTCATACTCTGGTTCAGTTTAATAGGTGTTGATCGGCTGCAAAATTCGTTCCGACTCAAATCTTCTATTACTGGTGCGTGATCCGTGCGGCGAGCACTAACATCCTGTTGCGTTCAACTGGCCCAGGTATATCAAAAGACGAAAGTATCGCTCTTGTCGCTGTTGTTGAAATTTTGCAAGGCAGGCATGCTGGTTTCGAACAGACTGTCGCTAATCCATTCGGATTCAGACACACGGGTTAGTAGCGTGGCTGTCATGGTTGGTGCGGCAGGATCACCCAGTACGATGAACAGGCGTCCACCCATAGCCATCTTTTGCTTGTAGTACTCAGGAACCTGTTGCACCGAACCCGTAAATGCAATGGCGTCATATTCGTCCGACGCATCCCAGATTTCAGCCGCATCCAGGTTATGGCTGGATACGTTGCTACAGGCTAGTTCGGCAAATCTGACGCGTGCAGCCTCGGCGAGAGGTGCAAGTATTTCGACTGTTTCAACGCTCTTCGCCAGACGCGACAGACAAGCTGCCAGATAGCCACTGCCCGTTCCGATCTCAAGCACCGAATCGGTGGTTTCCAGGTCCAGTGCCTGTAGAATTCGACCGTCAACATTGGGGTTGAGCATGAATTGCTCCTCTCCTATTGGCAGTCTGTGATCGCAATAGGCCAGATCATGATACTCAGGATCCAGGAAGGCCTCTCTTGGCACATCACCCAGCACGTTGAGAACTCGCTGATCGAGCACGTCCCATGGCCGGATTTGTTGCTCGATCATGTTTTCACGTGCCTGCTGGCGGTTCATGTCTAATCTCCAAGCGGTAAATAATTGAATAAGCGTTGCAATTATAGATGATCAGGAGCGGATAAGGTGCGATGTGCAAATGACATTTCCAACCTCTTTTGCTGGCGCTATCCAATCACTGTGGCGCAGCAAATGTTGATGGCCTGAAGGGTGGGAATAGTCGGAGTAAAACCGGATTACCCAGACGGGCCGGAGAGAAAAAGGAAAACAATAGGAAGTGGCCCCAACAGCTAGTGCCTGTCGGGTGCAGAAATGTTAACAGCTGGATGTCGCTGGAATGTCTTTAACGAGGAAAGCTGTTTTGTTTATGACTTGCATGCACAGGCCGCCTGAAACTGCGGCCTGCAACAGAGTACGTCTAAGCAGACGGTGTTACCGCGCTTGCTTGTGGGCCTTTCGGTCCTTGTTCTACTTCAAACGTTACTTTCTGTCCTTCTGCAAGTGTTTTAAATCCATCAACTTGAATAGCTGAGAAGTGAACGAATACATCATCACCGCCATCATCTTGTGAAAGAAAGCCGAAGCCTTTCGCTTCGTTAAACCACTTGACTGTACCTGTTGCCATGAAAATAGTGCCTCAATTTTTACTTTGGTATACGAATTGTCGATATTTGATCAACGGTTAATGCGACATAAAAAATGTTGGGTGGCCAGCGATAAGCCGTTGCGTCTGTCTATCTGTGGAATGCTTCGCACTGAACAGTTGACTTGAATATTGACGGGTATTCACCCAGAAATACGTTGCAACAATAGTTTACAGTATTAGAGCACTAGTTTCTATTCAGTTGGAGTAAAAAATGTGAACTTAGTCTTGACAATATAAACCATTGATAATAATGACAATTTCTATGTTAATCAGGGTTTTTTAAGACGAATGTATTATTATAATATTGTCAATATCAGAAACAATAACGAAGATCTTGTGCAGGTGTGCTACCGGTGGAATTCCGATCTTATTCAGTACTTGCGCGTTTGTCTGGATCTCGAGGTCGGTCTGCCTCTGCCGCCTTTACCGCCTTTACTACCTTTGCGATCACGCTGCTCACGACTGTTGCCTTGGTATTTAGGCGGATCGAGTGGCTGAATCAGATCACTTGTAATGGGGGCAAAAGGTATTTCCTTACCGATGTAGTTCTGGATTTCAGGTAATGAGAACGAGTATTCCTCACAGGCAAAACTGATCGCTTCACCGGATGCACCCGCTCTGGCAGTTCGGCCGATTCTATGCACATAGTCCTCTGCCTGATGCGGCAAATCAAAGTTGAATACATGAGTGACATCAGGGATGTGTAATCCCCTGGCAGCAACATCGGTTGCTATCAGAACCGGAATCTCTCCGTTGGTAAAACCTGTCAGCAGCTGTTCTCTTCGTTTCTGCCTGACATCACCTGACAAGGCGGCGCACTTTATTCGATTGCCATTGAGATACGCTTCGATTTTCTCGGCAGCTCGTTTGGTATTGACGAATACAATCGAGCGATAGGGTTCAAGCATACGCACCAACCCGACCAGTAATTTTATTTTTTCATCTTGGGACGGATGAAAAACGGTTTGTTCGATTCTGTCAGCTGTTACGGAATCTACTTCGGTCTTTATTGTTTCCGCTTCGTCCATGTGTTCGTAAGCGAGTTCCATAACCCGGTTAGACAGTGTTGCTGAAAACAACAGACTCATACGTTCTACCGGTGGCGGCATTTGTCTGAACAGATAACGAATATCGTTGATAAATCCGAGGTCAAACATACGATCTGCCTCATCCAGGACAACAACTTCCAGTGTTTTTAATGAATAGATACCCTGTTTCAGGTAATCGATAAGCCGCCCGGGCGTACCTATGAGCACGTCTACACCTTCGCCCAATTCCCGAGCCTGCTTGTTGTAATCCACACCACCGTAGACCAGCGAAATCCGCAAATCTGTATATTTCCCCAGTTCATCCGCATCCTTTTTGATCTGGATTGCCAACTCCCTGGTTGGCGCTATAACCAGCACACGCGGGTTTTTATGCTTTTTCTTTTTATCACCAGCCTCATTGCTATCTGTGTTTTCGGGCGATGGGGCCGCTAGAATTTTGGAAAAAGAGCCCAGTAAGTAAGCAGCTGTTTTGCCGGTACCTGTCTGTGCTTGCGCTGCAACATCATGCCCAGCGATGATTCGCGGTAAGGTTAATGACTGAATGGGTGTGCAATTTTCAAATCCCAGCTGATCCAGAGCATCCTGTAGTGATGTGTCGAGGTTTAGTTCTTTAAAGGGTGTGGTGGTGGATTGCATGAGTTGGCGCAATGTAAAGGAATAAGCGAAAAATATGAGAAAAGCGGCTGATCTGCCTTCGATTTTCTGCTTGCGAGGCACGCTAGCGCAGTCGGTTAGTTATTCTGGTAATTCGTCCGTCTTTGATACCCAAACCCTTTTTTCCGGGCCGACTGTAAAGGAATCAACACTACTTAAGGTGACATGCAGTGCTTGAATTGTCTGCCACGGACCACATACTAACAAAATAAATGGAATTTCCCGAAATTCTGCATATCATAGCCAGTATCAAACAGGAGACACTTAATGAGCGAAGATCTCACAAAAGTAACAGATGCCAATTTTGAAGAAGAAGTGCTGAATTCAGATCAGCCCGTATTGGTTGATTACTGGGCAGAATGGTGTGGCCCCTGTAAAGCGCTAACTCCGGTACTGGAGGAAGTGGCGCCGGAATATGCCGGTAAGATCAAAATCGCCAAAATGAATATCGATGAAAATCCGTCAACGCCGGTTAAATACGGTATTCGGAGTATTCCGACGCTGATGATATTTAAAAACGGCTCGGTCGAGAACATGAAGCTAGGGTCTATGTCGAAAGCCCAGTTATCTGAATTTATCGACGAAAATCTGTAACAAGAGTGGTTGACTGCAGGGATGTTCTAGCAAGACTCTGCCTTGCTTGCATCTCCTGCAGGGTCCGCGATCGTGTTAGCGGGGCTGCGAGCATCCATCTGCGGGCGATCAGGCGGTATATAAATTGCTGTACCCATACCATGGTTTTACTTAATGGCCGTGATCAGTCTAATGAGGCTGAGAAAGAGCATCGTCGCGCGGCAGCTTCAACAAGACTGGTGGGGAAGTGTAATCTAAACCGCCTGTTTGTAGTATTATAATCATTTTTAGATCGTCGTAGTCTGCGTTCTCGCTTGGTGGTTTTACGCCAACTGGCGATCACAAAGATCAGGGTAGACCGATGACGATTGGCATGCTACATTCTGGTTACTCCATGATTGCGTAGTGTGAATTTGGCATTGTGTATCGATGTTGGCGCTGCGAAAAAGCGACGACTCCTGATCCAGCTTATTTGAAAATCGTTAACGGGTTTTTTATAAGAGAGTTAACAAGATATAGTTAGCAAGAAAGTTAACTAAAAGCTGAAAAAGATAGTCGTCCGGTTCTTAAAGTTGTAACGAATATAAGAACATTCGAATATAAGACATGCGAATAGAACGACATTCGCGAGAACTTCCACCAGAACTTCGCTAGCCTCTTTAGTTACCTGTTGTTCCACGCATTGAGCGCATTTAATCACCGTTATAAATTATCAAACAGATTATCAATTGGTTTAGCAAAGAGCTTGTTTGCAAAAGGCTTGGTCTCTCCCAGGAATTCGGGCCAAAGCATGAATCTATCGCAGCTACAACAAACACAATTTTAACCACCCATTAATTTATACAACCGATCCTGGATCGAAGAAATCCTGCATATCTGATCGACTATTTACCGACTGTTGTCGAATAAAATAACGCTTTCATTTACCGGTTTCAAAACTTCAGAATCTCTCCTACAAAATCAACTCACATCTGAGTCCCGTGGCGAATACTACAAAAAACGCATCCAAGACATCCGTCAATAAACAGGTCATGAATTTGACTGACCTGAAGAAAAAGAATCCTACCGAGCTGATCGAGATAGCGCAGTCGATCGGCGTCGAGAACGTTGCCCGCCAACGTAAACAGGACATAATCTTTTCCATCCTTAAAGCCCATTCCAAAAAGGGTGAAAATATATATGGGGGAGGGGTTCTTGAGATTTTGCAAGACGGTTTCGGTTTTCTGCGGTCGGCCGACAGTTCGTATCTCGCCGGCCCGGATGACATTTACGTATCGCCTAGTCAGATCCGTCGCTTCAGTCTGCGTACTGGTGACACGATCTTTGGAAAAATACGACCGCCGAAAGAGGGTGAGCGCTATTTCGCGTTACTAAAAGTTGATGAAATAAATTTTGGTCCGCCAGAACAGGCCAGAAACAAAGTCCTGTTTGAAAATCTGACGCCGCTGCACTCCAATGATCGCGTAAAAATGGAGCGTGGCAATGGCAGTACAGAAGATATTACAGCCCGTATCATCGATATCGCAGCACCCATTGGTAAGGGTCAGCGCGGTTTGCTTGTTTCTCCACCGAAAGCCGGTAAAACCTTGATGCTCCAGAATATCGCGCAAAGCATCGCTGCGAATCATCCTGAGTGTTATCTGATTGTTCTGTTGATTGATGAACGACCGGAAGAAGTCACCGAGATGGAACGGATGGTACAGGGCGAGGTTATATCAAGCACCTTTGATGAGCCAGCAAGTCGTCACGTACAAGTTGCAGAGATGGTTATAGAGAAAGCCAAACGACTGGTGGAACACAAGAAAGACGTGGTAATTCTGCTCGACTCGATCACTCGTCTGGCCCGCGCTTACAACACGGTTGTGCCAGCCTCGGGCAAGGTACTAACCGGTGGTGTTGATGCTAATGCTCTGCATCGCCCCAAGCGCTTTTTCGGTGCTGCAAGAAACATAGAAGAGGGTGGCAGTCTGACGATCATCGCTACTGCCCTTGTTGATACCGGATCCAAAATGGATGAGGTTATCTACGAAGAGTTTAAAGGCACAGGTAACATGGAATTACACCTTGATCGGCGTATCGCAGAGAAGCGTGTCTTCCCGGCTATCAATATCAATCGTTCAGGCACTCGCCGTGAAGAGCTGATGATTGAACAGGAAGAGTTGCAGAAAATCTGGATTCTGCGCAAATTTATCCACGGTATGGATGAGATCGAAGCTGTTGAATTTTTGTTGGGGCGATTGCAACAGAACAAAACCAACAATGAATTTTTCGATGCGATGAAGCGCTGACGTAAGTGTAAACCTGGCACAAAATCGTATCCGTCGTACGCAAAGATTACATTGCCCTGTGCGCTATATCTCTGCGATAGTACATATTGTCCCAGGTGATTTTCTGACAGGCGTCGTACGCTAAATCACGCGCTTGCTGAATAGTGATTGCCTGGGCGACGACACATAGAACGCGTCCACCGCTGGTCAGTATGTCTTGATCAGTATCATCTGGTTTGTCATTGTCGCGAAAAGTTGTTCCTGCGTGGAAAACTTTGCAGCTACCCGGGTTGCCGTTAGCGTCCACAGTACTGTCTGCTCGCTGTAAACCATTGATGACATCGCCACTGGGGTACGAACCAGGATAGCCGTTCGCTGCCATGACCACGCCGACGCAAGAACCCGACTTCCATTCAAGTGACACAGAATTCAATTCTCCGTCGAGCGTTTTTAACAAGGTCTCTACAAGATCACTTTCCAGGCGCATGAGTAAAGGTTGGGTTTCCGGATCACCCAATCTGACATTGAATTCAACAACTTTTGCCTGACCACCGTTGATCATCAAACCTGCATAGAGAAATCCTGTATAGGGTGAGCCGTCGTCGGCCAGTGCATTGACCGTTGGTTTGATGATGGTGTCCATGATGTGTTGATGAACAGCATCGGTTACAACAGGTGCAGGCGAATAAGCACCCATACCACCCGTGTTGGGACCGGTATCTCCCTCATCACGCGCCTTGTGATCCTGTGAAGTGGCTAAGGGTGTTACGTCTCTGCCATGTACAAGGCATATAAAACTCGCTTCCTCCCCTTGCATAAATTCCTCTATCACAACGCGATGGCCGGCTTCACCAAATGCGTTGCCTGAAAGCATGTCAGCGATTGTGGACAGAGATTGTTCGAGCGTGGTGGCGATGACAACTCCCTTGCCGGCTGCGAGTCCGTCTGCTTTTATAACCACCGGTAGCGGGTGAGTTTGCAGATAGTCTGCAGCTTTTTTTATCTCATCGAATGTTTGAAATTTCGCTGTGGGAATCTTGTGCCGCGCCATGAAATCCTTGCTGAAGCCTTTGCTACCTTCAAGACGTGCGGCAGCGGCGCTTGGGCCAAATACCTTGAGCCCGGCAGCGTTGAACCGATCTGCCATGCCGTCGACCAGCGGTACTTCCGGGCCAACGATAGTTAGACCGATCTGTTTGGATTGTGCAAAATCGATAAGCTGATCAGTATCAGTCGCTGAGATTGCCACATTGGACACGCCAGGCTCTGTGGCTGTGCCGGCGTTGCCGGGGGCAACATAGACATGTGTTGCCAGAGTGGATTGTGCACACTTCCAGGCGAGAGCATGTTCGCGACCACCTGAGCCGATAATCAATATGTTCATGACAAATTCCTGCTGGCAAGTTCGGCCGACATACGTTCATGTTCCTCGCGGGTAATCGGGTAGTTTCGCATCAGATAAATGGCTGATAATTTCAACAGGATTGCAGGCACACAATACATCAAGGCCAGTGCCATTTTGCCACTGCTCTGAGCATCGGCTGTACCGATAGAGCCAGTGTTGAAGCCTGTCAGTTCAAGTATCGGGAAGGTTATGCCTACAGCCAGCGCAAAGGCTAGCTTGGTTGTAGTGCCCCATAGTGCGAAAAATAAACCGGGTCGTCTGAGCCCGTGCTCATAGGCGTCCCACTCTATCAAATCACCTTTTATAGAGACAGGTAAAATGAGATCTGCACCTGTCAAAAAACCGCTAATTAGCACCACGGCAACGTATATATGCCAGGTATCAGCGGACAGAAACGGTACGATTGAAAAAGCCGCGCAGTTTAAAAGCATCGCGCCTGACCATGTTTGATGCTTACCAGTATGTTTTGCTATTCGTATCCATACAGGCACAGAAATCGCGGCAAGAATGAAGTATGTAAAGAGTAATTTTCCAGCCATTGCTGGTTGTTCGATCACATAGCTAACATACAGCAGGAACAATGTAGCCGGTACCGCGTTGCCGATGCTATTGATCAGGAAACTGCCGAGCAACTGTCTTATAGGTCCCGGTGTTTTTAGTAACATGATCGCTTGACGCAGTGTATTTTCGGGTAGTTCTACAACGGCTTGATCCGGCACCCTGGCTGCTGCCAATAAGACACTGGCAAACATCGTGATGACAACAAATATCGCTACCCAGCGTAGTGATTCTGTAAGATTGGTACCGCCATTCCCTGCCAGTGATGCGATCAACAAAGCGATCAGAGTGCCGGCTAGTCCATAGGCTGTGCGAGTACCCGCAACGCGGTTACGCTCATTGTAGACTGGTGAGAGTTCCGCACCCCAGGCGTTGAGTGGCACTATCGCCATGGTGCCCGCTATATAAATAACCACTGTCCATAACAGCAAGTATTGCCAATCGACGTCTGATGGCGGTACAAAAAGTTTCCAGACAGCGAGAATGATGAGAGGGGTTGCCACTACCACCCAGATTTTTCGTCTACCAAAACGCTGCGGGGTTCTGTCGGACAAAATACCGACGATGGGATCAGTCACCATGTCCCAGAGCCTTGCTGCGAGCAATACCAGTCCGATGATGGTTAGCGATAGCCCTGTGCTCTCGGCATAGAAGGTCGGCACTATGACCTGTAAGGCAATAAATGCGGCTGCAAGTGGCGCTGCTATCGTCGCGTAGCAGTGGAGAGTTGATAGAGGGATCGGTTTAGCCGCATTTGTTCCTTTGGCCGCTTTAGCCTGCGGACTCGTGACAGATTGTTGGGAATTCATTGGTGATATCAGTCCCTACGACCAACTTCGGGGACGTGTAGGATGCGGTTAAGGTTACAATGGGGAACACCCGTATCCACGATCATTAAACCGTGCTAACTACTGACTATTCTACACTGTCAATCGAACAACACGATAAACATGTTCGATTACTAACGTTGCAAAGGCCCGACGTGCTAAATGCGCTTAATACGCAGATGATGCACGAATTGCGGGAGGTTTTTACTAACCTGTATGTTGATCAGTCTGACACGCGTGTTTTGATCCTGACAGGCAGTGGTGAGCGTGCTTTTTGTTCAGGTGGTGATCTGAAAGAGCGCCAGGGTATGAGCGATGCACAATGGCGTAAACAACATGCCTTGCTGGAACAAATGGTTCGGGCTGCCATGTTGTGCCCAGTGCCGATGATAGCGGCCGTTAACGGGGATTGCTTTGGTGGTGGATTTGAAATCGCTCTGACCTGTGACTTTTGCTACGCATCATCTAACGCCCGCTTTGGTTTTCCGGAAGGTAGGGTAGGAATTATGCCCGGTGCTGCCGGTACGCAGAATATTGTCAGGGCCTGTGGTGTGCGCCGAGCCAAAGAAATAGTACTGACAGGACTACCGATTTCGGCTGAAGATGCTGTCGCCTGGCGTGTGGTAAATAAGATTGTGCCACAGGAAGATTTGCTGCAGACATCACTGCAAACCGCTGCCCGCATGTGCGAGATTGCTCCGGTATCTGCTATGCAGATAAAAAAATCTTTGGATGTAGCAACACATTCCGATTTCATGACTGGTTATGCGTTTGAGATTGAAGCTTATAATCGTACCGTGCCGATGAAGGACCGAGTTGAAGGAATAAATGCATTCAACGAAAAGCGTAAACCTGAGTTTAAAGGTGAATAGCAAAGCTTCTTTTATTGCTATGACAAAGTAACTTCAAAAACAGCCCGTCATCCCCGCCTGCGCCAATGGGGATGACGACCTTATTGTTAAATGTAGGCCGCTGACTTTTACGCAGTTCCTGAACCTACTTATACGTGTACCTAACAAAGATCATTGTTCTGACACTGCGGGCGTCGCAACATTATGATCAACTGCCGTGAGCACTTTTTTATCAGCACGCCACGACTCAAGTCGAGCTCGCAACAGAGGACCGTGCCGCTCCAGCTGATGTGCACCAACAATGCACAGTATTCCGAAAATTGCTGCACCAGCAAGATTCATGTTTGTCACCAGTGCTTTTAGATTTTCAAGCTGAGGCGCTACCAGTAGCAGTACTGATACGACACCGGTAAAGGTCAGAAACCAGCTGCGACGTATAGTGCCGTAAGCTGCCAGCGAAAACGCAAAAGCTATAAATATCGACCAATGCAAAATCGCTAATTCCTGGAATTTTGAAAGAACAAGTAATTGCGTAGCCAGTGATATCGAAAACAATCCTCTGGCAATACGGGCCAATGTACGATTGGCTATCGTCAGGTCAAGTTGGATGATTAGTCCCAGCACTAGCGCTGGTACTAATAACATCGACGTATGCCAGTGAAAGAAGTTGTAATAGACCATTCCTGACTGACCATGGGTCGCTGAAATCAATATGGCAGCAAGGTAATAGACCAGAGCAAACCCGCTGCAAATCATTAACATATCCAGTGCTATACGCAGTCTGTTATGGATCGTTCTTCCGAGTCGCCAGAAAAGGAAATGTAATCCTGCAGCGCATGCGAGCATGACGGCCAGTGGCGCATTGTAGAAAAACAGGTCACGCGCTACCAAAATGATGGCGGGAATCCATGTGAAAATTATTGCCAGATTTGACCAATGCGTTTTCAGCTTGAGTTTCGGTAACACATATCGCGTAAGCGTTACATAACAGATTGCTGCCATTGTCAAAGCGATCGGGATCATCCCGATAGATTCTCTTACAGGCAATACCAACAGAGCACTGCATAACATCATGGCCGTAGTCAGTGGCAAGCGTGTTTCTCGTGATAGCACAGAAAAACCTGTCCAACTAACGAATGCCGCAACCAAACTACAAACGATACCTGCAATCACCACTTGTATCGGTTCCAGTGCTTGCCAGTGAAATATTTCCGGATACAGTCGAGAACTGTTTTCAAGCGAACTGATAGAAAATACGAAAGCGCCAAGGACTGCAAAGCAGGTGGGGACTGCAAGTAATCCCAGTCCCAGTAGTGTTCTTGCACCTTTGTGATCACTGGAATACCTGGCCATGCCTAAGCCGATCGCCTGTATGTTTGCTGTCAGAGCGATTAGCCACCAGAAGCGCGCTGAATGATCGATGTTTTGATACCCATTAGCCAGAAATACCAGCAGCCCTGCTGCAATGCTTATTACGCCGAGACATCTGAGCGCAGTACCCAGAGTGGTAAAATGTTTTATAAGAGCGAAAGCTTTCATTAACTTTGCTGACTTTGCAGGCTTATCTTTTGCCGGCTGTTTTTCACTTATTGGCGGATAGTTCGCCTGCAAGTGCAAATCTTGCTGGGTTCGCGGTTCGGGATTATTCATTGATTTTTCCTGTGTGCACTCTTGATCCGTTTTATATTGTTTGATTTTGGGTATGGGACTGTTGTGACATGCCCATCAGCTTGTCCAGTTCCTGTTCCAAAGCTTGCTGTTGTTCACTGGCGTCAAAACGCGCAGCCAGATCGGATGTTCCCAGCAAAGGGTTGATTAGGCCGGTTTCAGCTTCTGTCTCGTAAATAGCTTCCTCCCATCGCTCCAGCGTCTCACCCAGGTCCAGTTGAAAATCACCTTCAAGGTTCTGGATCAGATTTTGAGCCTGGGCAGCCGCTTCGCGCGAAGCAAACTGACTGCGTTTGCTTTTGAGGTCGGCAAACTTGTCTGTCAATTGCTGAACTGTTTGTGCAACTTGGTTTTCAATCTGTTGTTGCTGATTCAGTTGCTGTGAGAGTGAGGTGATACTGTTGGTGCACTTCTTACGTTCGCTAATACATTGAATGGCTTCTTCACGATTACTGTCAGCCACACTTAAAGCCCTTGTCTCCCAGCGTTCGCTTTCCACTTTGAGTGAGTCGATTTGTTGCGACAGCTGGGCTGTGTTTGCTCGCAACTTGTTAAGTTTGAATTGTGCTTTCGCTGCTGCTTTGCCTGTTTCCCGTATGGCCGCATCAACGATGGCAGCATGATCATCAATAGTCGCTAAGGTTCGATCGACTCTGGATATCAGTGAGGTGGTAAAGCGTTTAAGTGTTTGCATGGTGGGTCTCCGATAATCTGATATTTTGTTTATCTAGACAGAGTTTCGTCATATAACCCTTGTCTATCCAGAAAAATATATAAAGTATCGTATAGTGATACTTTAAAGGTCATTTATTAGTACTATCTGGGTGTTTTGACGATTTCTGATAGCTGGCTTGAGGCCGGGAGGCCGAAGCAGATTGACCGGAAAATAAGTGATAGTAGGCTTTTCGATGCCGTAAAATTCACTCGCAGCCAACAGGTCGATCAAGGTAGCCGACGCAGCTCAACGGGTATTGAGTTTGCAGGTACAGGGTTGTTCAGCATGACATTGTGTTTCGCGCCAATTACCGGATTTGTAGAGAAAAAATTATGGTTTGGGATGATAAAAAGCTTGCCAAGCTGAAGTCGTTGTATGACAAAGCGGCTGGCGAAGACATGCACAACCCGCAGTTCAAACGAATTGCTGATATGATTTTTTCCGCAGGAGGTCGACGTCAGGCGCCATACGCAGGATTGCCAACGTTACTTGATGCGCCAATTGTCGACCCCGATCCCGCCTCGTTTCCCTTTAAGCAATTGGATATTGCACTCTTTGGTGTACCCATGGATCTGGGAGTGACCAATAGAAACGGATCGCGATTCGGTCCCCGGGCTTTACGCGCGATCGAACGTGTTGGTCCCTACAACGATGCTCTGGCAGTCGCTCCCATTCATGAAATGCAGGTCGGTGATGTAGGTGATGTGCCCTTTGCCAGTCGTTTTGATTTGGCACAAAGTCATCTTGATATAGAAAATTTTGCACGTTCGATTGTTGACGCAGGTGTGCATCCTGTCGCGGTTGGTGGTGATCATTCCATTAGTCATCCCTTACTAAAAGCTGCTGCGAAAGATGGCCCGCTTGGTATGGTGCATATCGATGCGCATTGCGATACCGGCGGTACTTACGAAGGAGAGAAGTTTCATCACGGTGGGCCATTCAGGAATGCAGTGCTTGAAGGGGTGCTTGATCCAGAGCGCACAATCCAGATTGGAATCAGAGGCGCTGCTGAATACATCTGGGAGTTCTCTAATGCAGCTGGCATGACCGTGATACGAGCGGATGAATTGAATACGCTGGGTATTAGTGAAGTTATCAGGCAGGCGAGGGCTGTGATTGGAGATGGACCCACATATTTTTCTTTTGATGTCGACAGCCTTGATCCAGCATTTGCACCGGGTACGGGTACACCGGAGGTCGGCGGTCTGACCACACGCGAAGCACTTGAGCTGATACGTGGCATGAAGGGTATGAATATCATAGCTGCTGATGTAGTGGAGGTAGCACCGCAATATGATCCGACAACCAACACGGCTCAAAACGCTGCACAGATGCTGTTCGAAATTGTCAGTTTGTTCCACTTCGCACCGAATAATGATGCCAAGTCTTCATAGATTACGCGCAGTGGATCTGTCGCTTGTCGATGCTGGGAGAGTGAACAATGGCAAGATTTAGCCAGCTATCAAGACGTTTGGGGTCTGCTGAAGACGCAGCCTGGGCTGTGCACAACGATGCGCTGGACATGCAACGTCGCGGTGAAGACGTCGTAATTTTATCAATAGGTGATCCGGATTTCAGAACACCGGAGCCCATTATTGACAATGCTGTAAGCCATTTAAAAGTGGGCAGAACGCATTACTCTCCGGCACTGGGTGAACTGGGTCTGCGCCGTGCTGTAGCCGACTACGAAACTCGCGTGTCTCCACATGCTTGCAGTGTGGATGAAGTATCTATATTTCCTGGCGTCACACCCGGTATTTTTGCTGTCATGAGTTGCTTGTTAAATCCGGGCGATGGTGTTGTTGTAATAGACCCTATGTATGTCGGATATGAACCGATTTTCAGCGCGCTCCAGGCGCAGATGCAGATTGTTGATGCGGATACCCGTGATGCATTTCTGGTTGATCCGCAATTGATCGAATCTGCCGTGCAGGAAAACACTCGAGTAATATTTATTAATACACCGGGCAATCCTACCGGTGCCATCATGCCGAAGGATGATCTCAAGCGTCTGGCAGCATTTTGCCAGCAACGCAATATCTGGCTGGTGTGTGACGAAGTTTATTCGATGTTTACCTTCGATAAGCCACACATTTCGCTACGCACTGCTGCGACCAGACCGGACAATCTGGTTGTCATTGATGGTTTATCGAAATCCCATGCCATGAGTGGGTGGCGTATGGGCTGGGTTGTAGCACCTGCTGACTTAACACACCATCTAGGTGAATTTGCTGCCATGTCACAGTTTGGTTGCCCGCAGTTCATACAGGATGCATCTGCCTTTGCATTAAGCAACGATGAATACTATGTGCGTGAAATGCGCGAGGTCTATCGTGAGCGCAGAGATGTAGTTTGCGAGCGTCTGTTGAAAATGCCCGGTATTCGCTTTAACAAACCTGATGCTGGTATGTTTGTGATGATCGATATCAGTAGCATTCAGGCTGATGACAAGCAGTTCGCCCGTGATCTGCTGGCGGGTGAAAGTCTGTCTCTACTGCCGGGTAGTGCGTTTGGAAATATGACCAGAGGCCATGTGCGGTTCTCACTTGTACAACCTGTATCTGTGTTGGTTGAAGGTTGCGATAGGCTTGAGCGGTTTTTAAGAATAACTGGTTAACTAAAGAATCACAGCCTGGTTACTTGATTCAGAATTTTTAGGCGAGATTAGTTTGAGTTTGGATACCAAATACGCTCACCAACATGGATCGTGTCATCGCGTAACCCGTTAATTTTCTTCAGCGTGTCGATGGTAGTATTGAAACGACGAGCCAGGGCGTAAAGCGTGTCCCCTTTGTTTATTCGGTAGCTGGCAGTCTGTCTGGAAAGTTCTATTTCTGAATTCTCAATAGGATTCGCAGGTTCCGATTGTGCCGTTTTTTGCAGTAACTGTTGCGCTGTAAAAGGCTTTTGACTTGCCGCTACGACTGGTTTGCCTGATCTATTGCTATTCGCTGCGGTTGCTAGTTGCGATTGAGCAGTATCTGTCTCTAATGAAGATAAAGTCACTGCTGGATCAGGTGATTGCAGAGTAGGTGCTACAAAACCGACAGAACTTTTTTTTACAAGATTTTCAGTATTTTTGTCTTGTGGTTTTATCTTTTGCGCAATTGTCGGTGTATTTTCAGTGGTTTTTGAACCGACATTGTTTGTTGCAACAGTTTTATCGGTGTTTGTTTCCGTTTTTATTTGTGTTTTATCTATATTGTCTATCACTACTTCTTCTTCGTAATTCTTTTTTTCAGTATTTCCCTTTTCAATACCCGGGTCGCTACTGAGCGTCACCACAACTGTCCTGGATTTTCTGATCGTAGTGGCATGTGGAATACTTGCGGGTGACGTTGTTGATTCCTGTTCCGGAATTGCTTTGGCTAGCTTTGCACTGACTCGCTTAACTATTTCCCTGGATGGTGCAGAGCTTATTTTGACAGTTGGCGCAATGCTTTTTTCAGTTTCAATGATCCCGCTCTCTTTAATCACTGTGTCTGCAGAGATGTTTTGAACCAGGGTGTGTTCTTCCAAGTTGGTATTTTCGTACCAGCGTGCTAGCCAATAAATGCCCAGCAAGCTGGACACAACAATAAGCACAATGTTTGATCGAATGATCATCGGTTTGAACAACGATTTAATAGATATAACTAGATGATGCAACTAACTTGGTGATGTTCTTTTTCCAAAGCAGTCTGCGAAGCAGAAAATATGCAGTGATGATAACGTAAACGGAAGTGGTTTTGCGTATCTTAACTTAAGCTGAATTTTATATATTTCGTTTTAAGTAACGACAATAATTCGACATATAGTTGTTGTACAGTTTTTAACTGCAGGCCTTTCGCAAATAACAACACTTGGTGTCGGAAAATTGACGTTTAAAATATAGCTTTGGTAGTTTCTTTGTAGTTATTTCAGTGACTATGTTTGTAACTGGTTTTGTAACTGATATGCGAAAATTTTACGCATATGACAATGAAGAGGGAATACAAGGCTGAGCTGTTCTACTGGAGTGATAGCGATATTGTTATAGATCCAGTTTGTCCCGAAGCGCATACCAGGCCATGCCCAGTTTCAACAGAAATGGGCGAGATTGTTCGCCGCCCGGAAAACTTGGGCAGGGTAGTGCAGACAACAGTTCAAATGCAGAAGGATCATCGTTAATAGCCTGACTTATCAGCTTGCCAGATAAAGTTGCCAAGGCTACGCCGTGACCGGAATAACCGCCTGCGGTCCAAACACCTTTACCCAGCTGTTTTGCAAACGGTAGTCGCTCGCGTGTGATAGCAAGCGTGCCACCCCAGGCAAAGTCCAATGCGCAGTCTTCCAGTTGCGGGAACACCTGTAACAAATTCTTCTTAACCAGCGCACGCATATCATTCGGAAAACGGTAACTCCAGGTTTCGCCACCGCCGAAAAGTAATCGATTGTCATGACTTAATCGAAAATAGTTCACGACAAAGCGAGAATCAGCCACAGCTATATTGTTGGCCAGCACTTTCTCCGGAAAACTGTCCGGTAAAGGGTCAGTTGCAACAATGTAGTTGTTAATTGGCATGACATGTTTTGCAACTTCCGGATGCAGATTGTTCAGGTAGCCGTTACAGGCAAGGACAATGTGTTGAGCGACGACGGCGCCAGTAGCTGTTTCGACCCTGTGCCCACTCATGGATACATGGGATCGTAACCAGGGTGTCCGCAATTTTTCGACGCGACTGTTTTCGTAAATATTCACACCAGCATTGCTTGCTGCTTCGGCCAAACCCAATGCATAATTCAATGGGTGTAAATGCCGTGCATAGTGGTTTAGAACACCGCCCTGATATAAATCGCTAGCGACCCAGTTAGTTATTTCATCCGGGCCAACTATATCCAGTTGATCAGCACCGTAATGCGATCGCATATGTTCAGTGTCGCTGATGATGTCCTTGAATTCTCGAGACGAATGGGTAGGGTAGAGAATGTCTGGACTCAAATCGCAATCGATTTTGTGATCGACGACAAGTTGCTCGACCAGCCGGATAGATTCGAGGCCTAGTTCCCAAAGAGCGCTAGCGGGTGTTTTGCCAAGCTGTTTTTCCAGCCATTGCTGTGACTTGTTGAAGCCACTGCCCACCTGTCCACCATTTCGGCCTGAGGCTCCCCAGCCAACACGGTTTGCTTCCAACAATACACAGCTGATACCGGATTCTGCTAAATGAAGTGCAGTGCTTAAACCGGTGTAGCCGCCACCGATAATGCAGACATCAGCATTGATATCATCGTGCAATTGTGGGTAGCTTTCGTGATGGTTGGCACTATGGTGGTACCAACTGTCAGGGTAGACACCCGGCTTATCATTGATGGTTAGCAGGTCCACGATTATGAATGCGGTAGTCTGTCAAACATTTAACAACAGATGCTCTCTTTCCCATGGGCTGATGACGCGCTGAAATTCATGCAGCTCGTGTTTTTTGATGGCTGAGTAAATATCGCAAAATGTTTCGCCGAACAGTGCTCGCACTGTTTTGTTTTCATCGAACAGTTCCAGTGCCTCATGTAGCCCCCAGGGCAGAGAGTGCGGCAGGGTATAAGCCTCACCTGTTACAGCGTCTCTGGGCTGCGCCGTGTTTTTCATGCCCAGATATCCGCTGGCCAGGCTAGCAGCAATTGCCAGGTAAGGGTTGCAATCCATACCTGCTACCCGATTTTCAATACGGCGACTACCAGGATCTGCAACCGGTATGCGCAAACCAGCTGTGCGGTTGTCTGCGCCCCATTCCAGATTGATCGGGGCTGATTCATCCCTGACAAAGCGTCTATAGGAATTAACGTAGGGTGCGAGTATGCAAATCACCGCAGGAATGTGTTGTTGCATGCCAGCCAGAAATCCGTAAAACAATTCTGTTGGCTCGTCATCATCGGAATTGAAAATATTTTTACCGGTTTGCTTGTCGACGACACTTTGATGAATATGCATCGCACTGCCTGGTTGGTTCTGCATAGGTTTCGCCATGAATGTGGCAAAGCAGTTGTTACGCAGTGCTGCTTCCCTGATTGTGCGTTTGTACAAAAAGACTTGATCAGCTAGCTTTATCGGATCTCCGTGTTGCAGATTGATTTCTATCTGACCAGCGCCACCTTCCTGAATAATCGTGTCGATTTCGAAACCCTGAGCTTCTCCAAAATCATAGATATCGTCGATGACAGTACCGTATTCCTCGACAGCACTCATGGAATAGGCTTGCCTTCCGACACCCTGCCTTCCCGTTCTGCCTATGGGCGGTTCGATGGGCTCATCCGGATTAACATTGGGCTTGGTCAGAAAGAATTCCAGTTCGGGCGCAACTACAGGTTTCCATCCTTCTTTTTCGTAGAGCTCGACGATATGGCGCAGTACATTACGTGGCGCGAAAGACAGAGGCGTACCATCCTGATTTTCAACATCATGGATCAC
This sequence comes from uncultured Granulosicoccaceae bacterium, assembly GCA_964411665.1. Taxonomy (GTDB): domain Bacteria; phylum Pseudomonadota; class Gammaproteobacteria; order Granulosicoccales; family Granulosicoccaceae; genus CALFCE01. Next base: position 39,417 of record CAYPMR010000010.1, on the reverse strand, counting down.
TTGCAGTGTAACGTCCGATGACCAGGGCACAGCTGTAGCTGAACTGAAATCCGGTTTAAGTACCAAGTCTTTCTCGGTCCACGGATCTTCGAATTCGCCGGGTTCGGCATAGTCGCCAGTTATAGTCTGAAAGAAAATAGACACTGGCAGAAACGTGCGTTCGCTACGTGCGAATTTACGTGATGGCATTGTCTTACCGCGTGAGATGCCAGCGAGATCCGGTACGATGCAATCGACGTCGTCCACGCGCTTGCCATCGAGCCACTCGTGTACTGATTTGGGCAGTTGTTTGGTCCAGTCGTTCATATTCTGTTATGACTTCTCAGGGCGAACCAGGAAATTTCTGATTTGATCTGCCCAGCGTTGTTGCGACAAAGGTGTATTGAAGTTCTGCAGCGCTTTTTCTGCAGTACCTGGGGGCGTAATAATGTCCAGGCGTGTTTGTAGTAGATCGTAAGTAAAGTCGTCGTTGAATTCCGGATGGGGTTGCAATGTTAATGCTTTGTCGCCGTATCGTAAAAATGCATGTTTACAAAAATCTGTTGATCCAAAATTCTCGGCTTCAGCCGGTGGCTTGATAACTTGATCCTGGTGAATGGCATTGACGCAGGTTGGTTCGGTTTCGCCGTCAAGTTGATATTGCACCTGACCGACTGACCAGCCTTGCGAGAACTTTTCAACATGACCTCCGAGTGCCTGCGCGAGTAATTGATGACCAAAACATATGCCTACAATCGGCACTGAAGCCTTGTAGGCGTCGCGCAGCAGTTGTTCCATAGGTGCTATCCACGGCAGATCATCGTAGACACCGTGCTTTGATCCCGTAATCAACCAGGCATCGGTCTCTGTGGCACTATCGGGCAGCTCGTTATTTTGTATATCGTAGACTCGGTAGGTCAATTCACGCCCGAGCAGATCCATAAACATTTGATCATAATCTTTGTAGCGATCCTTAAGGTCGTCGGGAACACTGCCACATTTAAGTATGCCTATAGTTGTCATCTGATTCTTATCATGGGTAACTGGCTTATTGCCTTTGAGGCTATTGTATGGCTGATGGCACTTTCAAACCACCTGAACCCGTCATCAGAGTTGGCTGCTCTCTCAAAGCAGGACAAGTAGGTAGCAGGTAGCGACATCCGTGCCGCACTATAGCCGTGGTACTGATAGAACATGGCTTTTTTGACACACAGGCCCGTGTGAGTGCGATTTCCAATGAAATTATGTGATTCCTACTGCATCTTTTCCGTTTTGGGACAAGGTGAGGACGCTTTGGGTTGCCATTGAATCGATCAGTCGTCAGCTAGAACTTTATTTTCAAAGAGTCGAATCTGACCGCATTTTGACCAGCCACAGTCTTGATGTTTTAATGCCCTGATTAATGCTCTGCCATCGAGGCAAATGAAATACTGATGAATGATGCTGTAGCCTGCTACCGATTAGCAGAACTATCAAACGAACAACGCTCGGATTTACTGGTACGTGCCGAGGATGACTTGTCCGATTTTCTTGAGAAGGTTGATCCGATTATCGAGGCGGTAAGAACTGAGGGCGATCATGCACTTGCCCGGTTTGCGCGTGAGTTCGAAGATGTCCCACTGCAGCACGATCAGATTGCTGCCACATCCAGTGATTTTTCGCGTGCCTTTGATCAACTTGATAACGAAATGATCGAGGTCCTGGAGTACGCAGCAGACAATATCCGACGCTATCACGAAGAACAAAAGCCGGGTGACATCTGGATGAAAGAAATCCGTCCCGGTGTGTTGGTCGGTGAACGTTTTACACCAATTGATTCTGTTGCCTGTTATTCACCTCGTGGTAAGGGATCGTTCCCGTCAGTAACACTAATGACCTCTCTGCCGGCGATTGTCGCTGGTGTAAAGCAAACGATTATAGTGACACCCGCTGGTCCTGATGGGCATGTTGATGCAGCCACACTGGTGGCTGCGCGTATAGCCGGCGTGGATCAGGTTTACAAAGCCGGTGGTGCTCAGGCTGTAGCAGCGGTTGCCTTTGGTACGGATACCATACCGGCCTGCAAGAAGATTGTAGGACCGGGTAGTCCCTGGTTTGTAGCCGGACGACAACGTTTACAGCACGTACTCGATACCGGATTGCCCGCCGGTCCCAGTGAAGTTATTGTGCTGGCAGACGAATCTGCCAATGCGGCGATAGCTGCGCTCGACGTCATCATTGAATCAGAACATGGGCCAGACAGCTCTGCGTTTTTGGTCACCTGGTCGGAAGATGTTGCTGAACAGGCCCGTCAACGTATTCCGCAGTACTGGGAACATATGAGCGAAGGACAGGTTGCACATTCGAGTGCTGTTCTTGGTGGGCCTCGCGGCGGTATTGTCATAGCGCAAGATGCTGCCAGTGCCTATGACTTCATAAACGATTACGCGCCCGAACATTTACAAATACTCTCGCAACACCCTTATGAACATCTGGCGCATATTCGTAATGCATCCGAGATTTTGCTCGGTGAGCATGCCGCAGGTTCGATTGCCAACTATATGATGGGTCCCAACTGCGTGTTACCGACATCTGGTGCTGCACATACGCGTTCACCTTTGGGTGTGCATGACTACATGAAAAGTTGTTCGATTGCGCATATGACGAAAACCGGCTTCGATGAGATGGCCCCTAAAACGCACCGTTTTGCTACTTATGAGGGTTTTGATGCTCACGCCAATGCTGTCTCGTCACTACGCACGGACGCATTTAATGAAGGGGCTGACTTAAAATCAACCAATAACGACTGATCTATATCCGCTTGCGCACAGACTATGCGCGGAGGCGGTGTTTAAACACTCTGCAGAACCACTAATATAATCGCGCATAACCATTAACGGAAAATCATGCCAAGCTTACGTAATTTAGAATTGCCAGGACGATCCGCCGTACATACGCCGAATGCGATGGCCAGTACATCGCAACCGTTGTCGACTTCGGCGGCCCTCGATATTCTGAAACGTGGTGGTAATGCCATGGATGCAGCCATTGCAGCCTGCGCGGTCCAGTGTGTTGTCGAACCACAATCGACCAGTTTAGGCGGCGATTGCTTTTGTCTGTATTCACCAGCGAGTTCCGGCGATGTTGTGGCTTTTAACGGTTCCGGCAGAACGCCTGCCGGCTTATCACTTGACTACATGCAAAAGAAAGGTTTGCAGCTTGAGCGTACCTCTCCGCATGCGGTTATTGTTCCGGGTGCTGTAGACGCCTGGTGCCAGCTGCATGCGAAGCATGGACGTCTGCCTTTTGCCGAGTTGATGCAACCTGCTATTGGTTATGCGCTGAACGGTTTCCCAGTTGCGCCGCGTGTGATCTTCGATACCTTAAAGCAGCAGGAACTGTTTGATGTTAGTCCGGCACTAACACGAATATTCCAGCCCACTGGTGCACCCATGCAGGCGGGAGATTTACTGGTGCAAAAGGCACTTGGGCAAACCTTGCAAAAGATTGCTGATCATGGGCGCGATGGTTTTTATAGTGGTGAAGTCGCCGCCGATATGGTTGATACCCTGCGTGCGCTCGGTGGTGTACATACACTTGAGGATTTCGCCAATGCCAAAGGCGAGTTCGTCACACCGATATCGTCCGACTATGCCGACCATAGTGTTTACGAATGCCCGCCCAACGGTCAAGGCATGATTGCTTTGTTGTTGCTTAACATCATGAAAGAAATGCCAATTGCAGATGACCCCTTGTCAGTTGACAGAATTCATCTGGAGATTGAAGCTTGCCGCCTTGCCTATCAGGCGCGTACGCAATACCTGGCAGATCCCGCTCAGGCACAGGTGCCGGTTGAAGAGATACTGTCCCAATCCTATGCGCGCAAACTGGCAGCACAAATCAATATGCAAAAAGCACAGGAAGTTTTCGATGTAAGTTGCAATGAAGGCGCTGCTCACGAAGACACTGTGTATATCACTGTTGTTGATGAAGAGCGCAATGCCTGCAGCTTTATTAATACACTTTTCTTTTCTTATGGTGGCGGTATCACTGCTGAGAAAAGCGGTGTTGTGTTAACCAATCGCGGTGAAGGTTTTGTGCTTGATCCAGCTTCACCCAACTGCATAGCACCTAACAAGCGACCTTTACACACTATTATTCCGGCTATGCTTAAACATAATGGCCGCACCGTTATGCCGTTTGGCGTTATGGGGGGTGAGTATCAGGCGATGGGGCATATGCAATTTTTAACCAGGCTACTTGATTACGATCAGGATGTGCAGCAGGCGCAGGACATGCCACGCTTTATGGTGTCACCCTTTACCCAGGAAGTTGAGATTGAATCGACTGTAGCGAGCGATAAGGTCGAGGCCCTTGCAAAACGTGGCCATCGTATTGCTGCTGCTGATAGCCCGATTGGTGGCTCTCAAGCCATACATATCAATTATCTGGATGATAGCGATGAACCCGGACGCAGTTTGCTGGTGGGTGGTTCAGACCCGCGTAAAGACGGTCATGCTGCCGGTTATTGAAAAGAATTTACTCTAAGTGGATGACAGGTTATCTGAAATTCTGGGTACAGCCGCTTTTCCTGCATAGGCATGAGGACCTGATCGTGATGTCCGCATAGCGTAAAGCCGCTGCCAGTTTGTTGTTAATGCTTTCTACTGTAAGGGCATGTTTGCTTCGTAGTTTGCTACGGCTGTAACATTCAGCGAGACCTGCAAGAGACCAGACATTATTCGGATGTTGCAGGCACCGCGGTAATGTGTTGTTTATGCCCAAATCAATTTCGTAAATTTCCGTAGCCTCTGCAATATCCCCTTGCTCAAGAAGCAGGGCGCCGAGCGCATGTCGTGGTGGATGCATCCATGGCCAGGGCTCGCAATAAGACAGCGCGTCATGCAGGTCAACTGCTTCGCGTAGTTTGTCCAGCCCCGCCGAAAAAGCCTGTTTGTGATACAGCGATTCGCCGGCAATCATCGCTTCGGCTACTGCCAGTATCTCTTTTGCCGGATTGTTATTGATGATGTACCAGTCAGGTACCAGGTCGCGGTGATGAATGAATTGATCAAATTCCTGTTCAGCGGCTGTTTGCTTTGTCAGGTTGGCCAATGCTATTGCGCGTGCATAACTCTGCATCGCTCTGGCAAAAGGTTTGTCAGCGAAATGATTGGTATTATCTGATGTCTCTTGAGTGCTAGATGATGATGCGTCATTGTTGACGTCTGCAAGCTTTTTCCAGTGTCCGAAGCGAACATCAAGATGTAATCGATTAGCATAAAAACCTTCGATCGAAACGCTCAGCCAGTTGTCGCACTGTTTATCATCGGTCTTCGAAATAATTGTTTCTATGTTTTGCTGTGCGTGACTAGCGTCATTCTCACGGCCTGCCATCATGGCTGACGATAACATTAGGTGTAAGTTGTGTAATCGCGATATCTGATAGAACTCATCCGGGTACTGATCTATCTGAAGATCATGCAGGGCTGCATTGCGATTGGTTTCTATGGCGTCTTTATAATTGCCGGTCAGTACATCAATATGGGTTGCCATGTGAGGCAAGTGAGGTGGCAGATGAGGTGGTGCGTGCGATGGCGCTTTTATTTCAAGTACGAACAATGCGCGTAGTTGATCTGCTGATTGTTGTGCGCGCTCCGGCCATGGTGACATTTCCATAGCATGGATATGCATGTGCCTCAGCCCAAGGTGTGGTTGCGCATGATGGTTTTGTTCAAGCGCGGGCTCCAGCAGTTGCAAGGCTTCAGTAATGCGTGAATTGTTCGCAGGGGTTCCGTTTTGTGTATTCCAGAGTTGCCATGGTGTACATGTCATTAATGCCTCTACAGCCAGGCTTGTGATGTCCGGGTGCTCGCTGTAATCTTGCGCCAGTGCGAGCATGGCATCCGCATAGTCCGATTGCCAGATTTGATAAGTGTCGTTGTCAGGTGGTTCAGGCTGGCGGTAAACTAGAGCCAGATTGTCAAGCAGGCGAGCCTGTAACGGGTTTGTCTGTGTATCGTTATTCAGCAACGATTGGGCATGGCGAATGTTCTCGTACCCTGAACTGGCGACTTGTTGTTGTTCCTCGACGGCGAACCAGGTCCAGGGACGGTTATAGAAGGGCGACATACTATAGGCCAGCCCCCAGTAGGCTAAGGGACACTCTGGTGATCGCTTTATTAACTGTCTGAATTGGCGTTGTGCTTCCTCGTGATGAAAGCCGTAACACCACAGTAATCCATCAGCAAACAGAGACTGGTACTCATTTGAGCAGCTCGCCTGCAGCTTGATGGTGTTTCGCAACGACTTGTTTAGAGGATGTAAACGACTGGCTGGCATCAAGATCGGCAAGCTTGGCTGTATACTGGCAAGTATCAGGAATTCATAATTCAAGAGCAAGTGATGAATGCTTAGCTCCAGGACATAGGTAAAATTTATGCCAACCCATAAACGTATTCGCTGCTTCAATACGCGTGAAACTTATCCCAATCAGTCCCTGGACAATGACTTATGTCAGGCAGTTGTTGCCGGCGATACTGTCTATGTTCGTGGTCAGGTCGGTACTGACTTTGACGGTCAGTTGGTTGGCTTGGGTGATCCTGCCGCGCAGGCTGAACAGGCCATGCAGAATGTACGTCAGTTGCTGGAGGAGGCGGGGAGTGATATGTCACATATCGTCAAGACTACAACCTATATAACTGACCCGCGTCATAGAGAGCCTGTCTATCAGGTTGTTGGGCGCTGGTTAAAGGGCGTTTATCCCATTTCAACAGGACTGGTGGTTGCAGGGCTGGGCCAGGCAGAATGGTTGATGGAAATCGATGTCATTGCTGTTATTCCACAATCCGAGGCCTCATGAGTAGAGATCCGCGTTACGACATACTGTTCGAGCCAATTGCCATTGGGCCGGTAACTGCGAAAAACCGGTTCTATCAAGTGCCGCATTGCAATGGTGGTGGCTATCGTGATCCAACCGCTGTTGCGACCATGCGTCGTGCCAAGGCTGAAGGTGGCTGGGGGGTGATTTTTACTGAGCAGGTTGAGATGCATCACAGCTCGGAAATAACACCCTTTATCGAATTGCGCCTGTGGGATGACAACGATATCCCGATGCTGGCGCGTATGGCGGATGCGGTGCACGACTACGATGCACTGGCCGGCATAGAATTAACTTACCCCGGTATTAACGCACCTAACCTGTATTCACGGGAAGTGCCGATGGCGCCGACGGCTTTGCCGATCAGAACCTATACCAATGATCCGGTTCAGGCACGTGCCATGACAAAACGTGACATTAAAGACTTCAGGGACTGGCACCGAATGGCTGTTCGCCGTGCAAAAACTGCAGGCTACGATCTTATCTGTCTCTACGGTGCACATGGCTTTGGTGTGATTCAGCATTTTTTATCAACGCTGACTAACCAACGTAGTGATGAGTATGGCGGTAGTCTTGAAAATCGTTCCCGGTTATTGCGAGAACTTATTAGCGATGCCAGGGAAGAGGTTGGCGATACCTGTGGCATAACAGTACGGTTATCACTGGATGACATGACCGGGGATCTTGGTTTCTCGAATTCGGAATTACGTGATTTGGTCGGCATGCATGCCGAATTGCCAGACGCCTGGGATCTTGCTCACGGTACCTGGGATGAGTGTTCATCGACATCGCGTTTTACTGAGGAAGCGTCTCAACAGGATTTAATAAATGGTATCAAATCACTGACCAGTAAACCTGTTATAGGGGTGGGACGTTTTACCTCAGCTGACACCATGGTCAGACAAATTAAATCGGGTATTCTCGACATCATTGGTTGCGCGCGTCCCTCCATTGCCGATCCTTGGCTACCAAGAAAAATTGACGAAGGGCGAATTGAGGACATACGGGAATGCATCGGTTGTAATATTTGTGTTGCTGGTGATATGACCTGCTCCATTTCGCGTTGCACTCAAAACCCGACTTTTATGGAAGAGTGGCGCAAGGATTGGCACCCTGAATACATTCCCGAAAGAGGTGAGAGTAAAACTGTTCTTGTTATAGGTGCAGGCCCTGCCGGACTGGAAGCGGCCTTGGCACTGGGTAAACGTGGTTATGACGTTGCACTGGCAGAGGGTTCAAAGGTGGCCGGAGGCAGGGTGGCAAGAGAGAGTCAACTACCCGGATTGTCAGCTTGGGGTCGTGTGCGTGATTATCGTGAATACCAGATCAGTCAACTGCCAAATGTACAGCTCTATTTCGAGAGTGAACTTGATGCAGCACAGGTGATGGAGTTTGGTTTCGAACATGTAGCAATAGCGACGGGTGCGAAGTGGCGTGACGACGGGGTAGCGCGCCAACATGTGTTGCCAATTAAGACCGATCAGTCAATTCCAGTGTATACACCGGATGACTTAATGGCAGGCAACATCCCCACTGGCAAAGTTGTTGTGTTCGATGATGATCACTATTACATGGGATCGGTATTATCCGAACTACTTGTTAAAAAAGGTTGTAGTGTTGAATTGATAACACCATCCGCCTATGTTGCTGAATGGACCTTAAATACGCTTGAGCAGGGATTTGTTCATCAACGGTTGCTAGAACTGGGTGTGGATATTGTGCTCAGTCGTAAAGTCATTGAGTTAAAAAGTGGTGCCGTCCACAGCACTGACATCCACGATTCCAATGTTACGCATACGGCGATGCAACATGCATGTGATGCTATCGTTATGGTGACATCACGGTTGTCAGAGACAGCGCTTTGGGATTCTTTACAGCAGCAGAGCGAAAATTTTGCGGACGCCGGGATCAAATCGGTACAAATAATCGGGGATGCACAAGCACCGGCCCCCATTGCCTGGGCAGTCTATGCCGGTCATCGCTATGCACGAGAGCTGGATGAAATACCAGGTTCGGTAAAGGACACAGCAACCAGAAACAGTACGCCTCCTTTCAAACGGGAACTGGCGCAGCTTGTTGATCTGTCCTGATCTGGATGTGCTGTTTTTCCAGGCTTCGTTTGTAACTTTCATCAGAGTGATTAAATGATAATTGAAATTGATGGTTTCGAATTCAGCGCTCGCTATGAGGAAGAGAAGTCACCGTTAAGCTGCAAAGCCTTTCGTCGATCCCTACCGTTTGATAGTCATGTTGTGCATGTCAGATGGAGCGGTGAGGCCATGTGGATACCCTTGGGTGACAAGGACTATGAAGTAGGAGCTGAAGATGCTACTGCCTATCCGGCACCGGGCGAGATATTGCTCTATCCAAAAGGTGTCAGTGAAACTGAAATATTGATCGCTTACGGCAGTGTGCAGTTTGCTTCGAAAGCGGGTGTATTGGCGGGGAATCATTTCGCAACCATCACATCAGATCTGGATAAGCTACGTGAGATCGGCGTATCAACGATGTGGGATGGTAAAAAATCCATAGCCTTTCGTTAAGGCCAGACCACATACTGGTAGCAAGGTAGAAGTGTCTATGGAACTACATGAAAAAACCGATAAAGAAATTTGTCAGATAGCCACCCCCATAATGGATAACCTCATGGATGGTGCAAATGAAAGTGATTGGCATAAACACACTCTGCACTTCACCGATGCCGCCAGGGCCGGACTGACCGAAAGTGATTTGTTAAAACAATGTGAATCTTATCATGCGACTCATGGGTACTTTGAAAACCGCAACTTTCTGGGTATTACCCGCCATCCTGACTATGTCAATATTCTCTGGAGTCAAACAATGACGCGTACCCGCGGAGAATATTTTGCGAATCTGACACTGGTAGAGAAAGATAAGGAGTATCAGGTTATCAGGTGCTGGGTAGACCTTTGGGATCCCAAGGGTGTTCGTGAGGTTGAGGATTAATACATTTGTGTAGCCGTCACCCCTGCAAAGACGCGGGGGTGACGCATAAAACGATTAGCCGAAACCAATCCAGCCTTACTTATACTTCGTCAAGTACAAGATCTGGTGTTTCAGGTTTTGAGTGAGCTTTGACTGAACCGCGAAGGCGATGGGTGTGATCATTCAGTTGCCGGTGCATGGCTTTGAAGGCATCGCGAACAGCGATGTAGGGATCTTCGTGCTGTTGTTTATCGTGCTTTTCACGACTAACGACAAGTTCCTTGTCAGGAACGTTAAGATTTATTCTGATGTGAAATAATTTTCCCTGTTTTTTGTGTTGATGAGTTTCTTCTACAACCACATTACAACTTGTGATGTGATCAAACAAACGTTCAAGTTTGTCTATCTTGTCTCGGATGTTATTTTCTAGAGCTTCTGAACGTGGCATATCTCGAAAAAGAATTTCTGCCGGTGCCATCATAAACTGTACCCCTTTTGATTGTCCGAACTTTGAGTCTAGCTCTGATCAAAGCGGATTAATAGTAGATTTTTAGTTTTATCTGCACGAATTTTTATTCATGTTTTATTACCCAGGCTCTCAAGTCATTGATGTTGTAAATTCTTATATATCCAGTGTGCGTTATCTCGCAATATGATGTTTTATTGTGCTTGATTTCTTGCGTTGTTCCTGGCTCTATAGAATGATGGTTGCTTGTTGGTTTTCAAATTGATGTGTAAAAACTTCGCTCCATTTATTGACAACTATATGACGTCAATTATCAGTTATTGTTAGCGCTGCCTGTTCGCATATACACTCTGACTACTCGATTGCCGGAATGTTCATCCGAAGTGTTCATTTAAGTGTTTCAATCAAGAAAATATCCATACCATTTCTGGCGCTGCTGCGCATATAGTGACCAACTTCAATGCGTGCCAAAGGTCTCTAAATTGCAAGTGGCTTGATTATGCTGATGGTATCGATAGGTGCCATCCTGAAACCTGTTTATGTTGATTTTGCAAAATGTCTGACGATTCATACGCGACGAATTACAAGAACGATCGACGATTGATTCTGAAGTTATTGATGCTTGGTAGTGGCGGTCTGTATATGCTGTCTTCATCTAAAAGAGTGCTTGCTCAATGGCCGGCTGACCTTTTTGCGGCGAATGATTCAGATGAGATATTCTCCCGTCTGACGGCTGGGGAGAATGTGGTGGAATCCGAAGCAGTTGTTGTCAAGGTTCCTCCACTGGTTGAAAATCCGGCGATAGTTCCGGTTAGCGTTCAGTGTCGGCTTGATGGGGTGCAATCCGTCTCGCTGGTAATTGCATCCAATAGTTATCCATTGGCTGGAACCTTTAAATTTCGTGAAGGTACTACCCCTGCGCTATCGACGCGCGTGAAACTCGATTCACCGGGTGATGTTATGGCGATAGTGCGCACTGATAATGGCATTTATATGCAAAGCGCGGCCGTTGACATAAAAAGATTTGCTTGCAAAGCCGTGGTAAAAAAACCTGCAGCCAGTCAATAAAACTAAGGGCATTGATATAGTCACAGGTGTTAGGTTTGCACTGTAGCTCTTCGCTGGTTATTTCTTTTCAGATTGTTCGACAGGCCCTCCTGCCTCACGCCAGCCGTTAAATCCACCTTTGATGTGCGCGGCGCCATTGAAACCCATTTTGTTAATTGTCTCGACAGTTAGTGCCGAACGCCAATCCACAGCGCAATGGAAAAGAAAGCGATCGTGCTCCGCGAATTTCTTGTTGTAATAGGGGCTTTTGGGATCGATCCAGAATTCAACCATGCCGCGTGGGCAATGAAAGCTGCCAGGAATATACCCTTCACGCTGACGCTCCCTGACATCGCGTATATCTACAATCAGTACACCATCTTCGGACATGGCTTTGATAGCATCTTCGACGCTGACTTCCTCTATGGCAGCTTTGGCAGACTCAACCATTGCTGCGACTGATGTGTTTAGTGTCTGTTGCATAATTTCCTCTGCAAGTTGTTTTCGTGAATGCGTTAATATTACCAGCATGACTGACACGGGTACTGCAATTAGAGGAATCCTTTTCGATAAGGACGGCACTTTAATTGATTTTAATCGCACCTGGTTGCCACTTTATCGCTCCGCAGCTGCATATCTGGCTGGAGAAGCGGGTAAGCCACATTTGGCGCCTGAGCTGCTGCGCTCCGGAGGTTTCATCGAGGCGGATGAAAGCTGGCAACCTGATAGTCTGCTGGCTTCAGGTAGTAATCAGCAAATATATGAAGCCTGGTCCAGCCAGCTGGGTATAGACATCGATTCTGACCGGCTGGCCGAGTGTTACCGTATCTTTACCCAAAAACACAATGGCTATGCCGCTGTCATAGACGACCTTAATGGATTTTTTGATACGTTGCGTCAGCGTGGGCTGAGACTCGGGGTCGCAACTATGGATGATGAAGCCAGCGCAGTTAAAACGCTGCAGGCCATGGGATGCCTGGATCGCTTTGATTTTATCTGTGGCGCTGACAGTGGATTTGGTGTGAAACCTGAACCCGGCATGGTCGAGGCGTTCTGTCACCGATGTAATTTGTCAGCGAAACAAACAGCAATGGTTGGAGACAGTCCTCGTGATTTAAAAATGGGACGCAATGCTGGTGTCGGTTTGACCATCGGCGTACTGACAGGCACGACCGGAGCGGCAGCATTGGTCGACAATGCAGACCATGTATTTGAGAATATTTCAGGTTTGTTGCAGCTATTTTCTGCAAATGATGATTCAAGTGTGCGTAAATGAAGCGTCTAGATCAGACTCAAGCAATTGAGTTTGCCAGGGTATAATGATGGAGCCAACGTAGCAGGTTGAATACATGCAACTCGTCAATGCAGATATAACCCAACAAGGTGATGTACTTGAGCTAGTCTGGCAAGACCGTTCAAGATCACGCTTTCACGCGCTCTGGCTTCGCGATAATGCGCAGGATGCCCATACCCGTTCGGCAACTAACGGGCAACGGTTAATTACCCTGGTTGATATTCCTCCGGATATAGCTATTAATTCTGTTGATGTATCTGACAGCAGCTTGTCTGTCCATTTTTCACCTTGTGATACCTGTTGTGTTTTTTCTGCGCAGTGGCTTGGCAAGCACAAATATGACAACGAAGAGTATGACGATATCGGTCGTTTGCCCGATACGACGATTGTCTTTGATTCAACGTTGCAGCTGGAGAGGGTTAGCGCCCGGTACGAGGATATCGTTGCTGACAAAAAGATGCGTAAAGACTGGTTGCAGTCGCTTGTCTCTTATGGCTTTGCGCGCATAACCGGTGGTCCTGTCGAGGAAGAAGCATTATTCAAAGTGGCAGAGCTGATCGGCTATGTCAGAGAAACCAACTACGGTAAATTATTCGAAGTGCGTAATCAGCCGTCGCCTGAGAACCTTGCCTACACGAGTGATGGGTTGCAAGCGCATACGGATAACCCCTATCGAGATCCGGTACCTACATTACAACTTTTATACTGCCTTGATAATTCGGCCAAAGGCGGCGAAAGCCAGGTCGTAGACGGTTTCAATGTCGCAGCGCAGCTCAAAGCATCTAATCCGTATTACTTCGAATTGCTATCGCGCTACTGTGTGAAATTTGAATACCGTGGGCAATCTGATACTGTTCTTCAAGCCAGTATGCCGATCATTGAATTGCGCGCGGATGGCGAGATGCGTTGTATTCGGTTCAACAATCGTTCTACTGCGGCGATTACCGATATCCCTTTTGATAAAATGCAGGATTTCTACAAAGCCTATCGAGCATTTGCCGAGCTGATCAATAACGCGGCTGCCCATGTGCAGTTTAAACTCAATCCGGGTGAGTGCTTCGTGGTTGATAATTCCCGTACCCTTCATGCAAGATCTGCGTTTGAGCTTGATCAAGATGGCAGTGGACGTTGGTTGCAGGGGTGTTACATAGAAAAAGACGGACTTCTATCCAGTCTGGCTGTATTGAAAGCGGCGCTTGATGATTAACTCCCTGCCTGTGCAATCTTTACACATTTATCCAGCAATTACTCGTTTATGCGGCCACTACTCACAACCGAACAAATAGTCCCGTTTCTTGAAGATATTTTTTCTCGGTATGGCGATAGTGAATACCTGGGTGAACCTGTCACCATGTCTGCTCACATGTTGCAATGTGCTCAATTCGCTGAAGAGAACAACGACTCCAAAGAGCTTGTGGTTGCTGCCCTTTTGCATGACATCGGTCACTTTACCAGTGAGGGGGGTAGCTTCTCGATGAACGATACCACTGACCGGGTGCATGAAGAAGCGGGGGCAGAATTGTTACAACATCTCTTTCCTGCAATGGTGGTCGACTGTATTCGTTACCATGTGCCTGCGAAGCGCTACCTGTGCAAAGTCGAACCAGACTACTTTGCCGGGCTTTCCGAGGCTTCTGTGCACTCACTGGAATTACAGGGTGGGCCGATGAGTGAAGCAGAGGTTGCTGACTTTCAAAATAATCCTAATCTTGATGCTATTGTAAAAGTCAGGCGTTACGATGACTGGAGCAAAGTGCCTGATAAGCTAACACCGGAATTCAGTTATTACGCACCTTTTGTAAAGGACGTAGTTGAGCAGTATAAAATATCTGCCGGTGCACCTAAGCTTTAGCTTGAATAAAAACCAACAGCATTCATACACATTATGCGATTGAATGACGCCTGTAAATCCATGCTCGCCGGTGAACAGGGAAAGGCGAGGCAATGGGCTGTTGAGCACCAGTTACAGGTCGGCAAAATGTTCGATGCCGAGGATATGGTGTCAGTGACTCAAGCGCACATGATGGCTGACCCTGAATCCCTGGGCGAACCGGGTGTCGCCTTGTTTGAAGAATTTGCAAAGCTGTCGCTAACAGATCGTCAGTTGCGTGTACCTCTGATCACCGATCCGCGTGGCGTAGACTTAAATTGTTATCGACCACTGGGTCAGACTGAAGCCATGGCGGACCTGGAGCGCCGTTTTATCAAGGCTGCTGACACGCTGGGAATTCTGTTGACAAACACCTGTATTAATTATCAAACAATCATGCCTCCTGCGCCTGGGGAACATGTTGCCTTTGGAGATACGGGCGTTGTTATTTACTCCAACAGCGTGTGCGCTGCTCGATCGAATTTCGAGGGTGGGCCATCGGCACTTGCAGCTGCACTGACCGGTTATACACCGCGTTATGGGTTGCATTTGAAAGAATCGAGAAAAGCGACTCGCCGGTTTAAAATTGATTTCACGCCAAAGAACCTGACGCAGTGGGGTGTGCTGGGAGCGGTCATAGGAAGGCAGTGTGGCAGCTACTGGGAAGTGCCTTTAATTGAAGGTATAGATGGATCACCAACGCCTGATGAGCTGAAACATTTTGGCGCAGCGATGGCAAGCTATGGTTCCACACCACTTTTCCACATGCTGGGTGTGACTCCCGAGAGCTTCTCAGTGTCGGATATTCTGCCGTCAGATGATATCGAGCTGCCAACGGTAACAGTTACGCATGATGATTGCGTACAACTACAAGCGCCATTTGTTGAGGACGGTGCCAAGGTTGATGTTGTGGTGTTTGCGGCCCCTCAATTATCTCTACTTGAAATGCAACAGGTCGCTACTCTATGCAATGATCGTCGGTTGCATGCATCTACTGATATGTATGTGTGTACATCGAGTGCTGTCTATGCCGATGCAGCGGCTGCCGGCTTTATCACTACTATCGAATCCTTTGGCGCCAAAGTTCTGCAGGGAACCTGTTTCTATCAACAGTATGCAGCAGAAATACGCGAAGCAAATGGCTGGTCAACACTTCTGTCCAATTCAACCAAGATCGTTAATATTCTGGGTGGCTATGGTTATCAGCCACTGCTCGCTTCGATGCAGGAATGTGTTGATGCCGCTGTCACTGGCAGGTACTCGGCATGAGTAAGGTACTTGAATGCCATGCGGGTATTGGTGAACGCGTTGAAGGTGAAGCGCTGGTTGCCAGCGATGATTTTTCCGCACGCTATGATCTTGATCGAATCAAAGGAGTGTTCTCGCGCCCACAACATGCGCTGGCGGGAGTTAGCTACGTTGACAAGATACTGGTGCTCAACACAGCCAAGGGGGGCGTTGCAACCGCCTGGATGTTGCATGAAATGAAATCTCGCAACATGGCGCCCAAGGCCATTTTGTTGAATCGCTGCAACACGATTCTGGCCCAGGGAGCGGCACTGGCCGGTCTGGCCATGTGCGATCGGTTTGCCGCTGGCGATATTACTCAGTTGATATCGACGGGTCAGCAATTGATCGTGGATCCTGGCAATGCCCAGGTAACACTGATTTGATTTATAGCTTCAAGCTACAAGTGCAAATACACCGGGGCTCCTGGTCCGTTTGCGCCAATTTGCGCCAATTTGCGCCTGGCACTGGCAGTCTCGTCAGGGCTTTTCAATAGCCTGCTAAACAATATTTTGTTGCGGCTTTTCGCTGTAATCCACTGCGCAAAAACAGCTTTTTCGCGGCAAGGTAAAAATCAATGCCTGTCACTGTACAGATTCCAGGCTATTTAATCTCTTTAAGTAATTGAATTAATTGACAATATTAGTTGATTCTCAGCGTTTTGAGTTACCTCAAATGCTTGCGAAATCCGGCAAGATCCCTGCAATAACAAGTCTTACTGGCTTTTTTTGAGCTATCAGGGAGTGTTTTATGGTCGGGATGGCTAACCTTTCACGGAAAAAAAGATTATCCAGTCGTTGTATCAGTGGTGCTTATGGGGGCCATAAATTCGTTAATTTGTTTTGGCGTTGCTTGTCCATTAATGTGCTAAAAGCTAGACAGTGTCAGCTTGTAAATGTCGGTGACAGCAGAATCTTGCTTGCCGGCAGATAGCTAGCCTGGATTATTTCGAACACGTACCAGATTTCACCTTTTAATCAGTTTGCGGGCTAATCCGAACGGGAATAGCAACCGTAATTTAGTAAGTTATGCCGGAGGCATCAGAACAATGCTTATCAACAATCCATTTGCCGACTTGTCGGGAATAATATCGCCTGGCGTCATGAAGGCCTATGTCATTCTGATGATCCTGTTGGTTATCGGTGGCACCGTGCTGGATATGAGGCACAAGCAAAGCGCGAAATACTTTTTTGAAAATTCCAAAAAAGCCAAGGCAAATGCTAAACGCAAAGTCGGTGGCGTTAAAAAGTCTGGACTGGCGGTAAAGACCGTAGCCAGTGAGGTGCTGACATCATCGGAGTTCTGTAATGCCCGGCGACGCAAATCGCATCTTTGCACCATGTATGGGTTTATCCTGTTTGTGGTTACATCAGCTATATTGATTTTTTCATACTCGGCCAACTCAGACTCATCCATCTTGCTCAATCTGCTTTGGCACATAGGTGCCGGCTTGTTGTGTTTCGGTGGTTACTGGTTTTGGTTTTCCATTCGAGTTGATGTCGCCTCGGAAGGTGTCAAATGGAATCAGTTCAATGGGCGTGGTGATTTGTTCATTCTGGGCTTACTCGCCATGGGAACGTTTGGCCTGTTGTGGTCGCTCTCGCAAATCACGGGCGTCACTGCAATAAAAATGTTTTTCTTTTTTCTCTTTATCGTAAGCACCACGTTTCTGTTTGGTACAGTTTACTGGTCCAAGTTTGCGCATATGTTCTTCAAGCCTGCTGCCGCATTTCAGAAGAAGGTGGCTATGGCAGATGGTTCAAGAGAGAACCTGCCTGACGACTATGACTTGTCGGATCCTGAGGTTCAGGCAAAATTTCCTGACATTGCCGAATACATGGGCGCTAATCCTCCCGACATGGGACTCGGTATTAAGCGTGAAGCCCCTAACCACTTTTAATTGACTGCAAAAAGTCCGGAGAATCTATCATGCCAACATTTGTATACATGACTCGTTGTGACGGTTGCGGTCATTGTGTCGATATCTGCCCTTCAGATATCATGCACATTGATAAGACTACGCGGCGTGCTTACAACATCGAACCCAATATGTGCTGGGAATGTTATTCCTGTGTTAAAGCCTGTCCTCATCAAGCCATCGACGTGCGTGGTTATGCTGATTTCGCACCACTAGGACATTCAGTACGTGTAAAGCGTGACGAAGAAAAAGGTGTTATAGCCTGGCGCATTAAATTCCGTAACGGCGAAAAAGACATGGATCTGCTTGCGCCAATTACAACCAAACCCTGGGGTAGTGGCACACCTGATTTGCGTAAAGCCGAAGCTCCCACGCAGGAACAGCGTGACAGTCAGCATTTGTTCAACGAGCCCAAGTACATCCGTTTTGATGAAGGTGAAGTACACACCCTTGAATCCAACGGTCTTGAAATGAAAGAAGGGGTGACTTACTAATGAAATTCGACACTATTGTTGAAGATGAAATCGATATCCTCGTCTGCGGAGCAGGCCTGGGTGGCACCGGTGCAGCGTTTGAAGCACGCTACTGGGGTCAGGATAAAAAAATAGTTATTGCCGAGAAAGCCAATATTGATCGCTCTGGTGCTGTTGCACAGGGCCTGTACGCGATCAACTGTTACATGGGTACGCGTTTCGGAGAGAATAATCCTGAAGATCACGTGCGATATGCGCGAATTGACTTGATGGGTATGGTGCGCGAAGACTTGCTGTTTGATATGGCGCGCCATGTTGACTCTACCGTTCACCAGTTTGAAGAATGGGGCTTACCTCTAATGCGTGACCCCAAAACAGGCAACTACCAGCGTGAAGGACGCTGGCAGATTATGATCCATGGTGAGTCATATAAGCCTATCGTTGCAGAAGCTGCAAAGAAGTCAGCTGATAAGGTATTCAATCGTATCTGCGTTACTCACTTGCTTATGGATGATGCCAAAGAAAATCGTATCGCAGGTGCTGTCGGCTTTAACGTACGTACCGGTAATTATCACGTATTCAAATCGAAGACTGTCATCGTCGGTGCTGGCGGTGCGTCAAATATATTCAAACCACGTTCTGTTGGTGAAGGTGCGGGTCGCGTTTGGTATGCACCCTGGTCATCCGGTTCTGCTTACGGTCTGTTGATCAACGCCGGAGCTAAAATGACCCAGATGGAAAACCGTATTGTGCTGGCTCGTTTTAAAGACGGATACGGACCGGTTGGTGCCTATTTTCTGCATCTGAAAACCTATACACAAAATGGTATGGGTGAAGAGTATGAATCGAAGTGGTGGCCTTCTCTGCAAGAGATTGTGGGCAAGGAATACCTTGATCCTGAATTGTCACACGCAACTCATCGTCCAATCCCGACATGTCTGCGTAATCATGCTTTCATCCAGGAAGTTAACGCGGGTCGTGGCCCAATTCACATGGTCACTATGGAAGCCTTCCAGGATCCGCATCTCGAAGAGATCGGTTGGCACAACTTCCTGGGTATGACTGTTGGTCAGGCCGTGTTGTGGGCGTCTACTGACGTTGATCCAAAATACGAAAACCCGGAACTGACAACCTCCGAGCCCTATGTCATGGGTTCGCATGCTACTGGTTGTGGCGCCTGGTGTTCAGGACCTTCTGACCTGTCACCACCCGAGTATTACTGGGGTTATAACCGTATGACCACTGTTGAAGGTCTATTCGGTGCCGGAGATGCTGTTGGTGGTACGCCTCACGCTTTCTCTTCAGGTTCTTTTACTGAAGGGCGGCTTGCTGCAAAAGCTGCGTGCAATTACATCGATGATGGTAAAGCAGAAGGCATTCGAGTATCTGACGAACAGATCGAACGTCGCAAGGAAGAAATCTACAAGCCGATGGAAACCTACCGCGTCTATCGCAATGAAATCACAGCAGGTAGTGTTAACCCGAATTACATCAACCCGCGTCAGGCACTTGATCGTTTGCAGAAGCTAATGGACGAGTATGCTGGTGGTGTAACGGTGAGCTATATGACCAATGAGAAATTGCTGAACATTGGCCTTAAGAAGATGAAGATGCTGGAAGAGGATCTCGAGAAAGTAGCTGCAGAAGATATACACGAACTGCTGCGTGCGTGGGAGATCAAGCACAGGCAATTGACGTCAGAAGCTGTGCTGCAACATACTTTGTTCCGTAAGGAAACTCGTTGGCCCGGTTACTACTATCGCGGCGATCATCTGAAAGTTGATGATGAGAATTGGCACGTATTGACTGTGTCCAGGCGTGATCCGGAAAGTGGTGAATACACCATGGAAAAGGCGCCTTGCTACCATCTGGTAGATGTCGATAAAAAAGGTGAGCAGGTAGCCTGATAGTTACCTCTGCCTCCGGGCTTTGTTTTTCTAAGTTCGGTTGTTAAAAAAGGTGTGTCTATCCAATTGATGGGCACACTTGCTTCCCTTATCCGCATTGCGCCATACAAAAATCTACTATTGTTTTCTCGGTGAAAGTTAAAGGCTTACCGAGGCAATGGATACTTCCCAGCATACTTCGAATGACATCGTGCCTCCCGCACACAATTGCCTATGAATATTATTGAGAAAACAGACGACGAGATTCTCGCGGTTGCCCACCCGATGTGGGAAGATCTGATTCGTTATTCCAATGAGGGTGAATACGGAAAATTCATTCGCAAGTTTTCATATGAGCTGTTGTTTGGGCTGAATGAGGTTGAGGTTGGCAAGCAGTTTGCGAAAAGTGAGTTAACCCGTAGTCTGGATACCAGCTATGATTTTCTGGGACTGATTCGTCGTGGCCAGCATGTCACCGTGTTGTATCGTATGCGCAGTACCAAAAAGGAAGGTGAATGGTTGGGGAGATTGGTGCTAGGATACGAAAAAGACAACAAAGATGACGAAGTTAAGATTTTTGGAGCCTCAATTTTCTAGGGTAGACGTATGAGTGATTATTCGATGGAAGACCCAGTCGCCGACGGCAAGCTGGTAGAGCTGACTTACAAGGTTATTGATTCAAAAAGCAAGAGTGTATTGACCGAAGTTGAATTTCCGATTGGTTATATACATGGGGTGAACGAAATTCTTGCCCCTGCAGTAACTGCTGAATTAACGGGCAAGCTGCCGGGTGATGTCATCGAAGTGCCGATCGACTGCAATGAACTTTTCGGCCCACGGGATGAATCGCTGGTTGTTGTTGATCACATCGATAATGTGCCTGATGAATATCGTGAAGTCGGAACCTCCATCCTGATGGAAAATGATCAGGGTGACACCAAAACATTTATTGTCACTCGTGTTGACGATAGATCAGTCACTATCGATGGCAACAATCCTCTTTGTGGTCGCGAGGTCATCTTTAAACTGAATATCATGGCCGTTCGAGATGCGACAGAAGAAGAACTTGAACAAGGTGGCCCACTTGGGTCTGAACCTGATATCAGTGAAATTGTCGGCACTGATAAAAACGTCAAGCCTATTTCCCATTAGCTCAGCTAATGGCGGAGTATTTCAATTGCCTCAACACCTGTATGCAGAAACGCTGTTGGCTCCAGGGCTGGGGATTTCATTTCAATGGCGTTATCAAAACACCGGTCGTGGCCTTCTTGACTTGATCGATCCTGAGTCTCCGGTGATTCGCGCTTTGGGACAGGCCATAGAACGATTTGAAAATACCGTATTTGATCTGACTTTAAACAAGCCTACATTGATCGAATGGGCGAACTCTCAAGCTACCCTCCAGGATGCAGCTGACCGGCGCGAGTTACGCCTCGGTGGGGCTCATGTTTTTCAGCAATCGATCGAGCTTTTTCAAGGTATGCAGATGATGACCGATCGCGAGGAAGATCCGGTCAAGTTATCTGCCATTCACCATACCATTGGTGATGTCATGGGATTTATTGGACAGCGTAGTGGCAGTCTGCATTGGCTTGAGCAAGCGGCACTCTCATACGAGCAGGCGCTGGAGCTGCGTACAGAGGAAAGCACGCCTCTGCAGTGGGCGCAGACTACGTATAATCTTGGCGTCGTTATGCAAAGCATCGGTGAGCTTGACGATGACGCAGGCATGTTGAAACAGGCTCTGGGTAATTTCAAACAAGCCGTTAACCGAATTCCGCGTGAGGATGTGCCTGAGGATTGGGCTGCTGCAATGTGTAATGTCGGTAACGTCTTATGTCAGCTTGGTACTCACCGTCGAGGTGCCCGTACGCTGGAGCAATCGGTTGTTGCCTACCGCAATGTACTTAGTGAACGTACCCGCGAAAAGTCCCCGATTGCCTGGGCAATAACACGTAATAATCTGGCTGCTGCCATGCAGGCTTTGGGAGAGCATGAAGAGGATATAGGATCGCTAGAATCCTCTATACCGATGTATGAAGAAGCACTGAAGATTTTAACCAACGACTCTGTACCACTGATATGGGCTATGGTCTCGGCCAATCTTGCTTCAGCCATGTGTGCACTTGCGGGCGAATCAGACCATTTGGATATGGCGGAAAATGCAGTCGTTGAATTCAAGCGTATTGCCGAGCTGTTCGATGGTACGGACTATGCGCACTATCAGACAAAAGCACAAAAAAGAATAGAAGAGGCAGAACACCTTGTCGCCTCTTTACAGGTATAATTTTCTCAACCAAGAGGATACGTAAATGAGTGAGCCAAGCAAAGAGCGTCCAGTAGTGCCACCCGGCGAAACAGAATATGTTAAAACCAGCCAGAGAAAGCCAAATGAAAAAGGCTTTATCGGTTATGACACTGATTGGAAGCCGTTCCAGAAAGAAGTAAAGTACGAAACACCGAAAAAGCCTTGATCTAATCAGCTTCTACAACGGCGATGACTTCTATTTCTATCACCATCGCTTCATAAACAAGATAAGGCATGGGAATGCCGGATGTTGCTGGTCCCGGCTTGTTAAATGCCTTGGATCGGATTTGCAGGTTTTCATGAAGCGCCTCGGCCGAGGCGCTGCCTTTGTAAAAAGTGGTTACCTTGACGATGTCATCCATGGCTGCGCCAAGGTCTGCCAAAATCGTCTGTATATTGTTTAGCGCAATTTTGGTTTGCTGAACCATATCATCCGGATGTAACACATTGGCGTTGCTATCCAGCGCCACCTGACCTCCCAAGTGAATAACCTCGCCAAATCGATTGCCATGTTTGTAAGGCAGAGGTGATGTCCAGTCCCAATGTCCTTCAGGCCATGAATAGCGAATAGCTGCTTTAGAATCCTGTTCTGAAGCAGTCGCAGATTGGTGCTTTGCTTGATCGGGCAGGGAAGCGGCAGTGACTGATATTTTCGTCATCAGTCCGGGTTGGGCAAAATGGCCGACTGCCATTCCGGTTGCAGCAGGTCCCGGGTTTTGGAAAAATGCAGCGCGGATTGCTGCTGGCTCCGCCCAGTTCTGTGCCGTGCCATCACCGAGATAGAAAACATTTAGTTTCAGCACGTCTTTTGCCGTTGCTTTAAACAACCCCAATGCATCGTCGAGCTGATTCATCATAATTCGGGTTTGCTCGATTATATTATCGGGCGCATGAATATCACCGTTGGCTTGTACGGCTGACATATCGCTGGTAAAAATCAGATCATTACATCGAGCTGCGTGAGAGAACGCTGTATGCAAAGCCGGTAGGGAATCACTTCGTTTAAATTCCGGATTGGTGTGCGTATGGAGAACCGGATCTACAGCCACCGCTTCGAGCTCTATTCTCATGCCGGGATAACACAATTCGGGTAAGCATATGCTTGATACGACGGGACGTGTATTGCCGCTGAGCTTGCCGGCAATCAAATCCAGTATTTGAGCCTCATCTGAGTCATCGCCGGTAAAGTAGATAACAAATTTAACAAGGTTCCTGAAAGAGGCATCGAAATCGGCAAGGATCTTCTCAACATGGTGCAGTACGTTTTGGGTTTGTTTTGTCAATTCACCGGGATTGACCACATCGCCGTGTTGATCAAGGTCAGCCTGGCCACCTGTGAATATCAGACCACCTCGTCGCACCCCATGATAGTGGGATAGCTCAACGGGCCAATGCCAGTGATTCTCAGGCCAGCTGTGTGTCTTGGGTTCTTCTATGCTTAAATTTTCCATGCTTTAATATACTAGATTCCTATCTGATCAGACAATCTGAGCACCTTTAAATGTTAGATGAAATTGTTGAACAGGCTATAGATGCGGCGGCATCAGATAAACCCTCTTCTGCTATCAAGGATGTGCTGGAGAAAAGCATGGCTGAGCACAGCACCATGGCGAGTGAAATTTCAGCTCAGCCTGCGGATGAAGTTCTGCTTCATGAAGATAAAAACTGTTCTATCTGGTCTTGTCGTTATGATTCTGATGTTGTGCTTCCACCGCATGAACATCTAATGACAGTTCATATTGCCGTTTACAGTGGCTGCGAAGTTGAGATGATTTATCGTCGCGTAAGAGATACCTTAGCTTGGGAAAAAAACACATCGATTAGTGAAGGGCAGGTTATGAGTCTCGAACCTGATGTAGTCCATGCTGTCACGGCTGACGGTAAAGGGCTGAGTCATGCGTTGCATATTTATGAAGGCCCACTGACACAGGTAAAACGATCTTTGTTTGATTGGGTTAGTGGAGACAAAGTTGAATTTTCGATGGACAACTTTCGCGAGATGCAAAAAAGCCGATCTGAGTTCGAAGAGCAAGTGGAAGATAAATAGCTGAATGTTTACAGAACAGAAGAACCAATTTATATGATCGATTTTTCAGTATTTAATTGATCGCTTATACGCGTGTTCTAAATGGTCCTTTTAAAGATCAAATCCTGATTATGTGTGATTTGTACAAAGGTTATTTGTTGTAATTTTGCGATTGAGCAAACAAAAGAAGTGGCAGTATTCAGCTGTTTATTTCTTGTGATGTCGTAGAAAAATTGCAATAAACTACATGTTTTCAACGACTGACTAAAGTTAGATGGTAGGCACTTGTTTTATGCTTGATAACAGATTGACTCCATTGGAAAATTAAGGTAAAAGTCAGCCTGTCCTTTTAAGCAACCCAAGTGCTGTGGTCGATTTTCTGTTTGTCGAAGTTGGAATCTACGATCCGCTGAAAGTCGTACAATAAGTCGTAAGTTGCTGTCAGATATAGGGGCATTGCTATAGAGGCAATTCACTTTTAGCCAGCATTGGCTTAGAGATCAGTTTGCCGGGGAATGTCTTCTGACTCATGAATAGCAGGAAGGTATCAGCGTTATGTCAGTTGAAGTTGATAAGAACCAAAATGTTTCTGAAAAAAACAAAAACCCCAATCTTCCTAAACCACAGGATGAGCAATTGCAGGAAGGGACGTTGTTGTTGATGGAAGAAGCTTTAGAAGAAAGAGGTAAAAAAACAAGGCGCTTGGCAGATTCAAAAGAAAGTATACCTACTTCAGAAGACAGGCGAAAAGCCCAAAGACGGAATAGCGACAAGATCGATCAAGGTTAATTGAGGCTTTCTCGGTGTTAGTACGAGTGTTAGTACGAGCATTATGTGCTTGTCTCATATTACTCGGGTAAATTTATAATCGTACATTGAGTTTTTAGCACGAGGAGTTAAGAGTTTTATATGTAACAATTGTCGAGCATCAAATTATATTAAAAATAATAGGTGTTTTCCTGTAATGGATACAGCTAAGTGGATGCGATATGCTCTTAAGCGATTTACTGTAGAGTAAATTCACAATTTATACTCTGTAGTTGCTTAAAGGTCGCGCTAAAGCCGCTTTAAATGGAAGTACCGTATGGATATGCGAACGTCCTGCGTATGCGAATTACCTAAAAGCAGTTTGATAGCGAACAATTCGCTTACCTTCGACTGCGCGTCTATTGATACCTCCTCAGGCACAACGCCACTGATCTTCCCTGACGCCGTCTCACCGAATACCTCTAATTTTAGTGATTGCGACGCAGATGGAAATTGGCCTGGGTCGAAACCTTTTCAAGTTTATTGTCTTTTCCTGCTAGAAGTATCCGACATCGTTGTTTTACGTGACGAAATTTCTCTCGATATACGCATAGGGTCAGATTGTATACGTGAAATTCATTTTCCTTTGATGAGAAAATGATATGTATATGAGGCCTTGATGATAGAACCTGCTACCCAAATCCAACCTGAAAACATACATGCGCTTTGCTATTTGAGCAAAGCTATTGATTCTTTGTCAGTTGAGGCGATAAACGAATTGGTCAGAAAGGCTAATTTGTATAACGGTCGCAATGGAATAACTGGCGTATTGTGTTTTTATCAACAAAAGTTTTTTCAATACATTGAAGGTCCCGAATCCAAGATTCAGGAACTTTTCGACAAAATCAAAGAGGACGACAGACACGTTGTTCTGAACACTGTTCATCTCGCGACTTCCAATTCTCGTCGCTACAGTGATTGGTCGATGATGCGGGTATTTCCATCGCCAAGCGGTGGTACGACTACACTATTGGATTCTATTATCCACATAATTGAATCTGGTACAGAGGAATCACTTATTGAATCCTCTACTGAAACTTCGTTGTGCAGGCTTCTTGAGTGCATGGGCAACGATCCACTTAGAGAGAATATAGAAAACGATATAGTTGGAAAGAAAGTTATAGCCATCGGTGCATCTGCGGGTGGTATCGTTGCTATGAAAGAACTTTTGGGGAATCTTCCAAAAGATATTAATGCATCAATACTTATTGTCATCCATCTCTCACCTAATCACAAAACATTACTAGACTCGATACTTGAGCGAGAATCAGGTTTCAGTGTGCAGATTGCACAAGATGGTGATTTGATTCTACCTGGAATTGTGCATTTGATTCCGCCCAGTAAAAATCTGGAAGTTATGGGTGGAAGAATCCATATCAGTGATCAGACTCGTTTGGACCCATCCAGCACTTTGCATTATCTTGATCTCGAAGCAAAAATCCCTCATCCGATTGATATTCTTTTTTCTAGTGTTGCAAAGCAATATGGTCGAAAAGTCATCGGAGTTATACTCTCTGGCAGCGGTAGCGATGGTACGAGGGGAGCGAAAGCACTACAGGAGGCAGGGGCGATTGTGCTTGCCCAAAGCCCGGAAAGTGCAGAGTTTGAATCTATGCCGCAGTCGGCCATAGATGAGAATGTTGTCAGCCGCATACTAGACCCGAAACAACTGGCACGTTTTATAGAAACTACTGTTCAAACGCAAAGTGAATCGCCGGAAGTTACATTAAGTGATCACGAAGTTAAGACAATAGAAGATATTCTATTGTTACTTGCCAAATACGGTTCGAATTTTACCAAGTACAAACGAAAAACGGTCATTAATCGGGTACTTCGAAGAAAGGCACTCCTCGAACTAGGAACACTCGATGAATATCTAAATCTAGTTTCAAATTCGTCAGAAGAAAGGCAATTACTCAGAAATGATTTGCTGATTTGTGTAACTGAGTTTTTCAGAGACAGTGCTGCTTGGGATATTCTGCGTGCACTTGTAAGTAGTAATTTGTTGGATACATTAGCAGAAGGGGAAACACTGAGAGTATGGGTTCCAGGATGTGCAACTGGTGAAGAAGCCTATTCGGTTGCAATAATGTTGCAGGAGATCTATGAAAAGATCGAAGTTCAGCCAAACTATAAGATATTTGCTACAGACCTGTCAGAAACAAGTGTGCAGTCGACTGCAAGTGGCATGTATAAAGCTGCGAGCCTTAAATATTTTAATGAAAACCAAGTAAAAAAGTACTTTGTCAAAGTCGATGATGCTTACCAAGTTCGGCAGTTTATTCGAGAAAATGTAATAACAACTGTGCATAATTTGATCGATGATGCACCATTTACCAACACCCATCTGGTTTGCTGTAGAAATGTTATTAT
Organism: uncultured Granulosicoccaceae bacterium; assembly: GCA_964411665.1. Taxonomy (GTDB): domain Bacteria; phylum Pseudomonadota; class Gammaproteobacteria; order Granulosicoccales; family Granulosicoccaceae; genus CALFCE01. The sequence goes on along the minus strand of CAYPMR010000010.1, from coordinate 11,878 downwards.
TTACATGCAACCAGAGTTGCAGGCGCATGTTCTTAGAGTCCTTCACTTTGCATTACACAAGGATGGGTTTCTTTTTCTTGGACCATCAGAGTCCACAGGGCAAATTGGTCGCGAGTTTAAGACGGTGAATTCGCAGTGGAATCTGCACATTAAAAAGTACGATAAAAAGATACCACTGCATCTTGATGCAATTAAAAATACTACATCTCAATCTACAACCTTGAATCCAATCCAGAATAGAAAAAAATATACAAAAACTGGATTAAAGAGACCACCCATGTACAGAAATGGTATAGAAGCGCTCTGTCTAGCGCAGAACAAAACTGCCCTGATTGTTAACGAAAAGCGCGAGATTGAACTGGTTGTTTGTGATCCGATTGGTTTGCTGAAGGTCGCAAGAGGTCAGCCTGACACCAGCTTGGAAAAATTGCTGGTTAATTCGCTTGTTCCTACGGTCGTTGTCAATCTGCAGCAGTTAAGGAAGCTGGAACAGAATTTTATTTTCTATAAAGATATTCAGTGCTTTGATAATCATAACCAGAAAATCTGTGTGGATATGGAAATTCACAAACTAGTGCAGGAGAATGAAGAACCAAACTGGCTCTTGACATGTACCTTGAGTGAAGAGTTTCGCAGCAGTCTTGCAACTACAGACGATGTGAATGACTTTGCAGCTAACAATCAGTCTGCTGAGGCGCGGGAGAAATTAGCTGAGACCCAGATCCAGTTGGAGGATACCCGCCAAGTGTTGTTCGATACTGTGCAGGAATTGGAAAAATCAAATCAGGAACAACATGATGCATTTGAACAACTAACGGCCGCCAATGAAGAGCTACAAAGTACTAATGAAGAATTGCAATCGGTCAATGAAGAGCTATACACGGTAAATTTTGAGTATCAGTCAAAAATTCATGAACTGTCTGATTTGACAAACGACATGGATAACTTGATGCGCTGTACTGATATAGGCGTTGTCTTTATCGATTCGAATCTTTCTATACGACGTTATACAAAACAAGCCATGAAACTTGCTCGACTGACTCCTTCGGCAATTGGTAAGCCGGTGTCACTGATTGCTCAGAAACTGAAATTTGAAGATATGGAAACACGAATAGCGCATGTTATTTCTCTTGGCAAGAGCTACGAGTGTGACATTGATTATGATGATTGTCCGGGAAGACTACATATAGGAATCTACCCGTATACGATTGATTCGAATTTTGCCCAAGGTACAATCGTGACAATGCTTGATCTGTCTAATCTTAAGTCTTTTTCAGTAGATCCATTAAATAATTCTGAAGAAAATTTGCTAACTATCGACTAAGTTCTTTGTGCAATTTTCAGCAATCTCGCGCTATTTAGTTGGCGAGTATGCTGGGTAACCCTTCTTCTGATTGTGGACGGTAAACTCCATAACCCTGTATATATTCACATCTGTAACCTTGTAACAGTTCTGTCTGATGTTGATTTTCTACTCCCTCAGCAACAACACTCATGCCCAATTCGTGAGCAATACCAATTAAACCCTTAACGATTATTTTCGAATCAGCATTTTTTGTTAATCCGGAAGTAAATAAACGATCAAGTTTGATTTTTGAAACAGGCAGGCTGGATAAACGAGCGAGTGATGAGTGGCCTGTTCCAAAGTCGTCAACAGCAATAGAAAACCCACTTTTCCCCAACTCTTCAATCTGTGTCAGTGCGCAATCGATATCGCTCATGATACAACTTTCGGTTATCTCCAAATCAAACCACTCCGGCTGTAGGTTGTATCTTTGCAGACAACTAAGAATGTCGTTGGCCAAGTTTTTATTGTTTAGTTGAATTGGCGAAATATTAATAGCAAATCTTACTGTGTTGCCACTGTTATGCAATCGCCTACATGCTTCACATGCGTTTTCTATAATCCAATTACCAAGTTCATTTATTAGCCCTGTTCGTTCTGCCATAGGAATGAACTCATCAGGAGCTATGATCCCGTATTCTGGATGATTCCATCTCACCAATACTTCTAATGTATCGATCTTATCGGTATTACAATCAACTATTGGTTGAAAGTTAAGAATAAATTCAGAGCGTCCAATGCTTGCAGAAAAATCGCTTTCCAAAGTCTTAGTTCGTATAAGTTTTTCCTGGTGTTCTGAAGAAAATTGAACCACACAGTTGCCACCTAAGCGTTTGGCCTGATACATAGCAGTGTCTGCATACTGAATCAAGTGTCTTGGGGTTTTGGCGAAATCTGGATAGATGGCGATTCCGATACTGGCAGAAACCGTTAAAGTTGTTGAAGAAGCCTGAAAGGGTTCACTAATAGCAAGGCGTACAATTTCTGCTTCTCTTAGTAAAGAGTCTTGTGTTCCAGTATGCTCCAGGATTAACGTAAATTCATCACCGCCCAGACGCGCCAATCTTCCTACTTCTCTTGTACGGATTCTCAATCGATTGGCGATCTCGCGCAATAAAGCATCGCCTACATGGTGTCCATACTGATCGTTGACTCCTTTGAAGCCATCAATATCAAAGTAAAGCAAAGCCAGTTGACGTTTAGCTTTGCGCGCGTTGAACATTGCTGCACGAAGAGCATCTGTGAAAAATATGCGATTTGGTAATCCGGTCAAGGCATCATGTGTCGCCAATCGCTCCAAATAGTCTTTTGCATCTCGCAACTGGTTTTCTATTTGCTGTTGTCGTGAACGATTCAGCAAAACGATGACAAATTCCTGATGATCATCGTCAGTGGCGGGCTCGGAATTTGTGATAAGTACCTGCATAGGCCTCTCCTCGATCAAGGGATGAGAGAGGGAAAGTGACAGATCATTACTGAGTGTGATCGCGCCGTCTCTGTAGCGGATCAATTCATTTTTTAGGCTTTCGGCTGATTCAGAACACAGATATTCGAAAAGTATTGTTCCCGCCAGGACAGTTGCTGGAATCCCCATAATGCTCTTGCAAGCGCTATTTGCAGCGAGAATTTGGCCATCACCATCTATCGTTAACAGTGCTACAGGAGCTTTGTTGATAGCCTCTGTTAGTCGATAATTAACATCTTGTTTGGTCCAGCTGTTAGCAGTTTTATGGCGTTGAACGTTTACTGCAGCAGGAGCGTGGTTCTTGCTGAATCCGTTTTCCTTAGTCAGCGAGAATTGTGAGGAAGCATCACAGTCTTTAATATTATTTGTAGCGTCTTTACAAGTACTGATTGGATTAACCAGACTTTCAACAGTTGCTGACTTCATTTTTCTAGTGGAATAAGCGCCTTACAGCGATAAATGAATTGCAATGGTTTCTGACTTGGCTTGCTTTTTATTGTAGTAATCGGAACGTTAAAAACACCAGACTAGTACTTGTCGCTAAGCGCGTAGATAATATCAAATTAGTGTATTGCTATCAATTAGTTGGGATGTCTTCTTTGGGTTAAATCTATATAAGAAAATTTCGATCATGATGAATACAAACATTCACGCAGATCGGAATTGTTTGTTGTAGTAGCTAGTTCTGAAGCTTGTCTCAGTAAGTTGCACGACCACCTGATAGATCAAACGCCGCACCTGTAGTAAACGAATTTTCGGCTGACGCCATCCAGCAAATCATGTTGGCAATTTCGTCGACAGTAACAAACCTGCCGCGCGGGATTTTCGAGAGCATAAAGTCAATATGCTCTTGTGACATTTGATCGAAAATTCTGGTTTTTGCGGCTGCTGGAGTCACGCAGTTCACGCCAATGTTGCAGTGAGCCAACTCTTTACCCATTGACTTTGTTAGTGCGATAACTGCCGCCTTCGATGCAGAATAGGCTGAGGCATTTGGATTGCCTTCTTTGCCTGCCACTGAAGCAATATTGACGATGCGACCGTAATCGCGCTCCTGCATTCCTGCGACAACAGCCTGGCAACAAAGAAATGTTCCATCAAGATTGATTGATTGGACTTTTCGCCATTGATCTGCGGGATAATCTGCGACAGTGGTGTTGGGTCCTGCGATTCCTGCACTGTTTACCAACACGTCAACTTTCTCGAACGTACCCAGAGTTTGTTGGATTGCCTTTTTAACGCTGCCCTGATCGCTAACATCGACTTGCACAAATTCAATATTTGTTTGATCAAGATTTTTTATACGATCTTCCGGGCTTGAGATATCTGCATCCCAAATGGCAACACGTGCACCTGAGCTAACCAGTCTGTCTGATACTGCAGCACCAATCCCATTGCAACCACCGGTCACGACAGCAACCTGATTAGAAAAATTGTAATGATTCTGATTCATGTCAGGCTTCCTCAAAAGGATGTTAGTTATTGTCTACTTTATCGAGTAAGTACTCCATCAGTACTCGTACTCGTCGCGGTAAATAGCGAGCAGACGGATATACTATGAAAACACCACGAGGTTTTAGTTCGTATTGTTTCAACAAACGGATAAGACGGCCAGATTTCAGTGATGAATTTGCCAGAAAATCAGTTACTCTGACTATACCCAGTCCTTGTTCGGCAGCTTCTAAAAGAAAAGCTCCATCGTGCGAATTCATCGAAGCGGTTAGAGGAACCGAGATTCTTTTTCTGCCTTTTGAAACGAAATTCCATTTAGGTCGTTTTGATGAGCCAAATTGAATTATACGATGATTCCTGAAATCGTTTGGTTCATTGATAGGTTCGTTGTCAGCGATGTATTCGGGGCTTGCACAGTAAATGTAGCAGGTCGAGCAGAGCCGACGCGCTATCAGGGATGAATCCTGAAGCTCGGATATTCTGACCACCAGATCAAAATGCTCATCAATAACATCAACCATTCTGTCATTGAATTCCACATTCAGCTGGACTGCTGGGTGACGTTTGGAGAACTCTAATAAGTGTGAGCTCAAATTAACTTTACCGAAGTACAATGGGATCGATAATTTGATCTCCCCCCGAAGTTCGACGTTTTCGTGACGAATATGGGCTTCGAATTCGTCGAAAGCAGTGAGAATATTGCGTCCCCTGTCATAGTACTCACGGCCTGACTCGGTCAGAGCCCATTTTCGGGTGCTGCGTGTGATCAACACAGTCTGCATCCGTTCTTCCAGTAAATGCAATCTCCTGCTTAATGCAGATTTTGCAACACCCGACTGTTCAGCGGCTTTCCCAATACTGCCCTGATCGACAATTTGCACGAATGCCCGAAGATCCTCAATCTGTCCCATGGCGTATTTTCTAAAGGTTCTATTTTTTAGAACATATAAATCTATAATGCATAACTGTTCAATTATTTACAACCCCATATACTTGAGCAGCAAGGCTACTATTCCAATTGCCAGGGTTGTGGTGAAGGATTGTGGCCAATGCAATGACTGTAACGGAGTCAGGAACAGTGTCTGACTCGCACCCGATGGATTTCATTTTGTAGGTAAAGAACATTATGGGACTTTTACAAAACGGCCAATGGGTCGATCAGTGGTACGACACGAAATCCAGTGGAGGCCGCTTTGTACGCAAAGCGCCTCAGTTCCGCAACTGGGTTACGGCTGATGGTGCTGCTGGGCTCAGCGGAGATGCTGGCTTTAAAGCAGAACCGGATCGTTATCATTTATATGTATCGTTAGCTTGCCCGTGGGCTCACCGTACGTTAATTTTTCGTACACTCAAGAGCCTTGAGAATATGATCTCGGTTTCAACTGTGCATTGGTATATGGCAGATTCAGGTTGGACCTTTGAATCAGGTGATGGCGTCATACCGGATACAGTAAATGGTGCCGAGTACATGTATCAAATATATACGGCTGCAATGCCGGACTACTCAGGGCGGGTTACGGTGCCAGTTCTTTGGGATAAACAAAACAACACCATCGTATCGAATGAATCACCGGAAATCATTCGTATGTTTAATTCCGCGTTCGACAATGTAGGAGCAAAAGAGGGTGACTACTATCCTGAATCTTTACGGGCAGAGATAGACAGCTTGAATGATCGTATATACGAAACGGTTAATAATGGCGTGTACAAATGTGGCTTCGCTACTACACAAGAAGCCTATGAAGAGGCACTGGTGCCCTTGTTCGACACACTTGACTGGTTGGATGAACGATTATCGAGGCAACGCTATCTGACCGGTGGCGATATAACCGAAGCGGACTGGCGATTGTTTACAACCTTGATCCGATTCGACCCAGTTTACGTCGGACACTTCAAATGCAATATCAGACGCATAGTTGATTATCCGAATTTGTCAGAGTATGTCCGGGATTTGTATCAGCAACCGGGAGTTTCACAGACGGTGAATATGCAACATATTAAAAATCACTACTATGCCAGTCATGAAACAATAAACCCATCGCGAGTGATTCCGTCGGGGCCGGAGGTTGACTTTTCCGCTCCGCACAACCGTTTACGGTTTGATACCTAGACCAAGGTGCCTCATGTCTGACAGTAGCGCCGGTTTCGATAGTACTTTTCTCGGCGACGACAATTTACGCTCGTGGGATATCCGTACGCAGGATATGCCTGAGGAGATGCGTGTATTGCTTGCCGAGTATCCGCGTGAGAGCTGGGAAACTCATCCGGGCTTCCACGAGAAAACAATACATTGGCTTGGTGCACACCAGATGTTCAGGCGATTAGCGGCGACGGTGCGTGAAGACACTGAAAGTTACCTTGATGGGAACAAAGAAGCACGCGAATACACCGGTCGGCTTTCATATTATGGCGGTATGTTGGTCAACTATCTCCATGGTCATCATGGATGGGAAGATCATAGCTATTTTCCAGAACTATCAGCTGCGGATTCTCGTTTTGACGCTGGTCTTGCAATACTGGAAAAGGATCATGTTGTATTGAATCAGGTTTTAGATGACTTCACCCGGACGGCCAATGGCTTTATTCAATTAGAGCAACTTGATAACACGCAGGCCAGAGACGAAGCTGGCAAACTTCATACGGTATCTCTGGCTATTGAAACTCTTTTGCAACGACATCTGGGTGATGAAGAAGAGCTTGCTGTACCGATCATATTGCATCATCGATTGCGTGGTTAGGGGAAAGGATAAGTGCCAGATAAACCGATTGACACCTCAATTGAGGAAACACAGGTACACAGTGAGACTCGGCGTTTGCAAGGTGAGTTTGTGCGTGGAGTCAGTGGTTTTCGGGGTCGCTTGGGAGATGAAAATTTTACACCGGAGCCCAATCGGTATCATTTGTTTGTAGCCTTCAATTGCCCTTGGTGTCACAGAGTGACGCTCGCGCGCAATATACTTGGATTGCAAGACAGTATTACGCTGGACGTAGCATTTCCAGGGCGCACTGACGATAACGATCCCATAGCGCCCAACTTATGGGAATTCAACCCGGAACGGGTTGCAACGTTAACGGGGAAAACTTTTCCAGAATGTACAGTAGAAACCGCGACAGGTCGAAATTATAGACTGGTAAAACAAATATACGCTGTTGAAGGATCGGATGAAGCTTCAGTACCGATACTTTATGACAAGAAATCCAAACGAATCGTCAATAACGAGAGTGCCGAGATTGTGCGGATGCTTAACGAACATGCTTCGGCTTTGGGCAGTTCAATCGAAAGTGTGGATCGGTGGAATTTGTTTCCTGACAATAAATCAATGCGCGCACAGATCGAGGCAGTTAATCGAGACGTTTACACGAATATAAATAACGGCGCGTATAAAGCCGGATTCTCATCTGACCAGAAGGTATATGCTACGGCGTTTGAAGCCTACTTTGGTGCACTGGCGCGAATCGAAACACAGTTGTCATATGATCAACGCCCCTTTATTACCGGTGAGAATTTCACAGAAGCAGATTTGCGTCTTTACCCAACGCTTTACCGCCACGATCCGGTTTATTACGTGCGTATGAAACTTAACGCGGCCAAAATTGTGCAATTCCCCTATCTGTGGCGTTGGCTATGCAGGGTTTATGCGCTACCGGGTGTTGAGCAAAGTAATTCGCTTGATCATTGCAAACAAGGTTACCTCGGTCGATCCTGGAACAATGTAGTGCCATTGGGTCCGACCTATCCTATGTCGTATCCCGAGGCATATTTACATCCGGAACTTGCATAAACCGATGTGTTTCTCGGGCTTTTCGCTCACTACGTCATTGTGCGATGGCACTGAAATGCATAGTGTTATTCAGCAACAACCAACGAACGCTTACCTGTTTCTGCCACCGCCACCGCCACCACCACTACCGGTGCGTCGAGTGTTTCCCGGTTTTCCTCTGGATTTTCCTCGTGAATTCCCCGAGCCATCGTGGTTCGAATTTGCTCCACTCCTGCTGCGACTCTGACGTCCGCCAGATCGATTCCCACCGCGACCGCGTGGTGGTCTTCTGCTTTCGGCTTCTGCGCGTTGTTTCTCTATGTCCTGTACTGATTCATTGTGTCCTGTGTATCCATCAATTTCGACAACGTCTATTGTTCGGTTTATCAGGCGTTCAATGGCTTTCAAGAGTTTTACCTCTTCAGCATTTACCAGAGATACCGCTTGGCCTTCCATGCCAGCACGCCCTGTTCGCCCGATACGATGAACATAGTCTTCCGGCACATTGGGTAACTCGTAGTTAACCACGTTTGGTAGCTGGTCAATATCCAAACCCCGTGCTGCAATGTCGGTGGCAACAAGTACAGTTAAAGAGCCGTCTTTAAAGTTACTTAAGGCCCTAGTGCGCGCGTTCTGACTTTTGTTGCCATGAATGGCCAGCGCCTGAATACCGTCCTGGCCTAATTGTTTAACTAGCTTGTCCGCACCGTGCTTGGTTCGTGTAAACACCAGCGTCTGATGCCACTGCAATTCTTTTATCAAATAGGCCAGTAGTGCTCGCTTTGCTTTTTTGTCAACGTAGAGAGCCGTTTGCTCGACTAATTCGGATGCTGTGTTGCGTCTGGCTACGGAAACCTCATCCGGGTTATCCAGCATTCTTTTGGCTAGTACCCGAATTTCGTCAGAGAAAGTTGCAGAGAAAAGCAGTGTCTGTCTCTTCTCAGGCAGTAATTTTATTATGCGTTTGATGTCGTGAATGAAGCCCATGTCCAGCATGCGATCAGCTTCGTCCAATACAAGGATATCCAGTGAAGCCAAGTCAACCTTTCCCTGACCACACAAATCCAGCAGACGACCGGGTGTTGCAATCAAAATATCAACTGACTTTCTTAAGGCTGATATCTGCGGGTTGATTGAAACTCCACCGAAAACAACCAGACTTGTAATAGGCAGGTGCTTGCCATACAGCTTCACGGAATCGTTAATCTGGGCGGCCAGTTCGCGTGTCGGTGTCAGTATCAAACAGCGGGGTTTGCCCGCTTTGCTGCGATCTTCATTTGCACTGAGCAATTCCAGTATGGGTAATGTAAAGCCGGCTGTTTTCCCGGTGCCTGTTTGTGCGGCAGCAAGCAAGTCACCACCTCTTAGGACTTTGGGTATGGCCTTGGCCTGTATCGGGGTAGGTGTTTGATAGTCTGCGTCATCTATGGCCCGCATAATCTCGGGACGTAGTGCTAAATCAGAAAAGACGATATCGCTAACTGGCTCACATGAATCTGTTGATTCAGCGGCACTGGATTGTTGTTTATTGGACAAAAAATTGCGCTCCGGCAATTGATAGATTAGAAAGTTGTATTGCTGACTCTGTTGCTAACAGTATTCAGCGGAAAAATGCAGTTGCTAGACCAGGAAAGAAGGGTTTACTCAGCTGACGGCGGGAAAAGGCGTGCAGATTCAAGGTTTATTTTACTACTAAGGTTGGCTTAGCGCCATACGCCAGTGATATATGACTGTAAAACTTGACGGACGGCAAGTTTCATTAACAGTTTTGTGAAGCATCTTTCTCAGATAACACAGCGGTTATACCACGGGTAATTCGGGAGCTGCCCGGGTAGTGAGAAGTGTGGCGCCTTTACTCTCACTGCTGCCAACAACAATGTTTTCTTCATGCACCATCATCTGACCATTACCGTAGGACAGTGACGGTTCGATGGTCAGCACCATATTTTCGGTGAGAATGGTTCGATCAAAGGCAGCGTGTGACGGTTGCTCTGTGAGTTGCATCCCCAGCCCGTGGCCCAGGCGTCCGATATCACCGCCACTGTCATCGATTTCAGCAATCACTTTGGACATCGCCTGAAAGAGGTCTCTGCATGTATTGCCGGGTCGTGCCGCATCAATGCCGGCTTCGGTCGCTCGCCATAATACGTCGTAGGCCTGTTTCGCCTGATCGTCGGCTTGCCCAATCGCCCAATTGCGATCGAAATCGCAAAAATACCCATCCCAGGTGCAACCACTATCCATCATTAAAATGTCGCCTGCCTGCAAAGGGCGGCGTGAGGGAGGGGAGATCACGTCGGCATAGCCACCCTGATCGGCGCCGCCGACAACATAGGGTGCGTCATCAGCACCTAATCCAATAGCCCTGCGGCGAAATTCACGAAACACCTCTTCCAGAGGTTCCCCGACAGAAATGAATTCAGGTACTTGGGCAAAGGTTGCTGACCCGATAGCACAGATATGAGCCAGCTTTTCTATCTCGGCTGGTGATTTGACCATACGCAGTCCTTGCACAAGGCCTGTCACATCGTTGACTTCCAGACCCGGCAGTGCGCCGATTAATCGTTCCCAATCCCCAAGTGGCATACGCAATTGGGTTTCATGTCCTTTCATTATCCCGAGTTTGGCGCCACGACTTGCCAGTGGTGATAAAAGCTCGATCAACAGGCTGACACCATCATCGTCAGGTGCGGGTGCACTCCAGGTGCGAATATCGTCCAGCCAGGTCAGCTCCATTAGCGATGCGCCAATTTCGGGAATGATGGCAACGGGCTTTCCCTGTGCTGGTACAAATACAAACCAGGGCCTGGTAGGGCTTTGCCAGAAAAGTGTTTGGAAGCCACTGAAGTAACGAACCTCCGGCTCTGTTGTTACTAGCATACCGGCCAGACCCAGTTGTGCCATTTGCGATTGTGCGTTGCTCGTTCGCAACTGGTACTCACTATCGCTGAATCCACGCACTGGGGCTGGACGGGCTCGCGTTGATGTCTTCTGTGATGGGTCCGTCATGCTGGATTCTCTCTAGTCGTATCCATTCTTGTATGATGCGGTTATTGGCAGACTTATACTAGATCTAACATCAGGCGGATATAGCCATGAACAAATTAACCCCGAAACAAAAGGAAGATTTTTGGCGTGATGGCGTATTGTTGATAGAAAACGCTGTGGATTCTGCAGATTTGCAGCGACTGAAAGATGTGTTTGCCGGATGGGTTGAGGATAGCCGTGGCTATGTTGATGATTATGGCAAAACGCTGGATGAACGACCGCGATTCGATCTGCAACCAGGACACAGTGCAGAAGTTCCCGCTCTGCGACGCGTGCAGTCACCTGAAGAAGTCTCACAAGCGTATGCCGATGTCATGCGCAACGCGCATGCAGTTGACTATTGCGCAGAGCTGATTGGTCCTGGTATTCGGTTTCACCATGGCAAGGTAAATTCAAAATTACCTGGCACGGCAACGCAGATCAAGTGGCATCAGGATTTTCCGTTCCAGCCCATGACTAATGATGATTTGATTACCTGTTTGTTGTTTATCGACGAAGTGACTCTGGAGAATGGTCCATTGGAGGTCCTGCCAGGCAGCCACAAAGGACCGATTTATTCTCATTGGCATAATGGTGTATTCACCGGGGCAGTCGATGAAGACATCATCGAGCCGCAGCGCGACAAGATTATCAAGTGCACTGGACCAGCAGGTGCTGTGTGCATGATGCATGCGCGTTTGTTACATGGCTCTGCACCTAATTTGTCTTCGCGTCCGCGTACTCTTTACATCGCGACTTACTATGCCGAGGATGCGATAGAGCTGAGTCCTAATCATTTGCCGAGCAAGTTTACCCATGAATTGGTGC
>CAYPMR010000009.1:0-73295 GCA_964411665.1 uncultured Granulosicoccaceae bacterium | reverse complement strand
GTTGCGAGAGCAGTAACCAGCTTCGGCGGCGTCCCATGTAGCGTGTCAATACAGGTATCGGCAACCGGTCCACCAAAGGCGCCCAAACGAATTTGAAGGAATAGCCCAATGCCGTCCAACTGAAGAAGGTTACCGCAGATTTTTTCAAGCCTGCTTCTGCCAACCACAGGCTCAGGGAGGAGAAAATCAGCAGAATGGGTACCCCTGCAGAAAATCCCATGAACAGCATTGTCAAGACTCGCGGATGCAGAAATGACTTGAACGCTGATCCAGAAAATACGCCCGCAGACGAATCACCGATAGACGGCGGATCGGATGTAACGTTCGCCATAAGAGCTCCGGAATTGACTATTTAGGCACGCCAGACTGTAGCCCGTAGTCCACTTGTCACAAGTCCGTGCAAGCAGCGTGCGATCTTGCTACTCTCAAATCAGTCGGTAGCGGACTTGCAAATCCAGATTATAACTGATCGTCGGCAAACTCGATTACTCAGATTTCATCACTGGCAGCCTTGTGTGTGCAAGGCAGATTGGAATGACATGCGCAGCATACTTATAACTGGTTGTTCAAGCGGTATTGGGCACGACGCCGCGAAAACTCTACACAATGACGGGTGGCGGGTCCTCGCAACCTGTCGCAGCCAATCAGATTGCGATCAGCTGACAGCTCGTGGCATGGAGTCATTTGTACTCGACTATTCTGATTCGGATTCAGTTAAGAACGGTGCCAGGAAAGCGCTTGAACTCACAGATGGGAAACTCGATGCCCTGTTTAACAATGGTGCGCACGGAACACCCGGTTTGGTTGAAGACTTGCCACGCGGCGCTCTGAGAGACATATTCGAGGTAAATCTTTTTGGACAGATTGAGCTTATCAACTGCTTGCTACCTGCCATGCGCAAACTTGAAACCAGCTACGTTATAAACAATTCTTCAGTTCTTGGTTTCGCCGGTATGCCTTATCGGGGGGCATATTGTGCCACCAAATTTGCTATGGAAGGCATTACAGATACATTGCGACTGGAGCTTGCTGAAACAAGCATTCAGGTCGTGTTAATTGAGCCCGGGCCTATCACCAGCCGCATACGTGAAAATTCAGTTGCGCATTTCGAACGCTGGATAAATGTCAAAGAGTCGGCTCAAGCGAAACGCTATCAAAAGCAACTCATCCCACGCCTATATGAAAATAAAGAAACACCGGATCGCTTTGAATTACCTGCGAGTGCAGTAACCAATAAGCTGCTGCGTATTCTCAATAGTAAAAATCCAAAACCACGATATTATGTAACGACCCCAACCTATCTATCTGGCTATGCAAAACGACTATTGAGCAGTCGAATGTTTGATCGGTTTTTATCGCTGGGTTAAATTTATTTACGACGCTGTTTACCGCCAAAAGTCAGAACCGGATCAAACGGCTAGCCAGCCAATAAACAGTGAATTATCAGGCAGCACGTCTATCAAGCTCTGATAATGAACCTTGGTCAATCTTGTTGATGGTTTCCACAACATCATCTTCAGGTACTGGTCGAGAAAAGTAATAGCCCTGAATAAGGTCACACCCCAGATTGCACAGGTATTTAAGTTGATTCTCGGTCTCGATTCCTTCAGCTACGGTTTGAAGACCCAGCGATTGCGCCATTTTCAGAATGGGCTCTACCATGGAGCGGCTACCAGGTTCGTTCAGACGCGAGACGAAATCCCTGTCTATTTTCAATACATCGACTGGTAATTCTGCCAGATAGGCAAGGCTTGAATATTTCACACCAAAGTCATCTATAGCCACCCGCAAGCCAGCACTTTTGAGTGCCAGAAGTTTCGCGATAACCAGGTCGAGATCTTCAATCAACGCAGTTTCTGTCACTTCAAACTCCAGCTGTGAAACTGATGCGCCAGTTCTCTCAATGATTGCAAACGTCGATTCAATGAAATCGTCAGCGAGAAACTGTACTGCGGAAATATTTACTGCGAGATTTATATTCAAGCCTGCCGTATTAAAACGCCCCAAGGCATTGCATGCTTCTTCAAGAACCCAATTACCAATATCAATAATGGCTGTGCTCTCTTCAGCCAACGGTATCCATTCTGCAGGAGACACCATATCGAACTCCGCATTGTGCCATCGAATCAGCGCTTCAACGCCCACAACCTGGCCAGTCTCAGCTGAGACTTTTGGTTGATAATGAAGAACAAATTCATTCCTTTGCAACGCAAACTGCAATTTGATCTTCAGCGCCATGTTACGGGTATGATGCCAGGCGAAATCAGAATCAAATTCGCAAACTACGCCTCTTCCATCACGTTTAGCCTGATACATGGCAATATCGGCACTGACCAATAATTCGTCAGCACAGCTGCCATCACAAGGATAGTGTGAAATACCCACGCTGGCCTGTATGCTTGTTGGCAACCCGTTAATTTCATACCCGATTCCAATCGAATCGATTAATTGATTGGCAAGTTTCAGCACATCGTCTCTGCTATCGCCGGTGTTCGCCAACAAGGCAAATTCGTCGCCGCCTATGCGCCCTACCAGCTTGCCTTCAATAGCAAACTTCGACAGCCTGTGAGCCACTTGTTGCAACAGCTCATCACCTGCCATGTGACCCATAGTGTCATTAATTATTTTGAAACCGTCCAGATCGATGAACAACAGCGACAATGACTTATTCTTGTGGTTTGCAGCAGCTATCTGCCTGGTCAGCTGATATTCAAAAGAAGTACGATTAACGAGGCCGGTCAACTGATCGTAGCTTGCCTGATACTCGATACAATCCATCAAGTTTTGACGATAGATTGTCAACGACAATTGACTCGAAATAAGATCCATCAATCTTATTTCGTCGTGCGTGAACTCTGGAGCATCGAATCCTCGGGACACTGTCAACAGTCCCCAGGGATTACCGGAACAGATCAACGGCACAAGATAAGTGCCACCCATATCGATCTCTTTCCTGTAGTGATGCACGCGCAATGATTCGCGTGGATCTGGCTGTTCCGGCCTGATATGCGCTGGCTGTAAATTACGCATTGCCCATATCGCTGCAGATTCATTAAGGATCTCTGATGGCGCTAGTTCCTCTTCCGTGATTTCCGCGCCATTTGTATCATTCTCGTTCAGCAACCGAAGACCAAGCAATTCGGCCCACTGACCTTGATCATAGCGATAGATCCGTACGCGGGTTGCGCGAAAACCATCAATAATCATGCGTGAAATGGAATCTACAATCTCCAATAAATCATCGGATTCATAAATAGCCTGGTTTATACGCAACATATGTTCAAGTGTGTAATTACGCGTATGCCAGATACGCGCTTTACGGGCATTCTCCAATATGCTGGACACTATAACGGCAAACCTTTCATACAGTTCCATATTGCTTGGCAGATCAGCCGGGCAACATGTATCGAAAAGCAGTGTTAGAACACCATAGGACAAAGATCCACGGCGCAACGGTACGGCAAGAGCCTCTACTATCTGAAAGGTGCCATATATTCTGTTTTCACAATTTTCATAATCAGCCTCATGTACAGTTCGATTTTCAAACCAGGCTTGGCCTCCTACTCCCTGCATCGGCATAAGATGCTCGTTGCTCAAACATTTGGATACATCACGCGCACACTCAAAACGCACATCAAGACACTTTCGATCCTGACTTTCGATTGCAATATAAACATTTGCAGCGCCAGTGATATCTCGAAGTCTGCGACATATTTGCTCACATAAATGACATTCGTCAGTACTGTTGATCATATCTGAAGCGACAGCCGAGAATTCCACTAGCATCTCATGTCTTCGCAATAACACACCTACATCGATAGATGCAGGATCAATCAGCGCGATGCTATCTGCTGTGACAGCTTCCGGCATTGCGCTACTGATGCTTCGTCGCTTGTTTTTCTCGCTCATACGTCCGCCTCTTACCACCTGCCATACACCCTGTAGGTCAGTTTGATGTGAGAATTGCCTGTATTTCTCGTGGTTTGGAGGAACTTCAAAGCAATAAACGGGCAAATATTGCATTAACCACACGATTCTCAGCAGAAAAGTACCTTGACTGGTGTGGGTAGAAGGAGATCGGGTTGTAGATTGCAAATAAGGGCAATAACGTCGGTTCGATCGATCAGGGGTATGCAAAAGTATTTGTTTTAGACAGGCAAGCTATCATCGGACAGTTCGTCATAGCGTTTGTGGTAGGAGCGGCGAGCACCTGCTCTTTGTACGACAACACCAAGCACAGTTGATAAATCTTTGATAGTCAGCGCAGGATAGCTTGCATTCAAAGCATGCAACTGCCAGCTATTATCAACACTTTTTAACTGTCGAAATACCAGCTGATCAAACGCCTTGTCACCGGAATTGACATCAGTTCGATTGTTACTTGTCAGCAGTTTCACTATCACATATGCATTGTGGCTAGCTCGGCCGGTTGGATCGACAACGACAATACAGCCCTTGGCAAATTCCGGCTGCATACTGTCGTCCTGCACGCGCAAGGCGAACATTTCCGCTTCTGTACAGGTACCGGTGCTATCTATCAAAGAGGGGTAGAATTTGACTTCGCCTGAATTCATTTACTCATCTGATTTTCGTAAATCTTGTCGGCATGCCACACGGATTTATTACCGGTGATTGCTACGTACTTGTCATCTGCGTCGACTGTTGCCTTGTTGCAATCGATAGCTTTCTTCCATTGCCCAACACAGGCATCGATGTGAGATGGCATAGGTAACAGATGTCCACAACCTGGCATCAGCGCTCGCAGTACATCGGCCGCTGGCAGTACATCGGCCGCTGTCAGTGCAAGTTGTGTTTTATTTTTCTATCAACCTACCAGAGAACAACTTTTGAGTCACCTTTTGGCTTCGCTGGCTCAGAATCATAGCTTGTTAAAACTCTTCACATGACCACTGCAATGCATCGCCCACCAAGTGGTGCACGCTTATAATCTGGTCCATACCGAATCCATAATAAGGCATGACCTTGGTAAACTGACTTTTGCAGATGGCGCACATCGCCGCCATGTGTGTAATGCCATGCTCATTGTCTACGGCTTGCAATGCCTGCATACGAGGTAACGCACCTTTGACACGAAGTTCAAGCAAATCATCAGTTAACAAACCACCACCGCCACCGCAGCAGAAAGTAGCGACTCCCGTGGTGTGAGCCGGCATGTCAAAAAAATTATTGCAAACACTATTAATGACTTCACGTGGCAAGGTCACCTGTCCACCTTGACGATCTCCCATACGCGATGCACGTGCAATGTTGCACGAGTCATGAAAGGTAACCCGCCTTTCATCATTTGCAGAAGCATCAATCTTAAGCCGGCCTTGCTGTAACAAGTCATGAGTAACTTCAACAATATGCTGCGGAACCGGATAGCGACTATCGAGAAAATCAAAGGGACCGGCGAGTGTATTTAAATAGCTATACCCTACCCGCCAGGCATGTCCACATTCACCAAACACAATGCGTTTTACGCCTAGTTCCAGCGCCGCTTCGCGAATACGCAACGCTATCTTCTGCATGTTTTCAAAGCTGCCGATGAAGAGGCCAAAGTTGGCCGCCTCCGATGCATGTGACGACAGTGTCCAGGAAAGACCTGCTTGATGAAATACCTTTGCATAACCGATCAAGCCATCCACATGCGGCTCGGCAAAGAAGTCTGCAGACGGCGTCACCAATAAAACATCAGCACCTTTCTCATCCAGTGGGAAACGTACACTGACACCAATGTCTTCTTCTACATCCTCTTGTAACCCCTCAAGAGTATCCACCAGCGCAGGTTCTGGCAGACCCAGGTTATTACCCAAAAGATGTACCTTGCCGATAATTTCATTGGTATATTTCTGACCTTTACCCACCGTATTCATAATCTCGCGGGCAGCCATGGATATTTCCGCCGTGTCTATGCCGTAAGGGCAATATACGGAGCAGCGCCTGCATTGTGAGCACTGATGGAAATAGGTATACCACTCATCGAGTACATCTTCTGTCAGATCTGTCGCGCCAACGAGCTTGGGAAACAATTTGCCTGCGATGGTGAAATACCGTCGATATACCTTGCGTAACAGATCCTGTCTGGCAACTGGCATATTGTTGGGGTCACCGGTGCCAATAAAGTAGTGGCACTTGTCGGTGCAAGCACCGCATTTGACGCAGGTATCAAGATAGACCTGCAACCCCCTATTGGAATCGACCAGCTCGCCCAGTTTCTCAATGGCGATTTGTTGCCAGTTGTCGATCAATGGACCCGGGAAACCCACCTCTTGCTGAACCCCTGGAGTTGATTCAAACGGTTTACTGTGCGCCATTGCACCCGGGTTCAAACCAGGGTTGGTGAAATTATTGCCCAGTGCTGGCACATCGAAATCATGCTTTACATGAATTTTGACAGGGGTGCTTTTATCTTCCATATCCTTGTCAGCCGGCATAACAACTCCCTGCGTCATGCACATCCGCGCTTTTTCTGCACGACCTATCCCTGAAAATCATCATGAGTTCTTGTTTCGTAACTGTCGGCGTAATTGCCAACCACCGTCATGGCGCCGTTGACGGGCATCATCAACCTGGTTACGCGCCGGACTGAAGAACAATCCAGGGGCATGCAATAATTTTGAGTAAGGAAAGATCAGTAACAGCGATACAACCAGTAACAGGTGTAATATCAACAATGCATGCCCAGGCAAGGGACTAAGTTGAAACGGTAAGCCCAGTGCGAATTGTCTTAGTGCAAGGATGTCCGGTACAAAGACACGGCTCATCAACAATCCGGAACCTCCAATGGCAAGCAACAGCAACAGCATCAGGTAATCTGATGGCGAGGAAATAAACCGGACTCGTGATACCGCAAGACGGCGCACTAACAGGCCTGTCAGGCTAATCATCATGGCAAGTGCTGCATAGTGACCAAAAGGCACCAACCAGATAACCCACCCCCAGACCGGGTCAGTGAAATACTTAAGATGAGTTATCACGACAATCAGTAAGGAGAAATGGAAGACCCAACCGAAAACCCAGGTCCAGCGCGTCGCTTTAAAGAGACTTTCAAATAAAAAAACCTCTCGAAGCAAACGTAATACAACTCCAAAGCGCGTCATGGGCGCCGGTGCGATTGGCATCTTGAATGGCACTGGTGTGCGCCAGTAACGCACTATCCGGTAGATAGTACCCGACAGGAACACAAGGGTTGCGAGTATAAGCAAAACACCAATGCCAGCACCAATTATCATCAAAGCTCAATGCCTGGCAATTGTTCACTCATACACAACCCGTTGGCTTGGGAATACCTGCGTAACGACAGGCCTGTTTCGCCGGGCCTTCAGGGAATAGCTCGTACAAATATTTACTGTTGCCCTTTTCTTTGCCCAATTTTCTACCAATCGCTTTGGTTAAAATACGGATGGCAGGCGCGATTTGATATTCACAGTAGTACTCACGCAGAAAATTGATGACTTCCCAGTGACTCTCCTGCAACTCGCAATCATCTTCCTTCGCCATAGCCAAAGCCACCTCTGACGTCCAATCGTCGAGATTGGCCAGATAACCCTCCTCATCAGTGGCAAGAATTTCACCTTCTACCAGCAATTGCATTGTCGCCTCGTTTATTTCCGGAATTTTTCTTCACTCGAATCGAATAAAGTGATTTGCGTGTTCTTGCTATCGCTTTTGTTAGAACACCACATTCCGTCCAACACTTCGCAATTCGCCATTTCTCATTTTCGCGACAGCAACAACACGCTGTGAACAAATCAGACGACAACGAGTTGATACTGTCTTTTTACTATGATCTGCATTGAAAAAAAACGTTTTGATTAACGCTTGGGGATTTTTCTCAGCCAGCATCAAAATTGATGATACGTTGCCATCACGGCTATCCGGACTATTTAAAGAGACAGAGATCTCAACAATACCATCACTACCAGCTATCCTATGAATGTCGAGATTCAGAAAAGCTGATTGACTTCTCGCGTCTTCCTCAGACTGTGGTAGTTCGGGCTCAATCAGCCCTTGGGGCCAATCTTCTCGAATTTGTAACAAACGACTCGTGTGGGTATTCATCATTGAGACTGCGGGCCCACCAGGGGCTGTTGGTTTTGACCAAACACCGCCAGCCCAGCCAATCGAAAGCAGGCAAGCACCCAGCATCTGTCTGCGGTTTACGTGTATCTGTCTGACCATCGGTATCTCTACTGGATTAATCCAACTCCTGACACTGAGTATATTTGATTATCCCGCGAGCGCCGCGCTGTATAGTGCCAGCAAAACCCATCATCGCCCACATCAACCAATAACAGCTGGTTACTTCCCCAAGCTTGTGGCAAGCTTTCCTGCATTCGACAACAGGGAGACTTGAACCGCATGCGCTATCTAGCCCGCAAATCTGTCACAGTTGCAGCAGCAATTGTGCTCACAACGCTGACTGCCTGTGGTGGCTCAGGTGGCTCAGGTGGCTCGAGCAGTTCAGACGATAACAATGACAATAATCCAGGTAACGAGTCAACAGATTCAGATCAGGATGTCAGACCGGCCGCCGCTGAAGCACTTGGACGAAATTTCAATACGACAATAGCCGGTTTTCCCGGCCTCAATGACGATGGTACGGAAAACCCGCCTGTTGAAGTAGTGGATGAGGCCACACGAGAGCTGCTAAGTGCCTCGCTGGGTCTCGAACCAGGCACAAGCGCCGATATCGATAGCAATGCGGGTACCGTCAGCATAGATCCAGATGAAGTCACGCTTTGTCAGAATGAACTCGCTAACGATATCGCTGATGGCGATCAACAACGCTGTGAACAACTTCTTGCTGATCTGGACGTAGTGGTCTCCGCAAATGGTGACGAATCCGGGACGCTTACGTATTTCTTCCAGGACACACAGCTCGTGAGTACAAGTTTTGGCAACAATCGCGATAGCCTGTCTGTTGACCTCGGCGGCTTCAAACTATTTGCCGACGCCATCGATGGACTTGATCCGCAGCAGTTCGGGGAAACCTCAACACCTGAAACCTTCGAAGGTGAGATTACCTTTTCGGCTGAATCGACAAGCACGGCAAGTGGCGCGGAAGCCGGCAATATTATCGTTGCCATAACCCAGGCATTTGCTATCGAGGGAGACGGGATAAGTTTTTCTATCGATGCAGGCGAACTACTTTCAATCAGTAGTGATGCTGAGAGCGGCTTGGGTGAAGTCAATTTTGATATTGGTGCGATTTCTTTGTTAGGACCATTTCGTGACAATGATCAATTCAGTCTCGACATGGATGGGTTCACCGCAACGGCTGCTATAACCGCCGATGAAAATACACCGGCATCGCTGACTGTCAGTAATCTTGGCATTGGTCGAGGTCCGCTTGCCATGCGGGTAAATTCAGTTGATGCACTGGCGCTGTCGATGGAAACCTTCGGCTTTACGGTTCAAGCGGACAATGGCGAAGATGGCAGTAACCCGGATAATACAGCCGCGATCACTATCGACCGAGCGATGGACATTAGCATGATGCTGAGTAATGCCACCGGCCTGAGCCCAGACCTGACTGCAGCATTTACCGCTATGCTCGATGCCACAGCGCCTGCCGGCACTTTATTCGATCAAGCACAGATTGATCGGATCGATGGAGACTTTACAAGGACTGTACAAGTGCCACGGGTGGCGACAGGTGGACCTTTTATTATTGGCATTTCAACCACAGATGGCGAAAATACCGAATCACAATCATTAACTGTAAATACTGGCCAGTGTTTTGGTGACGCCGATTCGCTAAGGGATATGAACGCCATGCTGGCTGGTGAAGATAACGACAGGTTGGCCGTTATTGACTGCCCTTGATTTCTCGCCCCAATAGCTGTTTTTTTTACAATCTCCGGGGCAGTCGGGCAGCGGATGCTGCCGAGAGGAAGTGCATGAACGCGAGAATGAAAAAGAAGTAATGGAAATCAAACCATAAAAGGATGATGCCGACTATTGCAGGTGTCAGTAATTCCGATGCCTCGCGCCATGTTGAAAACACTGTGGTCATCGCTGTACGTTCGCGAGGACGCACCATGCGCATAAAAGGAATATTGCCGAGTACATCGAGCAACACTCCCCCCAGCGCACCTGTCACCCAAAAAACGACGCCAAAAGGTTGAGCTTCTCCGATTAGTCCGAGCGCAGCCAGCGAACCACCGGTCAATACAAGCCCAGATACAACTAACTGCCGAATGCCTATACGCTCTGAAAAAGCCCGGATTAGCGGACTAAAAAACAGCAAGGCACTGACACCGGATAACAACACACCAGCAAACCAGGTTGGCAGTCCGGATTCAACAACATAGATTGGACCATAGATAAACAACGCTACCCAGAAGCAGGATCTGCTCAAGGTAATGCTATAGGCAATACGCAATCGCCTCTGACCAGCAAAGTGCCTGACTGACACGAATGGATTACTCGCAGAGGACTGTGCCTTGACGAAAACCTTGTTGTCCCCTAGACGCATGGTCCAAAAATAGCTCAGTGCAAGCAACGCTGACACAGCAGATAATATAAATGGTAACAACGAGTGATCATTATTAAGCAGCCAGGTACCAAGCATGGGGCCTGCAAGCCAGGCAGCACCTGAGTACTGCATCCGCCTCGACTCATTGCGTGTCAGATCCCGCTTACCGATATAGTCCATGATGTAGAGCGACATACTGACCGAGAACAGGGAAGCAGCTGCCGAGCGCAGACCAATCCCGAGTGGCAGTGTCGTGCTATTCGCCAACCACAGAGAAAGCGCTGCAAGCATCAGGAAACCACAACCCAGCGAAAGTACCCAGCGACGCTGTAACCAACGTTCAAGAGTTCCAAAATTAAGCGTTATGAACAAGGTAAAGATGGCGGCAATCAAGTAGACCTGCGCCACATTTTCCTTACTGCCAAGCGCCTCATAGGCAACTAATGGCACGATGCCTACCAGCATAGAGCGGGAAAAACCTTCAAGCGCTGCAAGTCGCGCCAGGGATTCACTGGTTGACTGGGATAACTGATTAAGTGCGGCGGGGCGACGGTGAAACATTGGCAGCACCAGATGTTGAGCAGATACTAGAGTATCTAGCACACAACCTGATGTCCTGTCTGATTAGTTCACAATCAATTCGGCCGAATCTTCGGTTGAAAATTCGGCCGGTTTTACAGTGTTATATCGATAAGACCGATAGGGCGATGTCTAAATCACAGATGCTTGAGAATTTCATTGACGCTGTCTTTTGCATCACCAAACAACATGCGGGTATTGTCCTTAAAGAACAACGGATTCTCGACCCCGGCATAACCGGTCGCCATGCCGCGTTTGGAGACCACCACCAGATCAGCATTCCAGACTTCCAGAACTGGCATACCCGCGATCGGACTGTTCGGATTATCCAGTGCCGAGGGATTAACAATATCGTTAGCACCGATAACAATAACAATATCGGTATCGGCCAGATCCTCATTAATCTCATCCATCTCCAGCACAATGTCATAAGGCACATTGGCTTCAGCCAGCAACACGTTCATGTGACCCGGCATGCGGCCCGCTACCGGATGTATCGCGAAACGGACATCAATACCCTTGTCGCGCAACCGTTGGGTGAATTCCGAAACAGGATGCTGAGCATGCGCCACCGCCATACCGTAACCCGGTACGATGACTACGCTATTGGCATCAAGTAACTGTTGTGCAAGTTCCTCAGCGGAGGTGGCTACCACTTCACCCTGCTCTTCATCACCACCTGCAGCTCCCGCAGTTGCACCCGCTGTTGTACCGAAACCACCCGCAATAACACTAAGAAATTTCCGATTCATCGCACGACACATGATGTAGCTGAGTATCGCACCGCTACTGCCGACCAATGCACCCACAATGATTAACAAATCATTTGAGAGCATGAATCCGGTAGCCGCGGCTGCCCAACCCGAATACGAATTGAGCATGGAGATAACCACCGGCATATCAGCACCACCTATCGCCATAACCATATGGATACCAAAGGCAAAGGCCAGCAAGGTCATCACAATCAGGATGAATGTACCTGCGCCCTTACCTGCACCTAGGAAGATAAAAAGCAGAATCAGACAGGCAACACCGACACCGAGGTTCAACAGATGACGATTAGGAAGAATAAGTGGCGCGCTACCGATTTTTCCGTTGAGCTTGCCCCAGGCTATAACTGAACCGGTAAAAGTCAGCGCACCAATCAAAATGCCAAGATAAACCTCTATGCTGTGGATCGTGTGTTCAGCACCGGTCAGTTGCAGATCCGGATCAAGATAACTCGCAAATCCCACCAATACAGCTGCGAGTCCGACAAAGCTGTGCAGGATCGCAACCAGCTCGGGCATTTGCGTCATTTCAACACGTGATGCGAGAAAGGCACCAATCCCGCCACCAACAACCATCATCAGGACCAATGCCCCGTAGTTGGTCACATCCCGACTCAGGATCGTCGCGATGATAGCGATGGCCATACCGGCAATGCCGAACATGTTGCCACGTCTGGCTGTTTCCTGATTGGACAAGCCAGAGAGACTTAAGATAAACAAGATGGCTGCAATAATGTAGGCAGCAGTGACTATTCCTGAATTCATTTTTCTGCTCCCGCTATTTTCTGAACATTTTCAGCATACGCTGAGTTACCAAAAAACCACCGGCTATGTTGATACTGGCTATAAGAGTGGCAATGGCGGCAAGGAACATAACAAAACCGGAACTCGACGAAATTTGTAACAAAGCCCCTATAACGATGATGCCACTGATGGCATTGGTCACGCTCATCAGGGGCGTGTGCAATGAGGCTGTCACAGACCATATAACCTGATAACCCACAAAACAGGCAAGCACAAATACAGTGAAATGGCTCATAAAGTCTGCCGGGGCAACCGAACCAACACCGAGAATTGCCAGCACAGCAACAGCGGCAGCAATTAATACCGAGCGGGATTTCTCGGTAGTAGACATTTCTTTGTCGTCCGCCGCTGCTGTTACTGCAGACGCTGGCGCAGCTTTTGCGGGGGCTGGCGCCGCGGTTAGCTTGGGTGCAGGCGGTGGCCAGGTCACTTCACCTGCTTTGATTACTGTGGTGCCGCGTATCACTTCATCATCCATGTTCACATGCGGCTGACCGTCTTTATCAGGTGTCAGGTCAGTTAACAGGTGACGAAGGTTCGTACCATAAAGCTGACTTGACTGCGCAGCCATACGACTCGGGTAATCCGTGTAGCCAACTATTTTCACACCATCGTGTTCAACGATTTTATCCGCCTGGGTCAATTTGCAATTTCCACCCTGCTCTGCCGCCAGATCAATAATCACGCTGCCGGGCTTGAGCAATTCAACCATGTCGGTGGTGATTAGTTCAGGGGCAGGTTTGCCGGGAATCAACGCGGTCGTAATAATGATGTCAACTTCCTTGCACTGTTCTCTGAACAATGCCATCTCGGCATCGATAAATTCCTTGCTCATGACCTTGGCATAACCGCCATCGCCACCGCCGTCCTCTTCGAATTCAAGTTCGAGGAATTCAGCGCCCATGCTTTCAACCTGTTCCTTAACCTCGGGGCGCGTATCAAAGGCACGTACTACCGCGCCCATACCGCGCGCAGCACCAAGAGCTGCAAGACCTGCAACCCCCGCTCCAATAACCATGACCTTGGCAGGCGGTACCTTACCTGCTGCGGTCACCTGGCCAGTGAAAAAGCGACCAAAATTATTGGCGGCCTCTACTACCGCACGATAGCCTGCGATGTTGGCCATGGAACTGAGCGCATCGAGTTTTTGCGCACGCGATATGCGCGGTACTGAATCCATTGCCAGCACTGTGACACGCTGCTGTGCCAGGCGTTGCATCAGTGATTCATTTTGCGCTGGCCAGATAAAGCTCGCGAGTATTGAATTTTCCTTGAGTAGCGCAACTTCATCGCCGAGCGTCGGGTGTTCACCCGGGGCCCTTACTTTCAGGATGATGTCGGCAGCGGCATAAAGCTCTCGGGTATCTGTGTAAATGCTCACACCCACTGCTTCATAGGCCGCATCACTAAAATTGGCAGCTGCCCCGGCATCACTTTCAATCGCAAGACTGTAGCCGAGCTTTCGAATATGAGTGGCAGTCTCAGGGGTCAGAGCAACGCGTTGCTCACCTGGAAAAGTTTCTTTGGGTATCCCTATTAGCATCAGTTAATCCGGGGAGTGAGGAGTGAGAAGGTCATTGAATACTATCGAGTGATCAGTGCTATCAAAAATCAGTCCTGTTCCGGCTGAAGCAGATCGACTGAGGGTAATACTTTTTGAAATTGTCGCTTTTTTTATAATTCACGGCTTTTTAGCTACTGCTGCCGATTGGTTCTGACTGGCTTTCCAATCGCAACAGACCATTATAACCCAGCAGGATATCCACCTATATCGCTCAGCGTCGCTCAGCGGCTTTTTGGAGCCTGAATCACAGCACAACGCAACGGTATGTACTCTGCGATGCATTATTAGTCACACCAGCCTGTCCGGGTATCGGGCTATAATGGTTCAAGCAGACAGGCTATTATAGGCTGGCGAGAGGCATTACGGCCGATTTGTCTCCTTGTGCGCTTCGAGACGGCCATGACGAAATTATCAACAAAACGAGGGTTTATCTATGTGGTTGGCAACACTGATATTACTGGGTATCACTGCAGTACTGGCACTTTGGGGCTGGGATGAGAAAACCAAGGTTGAACAAGCGCAAAATCATTCGCGCAAAGATTAACAAAATACTACCTATCCGCGCAATACTCAGTGTGTCGTATTTACGCAGAAAAAGTTGTAATATCTTGCGAAGTGACAAACCACTGATTGCCTAATTGGAGAACTCAATGTCAAGAAGAAAATTTCTGAAAACCAGTGCTGCGGGACTCGCTGGCGCTAGTGTTGCCGGTACCGGGCTTATTACTTCAGCCCCAGCCATAGCGCAAGACAAGACCAAACTCACAGTCGTGTCTACCTGGCCGCGAGATTTCCCCGGCCTCGGCATCAGTGCGCAACGTCTGGTTGCTCGTATTGCCGAGCTGTCAGAAGGCTCCATCGAAACAGAATATTTCGCAGCTGGCGAACGTGTTGGTGCGTTTGACTCATTTGACGAAGTCGCCTCAGGTAACGCACAAGCTTACATCGCTGCTGACTACTACTGGAAAGGCAAGCACCCTGCGTGGGCATACTTCACTGCTGTTCCTATGGGTCTGACTACTACCGAGTGGACTGCCTGGATTAACTGGATGGACGGACAAGCCTTGTGGGACGAAGTTGCAGACGGCTTTGGACTGAAGTGTTTGCCATGTGGATCAACCGGTTGTCAGATGGGTGGCTGGTTTAACAAAGAGATCGAAACTGCTGATGACCTCAAGGGACTGAAAATGCGTATTCCGGGTCTTGGCGGCGACGTCATGGCCAAGCTGGGTGCGTCTCCTGTATCACTGCCTGGTGGGCAAATCTATGAAAACCTGGTTTCAGGCGCTATCGATGCAACTGAGTGGGTTGGACCGTACAACGATTTCTTCATGAAGTTCTACGAAGCTGCGAAGTACTATTACTATCCCGGTATGCACGAAGCCGGCAGTAGTTTGTCTTTCGGCATGAACAAGGAATTCTGGACAGGCCTGTCCAAGCGCGAGCAGGAAATCATCCGTGCCGCTTGCCAGGAAGAACATTCCCATCAGTACCATGAGACAGTCGCTAACAACGGCCTGCACTTGAAAAAGATGGTTGATGAAAATGGTGTCGAACTGCGTGAATTCAGCGAAGACATCTATGACAGCTTCGGTGAAGCAGCTGCAGAAGTGTTCGAAGAAACGCGAGACCACTCAGCCCTCGCTGCCAAGGTTCACGACAGCTTCGACGCAGCCCGCTCTGAGCTGGGTGGCTGGATGAAACTGGCTGCCGTTGGTTACAGCCTGCAGCGTAACCGCGTTCTCGATATCTAGATTGTCGTAGAACTGACACACCACTGGCCGGGAGCAATTCCCGGCCAGTTCTTAATTCCCGGCCAGTTTTTTAAAGGGATTTGAGTTTTTGCGATGGTAGTAACACATCCCGGCTAGCCAATAGTGGACCCACACTCTCTCCCAATCTTCAGCCATAACGATTAGCTACAACGGTCAGCCACAGCGCGGTCAGCCACAGCGGTCAGCTACAACGTTTAGACATCCAGTTCGATAGCTGAAGAAGTGCTGTCAGTCTATATATCGACAAATTGCCGGCGCTCCAGGACTCTTTTGCACAGTCCGAGTGATGTGGACGCTCTCTACTTGCTACAATGCAGGATCTTTTACCGATAGCCAGACGTCGAATAACCCATGCACGAGACCATCACTCGACCTGCTCCGATCATTCGTTTTCTGGGTTGGTCCATGCTTGCCATAATGATTGTCTATTTCGTCAACGTCTACCTGGTTGTAGCTCTTGGATGGCCCGGGATTGCGTCCCTGATCGATGGCGACAAAAGCCAACAATCCCTCATCCAGGCAGGCACTTATATAGCCGGCATCTGTGTAGCGCTCATCTATGTATTAGGCAGTTTTAAGCGACCGTTACGCAGTGACGCGGAAACAATCACTGCTATCAACGCATTTCTGATTCGTGGTTGTTTCTGGGCCGTGGTACTAATCGGATTGGTCGACGCCACTATTTCATTTTTGCGCGTAGAAGGCCTGCTCGGAGCCGTCGTTGGCGAAGACATGCTGAAAAATCTTGGCCGTTCAACATATCGTGGTACCTATGTGCACTTGCCACTAGCTTTTGCAGGTATGGTTATCGGTCTGTTTACCCGAACACTCGGCTTTCAGTGGCTGGCATTGCTGATTGTGGTAGCCGAACTTGCCATTGTCTTCACACGCTTTATCTTTTCCTATGAACAGGCTTTCATGGGTGATCTTGTGAGATTCTGGTATGCCGCACTCTTCCTGTTTGCAAGTGCACATACACTACTTGCTGACGGCCATGTTCGCGTCGACGTATTCTATGCCGGGCTAAGCAGACGCCGTAAAGGGGCTGTCAACTCCTTCGGTGCCATCTTTTTGGGCATGTCACTGTGTTGGACCATTCTTTATTTCGGGTTCAGGGGCAAGGCTTCGATTATCTACGGACCTCTGTCCAATTTTGAGGTATCCCAATCCGGCTTCGGTATGTACACAAAATACTGGATGGCTTTTTTCCTCGCGATCTTTGCGATCACCATGCTTATCCAGTTTGTCGCCCAACTGTTCGACGCCTCTGCCGATGCCAGAAATGATCCGGGTGGTAAGGACGTGGTCACTGAAGTGGCTTCGACACACTGACACATAAGCCGAAATCAATTTATTCCCAACATTACATTCTGCCGCCGGATAACTAACAA
The DNA here is from genome assembly GCA_964411665.1 of uncultured Granulosicoccaceae bacterium. Lineage (GTDB taxonomy): Bacteria > Pseudomonadota > Gammaproteobacteria > Granulosicoccales > Granulosicoccaceae > CALFCE01. The sequence continues at coordinate 55,929 of CAYPMR010000009.1, read as the reverse complement.
CGATGGAACTGTTTTTTCTCGCACTGCTAATAGTTCTGCTGGCCCTGGCACTCGGTTCCGGGTACCCGGTTGCCTTTGCGTTACCGGGCGCCGCCATTATCACCATTGCACTGGCAGCCGTTAGCGGACACTTTTTTGCCGGTAATCCTGATGCCTATTTTGCCCAGGATGGACCAACGCAATGGCTTAGTGCCGGCGTAACCAATCTGCGGGGCATTTACTGGGAAGTAGAACGAGATACGCTAATAGCGATACCTCTATTTATCTTCATGGGAATCATGCTACAGCGATCCAAGATTGCTGAAGATTTGCTGATGACCATGGCCCGACTGTTTGGCCCTGTACCGGGTGGCTTGGGCATATCTGTTGTGTTTGTTGGTGCATTGCTCGCAGCCACAACTGGCATTGTCGGCGCTACTGTAGTCGCAATGGGTTTGATTTCGTTACCGGTCATGCTGCGAAACGGCTATTCGCAACCACTGGCCACAGGTACGATTGCAGCGTCTGGCACACTCGGACAAATCATACCGCCGTCCATTGTTCTGATCATACTGGCCGATCAGCTGGCTTCTGCCACTGATCAGGCAGGCACAGCAAGAGCTGCATTACACAAGGCAGCAACTGGTGAGATCAGCATGCCCTCAGAATTTGCTGTGACCTCAACCAGCGCAGGTGAAATGTTCCTCGGCGCCCTGGTTCCCGGACTGGTACTGGTCGGTCTGTATATGACGTACATACTGGTATTTGCCATTCTGCGACCATCAAGCGCACCCGCAGTACGTTCCGAAGGGGAACTTAACTTCGCATTTCTGGGCAAGGTACTTGGCACACTGGTACCACCACTGGCTTTGATTTTTCTGGTACTCGGCTCGATCATTACCGGCATCGCGACGGTTAACCAGGCAGGAGCCATAGGCGCGGTCGGTGCTTTGCTGATGGCAGGCTATCGTTTGCACGAGGGGCCGAGACGCTACGTGCCGGCGATCATCTCATTAATTGCCATGGTGGCGATCGGCCTGGCGCTGTACTTTTTTGATACAAACATTAGAACCATTCAAAGCGATCACGATAAGCTCGGCTTGATACTGTCATTGGCAGCCGTCGCACTAATGATACTTGCTCTCATTTGGAGTGGCATCAGAGCCATGCGTGGGAACATTTTGCACGAAGTCATGATTGAGACGGCCAAAGCGACCTCACTGGTATTTATCATTCTATTGGGTGCTGCGATGTTAACCGCTGCATTTAGAGCGTTTGGTGGTGAAGAGCTGGTGCGTGATTTTCTGAACAGTTTGCCCGGTGGATTCTGGACCAAGTTCGTCATCGTCATGGCGGTAATTTTCATACTCGGATTTTTTCTCGACTTTATCGAGATTGCTGTTGTTGTGGTGCCGATCGTTGCACCTATTCTGCTGGCTGATCCGTCAGCAAATATCACAGCTGTATGGCTCGGTGTGATGATTGGACTAAACATCCAGACATCGTTTCTGACACCACCGTTTGGCTTTGCGCTTTTCTATCTCAGAGGTGTCGCGCCCGCAGCGGTAAAGACGATAAATATGTACAAAGGCGTAATAGCCTTTATTGTCCTGCAACTGATCGCTCTGGCTATTGTTGGTTACTATCCGCCACTGGTTAACTATCTGCCAAGCCGCTCATCACTGTTATCCGAAACTGCACCACCTCCGCGTAACCCGAAAATGCAGTATTGCCTTGAGGAGTACACAACCGATCAGATGGCTCGCAACGGTGATGCTTTACGTGCTGCGATTGATGAGGCACGCGGTCTGGATCTATCCGCTTTGCCTTCAAAGTTGGCGAAATCCCTGGATGGCAGTTACAAGGAAGCTGATAATGCGATCGCATCACTTGCTCTCATTGGCGAATCACAACAAGCCGTTATAGACGCATCTCCTGCTTACCGACCAATACACCGAAAGGTACGAGGCATAGAGCGCGAAATTCGGGGCAATGACAAAGAAATCAAAGATCTGAAAACTGCGCTGAGCCGTGTGGAGAGGTCGGGTACACCAGAAACTGTTGAACAGCGCCGCAGCGCAATCGAAGCTTCTATTGCACAGCTCGAGAATGCCAATGAAATTGCGCGTGAGTCCATACCGGATGATTGGGAATCGACCTATGAGACTTTTTCATCCTTACAAAAAGCCGAATCCGACGCGCGCAATAACTATAGGCGTAGTGCTGACAAAAGCTACGCACCTGTTGCGGAATTAACTGCCACTCTGGCGGCAACTGAAGATCTACGTGCGCTCGGCGATCAACTGTTTGCTATGAAATCTGAGATCGAACAAAACGAGCCGGCTGATATGCTTGATCCATTGAAAGCACTTGCCAGCAGTTTTGGGGACATTGAAGGCGCATCAAAGATACGTTCTGCAGTCGGTAAAGCGAGATCAGCATTGAAAGCGAAAACGCCGAAACCTGAAAAAGCGCTGGCGTCAATTGACAAGGCTATCAAGGAATACAACGAATCCCTTGAATGGCGAGATCAGGCAAATGGTGAACTGAATGCACCGTTAAGCAATTACAAGGATGCACTGAAGTCGACACTGGGTTTACGTCAACAGGATAGATTGACAAGAGACCAAGCGTTATACGTTGCCAGTTGTAATGCTGAGCATCGGGATATTTCGTTGAGTTTTTAGCGACTAAGCTCGTCGTCCCGCGCAGGCGGGAATCCATACTTGACGCTACTATAGACGCATGACGTGAACCGGGACCTCGGACCGCACTGCCTGCACAACGGTCCGACAATTCGGGATGACGTAGGAACGTATCAAAATATCGTCAGAAATCTTATTTTCAACAACGGTGATCATTCATGTCCGAACAAGCTGATAACGTCACGATGTCAGGGGGCGGTTTATACTCATTGGCAACGCTTGGCGCCAAACACGTTATTGACAAAACCATACCACGGGTACTGGAAGCTCTCGAAGCTACCGACAGTGATCAGGCAATCCGATCTATCAACCCCTACACCTTCTCTGATATGGGTTGTGCCGATGGTGGCACATCGCTTGAATTGTGGCGCTCTGTAGTAAGCCAGCTCAGAAATCGTAAAGGCGATAGTAGCCAGAATGATGTTCACGTCGTCTACGCAGACCAACCCAATAATGACTTTAACGCACTTGCCAAAATCACCCACGGGCTAACCGAATTCAAAACCTACCTGAATGAATTCGATAATGTTTTTGTTTCTCAATCAGGTGCATCGTTCTACACACCGATACTGCCAAAAGAATCTCTTGATCTCGGATTCTCTGCAACCGCCATGCACTGGCTGCGTGGCAAACCCTCGGATATCAGCGATCACATTCATATGGTTGGCGCCCGCGGTGACGAACTTGATGTCTTCGCCAAGCAGGCAAGTAAAGACTGGGAAACGATTTTGTTGCATCGTGCGCGGGAATTGAAACCCGGTGGTCGCCTGGTGTTGGTCAATTTCTGTCGCGACGAAGCAGGAGGCTATCTGGGTGCGACTAATGGGGCCAACATGTTCGATACGTTTAACGGTATCTGGCAACAGTTTGTCGATGACGGTGTTGTGACAGCGCAAGAGTATCAAGCCATGACGCTGCCGCAGTACTACAACACGGTTGAAGAATTTTCCGCGCCTTTTGAAGATACGAAAAGCGACGTCTATCAGGCAGGACTGCGACTTGAATCAGTGGATACCGCGCGCGTTGCCTGCCCGTTTGCTGAGGACTTTAAAACTCACGGCGATGCGAAACGTTTTGCCGGCGAATATTTACCGACCATTCGCAGCTGGAACGAAAGTACCTTTCTCGGTGGTTTGTCGAGTACTCGCGAAGTGGCTGAGCGCCTCGACATTATCGAAAACTATTACGCCACTTACCAGGCATTGGTTGAAAAAAATCCTGATCAACATCGCATGGACTATGTGCATGCTTACAAAACCATCTGCAAACTGCCCAACTGAAAATAGCCAGCGTTAACCTGGCTATCTTTGGTTAGCAACGCAGTTATTAGCGCATTTGTCAGTACTTGTCGCTTTAAAGCTCGGTAATTTTCAAACGATTATCCGAAGACAAGGCACTCTGACACATCTCAAGATGCAAAGCTTGAGGGTCAGTGACAGGATGGTCTGCAATTACGGCGTCATTAAGCTCAAGCCCAAGACCCGGGGCTTCCGGCTTGTACAAGAAACCGCTTTCCCAAACCACTTGTGAGTCGACCACCTGACTATGGAAGTCCGTCAGTATCGTCTCGAGGATTAAAAACGAAGGACTACTAAAGGCAACATGCGCTGCCGCTGCATGTGCTACGGGACCGCAGTAGATATGCGGAGCCACTTGAGCGTTGTAGAGTTCTGCCAGCGCAGCAATTTTTTTGGTTTCCCAAATGCCGCCAGATCGACCAATGTCAGGCTGCAGAATGCGTACGCCTGCCTGCAAGGCGGCATGGAATTCAACTCTTGTTGTCAAACGTTCACCCGTTGCAACAGGAATGCTTGTCGCCGCTACAATGCTGGCAAGCGATGCCAATTGGTCCGGTGGACATGGCTCTTCAAACCATAGTGGGTCGAATTTCTCAAGTTGTTTTGCTAGACGTATAGCTGAAGCGGTTGTCATCTGTCCGTGGGTGCCAAACAGCAAATCAGCATCAACACCAACTGCAGCCCGTAATGCTCTAGTTGATTCAACAGAACGGTCAAGCTCGTACAACGACAATTCGCGACCGCCCTGCATTGAATAAGGCCCTGCCGGATCTTGTTTAATAGCGGTAAACCCGGCCTTTACATAATCCAGCGCACGTTTGGCCGCAGCTTCCCCATCATGATAAACATCCCCATCGATTAACTGACCGGGAACGGCATCCATACCGGGCGGGTAAATATAACTGTAAGTGCGCAAACGTTGGTGAAAAGCACCGCCGAGCAAATTGTATACAGGCTGATTAGAGGTTTTACCCAGAATGTCCCACAGCGCTATTTCAATACCACTGAAAACACCCATCAATGACACATCGGGTCGCTGTGTAAAACCGGTTGAATAGCAACGTCTGAACAACGTCTCTATGGCATGCGGATCCTCATCGAGAAAAAATCGTTCGAACAAGTCGTGCACCATACGTTCAGCAACAGCCGGTGCAAACGGAATACCGTAACACTCTCCAATGCCCTGAATACCGTCATTAGTAGTTACACGCAGCAACAGCCAGTAGGCTCCGCCTATACCGTTAGGCGGGGCAACCGTGAAAGTTTCCAGTGATTGGATTTTCATGGTACTGGTTGGCTAACCCCATAGCTCAGGCAAGGGAGGGTGCAGTACGGAACCTTCAAAGTTCAATGGGACACTGCGATCCTCGGCCAGCAGAAGCGGACCATCCAGATCAACAAAGCGTGCTTGTTGCGCTACCAACACGGCAGGTGCCATCGCCAGTGAGCTGCCGATCATACAACCCACCATAATCTCGAAACCCGCCTCGCGTGCACTTTTTTCCAGCAACAGCGCTTCGGTTAGTCCGCCGGTTTTATCGAGCTTGATATTGACCATATCGTATTTGCCAGCGAGTGCACCGAGTGACGCAACGTCATGACAGGATTCGTCTGCACATACTGGAAGAGGACGTTCCATATCAGCCAGTACAGCATCGTCACCGGCAGCAAAAGGTTGCTCAACCATAGCGACACCAAGTTCCAGCAACACAGGTGCAAGTGATTCATACTGTGCACGATCCCAACCCTCGTTGGCATCGACAATAATCGTGCTTTCCGGAGCTCCCTCACGCACCGCTTGCAGTCTTGCGATATCGCTTTCGCCACCGCCGAGCTTGATTTTTAACAGCGGACGGGTAGCGTTACTAGCGGCTTTAATTTTCATATGCTCGGGTTCATCGAGCGACAGGGTATATGCCGATGTCAATGCAGACGGTGGGGTAAGGCCAGCAAGTTGCCAAACCGGTTTTTGCGCTCGCTTGGCATCAAGATCCCACAAAGCACAATCAACGGCGTTTCTTGCAGCGCCAGCTGGCAGTAACTGCTGCAAGGCCTCGCGATCAGGGTTATTGCGCAGATCACTTTGCAATGCCTGAATAGTGGATTCAACACTCTCAAGTGTTTCGTCGTAACGTGCATAAGGCACGCATTCACCAACACCTGAGTAACCACCGTCAGTGATGGTTACCGTGATGACTTTCGCTTCGGTGCGCGAACCACGTGAGATGGTGAAGCGCTCCGCCAATTGAAACGTGTCACGCGCAACCTTCAGATCAGCCATAGCAACAAAACACCCGGTTAAATGCTTTCAAGTGCTTGTACAAGACGATCAGCACTCTGGCGAAACGGATCAACTGTTGGCAGACCCATGTCTTTTTCAGTTTTCTCGAGCAATGCAATGGCATCTGCTTCATCCAGCCCGGCAGTGTTGATAGAAATGCCAACGACCCTGACTTGCGGATTAACAACACGCGCCAGCGTTAAAGCAACATCGTTTAGCTCCTGCAAGGAAGGTTGCTGATAATCCGGTAAACCACGCATATGCTCGCGCGTAGGCTCGTGACATAAAATCAATGCATCAGGAGCACCACCGTGAATCAAGGCGAGCGTGACCCCTGAGTACGATGCATGAAAAAGTGATCCCTGACCTTCAATAAGGTCCCAGTGATCTGCATCGTTATCTGGAGTCAGGTATTCGACCGAACCTGCCATGAAGTCAGCGATCACTGCATCCAGTGGCACGCCGCCACCAGTTATCAGAATGCCGGTTTGCCCGGTAGCACGGAAAGTAGCTTTCATGCCCTTGTTGCGCATGGATTTTTCCATCGCCAGAGCGGTGTACATTTTTCCGACAGAACAATCCGTTCCAACCGCCAGGCATCGTTTGCCACTGCGTCTCTTGCCGGTGGCAATCGGGTATTCAACCGTGGGTACGCGCACATCTATCAGCTGGCGATTATGTTTTTCTGCTGCATTAACGACTGATGGCAAATCACGTAACAGATTGTGCAAACCCGAGGCTATATCAAGGCCTGCTTCCAGTGCTTCCTCGAAAACTGCTATCCAGCTATCCGATATAACGCCACCGCGATTGGCGACGCCGACAACCAGCGTTTTAGCGCCAGCATCAACAGCTTGCTGAATGGTCATATCGGGCAGACCGAGATCGGCATTGCATCCGGGTAATCGAAACTGAGCTACAGAATATTCCGGCCGCCAGTCTTTGATACCTTGTGCCACTTTGGCTGCCAATGAATCGGTGGCATCACCCAAAAACAGCAAATAGGGTGTTTCCAGCATAGCTCTCTCCTGCAGATTAAAATTAATCCCCCAGTATATTACTCGTACGGCTCACCCAGTTAGCAGCAGTACGACGCTGGCAAACCTCCCCAAGTCATCATATAGCCAGTCACCGCTTGCAAAATATTGTGAGCAATGCCCGCAGCGTACGCCATATTAATACATGGTCATTCACACCATCCCCACTTTTGATTAGACTGCAAGCGTCAGCAATACGACACGTGACGCAAATCACAAATTGATACTCAAGGATGCTTTTCGTCGCAACAAAAAAAGACTAAACGGACTGAACAGGTACCGGGCCAGTGGTTAGAGGCACGAATCAATTTGAATATACCGGTATCAATATACTGGCTGCGAAATATTTATATACCGCAATGGATAACTCCAATAAGACCCATTGCATCCAATTGAAGCCCGCCAGAACCAGCCTGCCCCTGACTTTTTCCAAAATCGCTATCTCCGAGTCCTGTAAAGCCCAGGCAATACGGGTCTGCACAGGCGCTGGCGTTGGCCGATACTCAAAGGGCAGCAAAGCGTAATGCATAATATTTCTAATTTGTTGCCATTCTTTTTAGCTGTCGAGCCGCACTTTCACTGTCAGCCCGTTCAAACACCGCAGGTTTCTAGCCGCAGATGCGGGTTCTGGCCGGGCATTATACTTTGCTCATTGCAGATCCAGCTGAACAGGCCGATAAAACAACGAATACAGTCTACAAACGAGCGCCTTGTCCAAAGTTGTCGGTGTACTGCGACGAGGCCGGAATTTCGGTGGTTTGTCAGCAGCCTGACTATACTCACTGGAAGGGTCGCTGCGCGTTGTAGGCAATTGCTCGCCATTGGCAGGCAGTTGAATCGTAAAGCCACCATAGCGCTGTAAAGGTGGCAAGGACACAACACGACAAATGAAAACTATCAACCAGTACACGCCGCAACACGCGACACTGCAAGGTTATTCCACAGTACCTGCAACCAGCGATGCCAAGGAATACCTGAAACTGCTGCTGCGCCATAAACTCGGTCTGTTCTTTATGTTGTTGCTGGGCATTCTGCTGGCAACTCTCTATCTGATAAGCGCCACCCCGGTTTACGAAGCACGCGCATTACTGGAAGTCAAAGAGACCGGTGGCGTCGTCGATGAGGTCGGCACAACCGATTTCAACGCCCCGGAGGTCACACAAGAAGCAAATATCATCAAGTCACGCAAGGTGCTGACCCCGGTTGTTGATCAATTCAATCTGCGCAATCAGGTAAAAGCCAACACATTCGCGGTCCTTGGTGATGTGACTGAACGCGTACCGGCTCTGGGCAAGTGGTTGGCAGGTCAGTCATTTGCCAAACATTACGCCTGGAATGGTGAAACCCTGGAGCTTGGCAAGTTAGTCGTGCCAGTCGAATGGGAAGACGAAAAACTATCATTTACCTCGCTGGGTAACCAAAGGTACAGCGTATCCAAAGACGGACAGCTGCTGGTTGAAAGCGCTGCCGTTGGTGAACCCCTGCGGGTTGAACTGAACCCTCTGGCACCCATGGATCTAACAGTCACGTCGTTACGAGCACCTGAAGGCGTAAAGTTCGATGTCACGCGTCGCTCAGTACAGGAGACCATCAGTTCTTTGCATGCCGAGCTGTCTACCGAAACTGCAGACTCGAAAACCCGCATGATCTCAGTGATTCACCGACATGAAAATCCGGCTGATACAGCCAACCTGCTGAACGCCATTATCTACAAGTACCGTGATGTCAAACTCAGTGCCGATTCAAACCAGTCATTCGAGAAACTCAAATTCATTGAAGAAAGTCTGCCAGCGGCGAAACGTGAAATGGAAGCCGCTGAAGCAGCCCTTGCCGCCTATCGTACCCAGCGCAGAGCGGTTAACCCCGATTTGGCTAACGATCTGATCCTGCGAGAGATCAGCAGACTTGAAAGTCAGCTAAATGATTTACTGTTCGAGAAAGACGAACTGCAAAAACGCTACACAGATATACACCCCAGTTTACGCAGACTCGACAAAGAGATAGACGCGCTGGAGCGACGCATTGGCCAGCAACGCGGACGACTGGTTAGCGCACCCAATGTTGAGCGGGATATAGGCCAACTCGAATTGCGCGCTGAAACAGCACGACGTATCTTTTCAGATCTGGATGAGCGCTTCCAAACCGAGCGTAATCGACTTGGCGGTAACAAAGGTAGTGTGCGCATCTGGGATGAAGCCCTGGTTCCCAAAAAGCCTATCTCACCCAGTCCTTTACTGGCACTGGTTGCTGCGACTCTGGCAACGCTTTTCTGTTACGTCGTCTACCTGACCTTGCGCTCTGCATTATCGACAGTTATATCGGATCAGGAGTCTCTGGAACGTGCCACGGGACTGCCTGTATTTATGAACATACCGCGAAGTAACGCACAAAAACGTATTGCCAGTGCGCCTGCCATTGTAGACCCCCGGCGCATGCTGCCCGGTTCTGGATCAGACGATACACCGCTTGCCAATGTGCTTGCCGTGAAGCGTCCAGATGACTATTCAGTAGAAAATCTGCGTGGTCTTCGATCAATGCTGGACGATGTTATGGATGATGCCTCTAACAATGTGCTCATGATCAGCAGCCCGTTACCAGCAATGGGTAAATCGTTTGTCAGTCTTAATATGGCCGTTTTGGTGGCACAATCAGGCAAACGTGTCCTGATCGTAGATTCTGACTATCAGCGCGGCCAGATACACAAGTCACTTGGCCTGTCTCAGGGACCTGGACTACCGGAAGTCGTCAAAGGCAAATCCGAGCTCAAAGAATCGGTTCGCGCCACCTCGATACCTAACCTTTATGCGATCCCACGTGGCTTTATCGGTGAGGCTGCTGTTCGTGAAACGCCTACCGAGAAGGAATTTGGTGCCTTTTTGCAAGTCGTCGCTCCAAGATTCGATATTGTAATCATCGATACACCTCCTATCCTAAGTGTGTCCACGGCTGCAACAATTGGCCGCCATGCTGGCGCCACAATAATGGTTGTAAAGGAGGGAGAGGTCACAGAAGGGCAAATGAATGAATCGCTAAAAAGACTGAGTTTTTCTGGTGTTACGGTAAATGGCTGCTTAATGAACAATTCGTCACAGGCGACGCCCAGCCACTACGCGTACTATCGTGAACAACTAGACTGATCTGCATACAAAAACGCGACTTGGTGCCGGAAAATTTACATGTTCTTAACAACTATATACCGGAATGTAAGTAAACTTATATTCAAGCTTAGACAGGATGTCAGGCAGAAATTTGAGGTCTTCTTTTTAGACTACATACCCAGAGATTGGACATAGCAGTACTAAAAAAAATAAAAAACAGCCATCCTATGGAAATTCTCGAAACAAGTCGAACTGATACCGCAAACTCGGAATCAGCAAACTCTGCCTCTATCGATACTGCATCAAAGCGGATCCCGGTCTGGCGCTCATTCGTTAACAGCGAACCCTTACCAATAACTCCTATTGTTGGTCTGGATGCGGCGTTCAAGAGATTGATGGACTTCGCTATCGGCGGCTCTGCTCTGTTACTTCTGCTGCCCTTTTTGGCGCTTCTATCCATTCTGATCAAACTCGACAGTACAGGTCCGGCACTCTTCTGCCAACAACGCCGCGGTCGAAATCGGGAAATTATCAAAGTTTACAAGTTTAGAACCATGTACCAGGATCAGAGCTCTGCGGCATTCAAGCAGGCTGAAAAAAATGATCCACGCATCACCCGCATCGGTGCGATCATGCGTAAAACCAGTCTGGATGAGCTGCCACAGCTATTTAATGTGGTTCAGGGCTCCATGTCGCTGGTTGGCCCTCGCCCTCATCCGATCCCGCTTGATGAAAAATTCAAGCAGGTTATCCCGGCTCTGAATTCACGCTATGCAGTCAAGCCAGGTATTACCGGCTGGGCGCAAATCAATGGCTTTCGCGGAGAAACCACGCGCATAGACGATATGGTCGGAAGAATCGAACACGACCGGCACTACATCAAGAACTGGACGCTATGGCTGGACCTTAAAATCATAGTCAAAACAGCCTTTAAGGGCTGGACGCATTCCAACGCATACTAGCTCCTGTTTATATCCATGCCTGAAAAGGTGTGCCTGCGTTAGCACAAGAAACTGCTCATCCTGTCTGCCCTGGGAACCCGCGCTCTTTGCAGTGGGTGCACCACATCCCGACCATTGTTGATCTCAACGCCTCTAGATCCTGTGCTCACGATCTACAAGCTATGGGCTGCGCCGCTTTGCACTGCGAGGCACGCGCTACTACATCGGGTGGCCAACCACCCTTTGTCACTCGCTCATAGTTGCTTAGGTGATGTCCAGACTCGCTAATGCGACACAGTTGTCATAAATAGTGGCTGTGAACTGCATCACAGGCTAAAATTCACTGATAGCAGCTTACCTCGAACAATCGCAAAACCCGCGAGCTTAAATACATGCCGATGACGCACAAATATCTAGCAGGAAGGTACTGCTGGCCAATGCCGCATCCAGCCTTAAACTTGCCCGGCTCCTTCGCCGCTTATAAAGCAGGCTAGCACTACACAGTTCACCTTTTTTTTTTCAAGTTTGACCCGTAATCAGCGAAAACTGTGTAGAGGATTGAACATGAACACTGACAATAAAATTCGTCTGCGTGATCACCGGTTGCTCGGATTTCGTGTAAATCCGGGGACTATTGGCGATTTTATTGCCATGATCGACGAAGCTGTAACCAACGGCACGAAGCAGACGATCTTCTACCACAATCTGCATTCGCTCTATACCTACTTTACTTCTGCGCCGTTGCAACGCTGTTACGACAAGGTCACCATACTGGTAGATGGCATGCCTGTCATTTGGCTACTTAAAATAATGCGTTTGGATGCAACCCGCGATCAACGCGTCACCTACGTTGATTTCATCTGGCCAATGCTGGAAGCTGCAAACGAAAACAACTGGCGTGTCTTTCATGTCGGACAGGCTGGTGATGTGCAACAGAGAGCGCTGCAAACAATCCGGCAGAGACTACCAGGCATTTCCATCGAAGGTCATGACGGGTATTTTGATCAAAGCCCGAATAGTGATGAATCAAAAAAGGTCATAGCACAAATCAATCAACACGAAACGGATATATTACTAGTCGGTTTCGGTGCACCGAAGCAGGAATTCTGGGTTGATTCCCATCGCGAACAGATCGATGCAGCTACAGTCTTTACCTGTGGTGCCTGCATGGAATACGTTGCCGGACACGTCAAGACACCGCCAAGATGGCTGGCCAGGCTAGGACTCGAATGGAGTTATCGACTGCTCGAAAATCCGCGTCGATTTGCCTTTCGTTATCTGATCGAACCCTTGTTACTGGGCTTACACTTGCTACGCCATGTGCTAGCAGAACGTTCCGTCTCAGCAGTGGCTCAAGACACCAGTCGCAGCCCCTCTGATGCAAAGCATCAGGCAGGCGGCTGATGACACCCGGTGGACTGCTTAACAGCCTTCAGAGCACAGGTTTGAGATCACTAGCCAGCATGCGTGGTCTGTCTTTGGCTACGCGCCTGTTAAGTGCTCGTTACACGCTGGCTGTCGGTGCCCAGGCTTTGGTCAGTGGCTTTCATTTTGTTTTAAACCTGGTGCTGGTGCGACAGATCAGTCAATACGACTATGGCACATTTGCCTTCGCATTTGTTCTGGCCATGTTTGCGCAAGCCATCAACAACGCACTGATCTCGACTCCACTAACTGTCTATACACCGGTACTGAAAGATACCGTTGTCAGAGATCAGCAGGAGAAAATGCTAAGCGTGGTCAATCTGGTCTTTTGTGCGGCGCTTATGCTTGTTGGCCTGCTTTACATACCGTTTAGTCAACTTGAAACTACGACACTGATTTCAATCTCTATCTTTGTTTCTGTCTACGCTGCCCGGCATTACAGCAGAAGCTTTGGTTACGCACGCCTGCGTCCTATGGTCACCGCAACGGGTGATGCCACCTATATGATTTCCGGCATGATTATCCTCGGCACCATGATCGCACTTAACCCCAGACCCGAAGTCGGCAGCATTCTAATAGCACTGTCCTGCGCTAATCTGATAGCGATTGTTGTTGAAAACCTGTTACTCCATGGCAGGCAGGCACTGAACCAGCTTCGTGGCAGCTGGAGCGACTATGGTCATATATGGGAGCAATCACGTTGGGCACTTGCGGGCGCCGTTACAACACTGTTTATGGGTCAAGCCCACAGCCTGATTATCGTTAAAAGCCACGGGCCTGCAGCGTTTGCCCCACTAGCTGCAGGTGCTGTTCTGTTCGGCCCTGTTCGAGTGGCATTGATGACGTGGCAGAACATGGTCAAACCCGAGATGGCAGTGGCACTTTCAGAAAACCGCATCAGTGAGGTTCGCGGCCAAATGAAGCGCACCACGATACTCATGGCTGTGGCCATGCTCTGTGTTGTCATTGGATTGGTTATTATGTGGCCATGGATAAACGAATTTTTATACACCAAACGCTACGCCAATGAACCTATGGCGTGGATCGTTGCACTGTGGGCAGCCATTACGTTGTGCTCGGCATCCTACACACCACTAAGTGCAGCACTTCAGGCATTGAAAAATTTTAAAGCGCTCGCCATGGGCAGTATCTACGCATCTGTTATCGCAGCCGTTAGCGTGTTGTTTTTGCTCCACTACTATGCCCCTGAAACTACGCTATGGGGTATCGTCCTGGCAGAGCTTTTCATGGCGATTTTCCTCTATCGCGTGGTTACTGTGGCGTTGCAGAACAAATGATAACGCTCGCCATCTGCATCTGCACGTTCCGACGACCAGAGGGTCTGCGCAATGCCCTCAAACATGTCAGCAAACTCGACTTCGATGGAGAGCTGCATGTTGTTGTCGCAGATAACGACGCAGCAGGCGAAGGCCTGACAGTGTGTGAAGATTTGCAAGCCGATTACCGCTGGCCACTACTGTCAACTGCTGTATCCGACTCGGGAATATCCTACTCACGTAATGCAGCAGCAACTCTGGCGCTTACGCGGAAACCGGACTTCATCGCTTTTCTGGATGATGACGAATGGCCCAACCCGGACTGGTTGCAAGAGCTATTAAGGGTTCAGCATGAACACGATGCGGATGCCGTCGGGGGACCTACCCTCTCGGTTTTCCCCGAAGGAACACCTGAAGATATCCGTAACAACCCGTATTACGGTGCTGATCTGCGGAAGTCGGATGGCAGCGCCTGCCAACTAGAGGCTGCTGGCAATTTCCTGATTCGCGCTGACAAACTACAGCCATTGGGGCCAGAATTCTTCCATCCTGATTTTGCTAAATCCGGTGGTGAAGACCTCGCTTTTTTTATGAAACTCAAAGACAGCGGTGCACGCATGCACTGGTCAGCAAAAGCGGTTATGAACGAGTCAGTGCCGCCCGATCGATTATCGATGGAATGGATGAAACATCGCGTCATCATTATTGCCAATTCACGCGTTCGCGTTTTACGCATGTTACAGCCAGGACTTCTGGCTAGTCTTGAAAGATGTGCCAAAACCTGTGCATTGTTTGCTCAGGCCACTCTTATGAGCCTGCTAGGCCTGTTTAACAAACCGCTGGCAGAAAAAGCGCAGATTCTGCGCTGGAAATTCCGCGGTAAACTGAGTGCCCACTTGCAAGTCAATATCTCACGTGCAGAGGGTCGTTGATATGCAAAACACTACTGATCACAAGACGGGACAACAAAATGCAGAGGCGCCTCTATTCTCCATTGTTGTACCTACCTTCAATCGTGCGGACAGTATTCTGTCTACCATTGACGGGTGCCTGGCACAACGCTGCGGTGACTTTGAGCTAGTCATTGTCGACGATGGTTCAACCGATAACACGCGCGAACTGATCGAACATTTGGATGATCCGCGCGTGCAATACATACATCAACAGAACGCCGGTCCAGCAGCAGCACGCAATCGCGGTGTAGACGCCGCTAGCGGTCGTTACATTGCTTATCTGGATGCAGATGATCGCTGGTATCCAGAGTATCTGGAATTTGCGAAGAATTTTCTTGATAGAGGCGAACACAATTTCGTCTATAGTCAGATTATTGTGGATCGCGGTGTTGGTCGTTACTGGATAAAGCCCGATCGAGGCATACAGGCACAGGAATCCATCTTTGATTATCTGTATATCCACGGCGGGTTTATCCAAACAAGCACTATGGTAGTTACTGCTTCACTAGCCAAACAGGTTCGCTGGGATGAACAAGTAACATTCGGTGACAACGATCAATACACCATTGATCTGGTACACGCAGGTGCAACCCCGGTCATGATGGATTTACAAGGCACGCTCTACGAAGACGTGATCAACCCAAAGGCGCTCTCTCAATTGCCTATCCATGGCGGAATTAGCGAAAAACATACAAATTTTTTCAAATGGATGGCCGCCCAGCGAGAGCACATGTCAGAGGAAGCCTGGCTGGGCTACCGGGCAAAATTTGAAACTGGCACCTTGAGTGCTGGTGATCGCCTGAGCTTACTCAAACAGGCAAAACAAGCTGGTGTCATCGGCAACAAAGGCATGTTGCGCTTGTGGATACAACATACCTTCCCGCGATTTTACCGTCGTTTGACCGATCGCTTTGTTGCACTTCGTGGTCAGTCTCTACAGGCCATCCGTCCCTGATGCGCGTCGCGACCTATGCACAGAGAACAGCAGCGACCCAGGCATCGCTGGTGGCGATATTCCTGTTAGTGATCACAATTGTGCAGGGCAGCAGTGCCTTGCTGACTCTTGTCTATCACTTTAACAAGGCACTCGAACCGATAACGGCATTGTTGTGGTTGCTCAGTTATCTGGTCGCACTTGGTGGACTGATGCTAACCCATGGGCTTAATTGGATTTTCTGGTTATTCAGATACCGATTGCTCCTGGTCATCGTGATGTTCGGTGTTATAGCGTCGATTGGCTGGTCCATCGATCCAGGGATCTCCACTACACGTGTCATGCACCTGGTGGGCACCAGTATCATTGCCATATACCTGGGCTTTATGGTCCCTTTGTCGACAACGCTTACTGTGTCTGCGTGGGTTCTCGGTACTATATTGGTGTGCAGTGTCGGAGCCGTTTTTGCATTACCTGCGCTCGGCATCGAATCTTACGAAGGCTCACAGGTTTGGCGCGGCATTCTGACATCAAAAAACACACTCGGCTTCTGGTCAGGCATCGGTGTGCTGCTCTACATCAGTCAATGGAGTCGGGCGCAAACAAGTTCGGGGCGTGTACTGTGCCTGTTCATGGCACTGATAAGCCTTCTGTGCCTCTACAGCAGCAAGTCTGCAACCTCCTTATTGGCCATGATAGTCGGAGGTGCGGTGGCACTGTATTTTTATATCGCCTTTCGTTTCAAGTTGGGATTCGTGCGCATGGTAGTGATGGCGATGCTGTTTACCGGGCTGGTTATTGTTGCCGTTCTGAATATCAACACTGCAGAACTGGTCGGCCGTTCAGGTGACCTGACGGGTCGAGGAGAGGTCTGGGCACAAACGTGGAATCTGATTTGGCAAAAACCACTGACCGGTTACGGTTACGGAAGTATCTGGAACCCGAACGATGCAACTATCTGGGTGCAGCAAAAACTGACTGACTTTACCTGGGTTGTCTTCCACGCTCATAACGGATTTCTTCAGGTAGCCTCGGAACTAGGCTTGCCGCTCGCCCTACTCGCATTACTTATGGTTGTGCAGCAGTTAATCGAAATTTTCTATTGTCAGTACCAGCGACAACAATTGGGTGTCCTGTTCGTGCTGGGTTTTGTGATTGCATATTTGGTCAGTAACTATTCAGAAGCAAGATTTCTGGTCAATCGAGAGCTTTACTGGATATTTTTTCTGGCTCTACCCATCAGCATGTTGCGTCAGGTAACAGTAGTCATGCCGGACTCGAATCACACGCTCGATGACGACGACCCAACAGATCCGGATCCACGCGGGTACGGTGCCAGACCCGCTGCGCGTGATCGCAATAATGCGCCTGTTACAAAAAATGCCAAGCCAGTTCGAGCAATCCCGGGCGCAGCAGTTTCCTCCGGGTCATCTACAGATCCATCTATCAGGGCCTCAGGTAATGCCTCGCCAGCAAATACGAACAAGCTACCTGGTACAGCGCAGACATCATCAAGCGACCGGAATCAAGTAAACAAGCTCGACGACATCTTGAATGGCGACGCTGACTTCGAAATAGGCGATGAGCGAATCAACGAAATAAGTAAATCACCGCCTCAACTTGACGCCACTATTGTTGGCGATGATGACAAATTTGATCGTTTTGAACTAAACGATGATGCATTTATCAGCAAAAGCGGTGGATCAAGTCCTGAAAATGATAGCGGACTGGATATAAACCTGTCCGCACTGGCGAAGAAACGGAGACAGCAATGAGCAAGACTGTTCTTGTAAGTGGTGGAGCAGGTTATATCGGCTCTCATATGACTCAGATGCTAAAAAACCAGGGCTACGATGTCACCGTATTTGACAATCTGCAACGCGGTAATCGTGATGCTGTAGTGGACGCAAATCTGGTGGTCGGCGATCTTACTGATCGCGATACACTCGACAACCTGTTCAGCCAGCACGCATTTGATGCAGTACTGCATTTTGCGGCACTGGCTTATGTTGGTGAATCCGTTTCAGCACCTGATGTTTACTACCGCAACAATGTTGTCGGTACACTGAATCTGATCGACGCAATGTGCAAACACGATGTCAAGCGACTGGTCTTTTCCTCTACCTGCGCAACTTATGGTGTGCCGCAAAGCCTGCCTATCACCGAAGAGTTGACGCAAACCCCTATCAATCCTTATGGTTGGTCAAAGTTAATGGTGGAACAAATTCTCAAAGACTATGCCGAGCCCTATGCCTTTAATAGTATTGCGCTGCGTTATTTCAACGCTGCAGGTTGCGCCGCTGATGGATCCTTGGGTGAAAGACATGACCCGGAAACACATCTTATTCCCTTAGTCTTGTTCGAAGCACTGCGTATGCAAAATGGCGGCGCTGCCGACGCTACAAAACTTATGGTATTTGGAGATGACTTCGACACGCCCGATGGTACTTGTGTGCGTGACTATATACATGTGACAGACCTGTGTAGCGCACATGTCAGGGCGTTACTGCGACTGGAAGAAAATGCCAACAACGGGGCTGAACAATTTAACCTTGGCGTTAATCGGGGTGTCTCGGTACTCGACGTTATCAAGGCATGCGAAGATGTCACCGGAGTGACGATTCCGTACAAAATGGCACCACGTCGAGCAGGAGATCCACCAGAGCTTGTCAGCGACGCCTCGCGCGCCATGCAAACCCTTGGGTGGCAGCCTGAATTCGTTGACATACGCCAAAGCATCGAGCATGCATGGCAATGGTTCAGTCGCAATGAACCCAATATTGCTGCATAGACCCAAGACTCTGCCCGGCGAAAAAAACGTATTCGTCCAAAGATAATCGCACAGGAAATCTGACGCTTGCAAAAATCTAAAATAGATTCCCTGGTTGCAACGCGCCTCATCGGTTTCGCCGGTCTGTCGCTAATCGCTACAACGTTTTTCTTCGCCACGGTGGGTAATAATTTACCTGCAGCTGGAGCCGCAAATCCGGAACAACTAATCGACGCATGCTGGCAGGAAACCTTCAAAGAAGAATTTGATGAACTGCGGTTGTGGAACCCGGAAACCCGCACTGGTGACTGGAAGACCAGTTATATATGGGGGAGCGATATCCGCATAAACAATGAACTACAGTACTACATCGATCCGGCACAACACGGGTACAGCCCCTTTTCACTGAACGATAGCATACTGACCATAACTGCTCGCCCTACACCTCCGGATCTGCGCAGCAAGATCAACAACATGCCCTACATTTCCGGCGCCTTGACCACAGAGGAAGGATTTTCACAAAAATTCGGCCGATTTGAAGTTCGCGCCAAAGTGCCACGAGGCAAAGGACTATGGTCCGCCTTCTGGTTATTGCCATCATTTGAAAGCTGGCCGGAAGGTGTCGCGATACTCCCGGAAATTGATGTTATGGAATCACTCGGCAATGAACCCAATACGTTTCATACCACGCTACACACTAATCAAACTGGCAAACTAACCTCTCACGCATACGACCACACAGTCGACTCGCGTCTTTCAGAAAATTTTCACCTTTATTCTGTCGTATGGACCGCCGAAACAGTCAGCTGGTATTTCAACGCAACGAAAGTCGCTGAACATCCGACTCCAAAAGATTTCACTCAGCCGAAACATTTTTTACTAAATCTGGCTGTCGGTGGTAACTGGCCAGGTAACCCGGATAGCAGTACCCGCTTTCCGGCTGAATATAAAATCGATTACGTCAGAGCATGGCAGCCGACCAAAGTGAGCGATCCATCGTGTTGAGCGATCTTCTTAACCGGGTCGAATTGTTCAATTTGCTAATCTCCACCGATGCTTGAAACCGGGAACATTCGCTATCTGGTGGTGCATTGCTCGGATACACCCGATGATGAGCATTTAAACGCTCGTGACATCCATGCGATGCATTTGTCATTTGGCTGGCATGGTTGCGGCTATCATCGGGTGATAAACCGCGAGGGTGACATCGAAACCGGGCGTCCAGACTACTGGATCGGCGCCCATGTTTACGGGCACAATGAAGAGAGCCTCGGTGTTTGCCTGATTGGCAGACAACACTTTACCAATATACAATTTGATGCATTGGAGCAAGTATTGCGAAAATGGTTGGAAATACATCCGCAAGCAAGCATTGTCGGGCATTGCAATTTTCCGGAGACTGAAAAGACATGTCCCAATTTCGATGTGGCCAACTGGTGTGAGAAACGCGGTCTCACCAGCGCGCCAAGCCAGCTCTGACATTACTTGAATCCATAATTCAAACAATCAAACAATCAAACAATCAAACAATCAAACAATCAAGGTTCTGATGTTCAGTCAACCTGATATCACCGGTTATGCAGAAGGTTACTATGGACGCTTGTTGTCATGGGATGAAAGAAACAACCTGCTTGACACTCTGAACGAAACCCGCGGCAACTTCTATCTTTATGCACCAAAGGATGATGATTATCATCGGCTCAATTGGCGCACGCCCTACCCGGACAGCTGGCGAGATAATTTCCGCGCATTCACCGCCAAAGCCAAAACTTTCGACACCTGTATCTATGTTGCAGCCGGTCTGTCACCTGGAATAGATTTTGATTTTTCGCACATGGATGATGGGCCTGATGGCGGGCCTGACTATCGAGCACTGTGTGACAAGGCACTGCAGTTACTTAGTGATGGTGCAAACGCGATTGTTTTGATGTTCGATGATATCGATGCAGATTTTGAACATCGGCGTGGCAGCTTTAAAGATGAAGGCACAGCCCATGCAACACTTGCCAATCGCTTGCATGCAATGATAAGTAACTTTTGCAACACACACAATGGAACCGTAGATAAAAGACATGACTCCCAAACACTGTGCTACGCAGTGCCGCGAATCTACGCCAATGAACTGGTCGACGGAAACGACAGTTCTCTGATCAGTGACGGCTTGCAGCAACATAATCGTCGCTACTTGCAAACATTTCTTGGCAACCTGGACGCAGACATAAAGTGGTTCTACTGCGGAGATAGCATCATTGCAAAAGAACCTTCCATAGACAATTTAAAAAATCTGCTGCAAGCTGAAGCTGCGCACTTATTCACGACCTGCATTTCCACTGATGACGTTGACAAGTGCTCAACACGCCCAACCAGCGCGGATCGCGTTATTTTCTGGGACAACTATTACGCAAATGATTATTGCCCCCGCCGGTTGTATATTGGACCCTGGTTAGGGCGCGAACACTGCGCTAATGTCGTTATTAATCCAACCGGTTTGATACATACTGATCAGTTATTGTTACGCATAGTTGCAGCCTGCCGTGACCCTGCGCTAAGTATCAGCGAACGTCATGACAAGTGGCACCAATGCCTTGTCGACGCTCAAGTGCCAGAAGCATTCCAGCATATAAAGCATTATTTCTACGCTCCAACATTCAGTGATGATGCTAAAAACGCAGGTGATGATCAATCCACCGCTAGATTCAAGCCGAAAGGTTACGCTAAGCACCAGAACGAGCTCGATGCATTAGAGCAGTTGTTATGGCGCTGGAAGTCGCCACTTGCTCGTGAATGGTATCCTTATCTTCTAGGTCTAAAACATGACTTGCAGTTAGAAACCGGTAACATGAGTGAGTTAAGGATTCGCAAAACCCAGACAAGCCCTCTCGCATCTCACTTAACCCGTTCACCCAGCACAGACGCCGATGAGTATCAGGAATAACGATCTCGAAGTTATAAGTATGGCCAGCGAATGGCTACAAGCCGGTCATCGTGTGCAGCTGGTTACTGTCGTTAGTACCTGGGGCTCGTCTCCACGCCCTATCGGATCACTGGCCGCGGTACGCGATGATGGCGCGCTGGTCGGGTCCGTCTCAGGCGGTTGTGTAGAGAAACAATTGGCGGAAAAGGTAACCGCTAACCATCCCGATTTCAAACCTGCAAGCCCTGATGCGCATACTGTTATTCATCGGATAGATGATGAGCAGGCACAACGCTTTGGTCTGACCTGTGGCGGCGAACTGGAACTCGTATTTGAACAGCTGGCAACACCGGATGCATTGCTTGAGCTGACGTCCTTACTCTCGCAACGAACTCGAATCTGCCGCACTGTAAATGTCCGAACCGGCCACTCGACAATGCAAAAGGTGCCACAAGCGCAAGCCGAAGAATTCAGTTTCGACGGCGAACAACTTATTAAATATTTTGGACCGCAGTGGCGTTTACTTATCGTCGGTGCTGGTCAACTATCACGCTATTGCGCTGAATTCGCGTTGACACTTGATTGCGATGTTATCGTTTGCGAGCCACGCCCCGGCTTCAAGGAGGCCTGGCAAGTAGAAGGCACTGTTTTGATTGACATGTCACCAGATGACGCAGTTTTGGAGTTTGCTACAGATTCGAACAGTGCAGTGCTGGCACTTAGCCATGACCCCAATGTTGATGATCTTGCCTTACTGGAAGCCCTGCCTTCAAATGCATTCTATGTTGGAGCACTTGGCTCACGCGCCAACCATCAGCAGCGCTGCAAACGTTTGCAAGGTTTGGGACTTGAAAAGAAGGATATAGCCAGACTGAAAGGCCCTGTCGGGCTGGACATAGGCAGTCGCACATCAGCAGAAATTGCTATTTCAATCCTTGCTGAGTATATACAACAGCAGCGTGCCCAACTGCAGCAATCAACTAAAACCTAGAACAGACAATTCGCTTTCCCCAGGTTTAATCCGTGTCCATCGGGTAGCTCTGGCCCGCAAGCACTGGTAAATAAAAATTGGCCTGCTAACGAATAAAGAGCCCGTACAAGCTTTTGTAGGGTGTATTCAGCGCTATCTCATTAACCAGTGAGTTGCTTGATACCAGAGCACTATGTGGCGTCAGCGGCAAACCTAGCGGGTTAAGTGATGAACGAGCAGCGTACAGGCACAGTGCAAGCCCAATAATTGCCAGACAAATCGCAGGAAAAACTTTTACCGGATAGGCTAGAAAACGATGAGTATTGAGGCGCGCTAAAAAAGCGATCAAAATCAGGATTGCCAGAATCAAACCAATAACAGCAGGAATGATCTGACTGGACCAAAGGGTTGCCATCACATCAAGCGGATTGCCAAGACTACTTAAAACCGCAATATCCGGGCGTACACCTGCCACCTGTAATGTGTAAGGTGTGATCAATTCGAGCAACAGGACAACGATCACACAGATGATCATCCAGGTGACTGATATAAATTTTGCCAGGCCTCGTGTTGACCGCGACATGGCAAACAACGGTACGATAAAGACCGGCACGGCCAACAATAAACCAATCAGCGCAAGATCAAACCGCAATCCCATCCAGAATACGGATAACAATGTTTGGGTGTCATCGAATTTATCCAAATGCCAAATCGCATATCCGGCACGGGTCAATGACATCAGAAACAACAGTAAAAGAGCAAACAGAAGAAAGTGGCTGACCAAATGCTTTATAGGCAGAATTGAAAGGGAATCCCTGTCATTTTTCCGACTGCCTTTGCGCACGTCTTTGATTGTCTCTTTGCGCGCGCCTTTCCCGCTGGAATTTAAATCAGAGAAATCGTCTATAGACGTATCGCTTGTGTCGCTCATCGTATTCCCAGGCCGCCTTTTCAGTGGAAACCAGACCCTAGTCTACATGGCATTGATGCAGAGTGAAACGAACAACGCAGGAAACGTGCACTGCTTATAATCTGTCACGTTATTCCGGGCAGAATCCCGGAATACAATTTACATTCGTGAATTTGCGGCTAACTGACCGCTTTGAGATTAGGTACCAGGGTCTGCAATTTCCAGATATCACGATTGTATTCAGTCATGGTACGGTCAGTCGAGAACCGTCCGCTGGATGCGCTGTTTAAAATGCTCATACGGTGCCATTGTGCAGGATCAGCATAGGCTGCAGAGACCCGCGCTTGCGCATCAATAAATGCAGGCAAATCAGCCAATGTCATCCACTGATCTCCTCTGGCACGCACCGCTTGCAAGACCATATCGAAGATGCCAGGTTCCCGACGATTAAAGAGACCACTATCAAACGCTTCAAATATTCGGGCAACACGTTGATCCGAAGCAATGATGGTCTCAGGATCGTAGTCAGCCTTCTGTGCCTCTACCTCATCTTCGGTTAAACCAAACTGAAAGAAGTTCTGCTCACCGACTGCCTCACGTATCTCTACATTAGCACCATCGAGTGTTCCAATGGTTAATGCACCGTTCATCATGAATTTCATATTTCCGGTACCAGAGGCTTCTTTACCCGCTGTTGAAATTTGCTCAGACAAATCAGCCGCCGGACAAATGACCTCCATCGCCGAGACATTGTAATCGGGGATAAACACCAACTGCAGCAAATCTCTGCTGGCTGGATCGTTATTGATAACGGCGGCTACATTGTTGATCAGCTTTATGATCGCTTTTGCCATCTCGTAGCCTGGTGCTGCCTTGCCAGCGATAATAATACAGCGGGGTGTTAAACCTTTGATGTCTCCATCCTTGATGCGCAGATAAAGATGAACCGCATGGAGTGCATTCAACAACTGGCGTTTGTATTCGTGCATACGTTTAACTTGCACATCAAACATCATATCGGTATCGACATCGAGCTGGCATCGTTGCCTGATGAGCTGTGCCAAGCCTTCTTTGTTTTGTTTCTTAACTGCTGACCAACGTGCCACAAACGCCTCATCCTCTGCAAAGGGGCGCAGCGCTTGCAGCTCGTCAAGATTGCTTACCCACCCTGAGCCGATCGTTTCATCGAGCAATTCACGCAACCCTGGATTACATTGCGCTAGCCAGCGGCGTTGCGTCACACCGTTAGTTTTGTTGTTGAACTTCTCCGGCCAAATTTCAGCAAAGCGGCTAAACATTCCCTGCACCAACAGATCAGAATGCAATTGAGCAACACCATTGACAGAAAAACTGCCCACAATGGCCAAATGAGCCATACGTACAACGCCATCTGAGCCACCATCACCAGAGAGGATCGCCAATTGTTCTTTTAGAGATGAATCACCGGGCCACTGATTATCTATTTGCGCATGAAATCGTTTATCAATCTCTTGAATAATTTCAAATAAGCGTGGTAACAATCGATCAACCAGAGCAATTGACCAACATTCAAGTGCTTCTGGCAACAATGTATGATTGGTATATGCCATGGTTGATGATGTTATAGCCCAGGCATCATCCCATTCGACATGATGTTCATCAATTAATAAACGCATTAACTCAGCTACTGCAAGGCTGGGATGCGTATCGTTTAACTGGAAACAATGTTTGTCAGCGAAATCGTTGAAATCGTTATGGCGCTCAAGCCAAAGTCGAATCGAATCCTGCAAGCTTGCCGAGACGAGAAAATACTGTTGACGCAAACGTAATTCCTTGCCGTTCTCGCTGGCATCATTCGGATACAACACCATGGTGATATTTTCAGCGCCATTTTTTGCAGAAACAGCTTCGGTGTAACTGCCCTGATTAAATTCATGCAAATTGAATTCATCTGTTGAGGCGGCAGACCACAATCTAAGGGTGTTAACAACACCATTGCGATAACCGGGAATCGGTACGTCGTAAGGTATAGCAAGTACATCATCAGTATCGACCCACTCTTTTTTTGTTGTCTTGCCTTCAAGCGTTCGGGTGTGCCCACCAAAACGAATCACACGGGCAAGCTCCGGGCGTTCAAGTTCCCAGATGTGACCATCGCGCAACCAGTTATCCGGCATCTCAACCTGATAACCATGTTCGATTTGTTGGCGAAACATACCGTAGCGGTAACGGATACCATACCCGGTGACAGGCAATCCCAGCGTCGCACAACTGTCGAGGAAGCAGGCAGCAAGGCGACCGAGTCCCCCATTGCCCAATCCGGCATCGTGTTCGAGTTCAGAAATTTCTTCGAGCTTCAAACCCAGGTCGTTAAGCGCTTGATAGACGTTGTCGGTCAACTCAAGATTTAGCAAGGCATTTGATAGTGTTCGCCCCATTAAAAATTCCAGGGACAGATAACATGTGCGCTTCATGTCATCTGCCAGAATTTGATTGCGTGTCTCCCTCCAACAGTTCATCAGGCGATCACGCACAGTCATCGCCAGCGCCGAGTAGAGGTAGTTAGCAGTAGTGTCGCTAAACTCTCTACCCAGAGACTGGTGAAAGTGTTGCCGAATCTCAGCTTTAAGCGTCTCGGGATCTGACAGTAATTCAGGTAAGGTATCAGACCAGATATTGGTATCAGGCGACTGAAGAAGCTCCAGGGCAGACTTCATTGATGTTTTTTCCATTGCAAACTTGTTCAAAGGATCGGTCATATCGTGCATCAACTGAAAATACATACAAAAAAGTAAACAGCGAACACGAGGAACAACCGTGTCGCTAATTTGCAAGTCAAGTTGATAAGTATAGTGACCTTCAGGCTTTAGCCCGTTTCTTAGCTGTTCTGTTACAGTTTCAATGCCATAATTTGCATGCACTTTGCTGCAAAACAAAACATATTTCGTCAATATATTGGCCAAATAGTGCAAATGACAAAACTCTGAAGTTCAACGCTAAAACGAGCGTGAGCTCAGTGCCTATACTTTTGGTGGTAATCGATACAAACAAACAGCGGAAATATCCTCAATCCAGAGAGGGCGCACGGCCATTATGCAGACAAATTATCCGCACTTTTTAGTCAACCTTTAAGATACCGAACTACTTGATTCCAATGCATATCGTTATGCTGACAGCCGAAAACGATTGTCTACCTGGCGGCAAGGTTGGCGGTATCGGCGATGTTTTACGGGATGTTCCTCCAGCCCTCGCAGAGCTGGGGCATCGCGTATCGATAATCATGCCCGCCTATGGTGCCCTGCACCTGCAGGAGCAGACCCGGAAACTAACACTGGTAAACACGAGTTTTGAAGGGCAACGCGAAGCGCTTGAAGTCTATCAACCGGTCAGCCCGGCAAAGGGTGTTGAATTGTTTCTGTTGGAACACCCGCTGTTCAGCCTTGGAGGCACAGGCAAAATCTATTGCGACGATCCAGCAGACTCACCCTTCGCATCCGATGCTCGAAAGTTCGCGTTGTTTTGCCGCGCCAGCACTGCCCTGCTCTTCAGCGACCTGATCGATCCACCGGATGTCATTCACATCCATGATTGGCATACAGCGTTTTTCGCTGTGTTGCGCCAATTCGACCCGCACTGCAAGGCTCTTTTGAAATCCCGGCTTGTCTACAGCATCCACAACCTGGCTATTCAGGGCATTCGCCCGTTGCAAGGAAATATATCGTCACTCGCAAGTTGGTATCCGGATCTTGATATCGCCAGTGAAGAGGTTAAGGATCCGCGTTGGCCCAATTGCATCAATCCAATGGCAGCGGCAATTCGACTAAGTGATGCCGTGCATACGGTGTCGCCAAGCTACGCCAGGGATATTGTAAAATCCAGCCGCATAGAAACTGACGGCTTTTACGGTGGCGAAGGCCTTGAAGGAATTTTGCAACAAGCGCTAGCGGAAAAACGCCTGTTTGGAATTTTAAATGGCTGCGACTACCGGGTTGAACACCAGGATCCGCTGACTGGCTCGGCACTGATCGACTCGATACAATCGAGTATCAACCACTGGATCAGCGAGTCACCGGTGCTGCAATCAGCTGATTACCAGGCCGACCAGCGACTGCAGCTGTGGCAATGTGACAAGCACACGGGAAATGAAACACCGGTCGATTCACCTCAGCATATCATTACCAGCATCGGTCGCTTAACCGAGCAGAAAGTACGCCTCTACACGAGCGAATTAGAAGACGGCGGAAACACGCTGGATCATTTGCTAGCCACATTGGGTGAGCGCGGCATTTTTATCCTGATCGGATCAGGCGATCCTGAATATGAAGCTTTCTTTACCCGCATGGCGGCCCGGCATAATAATTTCCTGTTTTTAAACCATTATGCGGAACGCTTATCGAGGCAACTCTATGCCAGTGGTGACCTGTTCGTGATGCCGAGTTCATTTGAGCCTTGCGGTATTAGTCAGATGCTGGCAATGCGCGAGGGACAGCCCTGTCTGGTACATGCTGTTGGTGGGCTCAAAGATACCGTCTCGCACGGATCAAACGGATTTACCTTTGGCGCCGACACCTTCATCGACCAGGCACACAGCTTTGTCGATGCGTTTAGCGATATTCTTGATTTGCGCGAGAATGAGCCTGAACGTTGGCTGGCAATCTGCGACAATGCAGCCCAAGCCCGTTTTTTATGGTCTGACTCTGTCGAGCAATATGTGAGCGAGTTGTATCGATAGAGCAGATTCTTATCGGCGACACGGGACAAGACTGGAAGCCGTCTCAAATTTGATCTTGTACACCACAATAGGCGTAAGCGGGTGTGCAGCCTGCGGACCGCCCAAGGGGGACGCCTGATTCTACCCGCTCGGCACGCGCCTTTTTGTGACGCACAATCTCTAGTTTTGAGAGGACTTCTGGAACCTAACGGCTCAGTGAAAACAACCCATCAGTGAAAACAACTCATCAGTGACACTCAAATCATGCTCAATTTAAAAAAACTGATTCCAATAATCGCTGTTGTACTGATTGCGCTTGGTGTTAATTTAGAGCAATTTGGTATAGACCTTGGCGCTTTGACCGGCAATGGGTCAAATACAGGCCAGGTCGAGCACTCAAGGAATAACGGGGCTCAGGCAAATCATGGTAAACAATGGTCAAGCACGAAACCTGAAATCAATCTCTGGCATATTTTCGATGGCGAAATCAATCGAAAAGGTAAACCCGTTGGTTTTCACTCGCGCCCGAATGGGCAGGACCCTGCGAACGCGCGGATAAAATCCATCCGTTCCAAACCCAACTCCAAAGGCGTGTACACAGCCAATATCGAGATCCGCGATGGCAATCAATGGAAAGGGAAATTCTCAAGCTTTTTCCCGGACAATATGAGTCGACAACAAGTCGTTGATGCAGTGATGCATGCATACAAAAATAGCAAGGCACCGTCAAAGCAACCCTGGTCGGGTCCATCGGGAAAAGGCTTTCAAATCCAGGGCTATACGACATCACGTGGTGGAATCAACACAGCCTTCCCCATTTATACCAATAATTGAAATCCAATTCAGGATGAACAAATGAAAGATGCAGTTATAGTTTCAACCGCCCGAACACCCATTGGACGGGCCTTTCGCGGGTCACTCAACAACGTAAAATCGCCAACCCTGATGGGTCATGCGATTGAGCATGCGGTTCAGCGCGCAGGTATCGACGCAGGAGACATAGAAGACTGCATCATCGGTACGGTGCTGGCAGCCGGAACAGCTGGAATGAACGTCGCTCGAAACGCAGCCTGGGCCGGTGGTTTGCCGGATTCAGTACCGGCACAAACGATCGATCGGCAATGTTCTAGTGGTCTGATGGCTATTGGCATGGCTGCCAAACAGATTATCGTTGATGGTATGGACATCGCTGTGGCCGGTGGCCAGGACAATATATCCGCTGTTCAGACGCCTTATTTTGAATGGGTTACCAAGGAACTCGACGCCAATGTGGTTCAACAGTCGGCGCATGCTTATATGCCGATGTTACAGACAGCTGAGTATGTCTCAAAAAAATACAACATATCACGCGAGTCGCAGGATGCTTATGCACTAACATCGCAACAGCGAACCGCGGCTGCACAAGAAGCTGGACACCTCGATGCTGAAATCGTACCGATTGCCGCGATCATGAATGTAAAGGATCGCGAGACTGGAGAAATCTCGACAAAGGAGGTGACACTTGAAAAGGACGAGGGCAATCGTCCCTCAACCACTATCGAGTCACTGGAGGGATTGAATCCAGTCATCGAAGGAGGTGTTGTGACCGCCGGCAATGCCAGTCAGCTCTCTGACGGTGCATCGGCCTGTGTATTGATGAGCGCAGAGGCTGCAGCCGGGCGCAATATCGAGCCCCTGGGCATTTATCGCGGCACCGCCGTCGCTGGTAACGAGCCTGAGGAAATGGGTCTCGGTCCGATGTACGCGGTTCCCAAACTGTTGAAACAAAACGGCCTGTCGATTGCCGACATTGGTTTGTGGGAGCTAAACGAAGCCTTTGCCTGCCAGGCATTGTACTGTCGTGATCAGCTCGGTATCGATCCGGACCTCTACAATGTCAATGGAGGTTCTATATCCATAGGCCACCCTTACGGTATGACAGGGTCTCGACTCACCGGGCATGCACTTATCGAAGGTAGGCGCCGAAATGCCCGTTATGTTGTGGTAACCATGTGTATTGGTGGAGGCATGGGGGCTGCCAGCCTGTTCGAGATTGCCTGAACCACCTCTGACAGGGAAAGCCTTGGATCATAAGTTTTGCTGATATCCCGAATAGTAGAAATTGGCCAGACCCGGTACCGGTTTGCGACCTGCAAACATGCGCCGATCGCAAACACGGGTTAAAATACCTCCATGATCGACTATTCACGATTTTTCGAGCGCGAACTGGAAAAAATTCGCGTTGAACAGCGCTATCGCGTATTTCAGAACATTGAACGCGTAGCGGGTAAATTCCCGTTAGCGCGCTGGTATCCATCACCTCACAATACCGATGCCGCAGATCAGAGCGGCAAAGATATAACACTGTGGTGTTCCAACGATTATCTCGGTATGGGGCAACACAAAACGGTCATTAAGGCCATGCAGGATGCCACTCAAACCTACGGTGCAGGTGCTGGTGGTACACGAAACATCGGTGGCACGCACAAGCCAATCGTCGAACTTGAAAAGGCGCTTGCCGATTTGCATAACAAGGAAGCAGCCCTTGTATTTACATCCGGCTATGTTTCTAACGATGCAGCGATATCAACAATTGCGAAACTACTTCCGGATTGCCTCATCCTCAGCGATGAACTAAACCATGCATCAATGATTGAGGGTATCCGACGCTCTCGTGCAGAGAAAATCATATTCAAACACAATGATACTCAGCACCTTGAAACGCTACTGCAGCAGCAACCCTTGCATCGCCCCAAACTAATTGTCTTTGAATCGGTTTACTCCATGGATGCTGATATCGCACCCATTGCAGAAATCGCTAAATTGGCACATCAGTACAACGCTTACACCTACATCGATGAAGTCCATGCGGTGGGCATGTATGGTCCTCGCGGCGGCGGTGTCAGTGAACGCGAAGGAGTTGCCGACCAGCTGGATGTCATCGAAGGCACTATGGCGAAAGCATTCGGTGTCATGGGAGGCTATGTGGCGGGCAAACGTGAAGTCATAGATGCCATACGCTCAACTGCCTCCGGATTTATTTTTACAACGACACTACCACCATCACTTGCCTGTGCAGCCAATGCTTCTATTCAACACCTCAAATCATCACGTGCAGAACGCGAGCGTCAAAAGCTACGTGTAGATAGCGTTAAGATGCAATTGGCAGAGGCCGGCATCCCTCTAATGCCATCGGAGACCCACATTGTGCCCATTGCTGTCGGTGATGCTGCGCTTTGCAAACAAGCCAGTGATCTGTTGTTGGAAAAGTATGGCATCTACATTCAGCCTATAAACTATCCAACCGTTCCAAAGGGTACAGAACGTCTACGCATCACACCAACGCCCTTACACAGTGAGTCAGACATAACGCACCTGATCAAGTCGATAATCACAGTATGGAATACGCTTGGGTTACCGTTTACGGATTCGGTTATCAATCCGGAAATTGAACGCTACCTGGTCGCACATTAATAAAAAGCGAAACGATAAAAAGCGAAACGGCAATTACTCCCAGCGAAACAGTTTCGCGCCGAGTAATACACAGGCAAACGCAAATATCAGCAGATAAACCAAATGGCCGGCAACATCAAACAGCGTAGCACCATCAATCATGATGTGTCTGGCAGCATCCACCAAATGCGTTAGTGGCAGTAAATGCGACAATGCTTGCAGCGCAGGATGAGCACCCTCCAGAGAAAACCAGACTCCCGACATCATCATCATCGGCCAGGTACAAAGATTTAAAAGCCCCCCTGCCAATTCTTCGCTGGCTGTTCTCGCAGCAACCAGTAGCCCGAGATTAATCAAACAAAACGCACCCACAAGCAACACCACTATGAGAGTCAGATAGCTGCCATGCATGGTGAAATCGAGCAGCAGATGCGTGCCGAAAAAGACACTCAGTGTCACTGCCATAACCAACCAAAGCCTTGAACACACTTGCGCTGTCAGAAATTCCAGAGCCGCCAATGGCGTTGCCTTGAGTCGCTTTAATACCCCGCTTTTTCGGTAACGAACGATCACGTATCCCACACCAAAAAGGCATGTAAACATCATGTTCAGGCCAAGTACGCCGGGTACAACCCAATCCACATAACGTACTTCTCTACCACTAACCGGTTGGCGCTGATACGTGTGAGTGCTGCCGGCCAGGAGCACTTTTTCAGCAAAGTAACCTGACGCTGATGTCGTATTTACCCAGTAACGATTGGTTTTGGTATCGAGCAGTAAATCCAGCTGGTGACGTTCTACCGAGACCACCGCTGCATCCACCGATGCTACTTCAACAAATTGCACATGACGCAAGTCAAAAAAAGGATCTGCAGAAAGTGTCGACGGAAATACGCCGATCTTGTACTCGGCACGATCATCGTTGCCGAACATCACGGCGAGCCCACCTATGAGCATGACCGGGAAAACCAGATTCCAGACCCAGGAGGAACGATCACGAATAAATTCACGATTACGCGCACCAAAGACAGCTAGAAAGTGTTCGAGGCTAAATCTGCGAGCTGGAACAGGTTCCGCGATACCCGGCGTTGACTCATCACGCCTGTGTCGCTGATTCTTTTTCATGCGCGCAATCCGCCACCAGTCAGTTCGATGAAAAGATCCTCCAGTGATCGCGATCTTATTTCAAGCTCTGCAAGTGATACACCTTGCGATTGCAACCATGTGATTGAAGCATCAACATCGCGTGTTGTTATTTCCAGCATTTTTTCCGAGACGACGATGCTCTGCCCGGCAGGTTTTGGGGATGCGGGGTTATTCGGCGTCTTCGCTTGTATGGGCGAGACGGGCGTTGATGCAATTTCCGGCAGCAGTGACAAAAGAGCCGAATTGTTGGTGCCGTTGACGATAGGCAAACGCAATACCACATTATCGAAATTATCAGCCAGGAGATCGTCAGGCGCCCCTTGCGCTATGATTTTGCCGTGATCCATAAAGACCAATTCATCGCACAGCTGTCGGGCCTCCTCCATATAGTGCGTTGTCAGTATCACCGTTTTCCCAAACCCCTTGATGCGGTTAACCAGATCCCAAAAGTTACGCCGCGCCTGTGGATCGAGGCCGGTTGTTGGTTCATCAAGAAAAATGACATCCGGATCATTCACAAGTGCAATTGCGAGCAACAATCGCTGACGTTGCCCTCCGCTGAGCCTACGTGTATCACGCTCTATAAAATCACTTAAGGAGCAGGTAGCAATCAAATCGTCTATGGGCAAGGTTTGACGATAGAATCTGGCAAACATCTGCAACGCTTCACGCACGGTCAAATAGTCCTGCAAGGCAGTGTTTTGAAACATGATGCCGCAACGCTGCTTGAAAGAGGCGTCAAGAGGCCCACCACGATAGGTAATCGTGCCGCCATCAGGCGCGACTATCCCTTCCAGCATTTCAACAGTGGTGGTTTTACCAGCGCCATTTGGCCCAAGCAGACCAAAGCAGGTTCCCTCGCAAATACTGAAGCTTACGCTGTCAACTGCCGTTAACATGTCGCCATCACCATGCACCGTGTCGCCACCTGATCCAACCGACGATCTGAACCAGTTGTGCCATCGAGCAGAACGACCCACTTTGAACCGTTTCACGAGACTTTCCACCTCAACAACCACTGTCACCTGTTATTCTCCACGGCTTGATCCTGTTACTTTCACTGGTTAGCAGTCACGAATGCCTTCACTGAACGACCCCGACAATGTAGCAGGGAGAAAAGGTGACAACATCCCGCGAGGTATTGCACTTATCGTTACCGGATTGATGATCGTGCCGTCAATTGATGCCATCGCAAAGCACCTGGCAGGCTCAGTCTCGGCATTGCAGATCACCTGGGCTCGATTCCTTTTTCAATCCATGTTGATGGGCGTGCTGGTTATAGCCTTGCACGGCAGTCGTTCATTGTGGCCCAGCCGACCATTTATCCATCTGCTGCGTGGCATACTGTTGGCTATCGCAACGATGATTTTTTTCGCCAGCCTAAAGTATTTACCATTGGCTGATGCCATCGCAATCTTCTTTGTCCAGCCGCTTATTCTGACACTAATCTCGGGTTGGTTTCTGGGTGAGCAAGTAGGTTGGCCTCGACGTATAGCAGTCTGCGTTGGATTTCTGGGCGCGCTGATCATCATTCAACCAGGAGGTCAGAATTTTACGCCAGCGGCTGTTATGCCACTGGCGACAGCTGTGTGCTTTGCCATTTACATGGCGCTGACTCGCTATGTCGCTGGCCATGACAAGGCAGAAACCGCACAGTTTGCAGCAGGTGCTGGTGCATTTATCGTACTTTCATTGATCATCACGGCCGGGGTATTAACTGACACGGCCGCGCTAAAGATGATTTCCCTAACAGTGACCCAATGGGGATGGTTGTTATTGTTGGGTGTTATAGCAGCGCTCTGCCATCTGCTGGTAGTGAAGGCAACGGAACTGGCTCCGGCATCCGTGTTGGCACCTTTTGGCTATACCGAATTTATCGGCTCAGCCACACTGGGCTGGTTGTTTTTCAACGAAATCCCATCGCTTAACACCTGGGTCGGAGCAAGCGTTATTGTGGCAAGCGGGCTGTATGTTTTTTTCAGGGAAGCCCGTGCACATCAAGCCAACAGCGGACCTTCATAACAAACAGCCGGCACCCGTTTGCCAAGAATTTCAATCTCAACAGCTTGTCCCGCCCTGGCGATCTGCGTGGGCAGAAACCCGATGGCAACCGACCTGTCACTGTAATGCGCAAAACCACCAGAGGTTACAAAGCCAACCACCTCATCAGCGACCCAAATCGGTTCATCGCCCCAGACATCTGCATCCTCTGCATCTACACGAAATGTGCATAGGCGTTTCTCAGGACCGGTTTCACGCTCGGCAAGCGCTGCCTCTTTACCGATGAAGCTAGCTGCTTTGTCGTAAGCAACAAACCGGTCCAGTCCTGTCTCCAGAGGTGTGTAATCGGGTTTAAATTCACGCATCCACGAGCCAAAGGATTTCTCGAGACGCAGACTCATCATCGCCCGCATACCAAATGGACGTATATCAAATGGCTTGCCGGCCGCCGAGAGAATCTCGTACAAGGCTAACTGCTGATCAGCATCAACGTAAATCTCAAACCCCTGATCGCCGGTATAACTAACACGTTGCACCAGCGCATCCAGTACAACACCTGTGTCGTTAAACCCTAGAGTAAACGTGCGTGCACTGAAAAAAGGAAATGCCTCACTGGACACCGGTTCACTGGTGATCGTCTGCAGCAGACTTTCAGCCTTGGGGCCGGCAATCTGAAAGCCGAGGCGTTGCAGGGACATATTGCCAAGGTCAACAGCGTCATCAGCAGACAAATGCTGTTCAAACCAGCGCATATGGTAGGCCTGTGCGCCGAACGAAGCGGTAAGCATGAAGCTTTCAACATCACCATCGTCAGCGAGGCAGGTGACGGTAAAATCTCCGACCAGCCGGCCCTTGTTGTTGAGCATGGGATTGAGCGACATCCGTCCCGGTTCTGGTATACGCCCAGCCATAATGCGATCCAGCCAGTGTCGCGCACCCTGACCACTCACCTGATACTTGCCGAAATTATGCACTTCGTTAATACCTACCGAAGTGCGCACGGCGTGACACTCTGCCGCCACAGCAGCAAATGCGTTGGAGCGACGAAAGCTGGGGGTTTCGAAACCTTCGTCGCCAGGCAGCGCAAAGTAATTAACATGCTCCATCCCATAGGCGGAGCCAAAGACTGCACCCTGGCTTTTCCAAATATCGTAAGCCGGGGTTTTCATATGGGGGCGTGCTACTGGCAATTCTTCATTGGGGAAACTGACCGAAAACCGGCGCTGATAATTTTCGACTACCTTGCTACGCGTCCACGAGCGCGTCGGATAATCTCCAAAGCGGGCGACATCCATCGCAAAGACGTCAACCGATGGCTCACCCTGCACCATCCATTCAGCCAATGTCCTGCCTACACCCCCACCCTGACTGAAGCCTGCCATCACCGCACAGGCTGACCAGAGTCCGGCTTTTCCAGGAATAGGACCAACCAACGGATTACCGTCGGGCGCAAAGGTAAAAGGGCCGTTAATGACATTTTTAATGCCCGCACTTTGCAATACCGGATAGCGCCGGTAGGCCAGTTCCAGCGCATCGCCAATGCGTTCGAGATTATCCGGTAACAGCTCATGACCAAAATCAGCCGGTGTGCCATCGACCGCCCAGGGATCGCAAGCCTGCTCGTAAAATCCAATCACGAGGCCCCGCCCTTCCTGTCGCAAGTAGCTCTCGCCGGCCGGATCCATGACATGTGGCAACTCGTTCGTGCGCTCAATGACCTCCGGTAGGTCATCCGTCACCAGGTACTGATGCTCCATCGGATGCAGGGGTAATTCAACACCGGCGAACCTGCCGACTTCGCGCGCCCACAACCCGGCGGCTATGACAACGTGCTCGGCGTGCACCTCGCCCTGTGCAGTTTCAACAATCCAGCCTGAACTCTCACTATGTAGCGCTGTAACCGGATTCCTCAGGATGATTTCGGCGCCCTGGTTGCGCGCCGCCGTGGCGTACGCATGCGTGGTTCCGGAGGGGTCCAGATGGCCATCCAGCGGGTCATAAAGGGCACCTAAAATACCCTCCGTGCTGGTGATGGGCGAGATATCCGGTATTTCGGCCGGTGTAACAATCCGGGTTTCCAAACCCATATATCGGTGTTTGGCCCGTTCCGCTCGCAGGAAATCCAGCCTTTCAGGTGTTTCGGCAAGCGTCAAACCACCCACATGATGAAGACCGCAGGATTGGCCGGAGGCCTCTTCAAGCTCGCGATAAAGGCGAATGGTATAGCCCTGGAGAGCAGCCATGTTGGTGTCACCATTGAGCGTGTGGAACCCGCCAGCGGCATGCCAGGTCGACCCGGAGGTCAGTTCGGAGCGCTCGATCAGCATGACATCGTCCCAACCGAAACGGGTCAAATGATAGATAACACTGCACCCGACAACACCACCACCAATGACAATTACTTTTACATTATTCTGCACAAATCGCCCTCGAATATGCCGATTGAACGACAGGTCCATTGTCTTAGCCGCTGAAGGGGTTATGATACGGCAAACCGGCCATAGTCTTCTTCAGGTGCCTCGAATTTGATCGTCAAATTTGCGCTGGCCAGGGGCTTTACACCCGGTTTCCGTCAGTAAACAGCAGTATTAAAGATGACAGGTAGTCCTGTTATTGCCCGGTGTTTGGTAGAATACCCCCGGACGACCTTTTTTCGTTTTTTCAGACTAAATACTGATCCATGAAAAGTCTTTTAGCAGTTCTAGCCATGGCCACAGCATTGGGCGGCGGCTACTGGAAAATGAACAATCCGACAGCGGGTTTGAGTGCCTTGAAATCGCAGGCAAGCCAGCAAGTGGGTGGCATGGCAACCCTGCTCTCTGGTGTGAGCCCACAACAGATTGAGCGAGTAAACGACGAACTTGAGGCGTCCCGGACACGCCAGCAGGAAACCCAATCGGAACTGGATTCAAACAAGCAAGACCTTAAGGAAGCCACCAGCAGACTCAATAGCGCTGAGGAAAGTCTCAGCGAACTGCTAGGCTTAATGAACGGGCAGCAGACTATCCTCGCTGAACAACAAAGGATAAACGAACAGAATCTGTTGCGTTTTAACGAAATTGAACAAAGCACTAATTCACTCACCTCGCCTGCCCCTGCGGCAGCCATAGCAGCAACTGATGTTACGGATAGCCAGTTTGCTGGCCGTCTTGATTTGATAGAGGCTCAGGTGAGTAACTTGCTCGCGCGGGTTGATAGCGACAGCAACTCATTTGCCGAGCAAATAAAAACCCTGCGCGCTCACAACGCCCAGGAGCGCAATGACGCCATGGTGGAACTTGCTGATGCTTTACGCTCTGAACAGCAAAACCAGCTGGTTGAAATGAAAAATTCCATCGCATCAAATCGCGAACAAGAACTTACCCAAACCACACTGGCCGTGCGCGAAGAACGCCAGTTGGCGATTGAAGGCAATGCCCGCGAATTGCGCCAGCAACTATCGAGCTTGCAAAATCAGTTCTCTGCCTTGTCCGCGCTCTCAGGTGATGCTGAATCAGCGGTCACACTGACAACCAATCTGGATGATCGTATGGCAGCTTTGGAGAATTCAATTGCCAACATAGATGACAACGCCGTATTCAAGCGTGTTGAATCACGTATCAACCAACAGATTATTGATGCCACTGACAAGCTCGATGCCTTACAGGAACAGGACGATAGACAAACAGGCAACGTCAATAATCGACTCACCAGTATGGAAGAACAAATCAAACAACTCGATAACGGCTTGTCTGAAAAGCTAACCACAGCAAACCAGAGTCAAACGCAGGCCAGGCAAGCAGACGAATCAGTGGCGGTGTTGCAGGCCAAAGTAGCTGAGCTCGAATCACGGCTTCAAGTGAATGCCAGTCAGTTTAAAATTGTCAGCACCCGTCTGGATAATCTGCAAAAACCTGGCTCGCAACAAGATCAACCGCTGGCATCTAATGACCAGCAGAGTCAGGCACCTGAATCTGAACCTGAACAAAAATTGGGCGCAGCCAAAGTACAACCGGGTTCATCGGAAAATTCATCCAAGCAATCCATTGACCGCCAGAGTCTCGCTCGTCAGGATGTGAGCGATGGCAAAGCTGTCGAATACAAAATCTATTTCGCAAAAGACAGCACAAATATCAGCAAAGCGGCCGAGAAAGTACTTAAGTCGTTTGTTGCCCAGGAAATAAATCGCGCCAATCGCGTATCAATATTCGGATTTACTGATCGTAGCGGTAATGCTACTTACAATCAGCGGCTCGCTCTGCGTCGCGCCAACCGTGTTCGATCCTACTTGATCCAGGAAGGATTCGATTTTCGCAAGTTCAACGCAGTCGATGGACTGGGCGAAGACCTTGCTGCCTCGAAAATTGACGATGGCAAAGAAGACGCCAATCAACGCACGGTTGTGATGTATGCCTATCAGTGATAGCCACTTTATGTGGTACCAGGACAGATAAGCGTCAGGTAAACAGACATGGCAGCTAGTCAAAACGGTAGTACAAATCAATGGCGTCAAGCTGTCATTGATCTTAAAGAGAAAAAGCAGTCTGTACCGACAACCATGCCGGCAGACTTCTATCAAAGTGACGACTTACTGCAACTCGAAACACAGTCTCTTTTTCTCGGCGGATGGATTTGTGTTGGCCGTGCTGACGAAATACCCCAACCCGGGGACTACTACTGCCTTGAAGTCCTTGATGAACCACTGGTAGTTACACGCGGCAACGATAACTCGATTAGCGTCTTGTCCAACGTTTGTCGCCATCGCGGCAGCGTTGTTATGTCGGGTAGCGGCAATACACGCAAACTCACCTGCCCGTATCATAAGTGGAGCTATGCGCTCGATGGCAAACTGCTGGCAGCCCCGCTGATCGAAGCTGATAAGACCGAAGGCTTCGATAAAAAAAGCTGCGCACTTCCTTCGTTTCGATGCTCGCTATGGATGGGATTCATATTCATCAATATGGACGGCAACGCCGAGCCTTTTGAGGAGATGACCAAAGGTGTTGATGAGCTGGTTAAGAACTACCATATGGAAGAAATGCGCACGGTAAAAGCAGGACCAGAGCACTGGCCAGTAAACTGGAAGTGCCTGGCCGAGAATTTTATGGAAGGCTACCATCTGACGCCTGTGCACCTGAAAACACTGCACCCGATGACTCCAACCCGATTATGCGAAAAGGTCGAGGGCCAATCAGGTTATACGGCTTATAAATCCCACTATGACGAAAAGTTTGAGGGCCGCGCCCCCTATCATGATGATATGACTGAGGAAGAGCGTAGCCTGTCAATGATGGTGTGGATTTACCCGTCCTTTGTCGTCGCATGCTCTCCCAACTCGGCAGTGTTTATGGGTATCACCCCAACCAGCGGCACATCACTGCAAACTCGATGGGGCGTCATCGCGCGCGAGGAGCTGTTCGACTCTGATGAAGCAATGGCTCGATACACCTTCGCTGCATCATTCAATGCCGAAGACAAAGATCGTCTGATCTCAATGCAGCGTGGTCTTGAATCCCGCTACACGAGCCGCAGTCCATTGGCGCCACCAGACTATGAAGGGACGATCTGGGATTTCTATCACTACGTCGCTGACAAGCTAACACCCGGACTCTCACAGAGTTAATCTGTCAGGCATGCCAACCGGTAAGCTGAAGAACCTGCCTGCTCACCCAGACGACCAACGTGTCGACGATCTACTCCATAAAGTCGGCCAACGTATACGTACAGTACGTGAAAGTAAACGACTGCCACGACGCGTTTTATCCGATATATCAGGTATTTCACCACGCTATCTCGCTCAACTGGAAAATGGGCAAGGAAACATCTCCATAGGCTTGTTGCTACGTGTAGCAATAGCGCTCGATCTAAAACTGGACTGGCTTGTCAGTGATCTTGATGATGGAAGTGGGGACGATAGCGGTGGTTTTAGAAATAACGAAGCCGATCAGGCAGATGTCTTGATGATTCTTCGGCAATATCATCATGCCTCCGAGCAAACCAGAGAGAGTGTCGCGCAATTGCTGCGCACAACAGCAACGCTCCACCGGCAACGTCAACAACGTGTGTGTCTAATAGGCCTGCGCGGTGCAGGCAAGTCCACTCTCGGTCTATTGGCAAGTGAAACCAGTGGCGTGCCATTCCTGGAACTTAACACTGAAATCGAAAAATTTGGTGGCATGTCTGTCACCGAGATTATTGCGATGTATGGACCAGAAGGCTACCGCAAGTTCGAAGCTGCAGCTGTGGATGCAGTTGCCGACCGACATGAAAAAATCATTATCGCTGCCGCCGGGGGTATCGTTACAGAGCAATCTGCATATGAAACACTGCTGTCAAGATACAACACTGTGTGGATAAGAACGTCCCCCGAAGAACATCTGGCACGCGTGTCTGCGCAAGGAGACACGCGACCCATGGAAGGCTATCCTGAAGCCCTGACACACCTGCGTGAAATCCTTGTCGATCGCAAAAATCATTACGAACGTGCACAAATGCAATTGGACACCTCAGGTGACGATACTGAGCATTCACTAGCCAAATTGATGTCGCTACTAAAACAGAACAACTTATTCCATTAAAATGCATCAGCAAATAGTTTCATCCGGTATATCTGTGCAAGTGCGGTAGTTGATCGTCAGTAACAAACAACTATGTAAGGAAAGGAACCATGCAAAATATCTGTCGTCACCGTCGCGTTGACCTTACCCTGCACTCCATTGGTAATCCGCGTTCCTGTACTGATCCATCAGGGCTTGTAATTTCATTCTTGTGTTTACTGCTCTTGTTCGCTGGCACCACCTTACAGTTACAAGCTGATCAACTGCAGAGATTCAGTGCCAGTGAAATCCAGAAACTGCTGTCCGGAAAAACTGCCATCGGTCAATGGGATGGAAAAAACTATCGACAGTATTTTCGAGAAGACGGGATCACAATCTATGCACAGGAAGGCTCACGTTCAAGCCGTGGCAAATGGCGAGTCAATAGCACAGAGAATACGTACCAGAGTTTATGGGAAGTCGGGGGCTGGACAAGTTACCCGGTCGCGCACGACGGTGAGACGCTTTACTGGGTAAGCTCGTCTTTACCACCACAATCATTCAAGCTGGTGGAAGGTGAGCAATTGGTTGCGCCTGATTCGAACTAAGCGAAACACAAAACAACCCGCTCCTATCCACGGCCACGATAACCAGGCACACCCTGCTCCGCCACCCAAACGCCATCGGGTAGCACGCCGTGCTGAAAAAACACATCGATGGGAATACCGCCTCGCGGATACCAATAGCCACCCAGACGCAACCACTTGGGCTCTGTCGCCGCTATTAACCGTCTGGCAATAGTAACCGTACAATCTTCATGAAATGCACCGTGATTTCTGAAGGATGTCAGAAACATCTTCAACGATTTGCTTTCAACAAGTTTCTCACCCGGCACGTAATCAAGTACAAGATGGGCAAAATCGGGCTGACCGGTCATTGGACACAAAGATGTGAATTCAGGTGCCGTAAAGCGCACGCAATAATCAACATCTGCCTGCGGATTCGATACCGTCTCCAAAACAGCTTCCTCTGGCGACTGCGGTTGATCAACCGTTTTTCCTAATTGTTTTAGGTCAGTATATATCGAGGATGAGTTGCTCAAGGTGTGCCTTTGACAGTTGTGTACGTGCAGGGAATTTTAACAGACATCACACAAATTTCCTGTGCCGGACGTGCCAGATCGGCCATTGATACCTATCCGTGTATACTTGGACCGACTCATTGAAAAAGCCAATCAACCAGCCGTGGAATTCTGCGTACAACTTGCACCCTACCTCCCGGACAAGGATTACGGTGGACACACTGTATTAGCCGATGTCCTGGAGCAGGCCATTCAGGCAGATCGTTGTGGCTTTGAATCGGTCTCGATAACCGAACATCATCTGATGAATATTCTGATGATGCCCGCACCCTTGCAATTCGCTACTCAAATTGCAGCACACACATCGAATATAAAGATAATCACTTCCATCGCTGTGTTGCCGTTGCACGATATGCGCACCTATGCTGGCGAAGTCATCTGCGCTGATATATTTACCAACGGACGCCTGATGCTCGGTGTTGGGCGTGGTGCCTTCGCCTATGAAATGGAAAGACTGGGCGTGCCCATGGATGAAACACAAGAGCGCTTTAATGAAGCGCTAGAGGTACTGCAAAGTTTACTCACCGAGGAAGAGGTTTCATGGCACGGTAAATATTACAACTTTGATTCCCTGACAGTAATGCCACGCCCGTTAACGCCTGGCGGCCCAGAGCTGATGATGGCGGTGATGAATCCGGAAGGAATCTATCATTGCACTAAACGCGGATTCCATATCCAGACAACACCTCTGGCTGGCAATCACCAACTTCTACTTGATCAGGTTTCTGCCTTTAACCGTGCGAAAGATGAAATGGAAACTACCGCGAAGCCTCTGAGCTTATCATTATCGCGTGTTGGCCTGCCGTGTAATTCCGAGAAAGAGAAATCAAAAAGACTGATCTGTGCAGAATCCTACTATTCACGCTTTGACAATGTGTTTACCGGGCCCGGCACAGTCGTCAATGGCATGATTACGCCCCTGCCTCGTGCTCAGACACGTGAAGAACTGGCAGAAAGTTTGTTAATAGCAACACCTGAAGAAATTATAGACAGATTGAGTGTTTATCAGGAACTCGGTATCGATCGATTCATTCTGAGTTGCAATTTTGGTGTCGCGCAACAAGAGGTACTCGATGGATTACAACAGTTTGCCGAAGACGTCATGCCCTATTTCGATTCTGCAAAAACTGCTACTACACAATCATCACAATACATTCCTGACGCTCAAACAACTGCATCAGACCCTACTGGCACCAATAGCGCGGGTACGGCATGACGACTGCGATTAACTGCGACTATAGCGTAGCCGGTGATGGTCCACCGTTAATCCTGATCCACGGTATCGGTGCTGCACGCGACACCTGGCGTTATGCCATCGATCAACTGACCAGTCATTTCACCGTGGTAACCTATGACTTACGTGGCCATGGCACGTCTCCCGAGCCGAATGACGTTTTCGGACTGGATGAACTGGTTGAAGACCTTGAGGCACTCAGGCAAGTTTGCGGCTTTGAA
Organism: uncultured Granulosicoccaceae bacterium; assembly: GCA_964411665.1. GTDB lineage: Bacteria > Pseudomonadota > Gammaproteobacteria > Granulosicoccales > Granulosicoccaceae > CALFCE01. The sequence continues at coordinate 12,057 of CAYPMR010000009.1, read as the reverse complement.
AGTGCGCACTTTGCCGGTCACTCGCTGGGCGGCATGATAGGACCGGCCTATGCACGTGCCTATCCACAGCGGGTACGTTCATTGGGTTTGTTATCCACAGCTGCATTTCGCACCGACGAAGACAGCGCAAAGGTGCTTGGTGTCGTTGAAGCGATGGAACAAAAAGGCATTGCTAACGTCCTCACGACGCTAGTGGATCGTTGGTATACAGATGATTTTATTGCCAAACATTCAGACATAGTTGATCGTCGGTTGCAGCAGGTTGTTGCGACGGATGAGAATGTGTTTCTGAACGTCTTTCGAATTTACGCCAGTACTGAAATGGCCCCCTGGTTACACGAAATTCAGGCACCATCGCTTGTTTTAACCGGCGAGAATGACGGTGGTTGCAACCCTCGCCTAAACAAACAAATCGATGCAGCACTGGCCGACTCAGAACTTGTGGTACTGCCAAACTACAAACACTCTATACTGCTCGAAGCAGGACAAACTGTAGCAACACATCTGATTGAATTTATTCAGCGTGTGGAGGCTCGTGAGTCTCAGCTTTTACTGTAAAATAATCCCGATATCGGAAATAATATTGCTCTGACCGCAGATAAATAAAACTAAAAAACCAAAAAACAAGCTACCAATAGAGGATTCCCAGTATGGTATTCAAACTTACCCCGTCAACGAAAGCGTCGCCAAACCGATCGGCAAAAGCTCCAACAAAAAACTACTTTTCCAGATACGCGATAGCTGCTTTAACCGGCCTCACAACAGCGTTACTGAGTAGTGTCAGTGCTATTGCCGGTGAACTCACGATCGCCACGGTCAACAACGGCCACATGATCGAAATGCAAAAACTGACACCAGAATTCGAAGCTGCACATCCAGGCGTTACATTGAATTGGGTGACACTCGAAGAGGGCACACTTCGCTCGCGCATCACCACTGATATTGCCACCAAAGGCGGCCAATTCGATGTTATGACTATCGGTATGTACGAAGCACCTATCTGGGGAAAGCTAGGCTGGCTCGAAGCCCTGGAATTCGACGCCACCTATGATGTGGACGACATTTTGCCAGCGATGCGGGATGGCCTCAGTCACGAAGGCAAGCTCTATGCAGCTCCTTTCTACGGCGAGAGTTCCATGATCATGTATCGCAAGGACCTTCTTGATGCTGCAGGTCTTGAAATGCCTGACAACCCATCGTGGGGACACGTAGCAGATGCTGCAGCAGCAATGACTGACAAAGACGCTGGTGTCTTTGGCATTTGCCTGCGCGGTAAGCCGGGTTGGGGTGACAATATGGCTTTCCTGACAACCATGGCCAACAGTTTCGGTGCACAGTGGTTCAACGAAGACTGGACCCCGGCGCTCAACAGCGCAGCCTGGCAACATGCGGTCAGCTTCTATGTTGATTTGCTCAGCAAGTACGGCCCGCCAGGATCAGAAGGGAATTCATTCAATGAAATTCTTGCACTAATGAACGAAGGTAAATGCGGTATGTGGATAGACGCCACGATTGCAGCTTCATTCGTCACCAATCCGGAACAAAGTAAAGTCGCTGATAGCATCGCGTTTGCACAATCACCCGTCGCTGTTACAAAGCGCGGCGCCAACTGGTTATGGGCGTGGGCACTTGCAGTACCGGCTGGCACCAAACAGGCTGATGATGCAAAGGCATTTATCAAGTGGGCTACCTCTAAAGAATATATTGAACTTGTTGCTTCCAAAAACGGTTGGGGAGCTGTTCCAACCGGCACGCGTGCATCCACTTATGAGAATTCGAACTTCATTTCCGCTGCTGTTTTCGCTGAAGCTGAACTCAAAGCGATACTCTCAGCTGACCCTAACAATTCAACACTGAATCCATCACCTTACACTGGCGTACAGTTCGCCGCAATTCCAGAATTTCAGGCAATCGGTATTGCTGTAGGCCAGCAAATGACTGCAGCACTGGCGGGTGATATATCTGTTGAAAAAGCGCTTGAAAATGCACAGAAAGCGGCTGATCGTGAAATGCGTAAAGCCGGTTACTATTGAAAGCAGATAGACCGGCAATAACACCGGTACAATGGCTTCTGTATTACCGCTCTTTTTGCGGCCATTTTTAAAAAAGCGCTATCTAACGAAATGGCTGCAAGCGCCCAGTATCATCCTGCTGGCTATCTGGATGATAGTTCCGCTCGCCATGACGGTGTACTTCTCGACGATTCGGTATCATCTACTCTATCCGAATCGTTCAGGTTTCGCCGGTTGGTCCAACTACGAGTTCTTTGTTACTGATCCGGCCTTCTGGCCAGCGATCATCAATACGCTGGTGCTGGTCGGATCAGTGCTCGCTATTACCGTCATAGCCGGCATCCTCCTCGCTGTATTGCTAGACAGGCCTTTTCGAGGAAGAGGTGTCGTACGGGTTATGCTGATCTCCCCGTTCTTTATCATGCCAACTGTCAATGCGCTGGTATGGAAGAACATGATGATGAATCCGATTTACGGTTTATTCGCTTTTCTTTCAACATCGATCGGTCTGGAACCTGTTGATTGGCTGTCCGACTTTCCGCTTGCATCGATCATTATTATTGTCAGTTGGCAGTGGATACCGTTTGCCTTTCTTATATTTATGACGTCATTACAAAGTCAGGACCTGGAACAACGTGAAGCTGCCTTGCTGGACGGCGCAAATTCCTTTTCCCTTTTCCGACATTTTACACTGCCACATCTGGCTCGCCCCATTGCCATAGTCATACTGATACAGACGATTTTTCATCTGTCTATTTTTGCTGAAATATTCGTTACGACCGCAGGTGGTCCAGGCAATCAATCAACCAATCTAGCCTTCCTGATCTTTGCACAAGCCTTGCAGGGTTTTGATGTTGGCGTCGCTTCCGCCGGTGGTGTTATTGCCATCATACTGGCCAATATCGTTGCTTTTTTCCTGATCAGAATGATCGGTAGAAATCTAGCACTATGATAAAGCGCCGTTCATATAAGCCTATCAAGCGCACAACTCAGATGAGGTTCGCTCGATGAGTGGGCATAAAGCAAATAGCTTTGGTAATCGCCTGGCTATTGGAGTCAGTTGGCTGTGTGCAGTAGCGATGTTTTTTCCAATTTTCTGGATGGTATTAACCAGCCTTAAAACCGAATTACAGGCTATCGCCATTCCACCTGAAATCATATTCAAACCTACTCTTGAAAATTATTTCCTGATTCAGGAAAGAACCAGCTACACACGCCATGCATGGGCTTCTATTGTCACCAGTATTGGAGGCACGGCATTGGCGATGCTTATCGCTATACCGTCTGTCTACGCTATGGCGTTTTATCCGAGCCGTAGAACAAAAAGCATTTTGCTGTGGATGCTATCCACCAAAATGTTACCTGCAGTCGGCGTGTTGATGCCCGTCTATTTGATCTGTCAACGCTTTGATCTTCTGGATACAAAAATCGCCCTGGTTGTTATCTATGCGCTAATCAATTTACCGATCATCATGATGATTCTGTTTACCTATTTTCGCGAAATTCCACGTGAGATTCTGGAAGCCGCCAGAATGGATGCCACATCCGTGCTCGGAGAAATCACTCAGATTATTGCCCCTTTGGCACGCGGTGGAATCGCGTCAACTGCGCTGCTATCGATAGTTCTGTTATGGAACGAAGCTTTCTGGTCGATACAACTGACATCGTCAAATGCCCAGACTCTAGTCGCTCTTGTGGCAAGCTTCTCCAGCCCAGAGGGGTTATTCTGGGCAAAGGTATCAGCTGTCAGCACCCTCGCCTGTGCACCCATTGTTGTACTGGGCTGGCTCACTCAGAAACAGCTCGTACAGGGTCTAACATTTGGCGCGGTAAAGTAACTGAATTCATGTTCCAGTCAATCTCACATAATCGTGAAGCGCACTCATGCAAGAACACACTCTAGTCGAGTCACGCTACGCACGCAGTGACTGTAAAACTGGCATCGTACATCTGGGTTTTGGCGCCTTCCATAGAGCCCATCAAGCAGCCTATATCGATGACTACATGGTTAAATCGGGGGATTTAAACTGGGGTATTTGTTCGATCAATTTACGCGAAAGCGAAAGCCATTCCTTCGCATCCTCAGCAAATGCCATTAAAGCTGACCAGGGTTACCTACTACAGACAACTACTCCTGAGAACAAACATCACTATCAGCGTATACGTTGTCACACAGACTTTCTTGACTGGACTCGCGATGCACAGACAAGTGAGAAAGCACTGAGCAAGGATAATATAAATATGGTGACCATCACTGTTACCGAAAGTGGTTACTATCTAACCGACAAAGGTGAGCTGAATGTTGATGATCCACTGATACAGCAGGAAATCGCAGGCCTTAAGGCATGTTCTGTCTATGCCTATTTGGCAAGAGCACTAGAGCATCGAGCTACCACTGTCGACAAACCAATAACCATTTTCTGTTGCGACAATATTCGTGCTAACGGACAGATGCTGAAGGGCAATTTTCTAAAGTTTTTAAGTGCAAGTGACAATCAGACACTTTTTGATTGGGTCAGTCGCAATGTAACCTTTCCCTGCTCCATGGTTGATCGCATTACACCAAGAATATCAACCCGTACGCAGAACGATTTGCGGCTAATGTTCAACACGAATTCAACGGCGGCAATACACTCAGAATCATTTATACAATGGGTGATGGAAAATAATTTTGCCGGCTCAGTACCAGACTTTACACTCGCAGGTGTTGAGATCGTAGACGATGTGCACCCTTATGAAGAGGCTAAAATCAGAATTCTCAACGGTGGGCATTCAGGACTTGCCTATCTGGGTGTGCTTGCAGGGCATACAACCTTTGACCAGACAATACAGAATCCGCTGCTAAAACAGCACTTTGATAACTTTCAACAAAGAGAAGTTTTGCCGGCACTGACTGATACACTGCCTTTCGATAAACGACAATACCTTGCTGTGATTACCTCCAGATTTGGTAACCAGGCTATCGCGGATAACCTTGAACGGATATGCATGGATGGCTACAGCAAGATGCAAATATTTATCAGACCGACGCTGCTGGGCTGCTATGAGCAAAGTATTGTTCCCGAACACACCTTACTTTCGGTTGCCAGTTGGTATGTCTATGCACGTAGAATTCATCAGGGAAAACTTGAAGCTAATTACAACGAACCTCAATGGGAAAAAATGCTGCCCTTGTTTGCAGCAGACGGCGAATCCCTGTTCGCCAATAGTCGCGATCTATGGTCACAGCTACCCAGGCAATACAAATCATTTGAGCCTGATTTACTTGCGGCCATTGATAAGGTAGAGAAAACATGGCCTCAGTAAATCTTGAAAATATCCACAAGTCTTTTGGTGATCAGCCAGTGCTGCATGGTATCGATTTGGATATTGGTGACGGTGAATTTGTTGTATTTGTCGGGCCATCCGGGTGTGGCAAATCAACATTGTTAAGACTGATAGCAGGACTGGAAACGTCCAATCAAGGTTCGATCAGTATCGGCAATAAGATTGTTGATCATACAGCTCCATCGAAACGTGGTGTAGCGATGGTGTTCCAGAGCTATGCCCTCTACCCGCATATGTCTGTGTACAACAATATGGCCTTTGGTCTCAAACAGGCGAAAACACCAAAAAAGGAAATCCGCAAACGGGTCGAAGAAGCAGCAAACATACTCGGGTTAAATGATCTATTAAATCGCTCTCCAAAAGAGCTGTCGGGTGGACAGCGCCAGCGTGTCGCTATCGGACGGGCCATCGTGCGCGAGCCGGCAGTATTTTTGTTTGACGAGCCATTATCTAATCTCGATGCAGCCTTACGCACTCAGACACGGCTAGAGATATCGCGCTTGCACCAGCGCCTGAAGAGCACCATGATATATGTGACTCACGATCAGATTGAAGCCATGACACTGGCAGACAGAATCGTCGTCTTGCGCGACGGCCGGGTCGAGCAGTACGGCACGCCGTTAGAGCTTTATCAATCGCCTGCCAATACGTTTGTAGCCGGTTTTATTGGCAGTCCGAAGATGAATTTTTTCAACCCCGACGATATCGAATACAATTCGACTGTTATTTCGGGCAACAACAAAGATACTTTTATAGGCGTTCGATCTGAGCACCTTAAAAGTTGTGACCACTCACAGGCATTAGTCACGGGATCTATCGAGCTAACAGAGCAACTCGGCGAATACAGCCTGGTTTATTTAAAAACTGCTGGTGGTCAGTCATTTACCGTGAAGGTAAATCAAGCAGACAGTCTGACTAGCGGTACCCGGATCAGCTTCAACGCAAAGCTGGAACACATTCACCATTTCGATCCGCAAAGCGGTCTTCGCCTTTGATCCATTTGCCGGGAAAACCATTAACAAATAAACACTTTTACAAACGCAACCTGCTGAATACAGTGCGCAGACCCGACAGTCTCTTGTACTGTCGCTAAGGTATATCGACCAACTTGCCTCGCGGTATCTCACAGGCCTTGTCATAGAGCGGCAAGTCGGCAAGTTCACCGGCGTGCATTTTGCCATCTATACAGCCGATCTCAACCGCTGTACCTGCTGCCAGACCCGCTTTATCAAGCAACGCTATACCAATACCTTTTTTCAGGTAGGGTGAAATGGCCCCGGCTGTGACGCGGCCCACGCGTTTACCATCAATGCATATATCAGAACCAATATGTGGCTCGGCACTGCATAGAAGGCCGCTTTGACGGGACTCACGTGGTGCTTTTTCAAGTGCTTCTTTGCCTATGAAATGGGGCTTTTCCATATCTACAAACGCATCGAAGCCCACATCAAACGGTGTCGTTGTCAGATCAAAATCAGCACCGGCATTCAAAATACCTGCCTCGATTCGGCGGATGTGCATGGAATCGAGTCCAAACAAAGCCATATCATGAGGCGCTCCCGCCTCAACCAGATGAGCCCACAAGGCTTCAGCATCGTGGTGAGGTTCTGTGTAGAACTCCCAGCCCAGCTCATTTGTATAGCCAGTGCGCGTAATGACAACTTCCTGCCCGCCAAGATTGACGCGCGCCAAACCGAAGTAAGTGAATTTCTCCGGCAAGCCACCTTCAGCTGCGGCCTCGAGTATGTCCAGAGCCTTGGGCCCCTGCACTTGTGATGCAAAGACACCCGGATCGCTGATGGTCACATCCATACCAGTGGCATGCGCACGAGCCCAGCTGTAAAAATCACCATCAGCCTGTGCATACCAGAATTTATCTTCTGACAGACGCAACAGTACGCCATCTACCAACAACTTACCGTCTTCATAACAGGCGATACCGTAGCCACAACGATTAACTTTTAGTTGAGTGATATCTTTGGTGAACAACAGATTAAGCAGTTTTTCAGCATCGGGGCCCTCGAACTGTAACGGCAGTTCACCAGTATGCAGCACAGCGGCGGAACGCCGCAGCTTCCAGTAACCATCAACTGTCGAGAGTTTGTCAAAGCAGCAAGCCATCAAACGACGGTTATAGACACAGTAATGCGGACCGTACGGTCGTTCTATTTCATGGTACGGGTGGCGAGTTAACGAAAAATCCCAGCCTGAGCCTGGCATGGATGTAACAAGATCACGCGTCTTACCATCACTGGAGCAATACATAATTAAAATTGGATTGGGGCTACTGGATTATTGCCCCATCAGGCCAGACAATGCAGGGATAGTGTTTTTTATCCACTCCACCGCTTTTGTAACCAACTCTGGAAAAAACACAGCCAAGGCAGCGATGGCCAAAATAGCTATCAACTTTATAAAAGCAAATGCTTTCAACCAACCCTTACCACCTTTAAAAGCACGATCTGCCAGTTCTCCATTAGCAAACGTACGATTCTGCATAAGAGGTGTCACGGCATCTCTTTTGACAAAGTGCCCACCGTTAGTGGCAACCAAAGCATGTTGCTGTGTTTGTGCTCGTGTTCTGGCTTGCTCATCCGTCATACCACTGATACGGGAAAATTCAGGCAAAGCCATTAAGGTTGGGTCATCGGCGAGTACCACTGCATCAGATATTTGAGTCTGTTGCTGGGGTTGGTCCAATGGCTCAGCCTGCTGTTGCGCAGGTGGCTGTTGCTTGTGCTGCGCTTGCTGTCGCTCATGCTCTTGCCCTGTATTTGACTCCCAGGTCTTATACTCCTGATCCTGATCGATCGCGGCAGGCGCTAAATCAGGCTTCGCTGTGTGCAAGGTACCGTCAAGATCAGCCAGCGGATGTTCTTCATCTGCCATCGGGTTGGTTTGTGATGGCGAAGAATTCCTTATTTGTTCGTGTTCCACCAATTGCTCCATTCGCAGTGCGATATATGCATAGCGGGATACAATCTCATCATTATTGGTGACTGACATCGCTTTGGCCCAAATTGCCGGGTTACGACGACTGCTATCAACCTCACTCCTGGCCTGCAGATATAAATGTTCGTCTTTCATTACTTGACTCCATTTTGTTCAAGTTAATCGCAAATCAGATTCGCCGTACGAAGACCGGAAAAGACAAAGCTGTCGCAGGCCTGACAAAAACTCTCTCGAATAAGAATGTATTTTATCATTACTACCAGTCAGCACCCCTCAGGAACCGAGGTTACTAGCCCAGCAACTGGAAATAATAGCTGTTCCCGGCACTCAATCCAATATAAAGCATCCATGTAAAATGTCTTTAAATATATAGTCTGATCTCAGTACAGTTCCCGGGCCAGACATACTGCGACATCCAGCATCCTGATATGACCAATGACAATCAATACTGTACCGCCCCGTTTTTAGCACTTGACAGGGTGGCCAAGCACTACGGAGGGGGCCAATCAGTGCAAAAAGTGCTGCGCTCGGTCTCACTGGAGGTGAACCGGGGGGAATGTGTTGCTCTACTGGGGCAAAGTGGCAGTGGTAAATCGACCTTGCTGAATATTATTTCGGGGATCGACCGGGTAGATCAAGGCGAAGTACGCATCAGCGGCGAAAATATCACCCGATTGTCGGAGACCCAGCGCACCTTATTCAGACGCAGACACATCGGTTTTATTTATCAATCCTTCAACCTTATTCAGACACTTAGCGCACTGGAGAATGTACTCCTGCCTTTGCAATTGAATAGTTTCGATAATGAAGAGGCCCTGTCGCTGGCTCATGCCATGCTCGATCGCGTAGGTCTGTTACAACGCGTTGATGCGTTTCCGGATCAATTATCCGGTGGCGAACAACAACGTGTTGCTATTGCACGGGCCATGGTGCACTCACCGTCGTTGGTACTGGCAGATGAACACACTGGCAATCTCGATGCAGACACAGGAAGACGGATGCTGGATTTATCCAACGAGATAGCTGCCACCATCGGACAGACCATCATAATGGTTACCCATAGTCACCTCATTGCCGATAGCGCAGACAGGGTGCTGGAATTGCGCAATGGAGAAATAATCAAGGACAGTTATACAGGCGATGTTCGAACGGGCACGTCGCTGTAATGGAAAATCCATCGGCAGACAGTCTGGCACCGGAGAGTAGATGACTGGCTCTTCCCACCATTCAGATTACCGTGTGATCTTAACTTGTGCCTTGCGCTACTGGTGTCAGCACAAGCGTCAGGCTGTGTTAATGCTGATCAGCATAGCCTTGGGGGTGTCTGTTGTATTCAGTGTTGATATTGCCAATCACAGTGCCAAGCGTGCTTTCGCCTTGTCGCTTGACAGCATAACCGGAAGAACAACGCATCAGATCACCGGTGGCACGAACGGGTTGGACGAAAATATCTACACACAGATGCGCACAGAGTTGGGGCTGCGCAACAGCGCACCGATTATAGAAGGCAGTATTGCTATTTTCGGCAACGGCAGCAGCAATAACACAGATAATGTAGCTGAGAACTTACAACTCATTGGCGTGGATATGTTTGCCGAGCCAATGTTCCGAAATCAGCTTGATAATTTGCAGAACAGTCCCGATTCGAGCACCGGTATAGGCGACAGACTGGCTTTACTGCAACCTGGCAGCCTCTTATTAGCCGATACGACTGCACAAAGACTTGGCCTGAAGATCGGCGATGTCATCACAGTCGAAGTCAATGGCCGTACACATCAGTTGCATTTGCTTAACCTGCTAGTCACAGGTGATCAGCCTGTACCCGATAACATTGCCATGACAGACATAGGCACAGCACAGTCGATCCTTGATTTTCACGATCGCCTGAGTCGAATAGACCTGGTGATTGAAGACGATGCGACAGCTGCACAAGACCTGGCAAGCATTAGATCGCTCTCCAATGAACTGAACATCACTGAAGCGTCACGACGGAACAATGCGTTGCAACAGATGACAACCGCATTCCACACGAATCTGCTGGCAATGAGTCTGCTTGCCATTCTGGTTGGCGCCTTTTTGATTTATAACACGGCAACATTATCGGTACTGGAACGCAGAACAGTCTTTGGGCAGATGCGTTTACTCGGCGTACAGCGTGGTGACCTTTTCATTGCGATTTTATTGGAAATAGCAGGCTTTGCCATGGTCGGAATCATTGCAGGGCTTATTCTCGGCTATGCGCTTGGGGGGGTGTTGTTGCATCTGGTGACGCGAACGATAAACGATTTGTATTTCACTCTGGATGTAAGACGTTTGGATGTTTCGCTATTTTCAATATTCAAGGCCGTATTTATTGGTTTGATAGCAGCACTGTTCGCCACACTTATGCCTGCACGGGAGGCCGCTAACACCGCTCCAATCTCCTTAACGCAACGCTCCACACTGGAGTCCAGTACACGCAAACTCGTACCGCTTATCTCGATGATGGGTATTGCCGGGTTGTTGATCGGATTTGTAATTTTGTGGTTAAGTCATTCGTTATGGGCAGCTTTTTTAGCATTGTTTCTAATCGTGCTCGGCTACAGCATGTTGATTCCAAAATGCTTGTTACTGCTGACAGAACGATACAAAACAAGCAAACAGCGACCACCTCTTAAATCAAATACCAGCGGCGCTATGGGACAATATCCATTGCGCTCTCTGGGGGCGAGTCTTAGTCGCACGGCAGTTGCCATTGCAGCGCTGGTGATTGCAGTGTCGGCAACGGCTGGTGTCGGCATCATGATTGGTAGTTTTCGTGTATCAGTGGCTGACTGGTTAGAGCAATCTCTGCAGGCTGACATCTATCTGCGTGATGCTCAGTCGATAAATAATCTGCTACCAGGTTCATTGTTGCCTTCAATAAGTGATATTGACAGTATCTCGGGTACACGTACGGTGCGCCTGTTGGACATTGAAATCGAAGGACTACCGTCACGCTTGATGTCTCTTGAGCTAACAGGAGATGCAAAAGACGGTTTCTCTTTTCTGGACAACAACTCAAGTACCCGCCGTTCACAGCTATGGCTGGAACAGGGTGCTATTTTTATTACCGAACCATTAGCACACGCCCATAAGGTTACGGCTGGAGACACGCTTCGCTTGCAAACCGATAGCGGAGAACGTGAATTCGATATCGCCGGCGTATTTACAGACTATGCAGCTAGCAGAGGCATGGCTGTAATCGCACAGCGTCATTTCCAACAACACTGGCAGCCTGACAATTCAGCAGCAGGTGACGCTGAATATGATAAGGATGAAGATACAGGCAATGAACAGAATTATGTGCAACTGAACACAGTGGGCATCAGCTTTCACCGTGATATCAAAAAATCAGTCAGGCAACAAAGTATCGAGCAAGTTAGAAAACTCGCTAACCAGCATGGGTTACTGATGCGCTCTAACAATGAACTCCGCGATCTATCTCTGGATATTTTCGATCGCACCTTTGCCATCACGCATGTCTTGCGTCTGTTAACTGTAGGCGTGGCATTCGTCGGTATCTTAAGTGCGCTGATGGCATTGGCGTTCGAGCGCAGTCGGGAATTCGCCGTGCTACGCTCGCTTGGCGTCACACCGCCAGAGCTCAGAATATTGTTATACCTTCAAACCGGCTTAATGGGTTTGATAGCAGGGGTTCTTGCGATACCCCTTGGCATCCTGATGTCGTATATTCTTGTCTCTGTGATCAATCTTCGTTCTTTCGGCTGGACCATGCAGTTTCAGA
>CAYPMR010000008.1:0-84486 GCA_964411665.1 uncultured Granulosicoccaceae bacterium | reverse complement strand
TCTACATCAATCTTTTCAGCGAGCTGTATCAGTCTGAAGAGTGGCAGAAGTTCTGCGTTGATGATGGACTTGACTGCACTGAGTGGTCAGCAGGAGATGATCTGGCAGCGTTCCATACTGAGCAGCTGACACGTCATACTGCTTTGATTGAAGAAGTAGGCGCTGCAGCCATCACTGGCGAGTAAGTTCTTCAGGATCCTCCCGGATTCAAGAAGAAAAGTTTAGCCCTGTCAGCATCCGCTGACAGGGCTTACTTATAACTGATCATGGTTGTACGCAACCATTCTTTACTGATAGTTACGTAATCCCGCATGACTGTTCGTACTGCTGAAATATTAGCCGCTGTTTTGCTGGCGCTCTGTTCGATTGGCTTGATGGTCAAAAGCGCTGAGCTCAATATTGGTTGGATTGAAGGACGTGGTCCCGGTTCAGGTGCCTGGCCTTTCTGGCTTTCAACCGGCATGTTGCTGTGTTGCATTTGGACCATGGTGCGCTGGTTTAAACGGGTTACACCCGAGTCTGTATCTGACGAGCCCTATATCAGCAAAGAAACCGCAATGGTTGTTGGGGTTTCTGCATTTTCTATTCTTGCGTTACTGGTAATGACACAGTGGGCAGGAATTTATATTGCCTTACCGATATTTCTGCTTTTCTATCTCAAATTTGTTGGTCATCACTCCTGGGCATTGACTCTTTCGCTGGTGATTGGTGTGCCGGTGTTTATTTTCTGTCTGTTTGAGTGGGCCTTAAAAATTCCACTGCCCAAGGCGTTTACCGAAGAGATGTTTTATCCGGTCTATGACCTTATTTATGCACAGAATGCAGGCGAACGCCTGGGTGCTTTCAAAGCTCCCATAGTCAGTCTTCCAGCCCTTGGGGTAGTACTCGTTATTGCCTATTGGGTGCGACACCTCCTCACTAGAAAATCCCGACAAGTCGAAACGGCAAAAGAGGCGAGCTAGGCTATGGAAACCACATTAGCGTTATTGGGTGCTGGGCTGCTTCAAGCATTAGAGCCGCTGAACCTGATGATGATTATCATCGGTTGTACGGTTGGCTTACTAGTAGGTGCGATGCCCGGCCTTGGCTCGGTTAATGGCGTTGCCATATTATTGCCGATTACTTTTCTGGTACCACCAACCTCAGCCATTATCTTTCTGGCAGCGATTTATTACGGCGCAATGTATGGCGGTGCCATCAGTTCAATAACGCTTGGCATACCGGGCGCGTCAACTGCGGTGGCGACGGTGTTCGATGGGCGCCCATTGGCGCAACAAGGTAAGGCCGATAAAGCCTTAACAGCAGCAGCGGTAGCCTCGTTCATTGGTGGGACCGTGTCGGTGGTACTGTTCACGCTGTTCGCACCACCCTTGGCAGAATTTGCATTGAAGTTCGGTCCACCAGAGGAATTCGCGTTAATGATTCTGGCCTTCGCCACTTTTATCGGGTTGGGTGGCGATGATATTCCTAAAACCATTTTCTCTATATTAATCGGATTGGTGCTCGCAACCATTGGACTCGATATTATTTCCGGTAAACCCCGTTTGATCTTTGGTGATATCTCAGGGTTTCTACATGGCATTAATTTCCTTGTATTGGCCATAGGTATCTACGGTATTGGCGAGATGTTATGGACGCTCGAATCAACGCAGGGAAAAGTGACTGTCCACAAAGTTAAAATGTCAGTCGGTAGTTTGCTAGGTAACCTGAAAAGCGTTAAGGACTACATCGGTACCACCACACTAGGTTCAATCCTGGGTTATTTTGTTGGTACCTTGCCTGCTGCTGGTGCAACCCCTGCATCGTTAATGTCATACGGTTTGGCCAAGACTTTTTCCAAAAATCCGGAGAAGTTCGGTAAAGGTGAAGTGGCCGGTGTTGCCGCACCTGAGGCTGCGAACAATGCAGCATCTACTGGATCAATGCTGCCGATGATCACGCTCGGTATACCGGGCTCCCCAACCACAGCGATATTACTGGGCGGCATGATTATCTGGGGTTTACGCCCGGGTCCGCTGTTGTTTACGGAACATCCTGATTTTGTCTGGGGTCTTATCGGATCGCTTTACATCGCCAACGCTGCAACACTGTTGATCAATCTGGCATTTATACCCTTATTTGTAAAAGTATTGACGATGCCGTTTACTGTACTGGCACCGATTATTTACATTCTGTGCATAGTTGGCGGTTATGCACCCACGCAAACCATGCATGATGTCTGGTTAATGTTTTTGTTTGGAATAGTGGGTTACTTGCTGCGAAAATTGAATTACCCAGTAGCGCCTGCGGTACTAGCTATCGTGTTGGGGCCACTTGCGGAACGCTCGCTAAGGCAATCATTGCTTGCATCGCAGGGTGACTTCACGACGTTTTTCACCAGACCTATAAGTGGCACATGCATGGTCATTGCAGCATTACTCATTTTCTATCCGCTGTACCGCAAAATGCGCAAGACATGATAGATGGGATGCCTGCTTATGGATCTCAGTCTTAATTTGACCGGTATCGTGACTGAGCTGCGTTATCCTTGAAAGTAGTCGATAGGTGTAGCAGCCAGTACACCTGTTGCTGCGCCTGTTACAACTCTTGGTAATCTCATGCTGACCATAAATTCCGGCTGCGAAACTATGCTGGCCGAGCCGCATGCCGGGTCCATTTGCACCAGTGAATGCCTGTACGGTGAGCCTCTTGAATTACTCGCTGAAAAAAATGGCTATAGTGAAGTCAGAAACAGTATTGATGATTACACTGGCTTTATTCTGTCCAAAAATACCCGTCAAGCACCCCTGAAACCGTTCACCCATAAAGTGATAGCTCCTTCAAGCCTGTTACTTACGCAACCGGATATTAAAAGCCAGGTTCTGTGTCGATTGCCATTGTTATCCTTACTGGTCCTGGATGATGACAATGACGAGAGTGTCAGGACATCCGCTGGTGACTCTTCATGGGATAACACAAAGTTCGCCAGAACCTTGGATGGCTATTATGTAATCCGATCACATCTGACAACGGCAGATTTTGTACGTCAAGGTGATCTGGTGACTATAGCGAGTAAGCTTTTTTCCGGCGCACCCTATGTTTGGGGTGGTAGAACGCCAGCCGGGTGCGATTGTTCCGGCATGATACAGAGCGCCGCCAGATTGCAAGGCAACAATCTGCCGCGAGACAGTCAACCTCAGGAATCAAGTCTTGCAACAGTGATTGACTTTAAGGACAGGCGTCGTGGTGACCTTGTGTTCTGGCCTGGACACGTTGGCCTGCTTGAATCTGCCGATAGCCTCTTGCATGCCAATGCCTGGTCGATGGACTGTCGATCTGAAGCACTAAGTGATGTCATAACCCGCGCAGGTAGCATTTCCAGTCTACGTCGCCTGCCAGATCAACCGCTATAGAAAACGTTTTGTATGACCGGCGCGTTTAACTCAGAAGATAATCCAGCCAAAGAGCATGGAATGAAAGGCAGTCCACTGCTGTTTATCTTTATAACGGTCTGCCTCGACGCTGTCGGCCTTGGCATTATCATCCCGGTTTTGCCAGACCTATTGATTGAAGTCACTGGCGAAGGCGTTGGTGCGGCAGCTCGCTGGGGTGGGTTGTTAACTGCTTCCTACGCTGTAATGCAATTTTTGTCTGGTCCGTTGCTTGGGTCATTGTCTGATCGTTATGGTCGGCGAAGGATTCTGCTTATCGGTCTTATCGCTTTGGCTATTGACTATATAGTCATGAGCCTTGCCTCAACGCTGTCGATGTTGGTTGTGACGCGATTGCTTGCCGGCGCTGCCGGTTCAACTCATGTCACTGCCAAAGCCTATATTGCTGATATCAGTACAGCTGATAAACGAGCGGCTAATTTTGGTGTCATTGGTGCTGCTTTTGGTATCGGTTTTATACTCGGTCCTGTTCTGGGTGGGTTATTGGGAGAGTTCGGTACGCGAACCCCGTTCATGGTCGCCGCAATGCTTGCGCTGTTAAATTGTCTGTACGGGTATTTTGTATTACCGGAGTCACTGCCGCAATCGAAACGGCGTTCATTCTCCTGGGCCAAGAGCAATCCCTTCAGTGGCCTGTTGCTGGCACGCAGATTCCCCGCGCTAGGCTGGATTTTTCTATCACTGCTGTTGTTTTCTATTGCGCACCAGGTTTATCCAGCGGTCTGGTCCTATTGGGGGCTCGCGTCTTTCGACTGGTCTTCATTCGAGATTGGTTTGTCACTGGCACTTGTTGGTATTGGCTACGCGCTGGTGCAGGGGTGGTTGATACGCAGGATATTATCAACCATTGGCGAATCCAGAACCGCCTATCTGGGATTTGCACTAACGGCGTTAAGCTTGCTTTTTTTTGGTTTTATCAATAATGAATTTGCCGTTTATTTGATGTTACCGCTGGTGGCACTGGGCGCAATAGTATCTCCTGCACTTGAAGGTATTCTTTCCAATACGGTGCCAGAGAACGAGCAGGGTTTGCTTCAAGGTGTTAGCAGTGGATTGGTTGCTATTGCAACTATTATAAGCCCCTTACTGATGACGCAGGTTTTCTACGTTTACACGGACACCGCCGGCAGCTCGGGCTATAACTTTCCGGGTGCACCTTTTGTTCTGGCAGCAGTTCTTACCGTACTTGCCATGATTGCATTCTGGTTTGCTGTGGGCAATGGCAAAGATGTGGACGCGGTGCGTTCGTCGATGGCTGAGCCGCCAGAGAGGATATCTGACGGCTGAGTCGTTACATAATACGATTGATGGTTATTAAAAATCCACAGCCATGTATTTTGTATCCAGGTAGTCTTCCAGGCCCTGGCTGCCACCTTCCTTGCCGAGCCCACTTTCTTTCATACCGCCAAAGGGCGCTTCAACAGTTGTTATTAAACCTGAATTTATACCGATCATTCCGCACTGTAAATCAGCGTTGAAACGCATTATACGACCGATATCACGTGTATACACATAGGAAGCCAATCCAAACTCCGTGGCGTTGGCCATTTCCACAGCTTCATCAATGGTATCAAAGCGAAATACCGGTGCCATCGGACCGAATATCTCCTCTTTTGCGACCCGCATGGATTGGGTAACGCCAGAGAGTACTGTGGGTTCGAAAAATGATTGTCCCAACGCATGGCGTGATCCTCCGGTTTCGATTTTCGCGCCCTGACCTGTTGCGTCCTCTAGCAGTTCTTCAACCTTTTCCATCGCATCAACGTCGATCAGCGGACCTTGCTCGGTGCCCGCTTCGCGACCATCGCCAACCTTCATGGCTGCTGTGGCTGCGGTGAGCTTTTCTACAAACTCATCATAAATGCCTGCCTGGGCATAGAAACGATTAGCACAGACACAGGTCTGTCCGGCATTACGAAATTTTGATGCCATTGCACCTTCGATGGCAGCATCCATATCAGCATCGTCCATCACGATAAATGGTGCATTCCCTCCGAGCTCCATGCTGACCTTTTTAACCGTGTCTGCTGACTGTCTTATCAACTCCTTGCCTACCTCAGTTGAACCGGTGAAGGTCACTTTGCGGACGCTGGGTGATTGCATGATGGCCCCGCCAATTTCGCGTGCCGATCCAGTCACGACATTAACCACACCAGAGGGAAAACCAACCTCTTCACACAGGGCTGCCCATGCAATGGCAGAGTAAGGTGTCACTGTTGCAGGCTTTGCTACCACTGTGCAGCCAGCTGCCAGGGCAGGACCGATTTTGCGTGCCAGCATTGACGATGGAAAGTTCCACGGTGTGATCATGCCGACAACGCCGACCGGGTGTTTGGTTGTCATGATGCGCCGACCGTTGGCAGGCGCCGGTATGATCTCACCCTTTGAACGTCGTATTTCTTCAGCAAACCAACGGATATAAGCCGCGCTTATTGCAATTTCACCATTCGACTCGGCCAGCGGTTTGCCTTGTTCAATAGTTAGTAGCTCAGCCAGAGATTGCTGGTTGTCGATAAGTGCATCATGCAGCTTCCACAACAGTGTTACTCGCGCTAAAAGGTCCATAGCTGCGTAGGCAGGAAAAGCAGCAGCGGCAGCATCGATCGCTCGTTGTGTTTCAGCACCACCACATTTTGGCACTGTGCCCACTTTTTCTCCGCTGGAGGGATTGATGACGTCGATAGTTTCTTTGCTATCTGCGCTGACCCATTTGCCAGCAATAAAATTGGCTTCCTTGAGGTAGTCGGTATAGGGCATAAAAATTTTGCTCATGAATTAGTAGATTACAGGATATATGGCAGTGCGCATCAACTGAGAACGCGGTCCTGACAACATCAAATATAAAGTTATTTTGTGGGAAATTCTATTTTTGTTTCAGAGGCAACTGAAACCCGGTATTAGTGGAATGGTTTAAAGCAGGGAGTGTAAAGACACGAGACGCAGTGTATGTGTACTGATTTCGACGTTGTTAATGTTTGATTTGCCGTAGTGTTAAATAAACAAGGCTCCTCATAGAGAGGAGCCTTGCGGTTAATGCTTATCTGCTGCGGCACTGATTCAGTGCCCCAACTGATTTTCTGCCTGTATTATCTGGCTGAGGCGACTTGATCAATACCGGTATCGAGAGGCTCTGCTGCCAGTTCCTTTGCCATTTCCATCGCTTTGGCTCTGGCTGTAGCTTTTGCTTTGGCCTGAAAACGCAGCTCAGCCTTCGCCAGTCCCTCCAGACAATCAGCATCACAGACGCCCTTGACCATATGATGATCGGCCATGGCTATAAAGCCCAACTCGGTCTGAGCAACACCCTCACGACATTCGATTTTGATTGCATTTACTATTGTAGTCATAGCTATTTGCCTCGTACTTTTAACGTAATTATTTCAAGTTGTACCTGTCTGATGCAGTCGGGTTTTATCCAAACTGATTCATGGTGTTGTCTTTACCAGACGCTTTAAGTGCCTGCCCACCCGAGAAGTACTCTTTGTGATCGTCGCCGATATTGGAGCCAGCCATATCCTGATGCTTGACGCAGGCAAGTCCCTCACGAATTTCGCGGCGTTGCACATCTCTTACATAGGCAAGCATGCCCTGATCACCGAAATAATCACGTGCCAGCAGATCAGTAGATAATGCTGCTGTGTGGTACGTCGGCAAGGTGATCAGGTGGTGGAAAACACCTGCCCGTTTAGCGGCGTCGCGCTGGAAGCTTTGTACTCTTTTGTCAGCTTCGACAGCCAGATCAGTTTCGTCATAGCTGGCATCCATCAGTTCCTCTCTGCTGTAGGCTGATACGTCTTTGCCTTCTTCGGACCAGGCATCAAAGACCTGTTGGCGGAAATTCAGCGTCCAGTTGAATGATGGGCTGTTGTTGTAAACGAGCTTTGCATCAGGAACGGTCTCTTTAATACGATCAACCATTTCGGCGATTTGACCAACGTGTGGTTTTTCCGTTTCTATCCACAACAGGTCAGCACCGTTTTGCAGGGCAGTGACACAATCGAGCACCACGCGATCTACACCGGTATCGGGTTTAAAGCGAACCAGGCCATTAGGCAGGCGAGTGGTCTTGAGCATTTTTTCGCCCTGACGAATAACAACATCCCCCGGGCCTACTTCATTAATGTCGGATACTTCTTCGCCATCAATAAAAGCGTTGTACTGATCAGCTAGATCGCCGGGCTCCTGAGACACGGGAATTTTCTGTGTCAGGCCAGCACCGAGTGAATCTGTGCGAGCAACGATAACGCCATCATCAACACCCATCTCGAGAAACGCATACCGTACAGCATTTATTTTTGCTAGAAAATCTTCGTGCGGGACGGTCACTTTGCCGTCCTGGTGTCCACACTGCTTAACGTCAGACACCTGATTTTCAAGTTGCAGGCAGCCAGCACCAGCCTCGATCATTTTCTTTGCCAGTAAGTAAGTAGCCTCTTCATTACCGAAACCTGCATCGATGTCGGCGATAATCGGCACGACGTGTGTTTCGAAGTTATCGATCTTGTCCAGAACAGCGCGCTCCTGGATCTGATTACCCTCTGCACGTGCTGCATCCAGCTCGGTGAACAGATGACGCATTTCACGTGCATCAGCTTGTTTCAGGAAGGTGTAGATCTCTTCGATAAGCTCCGGTACGGCAGTTTTTTCATGAATGGATTGATCCGGTAGCGGGCCGAACTCGGAACGCAGTGCCGCGATCATCCAGCCTGACAGGTAGAGGTAACGTTGTTTGGTTGATCCCTCGAAGTGCTTCTTGATGGAGATCATTTTCTGTTGGGCGACGAAACCATGCCAGACACCCAATGACTGTGTGTACTGATCCTGGTCCTTGTCGTAAGCGGCCATATCAGCGCGCAGGATACCTGCAGTGTAGCGTGCAATATCCACCCCTGACTTGAAGCGATTTTGCAACCGCATGCGTGTCACTCGCTCAGGATCTATCGCTCGCCACTTGTCGCCATTGTTCGCAATACTGGTTGCGGCATCAGAAATATGTTGCTGGTAATTGATCATTGTTGCTACCTATCGTCTCGTCTTTAAAAAAATTCCATCCCGGAGTGACTGTGTCCGCCTCATCTGGCAGCTGTCCTCTAGGTTGGCGGAAATTCTAGTTATATTTTCACTAAAATTGCACATAAAAAACTTCACAGTGTAAAATTGACATGATGAAGCCTCAAAATTTGATAAGAAACGCACACTTTCTCGGCCCTCGCATCAGAAATTTGCGAAAGCGTAACAATTTGACGATGGAAGACCTCTCTGCGCGTTGTGTCAAAGAAAACGCAAACCATGCGCCATCTGTCTCATATTTATCGATGATTGAACGAGGCAAACGCTTTCCCAGTGCCGAGATGCTGGATGTTATTGCCAGTGTTTTTCAAAAAAATGCGGAATGGTTCCTGGTGGAGATACCTGATGACGAGACCATCCTGCCTGAAAAGGGCAGTAGTGGAGGTCTGCGCGGTATCCCCATGGAGCCCGGATTTCTATTTAGCAACGAAATACTACAGATTGCGATTCCAGAATTGCTCTCACAGGCGGGTGTCACAGGCAGACAGTTCGGTCACTTGTTGATTCGCGCCCATCAGGAGCGCCATCAAAACAATTTTCCCGAACTCGAACGGGCTGCTGAAGGGATAGGTGGCAAGCAGTTGCCTCTAACCCTGGGTGCGATCGAGGCATTTGCCAAAAATGTTGGCATCCAGGTGGTTTGGTTTGACAAGCTGACTAAAGCCGAGGCTGCGAAACTGGGTGTGCGCTATGAAACCTTCGTGCGCTCCTATTTTAAAAAGCCAAACAAGGTATACCTTAATAAGGTTTTGCAGCAGCAACCGATCCGACACAAATATGACCTTGCCGTTTATATTGGACATATGGTGTTGCATAACGGCGATGGTATGAAGACACCGATGATCGCCGACCGTCGCCAGTCAGGTCAGCGCAGTGAAGCCTTGCGCATTGATGAAGAGCACGCGTTGGATGCTCATGACATTGTGCATGCCTGGCGGGATTTCGAATGTAGCTTTTTTGCCGGCGCTTTGTTGTGTCCCAAGGTTCCGTTTCGGCGTCTCATTGAGCGCAACGCGCACGAGGTCACTATTGGTAATCTGATCGATGTCAGTTCGTCTGTCACGATGCGCCGTATGACCGCTGTTTCATCCTATCCCCATTGGCATTATTTCGATGCTTTTCCACCCGGCCGTCTAAATGCGGTTTATCGTGGTAATGGTATTCCGTTGCCGTGGGGAAATATGCGCCTGGTACAGGATCCTTGTCCGAACTGGGCGGTTTTTCGCATGCTTGACTCGACAGAAACTGGAACCTCAGCGCAGATATCCTTGCTTGATGATGGGCAAAGCATGCGTATTTACTGTTGTGAATCCTTGCGTACTACGAATATAACCGGGGCGGGGCAGGTGCTGTGTGCCGGTATTGATATCAACCCGGCGCTGGAAGCTCAGGGAATCGATTCCACAGATGTTGCCAACACGCTTAAAGAGGCTTGTCGTGAAAATGCTGGCACGGCAGAAATACCAGCGTCGATAAAAAACGATCTGGCCGCCGTTGGTAAAATTCTCAATATCGATTGGATGCTGCGTGGCATTGAAAAAGACGTGCGGCTTATCTGCCCGCGCAGTGGTGCATGCCCGAGAAGTCCCAAGTGTCATACCTGAGATCAATCAGGTGTTGTGGTCTTGTCGCGCGGTGTCACCATAGCCATGCCCAATACCATCAACACCAGTGCCAGCCAAATCCAGTGAGAGTGTTTTTCCGAGAAGAACAACATGCCCCAGAATATGCCCGAGAGAGTAACCACGTAACCGGTCATGCTGGCAAACACAGCCCCGGCGTGGCGGATCACAATCAGGAACATCAAGTAGGCCATAGTGCTGAATAGGACCATGGCGACTACTGACCATTCTGCCGCGTTCAATGGCAAGGTAATCGCCACCCAGGCGCCTTTTGTGATAACGAAGGGTAGCATCAGTAATGCAGCGATCGTCATGCCGCCACCGAGTAATAAGGGCATGTCGATGTTTGAGGGTACTTTCTTGTCGACGAATATATTTTCGATTGTGTAGAAACAGCAGGCGAGAAGCGCCAGCGCGATCCAGAGTGTTGTTGACCCCCCGGCCGCCCCGGAAGCCAGGCTATCGGATGCCTTCAATTGTTCGACATTGCCTGGCAGCATGATAAGCACGATGGAAATAAAGCCAAGCAAAACTCCGGTTGCTCGCGCTGGGTTAAAAATATCCATTTTGAGCACAACACACGCGGCATACGTCAGCATCGGTGTCAGTGCTATCGTAATGGCGAGTACACCAGCGGGCACATGCAAAGCCGCGTAGAATAGCAGTGTGCCCGGAATGATCGAGCCCGCGAAACCGATAACGGTCATGGGAAAAAGCAGTTTGCAGGAAGCGCGCATATCTACCCGCCTCAGCAAGCAGACGATTATTAACATCGCGCCGCCGCCTGCTGCTTGCCACCATGCCAGGCCGAGAGGGTGCATACCGGCATGGGTTGTTATTCGCGCGAGTGAAAAGGTAACACCCCATACCAGGCCGGCGATAAATACAAATGTATACATCAGTGGCATGCTTAGCTTGCTGGGCGTGTTTTTATGCAGTATACGCAACATATTGTCAACAATCGGGCATCTATCTTGATGAACGGTAGGTCAACCTCCATATTGAGGTTGAACTGTAATTTTAAGAGGATTATCGGATTATGGGATACGGCTACAATTTTGGATATATGCTGTGGGTAATGTTGCCGGGAATGGTGTTATCCGGTCTTGCCTCATTTATGGTCAAGAGTACATTCAAACGCTACGAAAATGTTGGGACTTCCAGCAATATGACAGGTGCAGAGGCTGCCAAGCTTATGCTTGAACGTCAAGGCGTGACTGACTGTCGTATCGAGCCGGTTTCCGGCCGCTTGAGCGATCACTACGATCCACGCGACAAGACACTCAGACTGTCAGAGCCTGTCTACAACGCACGTTCGATTTCAGCTATAGGCGTCGCCTGCCACGAAGCAGGGCATGCGTTGCAGCATGCGACGGGTTACAAGTTTTTGCAGATGCGATCGAAACTGGTTCCTGTAACCAATATCTCCAGCAAAATGGCTATGCCGGTGTTAATGGTAGGTATGCTGATGATGTCCATGGCCCCCGCATTGGGCACACCTGTCGTGCTAATTGGCGTGGTTCTTTTCTCCGCGGCAGTGATCTTTTCGGTTATCACCTTGCCGGTTGAATGGGATGCCAGCGCTCGCGCTAAAACGGCTATGGTCAATGCCAATATTGTCAGCCCGGATGAAGCACGCGGTGCTGGTCGTGTTTTGAACGCGGCCTTCCTGACCTATCTGGCTTCAGCCATCGCATCCATTATGACCTTGTTGTACTACCTGCATAGAACAGGTCTGTTGCGTTCGCTGTTGGGCCGCCGCTAGTTGCTGGCTTAGTCACAGACCGGCGGTGCAATCTGCGCCGCCGGACACACTGATATCTGCTCTGTCTGCTTCACTTCCTTCTCTAACCTGTTTTCAAACCACTAAAATTGTGCGCCACTGGACTGTGTGGCCTGGCACTCATGTTCTGTGTGGCCACTCCTGCTCTTTGCGCATAAAGTTGGCGCATTAAGTCCCGTCAATTTGTATAATTCTCTGTTCGGCGACATGTGGTTACTTCTTCATGGATCAGCTGCTTGCTACTTGCGTCAAAATCGGTTGATTCAGACGCTTATTTGTTCGACACAAGATGATTGAAGTAGAGAAATTAAGAAAAGAGTTCTCGGGATTTACCGCGGTTGATGATGTCAGCTTTTCGGTAGCACCGGGTGAGGTGTTGGGTTTTCTGGGTCCCAATGGCGCTGGTAAATCTACCACCATGAAAATGATAGCCGGCTTCATAACCCCCAGCAGTGGCCGCGTTAGAGTCATGGGTAAGTCGGTAAGACGATACCCGATAGCAACTCGTAAGCGTATTGGCTATTTGCCTGAGGGTGCGCCTTTGTATGCTGATATGACGCCACCGGACTTTTTAACTTTCATTGCACGTATGCGAGGTGTAAAAAAATCGCATCGTGACCAGGCTATCAATGATGCAATCGCCAAACTTGAACTCGACAGTGTTGTACATAAGAAAATCGATGAACTGTCGAAGGGTTTTAAGCGTCGTGTGGGTATTGCACAGGCTATTCTTCACGATCCGGATATTCTGATTCTGGACGAACCAACCGATGGCCTTGATCCCAACCAGAAACATCAAGTGCGTAATCTGATTCGCAATCTTTCGACTGAAAAAATTGTCATTCTCTCAACCCATCTGCTGGAAGAGGTCACCGCAGTCTGTAGCAGGGCACTGGTGATTGCTAATGGCAGACTAATGGCAGACGATACGCCTGCAGGTTTGCAATCACAATCGCGTTTCCATCAAGCAGTGACATTGGAATTTGATGAGACATTTGATACCAGTAGCGTACTGAATGTGCGTAACAAGCTTGAGCTGCTGGATTCAGTAGCGAGCGCCGAGACAACGAGTGAAACGAGCAAACGGATAACAGTGTTTGCAGGCGCCAGCGATCATGCTCGCATGCGTGATGAAGTGGCTCAACTGGTTGAAAGTGAAAGCTGGCCGGTAACGTCGCTATTCGTTGAAACCGGCCGACTTGAAGATGTATTCCGCACTATCACAGGCGGTGCTCATGACTAGTCTGATATCGATTTTCCGAAGAGAGATGTATAGCTATTTCGCCTCTCCACTAGCCTATATATTTCTGGTTATTTTTCTGATGCTCTCCTCCGGCATGGCTTTTTATATGGGGTCCCTCTATGAGCGCGGGCAGGCCGACTTGCTACCCTTCTTCTCATTCCATCCCTGGCTGTATCTATTTCTCGTACCCGCCCTGGCGATGCGCCTTTGGGCAGAAGAGAGAAAAACCGGCACCATTGAATTGTTATTAACCCTGCCGGTAACGGTTACACAAGCGGTCATCGGTAAGTTTCTAGCTGCCTGGTTTTTTATTGGTCTGGCGTTAGTGTTAACGTTTCCTATCTGGATAACGATTAATTACCTCGGTGACCCCGACAACGGTGTCGTACTCGCAAGTTACCTCGGTAGCTGGTTGCTGGCTGGGGCCTTTTTGTCTGTCGGCAGTGGTATCTCTGCGACTACCAATAATCAGGTTATTGCCTTCATTGTGACAGTTGTCGTCTGTTTTTTACTGGTATTGGCAGGTTTCCCGTTGGTGCTGGCAGCATTTCGCAGTTGGGCGCCTAATGTTGTTGTTGATGCGGTTTCAAGCCTGAGCTTTCTCAGCCATTATCAGGCAATTTCACGTGGTGTGCTGGATGTCAGAGACCTTGTATTCTTTGTTTTGGTTATCTGTGCGTGGTTACTCGCAACTGTGTTGATTATCAACATGAAGAAGGCGGACTAGAGCCATGGGTAATTTTACGTCGAAAGCGGCTCTGGTAATTTTGGCTGTTGTGACCCTGGGCCTTGTAACAGCCAATAATCTTTTTTTCAAAGGTGCACGACTTGATCTGACTGAAGACCGTATGTTCAGTATTTCACAGGGCACAAGCAATGTGCTTACTTCACTGGAATCTGATGTCGATCTGACATTCTATTATTCTGAAGAAGATTCAGCAGAACTAGGTTTTTTACGTGACTATGCTCGGCGCATTGTTGATTTACTGGATGAATATTCATTGCGTGCCGAGGGCAAATTAAAGGTTAAGGTTATTGATCCCGCTCCGTTCTCGGAAGAGGAAGATCAAGCAAACGTACTGGGCTTACAACGTATTACTTTGGGTTTTGGGGAAGAGCCCATTTTCTTCGGTATGGCGGCACGAGGAGCATCTGATAACACCGAACTGATTGAATTCCTTCACCCGGACAGGGAAGAATTTCTTGAGTACGATCTAACCCGTCTTTTGTTGCAAGTGTCTCGCAGCAATAGTCCGACATTGGGATTAGTGAGCGGCGTGCCCTTTAGTGGTGGCTTCGATCAGGCTCAACGCCGACCATCGCCGCCATGGCAAACCTACACGCAGTTGCGCGAGTTGTATGACATTGAAAGTTTCGGTCTCGATGTTGCGGATATACCGGACTCTATCGATTTACTGTTACTGGTGCATCCAACCCATGCTACAGAACAAACGCTCTATGCCATTGATCAGTACGTGATGCGTGGCGGTACGGTATTGGCATTTGTGGATGAGTTTGCGCAGACAGATCCTCTATTATCAGTAGCTTCAACTACTGGCGGCAAGAACGTCAAGTTGTCACCGCTATTGCAAAGTTGGGGTTTGGAACTGGTAGCAGGCAAAGTACTGGCTGATGCAAAACATGCGCTGCGTGTGGGTGGTGTGAACGGTCAGCCAACACCACATCCGGGCGTGTTCGGTTACGGGCCAGAGAATTTCGTCGTGTCTGATCATCCGGTACTGAATCAGTTGAATAGGGTTATATTCTCAAGTAGCGCCGTATTACGACCACTCAATGCTGCGACCACCCGCTTTGACACACTGGTGCAGTCGAGTGAACGCTCGGGTTTACTGGATGCTTCCCTTTTACAGAACCTGTCTGATCCAGCACAACTTAGTAGTGCATTTGAGGAAAGCGGGGAGCGTTACCCTGTGGTGGCTCATATCACAGGGCCTGCAGCCAGTGCTTTTCCGGACGGCAGGCCTGTGGTGGAAATAGATGATGAAGGGGACAACGACGTCGAAGAATCTGATGATGGCGCAGATGACAGCACAAATTCAAAATCAGTTACGCCTGAGAGGCCATATCTGGCTAAATCATCAGATGATGGTATCAATGTATTTATAGTGGCTGACACAGATGTATTGCACGATCCGCTATGGGTCAGAGTGAATAATTTTTTCGGCAAGGATATCGCACAGCCGTTTGCCGACAACGGCAATTTCTTTTTCAATGCGGTTGAAAATCTTATTGGCAGTAAAGACTTAATGGGTCTTCGAAGTCGTGGTAGCTTTGGCCGCCCGTTTCAGGTAGTTCAAGCACTGGAGCGAGATGCGGCAGAGCGTTTTCAGGACAAAGAACGTGAGTTGCAAGGACGATTGCAGCAAACAGAATCACGCCTTGCAGAATTGCAAAGTCGCAAGGAAGGTGAGGATGCACTGGTACTGAGTGCTGAACAGGAACAAGAGGTCGCTCGATTTCGTGATCAACAACTATCAATACGGCGGGAGCTTCGTGACGTGCGCCATCAGCTGAATCAGGATATTGAAAATCTGGGTGGCTGGATTAAGTTGATCAACATTCTTCTTGTACCGTTGATTATTACTGTGATCGCTGCGCTTTTTGGATACAGGCAGCGCGCGAAAATACGTCGTGCCAACAGCATTAGCCATGCAGCTAGCTCTAGCTAGTGCAATGTCGCTGACTCTGCACAGGACGCTCTTGAACTTACATCTGATTACTCAGCTTGAACTAACATTTTCCCTGATATTTCGCCTATCTCCACGGCGCCGATTTGTGCCATTACGCTGCTGGTTTGATGGGCAAGAACGTCTATAAAATGCGTTATGCCTGGTTTTCCTGCCGCTGCCGCCGCAAATAAAAACGGACGCCCGATCATCACAAAGCTCGCACCACTGGCATAGGCTCGTACGATATCGTCACCGCTTCGAATACCACTGTCCAGAATCAATGGCATATCATCGCCCAGGGCACGGCGGATGTGTCGTAACCGTGTGATGGACGCCGGTGCACTGTCAAGCTGACGTCCGCCGTGATTGGAAATGTAAATCGCATCGACGCCAAGATCTGCTGCCTGCCGTGCGTCATCAGTATGCATGATGCCCTTGATCACCAGGTTGCCTTTCCATAAATCTCGAAGTTGTTTGAGGAAGTCCCATGTTAATTTACCGCGCCCATCTTCACGGTTGAATTGTTGATGTGTGCCATCGTCGGTTTTGAAATTGGCTAATTCAGGTACACCTGCGGCAAGTGTTGTCAGGCTCCATTGAGGATGCGCCGCGAAGTCGATGAATTGTTTTGGCCCAATTTTCAGTGGTGCCTTGAAACCGTTACGTTTATCTCTTAAGCGCTGAGCAACTTCGGGCACATCGACAGTGAGTATCAGTGTCTGAACGCCACTGTTTCTCGCCCGTTCTACCAGTTGCAAGCCAAGCTCTATCGATTGTCCAACATAGAGTTGGAACCATAATCTGTCAGCTGCCAGCGACGCCATATTTTCGATGTTGCTTGAAGCGGCAGTAGAGTGGCCGAGAGGTATGTTGTGTTGGTTCGCTGCAGAGGCAAAGTGTTGATCAGTACCAGGCCCGGCCAGATTACACATACCCATGGGTGCAATGCCGAAGGGTAGAGACCATTCCTGACTTAAAAAATTTGTTTTCAGGCTTCTCTGATCAACATTAACCAGCGAGCGTGGTGACAGTAAAACACTGTCCAGCGCTTTACGGTTACGAGCCATGGCCAATTCGTCACCGGCGGCGCCCTGCATATAGTCGAATACAAGTCGTGGCAGTCGACGTTTTGCCATGGTTCTGGCATCGGCATAACTGAAAAGCCTGCTTGCCCGATACTTATTCAATTGTTCTAGATGATTCATTCTCAACAAACTCGAAAATATACTATCTGCGGCCCTTAAAACTAGTGGAAACGGAGAAGTTCCGTTATTTTTCTGCAGTTTTAGTGATATTTAATGAAATTAAATGGCCCGTTTACACTCTTAAGAGTATTGCGTAAATAAAGGGTAACAGCTTCTGAAAAACAGGCAGTACGTTTATTAATCTTAATCAAAGAATTGCCTGATCAATACGATATTTCAACAAACAGACAGGAGGATGAACCATGCGTATTCTAGCGAAATTGATCACGATGCCTCTAGTTGCCAGCGGATTCATAAACGCGGCCTCTGCAAATGACCTGCACAAGTCCTGTACAAAGCCCCTGACCATCGGTGAATTTGGCGTTGAATCCAATCTGGATATTGTTATCAATGAAGGGGTTGCCATTTTAAGCGGTTACGCTGGTAGTGAAACCAATAGTCAGCATGTTGAACGGATCGCACTGCGTATAGCTGGTGTCGATGTGGTAAAAAATAACACCAGTTACGATTGAATATTTAGTGGCTAGGGTTCTCCCCGCAAAATGGCCTCGCTGCGATTGTTATCAATAATGTCTCGTGATGCTTTGGGATCGCGAAAAACCAGTGGTTTCTCGGTAGCCTCGGTTAACGTACTCTGACTGTCTGAAACCGGTCTTTGTGCCAACTCTACAGCGTTTTCAACCACGCTATGCTGTGGCGATTTATCACATACCGGATCTGCTGCTGTTGCATCTCCTGCCAGCATATATGCCTGACACCGGCATCCACCCAGATCGTTATGTTTTTCCGGGCAAGAGCGGCAGGGCTCTTTCATCCAGTCATCACCTCGGAATTTATTAAACCCCTCTGATTCGTACCAGGCTGACTTGACGGATTGTTTTGCAAGATTCGGGAATTCGATGCTGGGCAGCATGGCAGCGGTGTGGCAAGGCAGGGCAGTACCATCGGGTGTGACTGTAAGAAATACTTTCCCCCAACCATTCATGCATTTTTTCGGTCGAGTTTCGTAATAATCGGGAACAACAAAGATGATTTTTAACTTGTCGCCATGTTTTTCACGATAATCGTTTGTAACTGCTTCAGCGTGCTCGATTTGACGACGTGATGGCAGCAGTTGTTCCCTGTTCAGTTTTGCCCAGGAGTAGTATTGGGTATTAGCAAGCTCCAGTGTCTCAGCCCCCAGCTCCAGAGCTAAATCGATGACTTTATCGATGTAGTCAATGTTCAGTCTGTGAATAACGCAGTTCATGACCATCGGCCAATCGTGGTCCTTTATCGTTTTGGCTACGCGACGTTTTAAATCGAAGGTCCGTGTGTTGGATAAAAAGTCGTTAAGTTCTCTGGTTGAATCCTGAAACGAAAGCTGTATGTGATCAAGACCTGCTTCTTTTAAGGCGCTTGCCCGCTTTTCGTTAAGCCCGACACCAGAGGTCAACAAATTTGTGTAGAAGCCCAGATCGCGTGCTTCTGCGACCAGCTCTTCAAGGTCATCGCGCAGCATTGGTTCGCCACCGGAAAAGCCACATTGAACGCTTCCCAGTGCTCGGGCCTGACGTAGAATATCCAGCCAGTTTTCGGTGCTCAGTTCGTTTTGCTGTTTATCGAATTCAATCGGGTTGTAACAAAAAGCACAGTGCAGCGGACACTTGTAGGTGAGTTCAGCCAGTAGCCATAACGGTGGATCTATACCGTTGATATTTGCAGTGGTTTTATCGTTACTGCGCATCGGTAATCTTGATCCATTTTTGTTCTCTTGCTACAGCCAGAAAACCTAACACATCGTTCTCCAGTCCCTTTTGTTCAAAATCCAGTTCCAGCTGCGTGACTACTTGTGCGACAGATCGTTTACCGTCACAACGCTTTAATATTTCTGCTGCGCTTTGATTCAGTTTAACCATTCCTTCCGGGTAAAGTAGAACCCAGGTGTCCTGAGCCTGTTCGAATTGCAGTCGATAGCCTGAGGTTACTGACGGGATATGATCCGCAGTAATAGTGCTTGTCTTTTCATCTGTAGTCATTATGCATCCTTTGCCTGAAACTGATTCGATTGACTTGTTTGTTCCTGACTTATTTGATCTAGCGTGGGCAGTGGATTCCAGTCAGGTAGTCCGTATCTGACCGCCATGGCATCGCTTATTTGCCATAGTACCTGAAGTTTAAACTGTAATATGTCTATAGCTCGTTGCTGTAGCGCTGGCGTATTGAAATAATCGAGTGTTATTTGCAATCCATGTTCGACATCGCGGCGAGCCTGAGAGACACGATTACGAAAATACTGCAGTCCAGCCGGATCTATCCAGGGATAGTGCTCTGGCCAGGTTGCCAGCCGCTGCTTGTGTATTTGAGGTGCGAATAATTCGGTCAAGGACGCGCAAACAGATTCCTGCCATGGACGTGTTCTGGCAAAATTGATGTAGGCATCTACTGCGAATCTGACACCGGGTAACACATGTCGAAGATCAGTGGTCTCCTCTCTGTCCAGACCCACCGCTTCTGCCAGTTGTAACCAGGCTTCGATACCGCCGGGATCTTCAGCCAGGGTGTCGGCGTGTCCATCGTGATCAAGAATGCGCTTGATCCACTCGCGTCGAATTTCCCGGTTATCGCAAGCGGCCAGCACGGCGCCATCTTTTAACGGGATCGCCTGTTGGTAATAAAAACGATTTGCAACCCAGCCACGAATTTGTTCACGGTTAGCCTGGCCGGTATTTAACATCACGTTGTACGGGTGATGTATATGGTAGGCACTGCCTTCAGCGCGCAGTCGTTGCTCGAATTCCCGATGTGAAAGCACAACTTCGGACAGGGTATCGCTTGTCTTGTTTGTATTCATATTTCGATGTGCATGCCATCGTATGCGATTTCGACACCATGATTGCGCAGCTTTTGCGCTTCATCACCTGAGGCATTTAAAATCGGATTTGTATTGTTGATATGAATCAGTATTTTCCGCGTCTGTGCTGGAAGCTTGTCAAGCCATTGAAGCATTCCGTCGTTGCCGGATTGTGCAAGATGACCCATGGATTTACCGGTTTTTGATCCTGCACCCGCGGTAATCATTTCATCATCTGTCCACAAGGTACCGTCAACCATAACGACGTCTGCATCCTGCATGGCAGACCAGACATGTGGCTCCATCTCTCCCAGACCCGGTGCATAAAATACTTGTTTATCAGATGTTGCGTCACGCATTAGCAAGCCAATGGTATCTCCCGGAATGGGTTTGTCGCGTCTCGGGGAATAGGGTGGTGCATTACTGGTTAAGGGTAATACCTGTACGCTGATGTCTTTTAGGCCCGCGATATCCGTATGGGTATTACCCGGCATAATTTCCTTCCAATCGACGCCACAGTAGTGGGACAGAACATTGAACAATGGATTGCCCGTGGTCAGATCCTCGTGCACTGCAGCTGTACAATAGATGGCTAGTTTCGATTGGTTCTCGCGCAACATCAACAAGCCTGTTGTGTGATCTATCTGCGCATCCATCAACACAATGCTGGTAATGCCGGTATCGCGAGTGCTACGTGCTGGTTGTAAGTCCGGGTTGGATTTGAGTTGATCGAGAATATCGGGAGACGTATTTATCAATGCCCAGTCGATGCCATCACTGGATACAGCTATCGAGGATTGTGTTCGTGCAAGTGCGTCAATTGATCCATCGCGTTGCCCCTTGCACATGCGACAGTTGCAATTCCATTGCGGGAAACCGCCACCGGCAGCAGAACCCAGTACTCTGATTTTCATTCTGGTGGTCTCATCTTGGCTGCTATTCGAGACTGATCGGGTGACATAATCGCCACTCTGGCTGGACGCCTGTGCGATAGATCATTATCGGAAAGTATAACCGAACGATTACGACTATTTATCGATTGAGAAGTGCTGTTGCTGTTCTAACGAGCAGCATTCGGATGGCTCCGGGACTGGTGGATAGAAGATGTTGAGTCCAGGAGTGGGTGCGCGGCTGGAAAGTGGATATCCAGCTATAGCCATGTTAGTAAAGCATGGTTGATAGCTGGATTGGTAGCGGTTTTTCTCAGGCTTGCGTTTCTTCGCGCTTACGTTTCTTCGCGCTTGCCGCTTTTTCTCGCGCTTGCGCAAATTCTCAAAGATTAGCGGTTTGCGAAATACATGGTTATTTCGAAACCATAACGCACGTCAACAGCAGTAGGAGTTTCCCATTTCATAATTTGTCTCCAAATTTTATAGATGTGTTTGTGTGTTTCTGTTGTGCACCATCAATTGTGCGACAGATTTTGTCGCGGGTAAATCAAATTATAGTGGTTTTGGCTGTAAAAGATCAGTAAGTAGTAGTGAAATACTGAATATTACGTCATTATCCAGCTAACGGAAAAATAATACAGTGTCATTTGGTGCTCACTGCTTGGTTGGTGTTCGAATGAGAGCTATTCGTTGGCCAGTGCCAGAAGTGCACTTATGGCATGTTCAACATCATCATCAGTGGTGAAATAGCCGGGTGAAAATCTTACCGCGCCGTCGCTCCCGAGCGTGTCCAGGTGTTGGTGGATTTTCGGTGCACAATGCAAACCTGTACGAACACAGATATGGTGATCGGCATCCAGTCGCTCTCCCACTTCAGTCGATGACAGATGGGTCATTATAAGACTGAGCGTCGCAACTCTTGGTAACCCGGATTGCGTATGGCCGAACAAACGTATTCGCGGGTGATCTCGCAAGGCATTGATCAACTTGTCGATATGCGTTAGTTCGCGCTTTCCTATATGTGACTGTGCCAGAGCACATAGTCGGTGATGATCAGCAGATACGGAGGATGTGCTGTTGTCATCTATCGGATCTATCAGTTCTTCACTCGTAACATCCGTTGTTTCCACCTCTTGCCCGATACTGGCAAACCATTGCTGTGCGGCATGTAATCCTGAAATGGCATGTATAGCCAATGTGCCGGCTTCAAGTCGAGCGGGATAGGACTCGGGTTGATAAGGGTCTGCTGAGTCGACGCCAGTGCCACCGACACGCTGCGGAGACAATTCGACGTTTGCCCCTAGTACTAAACCACCTATGCCTGTGGGACCAAACAAACCTTTGTGGCCCGTAAATGCCAACATATCAACCGGTGTTGTTTGCAGGTCGATAGGTAATACACCAGCTGTTTGTGCAGTATCCAGAAGTAGTGGCACGCCGTGAGATTTGCATAGTGCCGAGATAGCTGGCAGGTCCTGTACCGCACCGGTTACGTTTGAACCATGATTGACTATAACAACACGCGTATCTGATCTGAACGATTCGGCCATGCTATTCAGGTTGATGTAACCGTCGTTATCCACGTGGATATAGGAAACCTGGGCGCCGCCATCACGATTGGCATGCGCGATGGGCCGCAACACCGAATTATGTTCTACGTCGCTGGCAATCACATGGCCACCGTTTGCAAGCAACGATTGTAAAACCAGGTTTATTGAATCAGTGATGTTTTGCGTAAAAATGACTCGACTGGGATCTGCACTGGCGTTAAAAAAACTGGCAAACATGCGTCGGGTTTGCTGAACCATTTGTTCTGATTCGATCGACAATGCGTAGCCGGATCTACCCGGATTGACGGCTGATTCGCGAGCGAATGTGTCCATAAAACGATAGACACTTTCAGGCTTTGGGAAGCTGGTTGCCGCATTGTCGAAAAAATAATTGTCTTTCATGGATCATCTGTTAGTTGAATCGGGGCAGATGTGTGTCTAGCCGGTCACATGTATACTGGATCGCGCCAGAGTCTTAAACAAGCAGGCTGGAAGCCTGATTCGCGCAGCAATCCTACCTATGCCAACCTCAATCTACCTGCTTTCTTTCTGTACCGCCACTGCCTTCACCTGCGCGTCATTGCTTATTACGTTGTCAGCGTTGATCGGGTTTGAACTCGCACCCGATAAAACGCTTGCCACCTTGCCAATTGCCTTGCAATTTCTGGCCGTCATGAGTGGGAGTGTGCCTGCCTCCCTGTGTATGGCGAGGTACGGACGTCGGGCAGGGTTCATGCTCGCTGCCTGCATCGGAATAGTCGGTGCTGTGCTCGCTTTATGGGCGGTGATAAACAAGGTTTTCTGGATCTTCTGTGTGGCGGCATTCCTGTTTGGATCCTTTACTGCGTTTTCCAACTTTTATCGCTTCGCAGCTGTGGAAGCGGTCGATGAGAATCGAAAAAACAGAGCCATATCCTATGTAATGGCCGGTGGCGTACTGGCCGCCTTTGTCGGGCCCAATCTCGCTAATCATAGTCAGGATTTGTTTGTCTCCTATCCGTTTGCTGGTGCTTTTGTCGTGTTAATTTGTGTCTACTTGATTAATCTGGCGGTGATATCCCGATTACAGTTGCCAGCTAACCTTGATACAGTCAATACAGCTAAAGCCGAAGCTTCTTCTGACAGCCAGGATAGCTCACAACGCGCGCGTCCGTTGCTACAGATCGTTCTTCAACCTGTATTTATAATTGCGGTCATTTGCGAGATGTTTGGCTATGGCAGTATGAATCTGGTCATGAGCTCAACGCCACTTGCCATGCATGCCAACGCGCATGGTATGGGTAACACTGCACAAGTCATACAGTGGCATGTTGTGGCGATGTTTCTACCCTCATTTTTTACCGGCAAATTGATCGACCGCTTTGGTATCGTGGCGATATTGTTGTCCGGGGTCGTGATGGGTTTTGTTGCTGTTACTATTAATTTGTCGGGCCAAAGCTTTATTCATTTTGTGGCAGGTTTGGTGGCCTTGGGTATTTGCTGGAATTTCCTGTTTGTCGGTGGCACAACTCTGTTAACGACAGCCTATCGCCCAAACGAGAAAAACCGCGCCCAGGCTGTTAACGATTTTGCCGTATTCAGTTTTGTTACTATCACCGCATTAAGCGCAGGTTCCCTGCATCATTTGTTTGGCTGGGCGTTTGTCAACATGTCAGTTATACCCCTATATCTCCTCACCTTACTGGCTATCGGTTGGCTGGTATGGGTACGACGTGAGTCGAGCGCGTGAATGACTGGTCGACGATAATCGTACACGCGGATCTCGATGCCTTTTATGCCTCGGTAGAAGAGCTGGATGATCCATCTCTTGCCGATTATCCGTTGATTGTTGGTTCGCCGAATCACCGTGGTGTCGTACTAACAGCAAATTATCATGCGCGCGAGTACGGACTAAGAAGTGCAATGCCAATGGTAGAGGCTTTAAAGCGTTGTCCCTTTGCCAAAATCGTACCGCCGCGTTTTGAACGATATAAGGAACTGTCGGGCTGGATGATGCAGGCGTTTAATGAGTTTTCCCCCGCTGTTGAAGCTATTTCCCTGGATGAGGCATTTATAGATATGTCAGGTGCCAGCGGATTGTTCGGCAAGCCTGTGCAAATGGGACAAAAGATAAAGGACGCTGTTTTTGAAGCAACGCGTGGATTGACGCTTTCTGTGGGTGTAGCACCAAACAAGTTTGTCGCCAAGGTTGCCAGTGCCTTCGATAAGCCGGATGGTTTGACGGTGGTCTCTGAAGACGAGATTGTTGACTGGCTTGAACCGATGCGGGTCTCCAAACTATGGGGGGCTGGCCCGCACACTGTTGCCAAATTGGAACAGCTTGGTCTCTATACAATTGGCGATATTCAACGCCGTGATGTTGATTGGTTGCAACGTATGCTGGGTAATTCAGGTGAACATTTCCATGCGCTGGCATCGGGCCTTGATAAACGTAGTGTGTCGCGCAGGCATAGAGCCCGAAGTCTGGGCCATGAACGTACCTTAAGCGAAGATGTCTCGGCACATCATGTGTTGGCAGAACATCTGCGACAATCAGCCGAGCACGTTGGTCAGCGTCTGCGACAGAAAAATCTGCTAGCGCGAGGTGTGCGAGTAAGGCTTAAGACCAGCGGTTTCGAGCTTCTAACCCGTCAGGCTGTTCTTGCTCATCCAACCAGTAGTACCGCTCTGCTTACCGATGCTGCTGTTAGTTTGCTGGATCGTTTCAAAACGCGACAGACCTATCGTCTGGTCGGAATGGCGGTGTTCGATATTTTGAACGACAGCGATCCTGTGCAGACAGATCTATTTGCTGATGACACCCGTGTCGATGATCTGGAGCGCACTATTGATGCGGTTAAAGATAAATTTGGCGATGAAACATTGTTTCGAGCTAGTCGATTGAAACAATCGGATGTTTTAGTGCAACAGTCATCTACGCTGGATTTTATCAATGATTTTGAACAGGGTACTAACGAGTAACCCCTGAACCACATCCACATCGACGGTCAGTCGTATTTCGCTCGCATAGCTGTCTTTGTATTCATAATCGCCTTTCAGCAAATCAATCTCTTGAATACCTGCCTCGATAGCCATTTCGATTAATCGTGACATCATCAAATGCCCCGGTGCCAAATGAGCCTGCGTTGGGTCAAATCCAGTCTGGAACAGCGAAAGACGCTTGTTGTATTCGAACGCATACTCGACACCGACAATCTCGCCATCAAGTTCGAAGGTCATCAGCCAGAGCTTATCTCTGGCGCCAAGCTGTTGCATAAATTCCGTATGGAACGCGATGTAGGCAGGTTCCCTGAACGACTCTGATTCTGATGTCTGTTCCGTAGCCTTCGAGGATGAGGTCAGTTTATCCTGCTTGGGTGCACCCGACTTTGTTTCCCACCGCGCATGATGCAGTTTGATCAGTGCCTGCGCTGCAGTCTCGATTTCATTCGAATCGCGACAACGTCGAAAACGTGCCTCACCACTGCGTGCAAGTCGGTTGTTACGGCGCTTTACCTGCTTTCTGAAGTTTCTTGATTGGCCGGATAGGTATTCTGGCCAGGCAGCAGGGAGTGTTTGTGAAGCGCGGGATACTGGATCGCTGATTTGTATGGTGTGTGGTGTACTTATCGTAAGGTCGCTCTCACCTTTAGCTATTTTCTGCAGTACAGTTTTCGTATGGCTGGTTGATGGTAGATCGCGTAAATGCAATCGCTGCAGTGAACTGTCAGATAATATGTGCTGTAGCAGTTTGCGGGTAACGGCCTCAGCGTTATCCTCAGCGACGATAAGATCAAGGTCATCAGGTGTGGTGCTGGCCCCTCTGCCGAGGAAACTTAAGGTATCAAGCTGAATTTTGCGCAAACGACGGGTTTGCAGACGGTACAATGGCGCGATGCCTACGACTTGACCTGCATCTCTGGCAACAAATATGCTCAGAGTTCCCAGATACTGGTGGTGTGCCCACCAGAGGCGATTACACAGATAGGAATTGAATATCCCGTACCGTGAATTTTCTTCCGTCAGTGACTCCCAGCTTTGCTGTAAAGCATCAAAGTCGGCTGCCGTTGTTACAATATGTATGTCCACTGGTTAATGTCAGTGTGTCAGTGTGTCAGTGTGTCAGATAGCTGAGCAGAATATCAAAATCGAGCATGCAGCCATTTAACTTTTTTACAACCATCCTTCCCTCTGGCAACAAAGCCTGTCGGGATGTTATTTGTTTGTTCCGACATTCAATTAAAGGCTGCATACAATGGTAGATCTACTGGTTGATTGGATTTTACAGCCCGTTGGTTTGATTGCGTTTTCTCTGTGCGTCGTCATGATGCTCTGGTTGTTATTCTACAAGGCAAGACCTCTGCCGGTCTTTATGGCTATGCTGCTGGTTTTTGGGCTTTTCTGGTCGCTAGCTATTCCCGGACTGTCAAATCATATCGTCTGGCGCATAGAGAACTGGCGCAGCAACCCGGTCGCTTGCGAATCCTTGTCATCGTCGGTTCCTGTGGTTGTGCTCAGTGGGGGGCTAGATAAGTACGTGCTCTCGGACGACCCTTATCAGGTATTGTCGCGTGATTCGTTGTTGCGTGTATTGCGTGCTCGCGAAATTGCAGGTGATAGTTCGACATTTTATATTACCGGAGGCGTCTCCCATGAGCGGCAACCTGCCCGTATGATGGCGTCCATATTACGTGATCAGGGAGTAGTGGCCGAGCGCATAGTCATTGAATCGGTCAGTGAGTCAACTGCTAAAAGCGCTGTAGCGATGGAAGCACTACTGTCCCCTGAGCTTGAGCCACAAATCCAGCTGGTTACGTCGTTCATGCACATTCCTCGGGCGGCTAAGGTATTTGAAAAGAGGGGCTATGAGGTCTGCCATGTCGGTACGGATACGCTTTATTCGCCAGCAGTTTTTCCGGTTAGTCTATTGCCCTATATATCCGGTTTGCGTAAATCAACTCATATCATCCATGAATTGATTGCCATGGTAGTTTACAAACTTCGTGGCTGGATTTAAAGCGAATCACCACATCCGGTAAAATATTCCTTTGCCACTTTTCGTCACTACATGCTGGTTACTGACTCTGGATAATGAATAAGTTGCTTGAATACATCTATCGAGGCACAACTCGACTGATACCAAGTGATATCACCTATCTGCTTGTTCGTGATATCCCCGATACCGTGTCGTTTGAAGATAGCAGTGACTTTCAATTTACTGAACTCATGCCGGATCAGCTCGACTCTCATGTGTCTGTTGCCCACCTGCAGCTTGGACCGGCATTGATTGATGACATGCGACAGTCAGGGTTTCGATTCTATGCGGCTTTGATCGATTCTCAAATTGCTGGATATCTGCTGGTTGGTACAGATCACATACCTGCACATCACAACAGTGCAGGTACTCCTTTTGCTGGCGCTGGACTGGAGTTACCCGAAGGCGTGGCTTACGTTTTCAAGTGCTTCGTTACAACGTCAATGCGTGGGCAAAAATTAATGTCCAGACTGTTGGATTTTGTCGCTGTGCAGGAATACAACAAGGAAGCGACGATTCATCTAGTTACAACAACCGATTGGACCAATTATGCGGCTCTGGGATCGTTTCGCCGATCAGGTTTCAAGCGTGTCGGTATGGTTGCTGAATTTGTATTCCTCAGACGCCATTTTTACAAGCTCCCGCCACCTGTACATCTGGATGTTGGTAAAGAGGAATCTGAGTATAAGGCCAGGGTAAACAAGCTCGTGGTATTCAGGGGAAGGTAGCTGCCTGAGAGTCGCAGTTATGTCTACGCCAACGGATTAAATTACCATCCTGAATTTCAGAGTAATTTCAAGCAGGAGGTGAGAATGAGGCACGTCGTGCAGTGTCGAGTCTCTTCAAACTATTGTGGGATGCTGGATCAACCTGCAGGTCAGTGATATAGGTGTTCTGACGAGCGGATCGAGGAAAAGGTTTTATTTTGTTAAGGGCTCTGTAACTGAAGCGTTTCATTGCAGCTACTGGACCTTCTTCTTTCATGCTGCGTTTTTTAACGCCGTAATTGCGTAATAAAAATCGATTTGCCAGCTGTGTGTATTCTCGCTTATATGTGCTGTGAGTTAAATAGCTGGTTGCAAGGGACACATTCATGTCGATATTTTCAATACGGTGAGGACCGTTATGTGGCCATGAAGCAACATCTCCGGGCGAGAGTAGAAATTGCTGGGAATGTTCATCAAACTCCGGTTTAAAAGGCAGGTTTTCATCAATAGCACCGGCGTAGATGTCTTCGATATGCTCTTGCGAGACAAAATGTGTGTCCATGGCAGGGTAGACCCATATTTTTTTCTGACCACGTAAATGCCATAACATATTGGGTTCGGCATCGAGGTGGTAATACACTTGAGCGCCAGGTGAGCTGATTAGCAAGGTGCTGTAATTAGAGCGCATATCTGACATGTGTTGACATTGATCGCTTAAATGTTCGTACATGCCATTGATAAGATTACGGTAGCTATCATCGTATTCTTCTATATGCGTGATGTTGTACCAGATACGCCCTGTTTCAGCTGCACGCCACAGGTCTTCTCCGGTACTTTCTGGTGAGATGTCGACACATTTCCATTCTTCGTTGCGGCATGGATCCTCGCCCATGGTAAACGCTTGCAACCAGCGTCTTGGGTAGTCATCCAGTAGTTTGATCAACGCCCCCTTTTTAAACATGGGCAACTCGTGATAGGTATGGGATGAGACCTGAGGCAGGACGTTGAAATTCCGATACTCTGATTCGGACCAGTCGATATGTGCGTTCATTTTAAAACTCTTCTGTTATCGCGGTATGCCAAGCACTGCTGCTCCGTCCCATTATAACGGCACTTAACTTTGTGAAAAGCGTGATTTAGTGCAAAATATCTTGACTCGGTGGCCGTCGCATCCGGTCAAAAACGTGAAAATGCGACAGCTAGCCTAAGCGCTCCCCAAGGTGAGCAAAACGAGGGTTTTGCAGATCAGGTGGTTAATAGAGTTTCCAGTGTATTCAAGCCAGTTGACTGGCTGCTGCGGCTAATTTGGAGATACAGTTCCAGTCCTTGTCTTTTACGGCATTCCCAGGTGTTACCCAGGTGCCACCAACGCACAACACGTTATCAAGACGCAGATAGTCCAGAGCACTATCCGCATTGATACCACCGGTTGGACAAAAGGCAGTCTGTTGAAAAGGCCCACTGAGCGTGGCAAGGAAGGCGCTACCACCTGCTTGTTCGGCTGGAAAAAATTTCAGTTCGTGTCGTTCGCACTCTGCAGCTTGTAATATTTCGCCAGGACTACAAATGCCTGGTAGCCACGGCATGTCATGATCGAGTGCTGCCTTGTGCAGATTTACTGTGAATCCCGGGCTTACAGCGAACTGTGCACCTTGCTCTTTAACCCGTTTCATCTCATCGGCATTATTAACTGTACCAGCACCGACTATCATGTCGGGTAACGCTTTGCTTATTGCCCCTATGCAGTCCAATGCGCATGGTGTGCGCAGAGTGATTTCCGCTACGTTCAGGCCACCAGCAAGCAGGGCTTCTGCAATTGGCAATGCGTCATCAATTTGATTGATAACCAATACTGGCATGACAGGCGCGCTTTGCATTACCTGTTTGATCGTTAATTTGCAGGTCATCGGTTAATTGTCCTTCATATGGATGCTGTACAGTTACCTTATACTATCTGAAAATTTGGGCGCCAGAGCATATCGCTGGGTGCTTTGTTATGAACTATGACAAGGGTCGCCTTGTCTCGACATAGCTGCTCGGGCTTTATAATAGTTTTATGTATGTATTGGAATAATCGCGTTATCTGACACCTGCCATTATGACTCAGATGGAAATTGACAAACTTGCTATCTTTGATTTCGTGCTTTTTGGCGCGACTGGCGATCTGTCGATGCGTAAGCTGATACCCGCGCTTTACTTTCGTCACTGCGAAGATCAATTGCCAGAGCAATCGAGGTTGATTTGCGTTGCCCGTAGCAAGCACAGTACTGCCGAGTTTATAACCCGTGTAGAGGAAGAAGCGCTGCCGCATATTGAAAAGAAGGAGTATGTAGCTGAGCAATGGACCGCTTTTTTGCAACGTATTGCTTATCTGCCAGTCGATGCCACCGTTTCCAGTGATTTCGATAAGTTAAAAGATGTTCTGGCAGGATTCGAAGACAGAGTCAGGGTTTTTTATTTGTCGACAGCACCCGGTATATTTGCACGAACCTGTCAGCAGTTAAAGCTGGCTGGATTAATTACCCCGCGCAGTCGTGTCGCTCTGGAGAAACCATTGGGAAGAGATCTTGCCAGCGCTGAACAAATCAATGATGAATTGGCAGCGGCGT
Organism: uncultured Granulosicoccaceae bacterium; assembly: GCA_964411665.1. GTDB lineage: Bacteria > Pseudomonadota > Gammaproteobacteria > Granulosicoccales > Granulosicoccaceae > CALFCE01. Next base: position 53,839 of record CAYPMR010000008.1, on the reverse strand, counting down.
TTGATGAGTCACAGATCTACCGCATTGATCACTATCTTGGCAAGGATACAGTACAGAACCTGCTCGCACTCCGATTCGGCAATGTGTTGTTTGAACCGCTGTGGCGACGCGAGCGAATAAAAGACGTACAAATCACCATTGCTGAAAGTCTGGGGATAGAAGGACGTGGTTCCTTCTATGATCAAACAGGTGCATTACGTGACATGTTGCAAAATCATTTGTTGCAGCTGCTGGTTATTATGGCGATGGAACCACCGGTCAGTGACGATCCTGACGCGGTGCGTGATGAAAAAATAAAAGTATTGCGCGCTTTAAAGCCGTTGGCTGGACTGGACGCTCTCAAAGACACGGTACGAGGACAGTACCGTTCAGGCGCATTCAGTGACGGTCAGGTCTCTGGTTATCTTGAAGATGAAGACATCCCAATCGACAGTTACACTGAAACCTTTGTAGCTGTGCGTGCCGAGATTGGTTCCTGGCGTTGGGAAGGTATTCCTTTCTATCTTAGAACGGGTAAGCGAATGGCTGAGAAAGTGACAGAGATAGTCATTAATTTTCGTGCAGTGCCGCATTCAATATTCGAAACAAGCGGAGCGTTTCAGACTCCCAATCAACTGATTATTCGCTTGCAGCCTGAAGAAAGTATTCGCTTCAGAATATACGTAAAAACCCGTGGCGATCACATGCATCTGGAGCCCGTGTCGCTAGATCTTGATTTCAATGAGGTATTTAAAAAACGTCGCGTCATCGCATATGAGCGTTTACTTATCGATATTATTCGCGGCAACCCGACCTGGTTTATGCGTCGTGACGAAGTCGCAGCAGCCTGGGAATGGATAGATCCGATACGTGCAGCCTGGGATGAATACCCGCAAGCCCCGGATCCCTACACGGCGGGAAGCTGGGGGCCATCGTCATCTCACGTGTTAATCGGCAAAGATGGTTTAAGCTGGAATGAGGACTGACCGAATTTGACCCTGCCGGATTGCATAACGCGAGTTGAATGCACTGACCCCCAAGCCCTTGGTGAACGATTGGCCCTGGACACGGCGTCAAATTTGCGTCAGGCAATGGAGAAAAGAGGTTCTGCCTGTCTACTCGTATCAGGTGGATCAACGCCGATACCCTTTCTTCAAGCCCTGTCTGCTGAGGATATTGATTGGGCTAGAGTGAGCGTTGCACTGGTTGATGAGCGGTGGGTGACCCGGAATCATGAGGATAGTAACGAACGTCTGGTGCGCGAGAACCTGCTGGTTGATAAAGCAAGTAAAGCTCGTTTCATAAGCTGTTTCAGTGATCTTGGCGAGATCGACGGCACCGGTGGAGTCAATAATGACAAGGCGACGACAGCGGTCGACGCATTACCGGGTTACGCCAGAAAAATGCACTCATTATTGCTGGCACATGCTGGTGCATTCGATGTGACTGTCCTCGGTATGGGCAACGATGGGCACACCGCATCGCTGTTTCCTTACTCATCGGTTTCACACTCGGGTCGAGAGTTGCCAGATCATTTGCACATAGCCTGTACCGAAACTAATGCGCCGAAAAGTCAGTTAAGTGATACGGTTAACGTGGATTTGTCAGTCTCAGAGCTGGTTACCCAGGTAAGACCCAGCAGCGCCCCTCATGAGCGGCTGTCGCTGACATATTCGGGAATTTTCAAATCACGTATGCTGATGTTGCATATTGTCGGGCAGGAGAAGTGTGAGGTGTTGTCACGGGCTCTGCAGCTTGATGATCATGCGGCATTCCCGATCGCAGCTGTTTTCAGATACGCTGATCCCGTCGTATACTGGTGTGATGACTAAGACGGCTTATGGAATCTATCAGATCGCATACGTTGTCGTGCTGGTAATTTGATTGCAGGCAATTGGATACCCCATGAATTCACAGGTTGCACCCCATGTTGTCGCAGATTAAGTCAGCGCGCGAATCCTTGCGAAAATCTGAACGTAAAGTTGCCGACACGGTACTTGAAGACCCGGATCGTTGTGTACAGACCTCCATTCAGGCATTGTCGAGCCTGGCACAAGTTAGCGAGCCGACTGTCATACGATTTTGCCGCGCGCTCGATTGCGCTGGATTCCAGGAATTTAAGCTCAAGCTTGCACGCGATCTAGCCAGCCGCGGGACATTTATTTATCAGGATGTCTCTCTCGACGACAATACGCGTTCGCTGACCAATAAAATAATTGATAGCGCTATGGCCTCACTGGGGCAGATTCGCAATCAAATCAGCCCGGAAGCTTTAGAGAAAGCCGTTGATTATTATCTGGCTGCCAAACGCGTTGAATTTTATGGTTTAGGCGGTTCAGCTGTCGTAGCAGAAGATGCGCAATTGAAATTTTTTCGCCTTGGCATACCCGCAGTTGCATACTCGGATCCACATATTCAGGATGCATCGGCTGCACTTCTGGATGACAGTGCATTAGTCATCGCCATCTCATCGTCGGGGCGTAGTCGCGATCTCTTGAACACCGCGAAGATTGCAAAAAACGCAGGTGCGCGAGTAATAGCAGTAACGGCAACTGGCTCTCCACTTGCTGATATTGCTGATCTGACGCTCTACGTTGATGTAATTGAAGACAGCGACATATTCGCGCCAATCAAATCGCGGCTTGCGCAGATAGTGCTACTGGATATTCTGTCTGTGGGTGTTGCAGTGAGAGGGGGCGAGACAATGATTCGTCGAGTCAGTGACGCTCGCCGTGCTATCGACGGAAAATTCGTTTGATAGCTTCGCACGTAGTGTTGTATTGACTGGTGTTAATACAACATCTTGTCTTTAGCTAAAACGAGTATTAGAAGTTATTTCAAAATTGAAGTTTGATCTAGCGGGCTGTTGAAAAACAGCCTGCCAGCGTGCAAGGGCTATGAACCCCCAATCAAATTTTCAGGTGGCTTCTAGTTAACCCGCAATGACGGTCCAAATTCGGATACTTCCTGCGTACCAATCAGCGCTCTGGTGCGGGCAAATAAATCCCCTTCCGGTGCTTTTAAAATGACTGTACCACTCTGGCCGATATCAAGAGAAATGACATCATCAAAATCACTGCTGGATGATACCTGCAGTTCATATCCGGTAGCTGTCTGGCGTGGTTCGGTTACATTAAGCGTCAGATTTTGCCCATCGCGGTTGGCGACTAATTCGTAAATGCCAGCGTCTGGATTTATTTGTACCACATTGACTTTTTGCGATGACGGAAAACCCTTTAACCCATTTTCATCCACAGAGCGCACGTTAAACAAATAGCTGCCGGGGTTGAGCTCGCCGAATTGATAAACCTGATTTGACTGGCGTACCTGCGAGACAATTTCTGTTGAATTGGCTTCGCTTGCGATACTGACGATGTACTGGCTACTTTTTAGTGCACGCCACCAGCTGATCTTGTCGCCTTCGGCAAATCGCGGTGGTATTCCTTTAAACGTTGGTGGTTCTATCAAAGGAATCGGATCACCACCAGCTTGTCCTTGTTTGGTTACAGAACCGAATCCTCTGTCGAGATTATTCCGGGAACCGGAAGAGACGATATCCACGTTACCCTCGGTTACTCCCACTACCATTGTGTCGCTACCGGCTTCGAAATCGAATTCGGTACCACGTACGGCTGCGGTCGCATAAGGGGTGAAAATTCTAAAGTCGGTTGGTTGGTCACCCACACGTTGTACGTTGGATGACACTTCACCTTTTAGTGCGCTGATACCCAGTACACAGGTTGCATCATTTTCAAGGCAACGCAAACGCACCAGCTCAATTTCGCTTTTTGGTTGTACATGTACAACTGAACCGGTACGAAATGTAAGACTCGCAAAACCGTCTTCCCCTGTCTTTACAATATCTTCAAGAAAAATGCTGTCTTCACGTGTTAGCTCACGCGTTTCTTCGCCAGCTCGGCTTAGTAGCACATCTCCTTTGACAAATGAGACATCGGCAAATTCAAATTTCCTTTTCATTAACACGGGTAACTTTATGATCTGCCCTTGTTGGAGTGATGCAGAAGGGGTCAGTGAGTTGTACTCGGCGATGAGGCGCCAAAAAGCAGGGGATCCGTACTCGGCTTTAGCCAGTTTGTGCAGAGTATCACCCGGTTGAACAGTGACGGTTTTATCGCCAATTTCTACAAAAAATTCATCCCGTTCGTTTGCACTGGCAGTACCTGCTGTAAACAGCAGCGCCACAAAGAACAAGGCAAGTAAACCAGGGGGTGACAGTCGTTTCGACAGTCGTTGCGTTGATCGCTTTGGTGATCGCTGTGATGACCGCTTTGGTGATTCTTGTGAAGAATGGCGGTGTGATGATATTTCGTTATTCATGGCTCGCACTTTTTGATAGTTGACAACTGAGTTTTCCTTGAACCTCGCAGAACCAGCTGTCGTGACATTCCCTGTGCCAACGTCCTTACAATTGAAACCAATTCAATGTGCAAACAAGGACGTCGTTACTCTGCGACTGCTAACATACAATATATACGCGTACCATCGGGCTGGAAAATCGAAAAGACAGCGATATGCCACATTTGTTAACAGAGGGTTCGGTGTGGTAGCGGTTATATTGCAAACTGTTTCATGGTATGAGAGGTGGTTGCGGTTTTGCGCCAATCATTAGCCAATCATTGTTAACTGCATGAAATAATCATTGACCGCCCACACCGTCATTGACCGCCTACACCGTCATTGACTGTCTACACCAAGTACCAGCTGCCCCATTTTAGTCACCCTCGAGGGTTTTGAGACGGGTAAGACGCAACATGTTGGTCGTTCCCGTGCGCCCGAAGGGAATGCCTGCTGTAATTGCAATAACATCGCCGAGTGAACCAAATTCCCCTTCCAGAGTGATGGCGATGGCATTTTTGACCATGGCGTCGACGTCGGTCATGTTGCCCGAGATAACAGCATGGACGCCCCAAACCAGTGCAAGTTTGCGCGCCGTGTTGATATTTGGTGTACAACCGATGACCGGCGCTTCGGGTCGTTCTCTGGCCGCTCTGAAGGTACTGAAGCCGGATTCAGTATAGGTAAACGTTGCAGCTACCGGCATAACTGACGAGACGTGATGCAGTGAAGAACAAATCGCATCCGCCACAGTTTTACCGGGTTCCGGGCGTGACGCATCCAGTAGCACCCGGAATTGCGGATCCTGCTCAACTTCATTGATAACCCGATTCATAGCAGTGACTGCCTCGACCGGAAATTCACCGACAGCTGTTTCGGCAGAGAGCATGACTGCATCTGCACTGTCATAGACAGCAGTTGCAACATCGGATGATTCCGCTCGCGTCGGTACCGGCGAGTGAATCATTGATTCCAGCATCTGCGTTGCAACAACCACGGGTTTTCCTGCCTCACGACAGGCTTTGATGATACGTTTTTGTATGACAGGTACCTGCTCTTGCGGCATCTCCACACCGAGGTCGCCACGCGCAACCATAATTGCATCCGAAGCTTCAACGATACCGTCAAGAGCACGTATACCAGAAGGTTTCTCAAGCTTTGCCATTAAGGCCGCGCGGCCACCTACCAGATTGCGTGCTTCTTCCATATCCTCGGCCCGCTGCACGAATGACAGAGCGACCCAATCCACTCCCAGTGACAAACCGAATTCAAGATCGTCGCGATCCTTTGGGGTGAGTGGAGAAATGGGCAGGTACACGTCGGGCACATTGACGCCTTTATTGTTGGAAATTTCACCGCCAACGACAACCTCTGTTGTCGCAGAAGTGGCGTCACAACTGAGGACTTTTAGTTTTACTTTGCCATCGTTGACCAGCAAATTCGCGCCAACCTCCAAGGCTGTGAAAATTTCTTGATGTGGCAGTTGCACGCGTGTGGCATCGCCGGCCGCATCATCCAGATCCATTCGAAACATCTGGCCGGTTTGAAGCTCATGGGGGCCATTGGCAAATTTGCCGACACGCAGTTTCGGACCTTGCAGATCCATCAGGATAGCGATGGGTCGGCCAGTTTTATTCTCCAGTGCCCGCAGGGCTGCATGGGTTTTTGCATGATCCTCATGCGCACCATGACTGAAGTTGAGTCTGAACACGTCTATTCCGGCAACGAAAAGCGCCTCCAGCATGTCGGGCGAGTTGCTTGCCGGACCCAATGTGGCAATTATTTTTGCATTGCGATTTCGTCTCATGGTGGATTTCGATTCTCGACTATTGGCTGTTGTGAGCGCGGAGCTGCAGTATCAGGTAAAATTATTACAATAAAGTTTAGTCACAGTGGCGGTAATAGTGTTGATTAAAATAATCAAGCCATCAAACTGGCAAAGGTCCAACGATCCGGCCGAAAACAGTTAATATTCCGGGTAGAGACTCTTTCGAAAATATGAGCATCTTCCTACAGGGTCAAGCGCATCGGCATCGGCGCACCGTTTGAGATGGGTTCCAGATTTTTTTCTCGTCCTAGGAAAGGAGAATAAGTACCTCGACCATGCATTCACCTCAGGCCGCTCAGGCGTCAAATCAAAACAGTAACGACCGTCAAAAAGGCGATTCCGATAGTGATTCCAAGTTGTATATGCGTCAATCTGAGGAGTTTCGGCGCGACTATATAGAGGATTTATCCGCTTTTTTGCCTGCTCAATCGATTCTGTCCACAGAACAACAACTTCGCCCCTATGAATCAGATGGTCTGACAGCCATTAAGCAGACGCCTCTGTTGGTTGTGCTGCCTGAGACAATCGAGCAAGTGCAATCTGTTATGCGTTGGGCCAGTCAACGTGAAGTGCCTGTGGTTGCACGTGGTGCAGGAACCGGTCTGTCAGGCGGGGCGTCTCCACATCCTCGCGGCATCCTCATGGGCCTGGCAAAATTTAACCGGATACTCGAACTTAACCCTCAGAGTGGTTACGCGGTGGTGCAGCCAGGTGTTCGTAACCTGGCGATATCTGAAGCTGCTCGACCGCATAATTTGTATTACGCACCTGATCCTTCATCGCAAATTGCCTGCACCATAGGTGGTAATGTAGCCGAGAATTCAGGTGGTGTTCATTGCCTGAAATATGGGCTCACGGTACATAACATCCTCGAACTCACCGTCGTGACCGCGACCGGCGACTTGCTGACAATCGGTGGGGACAGTCCTGAGCAGTATGGCTACGACCTGCTTGGGATTCTTACAGGTTCCGAAGGGATGCTGGCGATCACGGTAGAAATCAAGGTCAAATTGTTGCCCGTACCTCCAGTGGCAAAACTTCTGATGGCCAGTTTTGATTCGGTTGAATCGGCTGGTGCTGCAGTTGGTGCTGTCATTGCCGAGGGCATTATTCCAGCGGGCATGGAGTTAATGGACAATCCTGCCATACGCGCATCAGAGGCATTCGCTGAATGTGGCTATCCGGTGGATGCTGCGGCGCTTATCCTTTGCGAGCTTGACGGGCTTGAGGAAGAGGTTGAATCTCAGATTAAACAGGTAGCTGAGGTTTTCAAACGTTGTGGCGCCGCATCGCAGCATGTAGCCTCGAGTGAAGAGGAGCGATTGTTGTTATGGAAAGGTCGTAAATCTGCATTTCCGGCGGTTGGACGCCTGTCACCTGATTACTACTGTATCGATGGCACCATTCCTCGGCGAACTTTACCGACAGTACTCACCCGTATGAATGAATTGTCTGAAGAGTACGGTTTGCGCATCGCCAATGTTTTTCATGCCGGCGATGGCAATCTGCACCCTCTCATTCTGTTTGATTCCAATGTCCCCGGAGAATTGCACAAGACCGAAGAACTGGGTAGTAAAATTCTTCAGTTATGCGTTGAAGTCGGGGGCACAATTACCGGCGAGCATGGGGTAGGACTCGAGAAAATTAATGAAATGTGTGTTCAGTTTGATCAAAGAACGTTGATACAGTTTCATACCTTGAAGGCAGCTTTCGATCCAAAGGGCATACTTAATCCTGGTAAAGCCATACCGACATTGCAACGTTGCGCCGAATTCGGCGCGATGCATGTCCATCATGGTAATTTGCCGTTTCCGGAACTGGAGCGTTTTTGATTCGCCATGATTGAAGCTGAGACGCTTTCAGAACGTGTAGGTCATGCCTTTGCCAATTCGGAACCTTTGCGTATAGCAGGCGCTGGGAGCAAGCATTTTTTACAGACTCCCGGCCAGCCAAATACCGGGTCGGTACTGGACTTAAGTCAGTATGCTGGTGTTGTTTCCTATGAACCGACTGAATTGGTGTTAACCGCCAGAAGTGGCACACCGATATCCGAGATTGAATCGTTGCTGGCAAAGGAAGGTCAGGCACTTCCATTTGATCCTCCAGTGTATAGCGGTGCGGATACGCTTGGCGGGGTAGTAGCCTGTGCTGCCAGTGGGCCATCGCACAGCTATAGTGGTGGTGTACGTGATTTCATCCTCGGTACCCGCATCATAAACGGACGCGGTGAAGATCTCCGGTTCGGTGGTGAAGTCATGAAAAATGTGGCAGGTTACGATGTGTCTCGACTGCAGGTCGGTGCACGAGGTTCGCTCGGTGTATTGCTTGACTTGTCGGTCAAAGTGCTACCAAGGCATGAAGCACAGGAGACTGTTAGCTTCACCTGTGACAGTTCTGCTGTTCTCGAAAAACTGATTGCACTAGAACGTCAACCGCTGCCACTCGATGCCGCCGCCATCGTACCCCTGGCAAATGAAGCAAGCGACGATAAAGTACGTTTGCTGATTCGCTTCTCTGGTTCCGCAGCAGCTGTCAAGCGTGCAGTGGCTGACATTGGTGGTGACGTTGAATCGCACAGTGCGCAATGGTGGGCATCCTTACGTGATTTGACTCATCCTTTTTTCTGCCACGTTGCAGATAAAGCCGGCAGTAACTCATCTGTTCCTCTTTGGCGTTTTACCTTGCCAGCAGAAACTCCACTGGAATCCTTTGCTGAGGCCATACCGGGTTTGCACAGAAGTGATTGGCTTTATGATTGGGGCGGCAGATTGCGTTGGGTGAGAGCGGACGCTTCTTTCGCTGAAATGGCTTTAGTTGCACAGCGCCTGAAAGGTAAGGTCAGTTGCATCACAAACAAACCGGATGATTCCGTGTACGACTCGGAACCTGCCACGGCGCCTGCAACAGCGCTGGAAAATTTGCATATGCGGATCAAAGCATCTTTCGATCCGCGCCATATACTCAATCGCGGTGTCCTGCCGTTTGAAAAAAAGATGTCGAGTATGCCTGTTGTCGAACCGCTGGCAACGTCCATCTCAACCTGAAACGAGTTACGAAGAAGCGCTAGATGGAAACCAATATAGCCAAACAGTATCGCGACCTGCCAGATGTACAGGCAGCAGAAAGCATTCTGCGCAAATGCGTCCATTGCGGTTTTTGTCTGGCAACCTGTCCTACTTATAATTTGCTGGGCGATGAGCTGGACAGTCCGCGCGGGCGAATCTACCAGATTAAGCAAGTACTGGAAGGCGTTGAGGCTGATAGTAGTACTCAATTGCATTTGGATCGCTGTCTAACCTGCAGGAATTGCGAGACCACCTGTCCCTCAGGTGTTGAATACGGACATCTTCTCGATGTTGGCAGGCAGGTTGTTGAGGACCAGGTTGAACGTCCACTCGGACAGCGATTATTGCGCTTTATGATCAAACAAGTGTTGCCTTACCCATCACGTATTGGTCCGTTGGTGCGAATGGGGCAGTTTGTCAGGCCTGTACTTCCTGCACGATTTGCGGCCAGTATTCCTGTGCGGCAACAGATCGCCAGTACAAATACCCAAGACGAAAAAAACAATAAACCACGCAGCATGATATTGCTTGATGGTTGTGTTCAACCGTCAATGGCGCCAGCGACTAACGCTGCGGCAATCCGGGTATTAGGGAGATTGGGGATACACGTTACACAAGGCGAGTCTGTCTGTTGTGGTGCCATTCACCAGCATCTTAATGATGCAGACCCCGCGCTGGATAAGGCGCGACGCAATATAGATTTATGGTGGCCGCATATTGAGAACGGTGCCGAGGCGATACTGATCACTGCCAGTGGCTGTGGCAGTATGGTTAAGGATTACGCTCATCTGCTTTCAGATGATGCCCAGTACCGTGACAAGGCAGCGAAGATAACGGCAATTACTCAGGATATTGGCGAAGTGCTGTTATCTCTCGGTGCAAAAGACATTCTTGCTAATGCATTTGCAGGAACACTCGAAATCTCGCCTGTTGAAAGTGCAGTTGCCCTGCGTCAAGGTGAGCTTCGCACGGCCCTGGGGCCTGGGCATGGGCCAGATGTTCCGGAACAAACGACAAACAGTTCCAATGCTGTCAACAATGAGGGCTTCAGCGTCGCCTTCCATCCACCTTGTAGTATGCAACATGGACAAAAATTGCAGGGCCGGATTGAGGCTCTGCTCGAAGGACTGGGATTCAAACTTTTGCCGTTTGACGATTCGCAGGAATGTTGTGGCTCGGCTGGTACCTATTCCATTTTTCAGCCGAAAATATCTTCAACGCTTAAAGCAAAAAAGATCGCTAACATCCACAGCGTTTCCCCAAGCGTTATAGCCACTGCCAATATCGGCTGTCAGTTACATCTGCAATCCGTTACACAGACACCGGTCATGCACTGGATAGAACTTCTTGATGCTGCATTGCCGGACAATACCAACAAATAGCCATCAGTTAATAATCAGCCTTACCTTTGAGCGGTTTTTAGATATACCTTTGCGGTGAATTCCAATCATGGAAGCAAGGCGCAGATAGTTGAAGATCTATGGTAATGTGTTATCTGAACCTGTTTTTTGCAAGAGCGATTTGTAATGCGTCAATATCACGAAATTAATCTGGCTGACCGATCCGTATCAAGTCGTGAACTTGAGGGTGAGGAGATCGTGCGCTGTGGCCGTTACCTGATAGCGGACACCATGCTCAAAGCTGACAAGGCACTGGTCGATCCCTTGTCGCCTGAAAATCTTCTCATATTTTCTGCTGGCCCCTTTGCCGGTACCAATTTTTCCAACGCCAATCGGGTCAGTGTGGGTTGCAAAAGCCCGTTGACCGGCGGCATCAAGGAAGCTAATGGTGGCGGCACCTTTGGTTTTGCCATGGGGCAATTACACATATCGGGGTTTACCTTTCACGGTGCATCCGATGAGTGGGTGATTGTACGCATGACTAAAGACGGTGAGATTTTATTTGAAGACGCTTCCCCTTATATGGGAATGGGTAATTTTGAGACAGCTGAAAAACTACACGAGGTGTACGGTAAAAAGATCAGCCTTGGCTTGTGCAGCCAAGTGGGCGAATATCAGGGTCTGTTGGCTGGCATCTCTTTCAGTGATGTTGATTTGCGACCCTCCAGACTTGCCGCACGCGGTGGTGTGGGTGCGGTTATGGGCAGTAAGAAAATCAAGGCTATCATCCTTGATCTCAACAAAATGCCAGCTTTGCACGATCGCAAGAAAGTCATGGGAGCTGTGAAGGAATACAAACGCAAACTTGACGCAGAACCTGCCATCCATAACTTCCAGAACATCGGCACAGCGATGATGGCAGATTACACCAATCATGTCGGTGGTTTGCCGGTCAGGAACTTCAGCGTCGGTCGTGCGGTTGACACAGACAAGGAAGTGTTTCGTATGGGTGGGGATGCGCTGCGTGAGCAAAATATCGAAAGAGGTGGTACGCAAACGCACGCTTGTATGCCGGGATGCATTATCCAATGCAGTAACGTCTATGCAGATAAAGACGGCAAAGAGGTAGTCTCACCGGTAGAGTACGAAACTATTGGATTACTGGGTACAAACTGCGGATTGAATGATCCAGACGATCTGGCTGATCTTAACTGGCTGGCAAATGATCTTGGCATCGACACCATTGAACTCGGTGGCATGATTGGCGTTTTAATGGAAGCAGGTGAGGGTGCTTTTGGTGACAAGGCTTTTATGGAATCTGTGCTGAGTGACATTCGCAAGGGTAATGACGCAGGCAGGTTGTATGCAAAAGGCACGGCAGCAGTCGGTGAGCACTTTAGCCTCGAACGAATTCCGGTGGTCAAACGTCAGGCGATCAGTGCTTATGATCCACGTGTTATCGAGGTGACAGGTATAACCATGATGATGACAGCCCAGGGTGCTGATCACACGGCTGGCAATTTGCCGCAGTACGACAGTAAGGATAAGCCGGTTGAAGAGTTGGTCGAGGCGAGCATGGGTATTCAGGTTGTCAGTGCTGCGGCTGATTCGCTTGGCTTATGTATTTTTGGTCGTTCAGTAACAAACGAACACACGGACTTTCTTGCGCAGGCAGTCAACGATGCGCATGGTGTCGAGCTTGAGGAAATTTTTTTCGTAGAACTGGGACGAGAAGCCTTAAAACTTGAACGTGAGTTCAATCGTAAAGCGGGCTTTGAAACCATTGATAATGATTTGCCCACATTCTTCTATGACGAACCCCTTGCCCCGGCTGATCGCACCGCACGCTTTCGCAGTGAAGACATACATGAAGCCGTTGAGAATTGGTGGCAACAGGCTTAAGGCTTTAAGCTGGTGGTAACAGGCTTAACGCTTTAAGCTGGTGGTAACAGGCATAACGCTTTAAGCTGGTGGTAACAGGCTTAAGGCTTTAAGCCTGACCCATCCTGATGGAAATTAGCTCAGAGCAAGTTGCTTATTTTTTTGTCGTGACGTAACGCAGTATTTCCACCACTTGCTCAGGTGTGGTGGCCCATCCCATGGCAGCGCCATCGACTTCTTTCAAAGGGTGGATTAGATCTTCAGCATGCAGGGTGATGTAAGGTTTTCCCAGTGCCGAGCAAATACCGGCATCAAATGCGGCATTCCATTGTTTGTATTTCTCACCAAAACGTATGACCGCAATATCTGATCTTTCGATCATTGTGCGTGTACGCAGGCTATTTACTTTCGACGACTTGTGGTCACGCCAGAAGTTTTTCGTCTCTGCACCCAGCACATCGCCTGCGGCATCGGATGCAGCATGATCTGTTACAGCTGAGGTGAAGATAACCGGTAATTCAAGAGTCTCGCTGCCGCTTTTGATCTGATCACGCCAGTCTGTGTGTATTTCACCGGATAAGTAGATTGTCCATTGCATAGTCAAAACCTTTGCCTTTGCGGGGGCTGTGATGGGTACATTAGTAATTCGAGACTTGACCCAACAATTATAGGGGAATGTTGAGCCCTTTCGCATTAATCAGGGTAGAGGGTGAGGTGTGGGCTGATACATCTGCAAACCGGCTGTTCCGGTCGATCAATTCGGGGGTACTATATGCCTTGAAAAGCGCGCTGCAGTGCCGATTGCAATGCCAACTCTCTCTTATTTCCTGAAGGTCTATTTCAAACTTCGACAAACCGAATGATTAGTGAGAACCAGTAGGTCAATCTTTACAGGACGACGTGTTAATTTTCGATGCGTGAAAGGACAGCACCCTCTTGTCCAATGAAAAAGGTTATGAAAGAAATGTCTCATAAATTCGATTTTATCGGGTTGAACACAGTAATATCACAGGCGTTCAAACCGCTGCATCAAGTAACGCCTGCCAGTGCTCGCAAAGCGGGTATGGAAGCCGGGATCAAGGGCGCAACACCTGCAAATTGCCATCACTCGTATTTCTCGGACGATGAGCTCGAGAAAGAATGGTACCGTGGATTCAAGATGGGTAAGCAGAACAGGGAAGCCAGCTAGGCTGCTGTCTGATTATCGCGTGTTTGTTGTACCCATGTACTTCAACACCGAACTATCCTTGAAGCTGAATCAGGCAATCGTTCAGGATCACATCCTGTCGATAGCCTGTGAACAGTCTCTGCCTGTACCAATAGTGTCAACCACTGTCCATTTCTGCGATCCTGACTGAATCAGCCGGCGGTCGTGTCAGTATATGTACAGTTAAAAAGCGGACAACCTCCTCCCCGATATACCTTTGCTCTGACAGCATCTATTTTCTGCCTGGCTGCTGATGACTGTCTCTGAACGTCTGCAAGGCATCTAGCCCTTGCTACACTCAATAACTGCCGTTAATTTTTGTCTTGCCACAGTTGATTGGCATACAAAGTGTGGCTGATCAATTAACATTTTGTTGTTGCAAGTGGCAGCCATTTAGGTGTCTTGCACGTGTGTTCTTTATATTGACTCCGATTTAACCGCACAATGAATGCTAATACTTCAGTTTTTAGTTTGTCAGGTTTCTGGATACTGCTGGCCATTCCTGTGGCTGTTACCGGTTTGCTGGGATACGGCTATTACCTGCAATATGTCGAGTACCTTGACCCGTGTCCGCTGTGCATGACGCAACGATTTTTCTACTACGTATGCGGCATTATTGCGCTTGTTGGGTTGTTTGGTGTGCGTCGTCGTTTCTGGCAGAAATTGATAGCTGGCCTGGTTGCGCTCTCGGCTGTCGGTGGATTAATCACCGCTGGCAGACAGATCTGGTTACAGCATCTGCCACCTGAGCAGGTGCCTGAATGTGGTTTGGGCCTGACCTACTGGCTCGAAAACGAGCCCATGCTCAAAACGCTGAAACTGCTGTTTCAGGGGGACGGGAACTGCGCTGAAGTACAGTGGCGTTTTCTTGGCTTTTCCATAGCCGATTGGTCATTTTTCTGGTTTGCTTGCATTTTTCTTGCTTGCTGTTATCTGCTGATACGTAAATTCCCGTTGGCGTCAATTACAGCGCAATCGGAAACACCTATCGCTTAGCCGACCGGGACGGATCCCGGCACTTAATTTTGCTGTCAGGATCGGGCTCGAAGCGGACCAATTAAATGATCGCCTACCATATTCTCTGCCACGATAATTTCAAGCAGGTATCGCGTCTCATTGAATCACTCTACAGTGAAGCAGATACCTTTTTAATAGACATCGACGATGGCAAAAAACCCAATACAAAGGCTATAAATGGCTGGCTAAAAAAAGACAATGTGCATGTGAAACATGATGCAAACATTGGCTGGGGCGCTAGCGGTACACTCAGAAAAACCTTCAACGGCGCATTGTCGTTACTCGAGCTTGATCCGAATTGGGAATATTATGTTGTCTTGAGTGGCCAGGATTTGCCACTGAAAAGTAACACACATATTAAAGAAGTACTTGCCAAGGGTGCGAAGAATCGCATCAACTTTATTCGCTGTTATGAACCTCCCGTGCTGGATCTTGCTGATATACCCATCAACAACAAAGGCAAGCGCTGTATGCAATGGGGTGATCGAGGACATACCCGGGTTTTCGCAAAGCCTGGTGCGATCGATCCGCAGCATGGTATGTATGCGCGCACACTGGTAGATGTTGCCGAGGTAGGTGAAGAGGGGGCGGTTTATGTGGGTACTGCCGATCCTTTTTTACGTAAGTTCAGAGCTGAATATTTTAGTAAGTACCCATTCCATACGGGCGCTAACTGGTTCAATCTGCACCGCAGTTTTATCGAACATATGGCTGAAGATCCGTTTACATACGAGTTGTACTCTGCGCTGAAAACGTCGTTCATTCCCGATGAATCGTTTTTCCAGACCTGCATTATGAACGGCCCGTTTCGCCATACGGTTTCGCAGAACTACGGGCGTTTAATATTACGTCCCGGGCCCGTACCCAAAGTTAAGGTCTTTGAAAGTTCTGACTGGCCGGTCATTTCTGAATGCTCGGAACTGTACGGGCGAAAATTTGATTCACGTCATGACGCAAGAATCATCAATACTGTATTGAAGTCGCGTCTGATCATGGACGAGGTTGCCTGAGCTCGACAGTCGGGCTGCTGATTTTCTGCCTGTTGAGGTACACCAAGCTATGTTTGCTTTGCAAATGACACCTCACAATTAAATGTACGCTTTGCCGCAGCGATGGCCAGCCTAGAACTCTCAAGCCACGATATCATTTGTCCCTATTGTGGGGAGACAATTAATATTGACATCGACCATTCGGTTGAATCTCAAACTTATGTCGAAGATTGTCAGGTGTGCTGTCAGCCCATATTGTTTAATGTGTGGGTAGACGAAGAAACTGATGTACCGGCGATTTCCTGTGAGATCGAGAACGACTGACTGCAACTTTTTGGGTCATCAATCTAATTGTTCTGATATATAGCTTAAAATACGTTACAACGGATGTTGCGATTAATCGCACCTTTCAGACACTGCACTACTTACGATTAACCTGTTTACATTTAACTGATCAGGGTACGAAAAAACACGTATCCGTCTTTGGAGCATGCAAATGGAAGTCTTATTGGAAAATCTGCTGACACTGGGTGCTTTGGTGTTACTGCAGGCGGTACTCGGATTCGATAATCTATTGTATATCTCCCTCGAATCAAAGAGAGCACCACCTGAGCAGCAGGCAAAGGTACGAAAATACGGTATTGGTCTGGCAATAGTGCTGCGAATCGTACTATTGTTTTTACTGATTTCGCTGATCAAATATGTTCAAGACCCGATATTCGCATTGAATATCCCCGGGATTATTGAAAGTAATTTCAATCTACACAGTATCATCGTGCTTGTCGGTGGTGTTTTCATCATCTATACGGCCACCAAAGAAGTCATGCACATGATGAACTACGAGGAGGCCCATGCATCAGACAAGAAACCTGCGTCGGTTGCCAAAATTATTTTCTGGATTGTTCTGATGAATCTGGTCTTTTCGTTTGACTCGATCCTGAGCGCGATGGCGCTCACAGATGTGTTCTGGGTCATGGCGATCGCCATTATTATTGGTGGTGTATTGATGATCTGGCTGGCGGATCGCGTATCGACGTTTCTTGAAAAAAACAGAATGTATGAAGTGTTAGGTCTGTTCATACTCTTCATAGTTGGCATTATGCTGTTATCGGAGGGTGGACATCTGGCGCATATTTCCCTGTTTGGGCATCCGATAGTACCCATGGCCAAGAGCACATTTTATTTTGTGATCGGTATACTAGTATTGACCGATCTTGTGCAATCTCGCTATCAGCGTAAGTTGATGCGTATGAAGCAGGCCACTCACGGTGACAAGGCTACTAAAGCAGTTGTCATTGAGCAGCCGGCGATCGGGAAATCGGACGCCGTTTGACGGATGCGGATGATCTCAACGACTTGATGTGTCGTTGGGATTGATTGATGCAGGCAGAGGGTAGTTTTTTGGGTTGGCGGATCGTTTGGAACGATCCGCCACTTTATTGCTAGTCTGGTTGGGTCAGCCGTTGCTGTAGCGCAAAATAAGCGCTTTTGGCATTGTAGTCATCATCGAAGATCAGCGGATCGAAGGTACTTCTCCACGAATAACGATCGGTGAATCCCCAAGTCTGTAGAGCTTTACAGGCGCTTTGTTGCAAACAAAGCGACATGATTTCACGATAGAGCTGCGCCTGTCTTGCAAGATCGGGTGCCCCGGCTTGCGAAATATCCAGCTCGGTTATGTAGATTTCCAACCCAAGATCAGCGAAGCGCTGAAAGGTACGTTCGACGCTATCGAGAAGATCGAAGTCGGTGAATATATGCATTTGGAAACCGACACCGTGTAAGGGTACTCCCTCATCAAGCATTCGGCTGACCAATCTAAACATGGCATCTGATTTGGGGCCTTCCCAGGCAACATCAAAATCGTTATAGAGCAAACGCGAGAAGGGCGCACTTATGGCCGCCTGACGGAAGGCCTTATCTATATAAGACTCACCCATACTCTTGAACCAGATAGAGTCGCGGAACGTGCCGTCTTCCTCCAATGATTCATTGACCACATCCCACAGCGCAACGTGCGGGCCGTAACGATCGGCTACATGGCTGACGTAATCGAGCATGACTTGTTCAACTTGATCGAGACGCAGATCTGAAAGCCACCGCGGCAACTGACGATGCCAGATAATCGGATGACCATGCATCAACATGCCGTGTTCATGTGCCAATAGCATCTCTTTATCGAACGCGTCCCAACGCCAGACATTCGGTTGCGGATTAACGATTCCCCATTTTAGTGAATTCTCTGTAGACACCAAATTGAATTCGCTAACGGCTATGTCGGTGTAGATGGCGCTGTCAGGTCGTTGATCGAAATTAAGCAGCGATGCGTAACCGATATAAAAATCCCTGTTACTTGCCAGCGTACGCAGGCGAGGTCCTGGGCGCACAAATGCGTTCGGATGTGACAGTTGTATCTCGATCGTGCTTTCTGCTGTCATGCCTGGGTCGATAGCATCGGTAACTCTGAATCGCAATTGGTGAATACCCACATCGGTTTCAAGTGTTTGCCAACGCAGCACGCGGATACGCTCATCTTCCGCAAGCACCTCAAAACTGAAATTGTTCAAGCTGCTTAACAGTTCCAGGCGCGGGATATGGCCATTGGGATCAGTACCCTTGACCTGAATGATGACCTCGTCGCCTGCGCGTGCTCTATGGGGTACAACGCGATCAATCGCAGGTGGTAGATTGACGATGCCTGATTCGTCCGCCGGTAGTTGTACGAACACGCGGGCCAGTTGCGTGGTTCTCAGGAGCGGTTCAGTGGCGTCTACTGCAGTGATGGAAATTTCGTGCAGTCCTGCATCGGGCTGTAGTGGTCGCCATACAATGGACTTGGTGCCATCAAAATTATCCTCAAAGCGTGCACCTTCGGGTAGTGGACCAGTAAAAAGTCCCGGGATGTTTCCATTCTGGTCGCGTGGTATGACGGGTAGTGTCAGAGTTTGACCTGCCGTGACAATACTTATTCCCAGATTCTCAAAGAACGGCGGAAAATTAATATTTGTATCTACACCTGGTGGAACTGACACAACAGGTGCTGGTAATGGCGTGCCTTCATTTATTACCGGTGTTACGACTACTGGTTGTGCAGGTGGTGCCCTCAAGGAAGGAACGGGTCGTTCAGCTGGCACATAGGTAGCGAGATTGCTGCCGGGTGCAACCAAAGATCGAACTGGTGCTCTAGCATCGTTCTGAGAGGTACTGACAACAGGGTCGACTGGTGTAGTGGCATCGATAACGTCGGCGGTTTGTGCGTCGTTATCGGTTTGTGCTTCGTTATCTATAGGTTCGGCGATAGGAGATGGATTTTGCGTCGGCAGTGTAATCGTATCGTTAGAAGGGCTGTTCTCGTTGCCGGCAGTCGAGTTGTTGTCGACGAGCGGTGAATCGCTTTGCGATTGTACATCTACCGGTACTGCATCAGTATTTTCGTTTGAATTTCTTGATGGGTTCGAATCACCGGAAGTGCAGCCAATCATCAACAGTACACAGGCAACCAGCAGAGTGCTAGCAACGTGGCCGAGAGCTTTCTTTAGGGTGCGCTGTTGTAACCCGGCGCCAGACGTTACAGCCATGCGAAGTGCTTGCTCACTTGGAAATATTTCTTTCATCGTTGTTTTTGTTGCAACTAATGTCGTCATGACACGGCCGGTTAAAGTCGGTAAATTGACGTTCAATCCAATATAATAGCTGAGGCGATGTGTGCAGATCGTTGCCTGGTCGTTAAGCTTCGGCAAATTCAGGTGAAAGTTTGCAAACTGCCGACATGACCCATTCTGTCAATGAATTGACTTTTTTGGCATAATGCCGTCCAGCTGTCGAGTTAGTCACAGCTTTGTGTACAGATCTGGATCGCATCACAAAAAGCAAAGTCGCAACGTGAAGCAAAGCTGCAACGCGAGAGATAAGAAAGAGCAGGTATGAAGCATCTATACGTACAGAGTATTCACTTACTTCTTTGTATTGCACTGTCAGTGGCCTTCAATCCTGCATTCGCGGCGACGGTCTCTGGTGAAATGCGTCAATGGTATCCACTGACAGTTGATTTCGAAGGGCCTGCGCACACAGAGAGCGATAACCAGCCGAATCCGTTCCTCGACTACCGCCTGACATTGCTGCTAACCAGTCCCTCTGGGGCCTCTATCGAAATTCCCGGATTTTTTGCCGGTAATGGCGAAGGTGGAGGTAGCGGCAATACTTGGCGAGTTCGCTTCTCACCGGACGAAGCCGGCCAATGGCAATACACGGCAAGCTTTCGCAGTGGCGCGTCGGTCGCGATTGAGACTGATGCCAACGCCGGCTCAGCGATGTCGTTCGACGGAGAGAGCGGCTCATTTACAGTCGCTGAAAGAGATTCGCAGGCGCCCGGTTTTCTGCGTTATGGTGCCCTGGAGTATGTCGGTGAACATTACCTTAAATTTCGTGATGGGCCTTACTGGTTGAAATCCGGTACCGATAGTCCGGAAAACCTGCTGGCCTATAACGGGTTTGATAATACCCAGGACCAGGGGGGTGTCGGACCCGCTTTTTTGCACAGTTACGATAGTCATCGCGCTGATGCACTGCCTTTATCTGATCCCTTTTTTATTAGCCCGGATACTGAGCGCGATAGTCTCGGTCTCACTGGCGCTCTTAACTATCTGTCTTCACAGGGTGTGAATTCTGTTTATTTTTTGCCTATGAACCTTGGTGGCGACGGTCAGGATACCTATCCATTTATCTCTCCAGCGAATACACGTTCTGCAAAAACGCATTTTGATATCAGCAAGCTATACCAGTGGTCACAAATTTTCGATCATGCACAACGTCGCGGTATTGCATTGCATGTTGTACTGGCTGAAACCGAACTTGCCAATGAGCGCTGGCTTGATAATGGCGAATTTGGTTTAGAGCGCCGACTATTTTTACGAGAACTGGTTTCACGCTTCGGATTCGTACTTGCCATGAAATGGAATCTCTCCGAGGAAAACGATTTTCCGGCCGATGTTCTCAGGGAAACAGCGCAGTATCTGCAGTCCATCGACTGGACTGCCAAGCCGATTTCGGTTCATACGCACATCGAAGCCTTTCAAACCTATGAGCAAATACTGGGTGACGATCGGTTTAGTGCTTCAGCGATACAATACAACATTGAAAATGCAGGTCGGCTTACTGAGGAATGGCGACAACGCTCACGCGAAGTCGGCCACCCATGGGTTCTGGACATGGACGAAAATACGACCGCACTGACCACAAGTAATGCGGAGCTTCTGCGTAAACAAGCCCTGTATGATGTGTATTTCAGTGGCGGTAACATTGAATGGTATTTCGGTTTTTTACCTTTACCACCTGGTGGTGATATCAATCTGGAAGACTTCCGCACGCGCGAGAGTATGTGGACCTACATGCGTCATGCACGTGAATTTATGGAAGCCAATCTACCGTTCTGGCAAATGCAGCCGGACGATTCGCTGGTATCGGGTGAGTCGCGGGATTTTGGTGGTGCTGAAGTGTTTGCTTTGCCCGGGCAGGTGTACTCAATTTATCTGCCTTCAGCGGCGAACGAAGCTAACATTGATTTGTCGTTTGAAGCTGGTGTTGAATATCAGCTACGCTGGTTTAATCCCGAGACGGGTGAATTCGAGGGCGATAGCCGAACTCTCAATTCTGACGCGCGGCAATCACTCGGTAGCCCTCCGTCAAGAGCATCGGATGACTGGGTAATCCTGATTTCGCGACAGTCCAGTCAACAGATAGAGGGGATAGCAGAAGCTGAAGAACCTTCTGTCACTGTCGAAGAGCCAATCGAACTCCTGGTTTTCAATAATCTCCCGGCATTTGCAGCCTTGCCGATAAGCCTGCAAGTCGAAGCCGGCGAGCTTGTTGAATTCAGAGTGGAAGCTACAGATGAAGACGGTCCTGTTCCTGGTATTACTATCGTCGGTGCGCCTGCATCGAGCAGTCTCGATGACAATTTCGATGGCAGCAGAACCTTTCGATGGATCCCCGGCGATGAAGATGTCGGCAGACGTGAACTAGTATTTGTCACGACAGATGCAGTGGATGCGACTCTGCGCACTGAACAAACAATGGCTCTGATGGTTCTTCCTCGTGCATCTGCTCAGTCTTCTGCAGTAGAGGAAGATTCGGTTACTCAGTCTGAAGTGGATGTTGAGACTGAAACCGTGGCGCAGGCGGAAACCGATACCGCGCCTGATCCAGTCCGGGAATCGGTGCCTGAGGTGACGCTCTCAGCAAACGGCTCAGAACCCTTTGTAGATTCTGCCCCTATAGCGACAACGACAGCGGAGTCGACTGACACTGAGATTGAATCGCCTGCTTCACCAGCGACCCTAACGCTGGCATTGCGCCCTGAGCTGGAATCAAATCTTGCTCCGGTTTTGTTGGTGCCTGATGTTCCACCAGTAGCAATTGGTAGCGTAATCGATCTGTTATTTGCACCCGTTGATCCCGAAGGATTAGTGCCGTCTCTGTGGATGGCAGATCTGCCTGCAGGTGCAGTACTGAGTGATAATGGTAACGGGACGCGTAGTTTTGTCTGGACACCAGCAGCGCAAGATGTTGGTAATTACCAATTGCCAATTTTCGTCGCTGATGCAGCAGATCCGACATTGATTAGTGAGCTGGAATTAAGGTTGCAGATCGTGCAGGCAGCTGACGTGTCGGCAGATGATGTTGCGGATACGTCCACCGAAAATACGGGTTCATCGGGCATAGAGGATAATACTGTTGTTGCCACCACCGCGACCAGTTTGACGAATCAGGCGCCACTGTTTCCTGCGCTTGCTGCACCAAGCATACCGGTTGGCGCGCAACTGAGTCTGAATGTGCAGCCGATCGATCCGGAGGGCAACGCACCTGTATTGCAAGTACAAAATTCACCCTCAGGCGCAAGCTTTGATGATAATGGTATCGGCGGTCGGGTACTGCTCTGGACACCAGGACCGGACGATATAGGTGAGCACTTTGTCAGATTTATTGCTATCGATGCTGATGACCCCGGCTTAAGCACCGACATCGTGCGAAAAATCACTGTACTGCCTGGCGGTTGAACCGATTAGAAAAACCAGGCTATTTCCAGTTCGACGAAATCTTCATCGGCGAGCAGATTAAGAAAAGGGTCATCTTCGGTTTGTGTCCAGATCACAGCGTTTGCCGAGAGGGTAAACGCATTGCCAATTCGGCGACTGGCTTCAACAGATAGCGTTACAGAATTGGAATCGAGATCGACGAACGAACCTATTAATGCTTCGCTTGAATCCTCGTCATTTAGTGCAATCCTCAATCCCAATAACACATCGTTTTGGAAGGGTTGTGTAACGTCCGAATCACGTTCATCAAACAGATATTCGCCAATCAATCCAAGGTCAGCATCGGTATCGAATACGCCAAAAAAACTATATTCGAAACCTGTAACCAGTTCGGCATGACTTTCTATATTATCCCCGCGCTGGTAGATACCTTCGAATTTAAGTAGCCAGCTGTCGATTGTCGCTTGAGCATCAATGCCTGCCTGTGTGATCTGGGTGTAAACAGGTTGTAGCCTTAGATCAGCGATGGTTGCTCCAAAGACAGGCTGCAGCTGAGGGTTTCGATCAGTGCCATCAAATAGTGAAAAACCCAGATCCCAGACACTGATGTTAGTGCTGTAGCGTGCCGCAAAGTCAACATTACGACCATCACTGAAAGAACTGGTGTCAGCAGAGTCGATATCTATAACCGGTGGAAATCGCGGCCGGCCATTTGGCCCGCTGAACGTTTGCTCGCGAAAAGCTGGTAAAACGAAAAAATCCAGATTGCCATTGTCCTGCACCCAACTTAGCTGAATCATCGGTTGACCCAGTTTTTCGTTGTCAAGAATGCCTTCAACGAAATCGCGCTGGTTAACGACATCCACCACATTGACTGATTCGGCGACACCCCAGAAAACCTTGCCAAGACCAATTTGTATTTCCCAGTTGTCACCATTGCGTTGATAAAGAAACTCGCGCAAATCAAAGTGGGTTCGCTGTGAATCGTTTTCATCAAGACGTACAAAGGGCGTGATCAACACACTGCTGTTGCCATCGGCGAAAGGGTAGTAAAGTTCGGCCTCCGCCGAGATAGACAGATTAGTGCTCTGAGTTGCGCTATGCGCAGAGTCTTCCGGGAATACTTGCAATTGAGCGGTTACATTGCCTCTGTATTCAAGCTTGTTAAAGAAACTGTCGGTGTCTTGTGCTTGCGCAGCTGAAAACGCCAAGGTCGTGACTATGGTTGCGACCATGCGAGAACGACATTGCGAGCAATTATGAAACAATGCAGCTATGAACCGAGTGATCGTCAAAACGGGGTATAGATGATGTCTATGGCCCAGACAAGCCATTGACCTAACGCAAACGTTTCAACGATTTACTATTAAAATCAGAATCCGTCAGTCCGGTCTGAAACTTAAAGTCAGCCCAGCTTAGCGTTGTGCTTTTGCCCGTCTGATGATTCTGCATATCCATTTGTAATGAACGCCAGTATTTGCCAAGAAACTGTTCATATTTAGACAGGGTCAGTGTTTTCAAAAGCGAATCCTTGCGATCGTAATATTCAACCTGGACGGGGTAATATTCCTGACTGTCAATCCAGCTTATCAATCGTGTGTAGCCGGAGTTTTTATAAGCCGGATAGGATTCAACAACAAAGACATCTCGTCCGTCGAGCTTCTCGTCCCGCAAATACTTATAGCTGTATTTTTCTACTTCCTGGGATGAAATATCTTCGAAGGCAAATTCACTGCCCATAAACGGGCCGGATTTGTTTTTTGATGATATGCGCTTCACACGTTTTAGGGCGGGCAGATACAACCACTGTTCATCAGGCTTGATTGCGTGTGAGTAGGTTAAAGACGCAGTACCTTTTACATCACGAGGCTGTTCGAAAATTGTCAGACTTTTGTCACCATCGCCGGTCACCTCAAGAACTCTGGATCGCATTTCACGTATGCTCTCCTTGCCGGCACGATTTCGAAGCACCATTTTCATTGTTGCTGTGGAGTCAATGAAACCTTCATTACGCAGATCCGCTTCTTCGGCAATAGCAAGGCCTTTTTCTTCGGCTGTTTGTGCTGTGGCCTGGGATGAAACGGCAAAAATTCCAGCGACGCACACAATCGTCAGGACGCGTTTTACCATAGCGCTCTGGCGATAGGGCACAGTCCGTTTATTACTGATAGCTAGCAATGTCTTTAATGTTGATTGATACATGTTGTTTACAGATCCATGCATGATTAACAAGTCCTTAATTGTACTTTCTTTAATTTTGAATAGCCGATGTAATTATCGACTTGTAATTTTTTGCTAGCTCTTTTCCATGGGCATTACCCATTCTGCCAAAGACAAATACTGCTCATGAGTAACAGAAAGCGAAAACCTAACCATCATCCATTGTTACATCACGACTGTGAAAATCAGACAGACCAATACGCCCTAACCCGGGTAACTTAAGTGCTAGCGGTGAAATATCCAGACCAGCCGTTAAACCGAGCAGATTAATTTCAAAACCTTCCTCGGCTCCGACAAGAAGTCCAAATAGTCCGCGCAGTGAAAACTGGTAACCGCGACCACTAGGGCTGCTGGCAAGCACTTTGCCATTGGGCAAATAGTCCTTCCCTATAGCTGTAGCGGGTAGTTCTATACCCATTTCCGGTACTTTGCGCGCCAGTGTTGCTATGAATGTGTTGCTGTTTGGACCCGGCCAGACTTTGTACTGGTCGTTGTATTCGTATTCAGCCGCTGCTTTGTGCAGGCGATCGATCATATCGTCGACATTCTTGCCACCGCGAATTTCACGCAATAAAAACGGCTTGCTGCCAAACCAGTAGTTGTCCGGTGCGCCACGTCTTACGCGAACCGTTTTTCCGCTCCAACGCAGGGCATAACCAATGACTTCAAGGCGGGTGTAGGCATTTTCGTCAGTCTTTTTGGTGGCATACCAAGTGTGCACGCCGAAAGCACCGCGCCAGCGGGCTGCTCTGGCAGAATATAGCTGGATTATGGCATCGTCAGTTGTGCTTGCATCCGGCGCCTGGCGGCTGCTGTCTCGACGCAGCTCCCACCATGACAGACGGCTACCATCGCTGCTGTAGTGGCCAATGACCTGGCAACCGACTGGCAGCACGAAGAAAACCACCACCAGTGCTGAACAATAAAGGGCCGATCGGAGCAGTTTAGTAAGGGTGTGTGGTATCTTTTTCATTACTAAGGTGTGGCTTGTTGCTTCTTTTATCCTTGTTTTTTGTTGGTAGCTGGGTGTTGTGGAGGCTACCGGCGTCGAGTAACTTGTTTATACTATTAGTTATATAGACACTCGATACGTATTTAATTCGCTATTACTTTCAAGTATTTATCCGCAATTTACATAATATGAAACTACTTCGCTACGGCCCCGCAGGTGCCGAAAAGCCTGGATTGCTGGATCCACAAGGTACCATGAGGGATCTTTCAGCTCACATTGATGACATCAACGGCAATGCTCTCTCGCCCGAGTCGTTGCAGAAACTATCTTCTATAGATACGTCATCACTTCCCGAGGTGGATTCCTCGCTCAGGCTTGGTCCCCCGGTTGGGCAGGTCGGCAAGGTAATCTGTGTAGGATTGAATTACAGGGATCATGCTGAAGAAACCGGATTGCCGATACCGGACGAACCGGTTTTGTTCCAGAAAGCGACCAGTGCCATCTGTGGCCCGAACGACGATGTCTGGCTCCCGCCCGGCAGTAAAAAGCTGGATTGGGAGGTTGAGCTTGGTATCGTGATTGGTCGTGAAGCGCGTCGTGTCGACGAGGCTAACGCCATGGATTATGTTGCGGGCTTTACTATTGTCAATGACGTTAGTGAGCGTGGTTATCAAATCGATGGTACCGGTCAATGGACGAAAGGCAAAAGCCATGACAGGTTTTGTCCGTTTGGTCCTGTGGTGGTTACAAAGGATGCGATCGGTAAACCTGAAGAGCTGGATATTTGGCTTGAAGTGGACGGCAAGCGGATGCAGGACGGTAACACCCGCACCATGATTTTTTCGATCGCAACCATTGTCAGTTACATCAGTCGTCACATGAGTCTGCAACCTGGTGACATCATCCCCACTGGCACACCGCCTGGTGTTGGTCTCGGTCACACACCGCCACAATTCCTCGCTGCCGGCAAAACAATGAAGCTCGGTATAGAAGGTATTGGCGAGATGACCAATCACGTGGTTGATATGCCACTTGCATAGTTTTCGGGTAGTTCGGTAATCGTGGATAAAAATAAAAACGCAAATTCATCTGCCGACGTCAGCCACCCGCTTAAGTTTGTGCGCAATGATCCAGCTGCGCGAGCTTTGCTGGTACTGAACCAGGCTGATGATGTGGGTGTAGCATTACGTCCATTGAAAAACGCAGAAAAAATCCCATTGGAAAATGGTACTGAATTGCATATTACGGCGCGTGTGGCGACGGGGCATAAGGTCGCTCTGCGAGCTATCAGTGCTGGAAGCCCGGTTCACAAGTACGCGCAGTTAATTGGCTTTGCGAGTCACGATATAGAAGCAGGCGAGCATGTTCATTCACACAATCTCGCGTTTCGCGCAACTGACCACGATTATCAATTCAGTGTTGATTGCAAAGAGGCAGCAATCGACATGCAAACCGATACATTCCTGGGCTATCAGCGTGCCGATGGGCGAGTTGGTACGCGCAATTACATCGCTGTACTGAGCAGTGTTAATTGTTCGGCAACAGCAGCGCGTTGTATTGCCGAACACTTTGACAATCAGGCGCTGGCAGCGTACGAGAATATCGATGGTGTTGTGTCATTTACACATGCCACTGGTTGCGGTCTGGCGGATTCAGGAGATGGCTTCGATAATTTACAGCGTGTGTTCAAGGGGTTTTCGGTCCATCCGAATATTGCTGCCGTTTTAATCGTTGGCCTTGGTTGCGAAGTCAGTCAGATACAGACGCTGGTTAAGGACTATGGTCTTGAGCGTGGTCCTTTGTTGCAGACCATGAATATCCAGACCATCGGCGGGCACAAACGTACAGTTGAAAAAGGCGTAGCACTGATCGAATCCATGCTCGATGCTACTAACGATTGTCAGCGTGTCGAAGTACCTGTTTCCGCCTTGACGCTAGCCTTGCAGTGCGGTGGGTCGGATGCGTGGTCGGGAATTACCGCCAATCCGGCATTGGGTCATGCGGTTGATTTGCTGGTAGCGCAGGGAGCAACTGCTGTGCTTGCTGAAACGCCGGAGGTCTATGGTGCTGAACATCTGTTAACCAGACGGGCCCGCACTAAGGCAATCGGATTACAGCTACTCGATAGAATCAGTTGGTGGGAGGACTATGTTGCGCGTAATGGTGGTTCGATGGACAATAATCCATCACCCGGAAACAAGCTTGGTGGTTTGACGACCATTCTTGAGAAAAGTCTCGGTGCTGTGGCCAAGGCTGGTAGCACAACCCTTAATGGCGTCTATCGTTATGCTGAACCTGTTACTGAAAAAGGTTTCGTGTTCATGGATTCCCCCGGCTATGACCCTGCTTCGGTTACCGGAGAAGTCGCTGGTGGATGTAACCTGGTTGCATTCACCACTGGGCGCGGATCAACTTACGGTTGCAAGCCATCGCCCAGTATTAAAATAGCCACAAACACAGATATGTACGAACGGCTGTCTGAAGATATGGATATTAATGCCGGTCGTATTGTGTCTGATGGTATAGCGGTTGAGGTGGTCGGACGAGAGATTTACGATTATCTATTGGCAGTTGCCTCGGGTCAGGCATCATTAAGTGAAAGCCAGGGTTTGGGCGAAAATGAATTTATCCCCTGGCAGATCGGCGCTACCATGTGAGTACCGCTGTTGATGTTGGACAATGGTAATTTTCAGAAATTAATGATTAGCACACAATGACAGATTTTACCGGGTCAGCCAGTTTTCCAGCCAAACGACCTCGCCGAATTCGCAAACATGCTTTCAGTAGGCGTCTGGTTGCTGAGAATCAGCTCGACTGTAGTCAATTAATTCAGCCTTTTTTTGTTATTGAAGGTGATACCAAACGTCAAGCTGTTGAATCCATGCCAGAGGTGGAACGGCTGGGCATCTCAGCTTTGCTTGCCGAGGCTGAGAGAGCATTCAAGCTCGGTGTTCCCGCCATTGTTCTGTTTCCAGTGCCCGATGATACAGTGAAATCCGATACAGCTGAGGCCGCCTGGGATGACAACGGCCTGGTGCAACGTGCCATAGCTGCATTAAAGAAAGAGTTGCCGGAATTGGGTGTGATTACTGATGTCGCTCTAGACCCTTACACCTTGCATGGCCAGGACGGGCTGATGGATGAATCAGGCTATATCGTCAACGACGAAACTGTTAACGTCCTGGTCAAGCAGGCCCTGTCTCATATCGCAGCCGGTGCTGATACTGTCGGTCCCTCTGATATGATGGATGGACGCGTTGGTGCCATTAGATCGGCGTTCGAATCCGCTGGTTACACTAATGCGCAAATCCTCTCCTATTCTGCCAAGTACGCCTCGTGCCTGTATGCACCTTTTCGCGATGCCGTTGGGTCCGGCAAAGGGTTGGGCGGCGCTGATAAATTCAGTTATCAGATAGATCCGGCCAATAGTGATGAGGCCATGCGTGAAATTTCGCTCGATCTGGAAGAGGGCGCAGACATGATCATGGTTAAACCCGGATTACCCTATCTCGATATCGTCAGGCGGGCAAAAGAGACATTCGCCGTGCCGACTTTTGCCTATCACGTCAGTGGTGAGTACGCGATGATCAAGTCTGCAGCGCGAAACGGCTGGATCGATGAGCGCGCCGTAGTGCTTGAAACACTCCTTTCATTCAAAAGAGCCGGGTGTGACGGTGTGCTGACCTACTACGCCACACGGGCTGCACAATGGATTAGCGAACACAATTTGTGATTGCTAAATAGCCTGATTAGTTGTCAGCTCTTTCAGATGGGTTTATTCTAGCGCTGGAGGTCTAATAATAACCGGTTATTGGGGTTTTCCAGACATGTTTGTTTTTGAGACATGTCATGGCGGCATACGCCGCCTTTGCAGTGATATTGATTCTGCATTGAAAATCGCAGTAGATAATAAACCGGTAGCACGCCTACGAAGGATCTATCGACCATACTATGGAGCATAGTAAATACGTACCAAGTTCGTACCAGGTCGGAACCTAGATCTGAATGTCGATCCACTCAGGAGGAATAAATGAAACACACAATGAAATTTATCGGCGGTGTCGCCGGTACTGCCATGTTGGCTCTATTCGGTACAGGACAAGTGCAAGCGGCAGAATGTGAAGCCTTGGATATCGGTTCTGCGATCTCTCTGACCGGCAAATACGCAACCAATGGTATACATGCCAAGAATGGTTATGAGTTTGCGATCAAAAAAATCGATGAAGCCGGCGGCGTACAAGTCGGTGACAAATGCTACAACTTCAAAGTCACCTACTATGATGACGAATCCAAGGGTGACCGTGGTGCAACTCTGGCTGAACGCTTGATCAACCAGGACAAGGTGCAATACATGCTTGGGCCCTATTCTTCCGGTTTGACTAAAGCAATCGCGCCAGTCACAGAAAAATACAAAATCCCAATGGTCGAAGCAGAGGGTGCATCGCGCTCACTGTTCAACAAAGGCTATGAATACCTGTTCGCTGTACTTTCCACATCAGAGCAATACCTGGCATCTGCCATCGTACTGGCCGCTGAAATGGCTGAGAAAGAAGGCAAGGACCCAGGCTCTGTTAAGGTTGCTGTTGCGGTAGAAAATGATCCCTTCTCTCTCGACATCCGTGCCGGTGTGCTCGATGACGCTGCGAAATATGACATGAACGTCGTTATCGATGAGAAGTTACCACGCGATCTGTCTGACATGAGCGCAATTTTGACCAAGGTCAAACTGCTCAAGCCGGACGTACTGATAGTCAGTGGTCACTCAAAAGGTGCAGCCACTGCGGTACGTCAAATTGGTGAGATGAAAATCGATGTGCCTATGATTGCGTTGACGCACTGTGAAGCGGCTGATGTAACAGGTAAATTTGGTGATACCGCAAACGATATTCTGTGTTCAACCCAGTGGGCTGAAACATTGAGCTACGAAGATAATATCTTTGGTTCAGCTGCTGAATACGAGCAGGAATTCAAGTCTACCTATCCTGAGTATACTGACCGACCTGTGCCTTATCAGACTGCACAGGCATCAGCTGCTGTATATGTATTTGCAGATGCATTCACGCGTGCTGGTACTGTCGATAAGGATGCAGTTCGCGATGCGCTATCGCAAACTGATCTGTCTACCTTTTATGGTCAGATCAAATTCTCTGAAGCAGGTAACAACATTGCCAAGCCGATGGTGCTGCGTCAGATTCAAGATGGTAAATACAATGTGGTAGCACCATCAGGATTTGCCTCACATGATCTGAACTGGCCTCGCAAGAGCAGTCAGTAGAAAAAGCAACGTTTGTTTACGGTCGAGTAGTTTGGTGCCCACCGGATTGGCTAATTCTGCCAATCAGCCAAACTAACTCGATTTTATTGTTTTGCTAAATTGTGAGTGAAACCTTGTAAGCAAAACGTGCAAATCGGCGACAGTCCGTGGGTACTCCCTAATCGCAGACTGTCGCTTTTATAGCTTGTCTACTCAGCGTTGCATCAGTTCAAACCGCATAACTGACGCTGTTATTCACCGGGCCAGGAAACAGGCGTGAATAACGGTAGACATAACCATAATAATTCGGACAAGTGTTATGGATCAGATTATCGGCAATTTTGGATTGCTACTCGATTTTCCAATCGTCAATATAAAAATACTCATCGACGGCCTGATGATCGGCGCTTTGTTTGCGCTTGCCGCCTACGGTCTCGCTCTCGTCTGGGGAGTCATGAATGTCAAGAATCTGGCTCAGGGTGATTTTGTAATTGCCGGCGGATATGTTGCGTGGTGGTTGCATGGGTTTGGTTTACCCGCATTACTGGGTGTACCAGCCGCGTTCATCGTTCTCTGGGGTATTGGCTGGATTGTCTACAAGCTGGTAATTTCACGCGTTATTGAACGAGATCTCTTTACCTCATTGCTGGCGACTTTCGGTATCGCCATAATGATGGCTCAGCTTCTTAATCTGATGTTCGGTTCAGATACTCAGAGCATAAAGTTACCCTACGACACCCTGTATTTTTTCGATGGCTTTGTCGATATACCCATCGCCAAACTGATCGGTGTCTGCATGGCAGCAAGTCTTGCAGCAGCCGTCATACTGTTTATGAAATACAGTCGCATGGGGCAGGCAATTCGTGCCACTGCCCAGGATGCAAGAGCAGCGCGTGTACTGGGGATAGACACAGAAAAAGTCTATTCATTTACCTTCTCACTGAATGCCGCCATTTGTGGCGCCGCTGGTGCAATCATCGTTATGGTCTGGCTGATACAGCCTTTCTACGGAATTACCTATGCGATTCGTTCGTTCGTTATCGTGACAGCAGCAGGTCTGGGTAACCTACCTGGAGTTATCGCGGCGGGTCTCGGCATCGGGGCGCTGGAGCAATACGGATCGCATATTTTTGGTATCGGATACCAACAAGCGATAGCGGTATTGCTGCTGTTGCTGGTGCTGATAGTCAGGATGTTGCAGCAGCGACGTTCACGTCAGGCCTTGAAGTAGGAGATAACAATGAAATTTCTAAAAATTCCGTTCTATCTCGTACTGTTGGCATTTGTCGTCGCAGCGCCATTTCTGTTTCCCGATTTCAAAACGCAGCTCGCAACGCTGTGGTTGATGATCATTGTTGCGCTGACCTGGGATATGACTGGTGGCCAAATGGGTTATAACTCGCTGGGCAATATTTTCTTTTACGGCACCGGTATGTATGTGTGTGCGGTTGTTGGTATCGGTATCGCTTTTAATGTAGGTGAATATACCAATGCCTCGGGTGGAGGTATCTACAAGTTCACCGACACTCAGTATTTTCTCGGTACCGCTTTGGGGATGTTAGCTGCTGGTCTGTTCTGTTCAGCCATGGCCATTATCATCGGTTTTATTACTTTCGGCTTGCGTGGTCCCTATTTCGCGATAGGCACATTGGGCGTGGCTATCGCAGCTGGTGAGCTGGTATCCAATTGGGAGTGGGTTGGCGGTGGTCAGGGGATTGCAATGCCGGTTTATCCGGGGGATCTTGATGACGGTAAAACTTTTTTCTATTTCCTGTTTGCCGGTACCGGTGTCGTACTCTTTATATTCCTGAGCTGGCTGTATAAAACGCGTTTCGGTGCGGCAATTAATGCTATCCGGGATGATGAGGAAAAAGCCGAAGCAATGGGCATACATACCATGCGTTACAAGCTGACAACCTGGGCACTAGCTGCTTTTTTTGTTGGTATTGCAGGCGCTATCTCCGCCTATCAGCTGATTCACTTCGAGCCGTTGGAGACGGCCTATCAGACGATTAACCTTGGAATTTTTATGGTGGTCTGTGTTCTGTTGGGTGGTAAGGGTACTCTGTGGGGGCCAGTTATCGGGGCGATTCTTTTCCATGTCTTCAAGGAAGTCACCTGGAACTACCTGTTGGGTTGGCAGTGGGTAGCGCTAGGCGCATTGATCGTTGTCACTGTGGTGTTCTTTCAAGACGGTCTCATGGGATGGTTAAAAGTCAAGAAACCAGCCTGGTTCGGAATACGTGTCGACACGAGCGATGACGCGCAGAGGGCCGGCTAATGAGCATAATTATTGAGACAAAAGGTGTTGGGAAGTCTTACGGTGGTGTTGTTGCCAACAAGGATATATCGATTACTGTTGAACAAGGCGGCATTACAGGTTTAATAGGCCCAAATGGATCGGGCAAAACAACGCTGTTTAATTCAATTGTTGGATTTCATCCCATCGATACGGGGTCTATCAAGTTCCAGAATCAGGAAATATCCAAAATGCCCGTGCAGAACATTGCCCGCTTGGGGTTACTGCGCACATTTCAGCAAACGCGTATCTATGGCGAGATGAATTGTATCGAAAATATGTTGATCTCGATGCCACATCGCAAAATGACGATTGCCGAGGTGTTCAGCAGAAACAATAAGGCTGACTATGAAAAAGCGGATCGATTGCTGGAATTTGTCGGACTCTACGAAAAACGATTTCTACAATCAGGTTCACTGTCGTTCGGACAACAAAAATTGCTTGAATTTGCCATGGCACTGATGAACGAGCCAACCTGTTTGTTGCTGGATGAGCCAACAGCGGGAATAAACCCTACCTTGATAAATGGATTGATTGATCGACTGAAACGCGCCAACGCCGAGTTTGGTATTACCTTGTTTGTTATCGAACACAATATGCGTGTGATTATGAATATGGCTGATCAGATATATTGTCTTGCGCATGGAGAATTGCTGGCATCAGGACCACCTGAATCCATTCAATCCGATCAGCGCGTAATCGATGCCTATCTGGGAGCTCACTGATGGAAAATCAGGATGACAATAAACGCATATCAGGTTATGGCAAAGGTGAGGTCGACTCTGTTATTTCGGTCGAGGAGGTTGTCAGGCAAACCCAGGCCATTGCAGAAGATATAACACAAGAAAAGCTCGATGCGCTGGTGGATGGCGAGCCGTTCGTCATACTGGATAATTTAACAGCGGGTTACGGGAAAATGCAGATTTTGCATAACCTGACACTGAAAGTAGGGCGTAAACAATCACTTTGTCTTATTGGGCCGAACGGTGCGGGTAAATCAACCATACTGCATGCGATATTCGGTTTTAATAATATTTTTAGCGGCAAGGTATTAATTGGCGAAGATCAAAACAAACGCGATGTGACAAAGCTGTCGCCTAATGAAAAACTGTCGCAGGCAGGTATCGCTTACATACTGCAAGACAAATCCATCTTTCCGGGTATGACAGTCGAGGAAAATTTATGGATGGGTGGCTTTCTTAAGGATCAGCCGTTAGAGGCGAAACGCGCTGCCGAGCAGGTTTTCGACAAGTACCCGAGGCTTG
Source organism: uncultured Granulosicoccaceae bacterium (assembly GCA_964411665.1). Classification (GTDB taxonomy): domain Bacteria; phylum Pseudomonadota; class Gammaproteobacteria; order Granulosicoccales; family Granulosicoccaceae; genus CALFCE01. Next base: position 19,153 of record CAYPMR010000008.1, on the reverse strand, counting down.
CTGCCAGGCGTAAGCACAATGCAGGTGTACTTTCCGGTGGAGAGCGACGTTTACTTGAAATCTCCAGAGCCCTGGTGATGGACCCGGAACTATTATTGGTGGATGAGCCGTCTATTGGTCTGGAACCGCGTTTTATCGACATGGTTTTCGAAATTTTACATGATCTGCAACATGTCGAAGGCAAGACTATTATTATGGTTGAGCAGAACGCCAAAAAAGGTCTGGAATTCGCTGACATCGGTTATGTGTTGGTATCGGGGCAACTTGCCATCGCGGGTAAAGGTGATGACCTTCTTGCTAATCCAAAAGTAGGTGATCTATTTTTAGGCGGATAGTGACTCGATTGCCGTTGTCCTGATCCTGTCCATCGCCTGTAGTTGTTTTCGTTGTTTTCGTTGTTCTCTGTAATTCCGTTGTTCTCTGTAATTCTCTGTAATTTATAGTGAGACAAATCATGAACAAAAATCGTCGACTTACCCTTAAACTTGGTGCAGGTGCTGGCGTGTTAACAGCCGGTGCAGGTATCACAGGACTGACTGCTTTGAGCGGAGCCGCCCATGCAGTGCCTTGTGGCGATGATCATTATCAAGCAAAGACAGCTGTAGATCACGCACCTGGTTTGGGTGAATTTAGTTTGCATGTTACGCACAGCTGGACACAGAATGATATAGCAGTCGTATTAACCAATAACGGTAGTGAGACCCGTGCGATTACTGCCATCACACCTTTGCGCCTGTCGCTTGCCAGAGGCACTCTGGATTTCAGTAAACTTATTCAGGATGGTCCGTTAAGCCTGGAACCGGGTGAGACTGTGGAGATTTTGCTTGAGCACAAACAGGGCTTGAACGTAAACAGCGTTGCAAGTAACTCAACGACGGGATATGGATATTTTGATCGTACATTGCAACAACAACTAAAAGAACAAGTGTCCATCGTCACCGAGGACCAGTCACACGCGCTCATCACCGTTGTGCCCGGCCCGGTTGTTAGTTGAGCAGCCTTATTGAACACATCCGGAAATTCAATTGGTCATCGAGAGTTTCTGAAATCATTGTCAGCTGAGAAACGCGCTCAGCTGACTGAACGGGCCAATCAACCGGCACTCCTGCGCCTCGCATCTATTCTTTGCCTGCATGCGTTCGCCATAGCCTGTATTGTTCTACAAGTGCCATTCTGGCCACTGGCAGTCATCTGTCAAGGCATATTGCTGGTATGTCTGTTTCACTTATTACATGAGTGTATTCATGCAACAGCGTTTGCCAACAGACGCTTGAATCGAGTAGTCAGTGTGGCCTGTGGATGGCTATTGTTTTTGCCTCCACAATGGTTTCGGCATTTTCACTTTGCACATCACCGTTATACTCAGGATGTACACCATGATCCCGAGCTTGCGATACCCAAACCAGGCAACAAGATTGAATGGCTGATTCACGTTTCAGGTGTGCGTATCTGGTTCGCTAGTGTAAAGCTCTTTTTGTCCGCAATAACGGGACAAGCCAGTGATGAATTTATTCCCGCTGCCAGTCGAGCACGGGTGACTCGGGAGATTCGTCTGATGTTGCTCAGTTATGCAGCGGTTGTGCTGATCAGCCTGGTAACACACAGTACGTTACTGGTTTGGATATGGCTTGTACCGCTGGCAGCCGGTCAGCCTTTTCTACGATTGTATTTATTGGCAGAGCACGGGAATTGCCCTAACGATGACAACATGTTTGTTAATACCCGTACGGTGCTTGCTCACCCGGTTATACGCTGGCTGACCTGGAACATGCCGTATCATACTGAGCACCATGTGTATCCTGCTGCGCCATTCCATCAATTGCCAGCATTGCATCAGCACCTGAAATCAAACTTGATTAATACTAATGACGGGTATGTTGAATTCAATCGATCTTACATCGCAAGTCTGGATAAAAGCTAAACGAGATTGATAGCGTTGTAATGGAAGCTCCACACCTTGAAAACATCACGGTAACTGATACGCACTCAGTATCTGTTGGCAAGCAGTTTTTACATACGCTGAGTACAGACCAGTTCGAAAGACCCGTGGATAAAACTGATTCGACGGATCGTACCCTGACGCCATTCGCATATAAAATCTCACCCTTGGCAGTCCGTGCTGCAAAGAATTTACAAAAACGCCTACTAGCGTCACCTCCAATTCAGAATGCTAAAGGCAAGATGTTTGGCGTACTGGTCGTGCGAGTAAACGATGATTACCATTACCTGGCTGCTTTTTCAGGTAAGTTTGATGGTCATTGGCACAGGGAGGGGTATGTACCACCGCCGTTTAATACAGTGTTGGCTGACAAGCTTTTGCAACAAGCCGATGTAAAAATCAAGACGCTTGATGAGCAAATCAACTCTGAGGACTTTGCAGGTCAATTAACTGCAATAGACAGCGATATCCACACGCTTAGCACGACATTCAAGCGTGAATATCAAGCGTTGTGCGATAGGCACAGACAACGAAAAGACATTAGACACTCGTGCCGACAACAACTTACAGATCACCCTTTGTCCGATGTTGATGCAAGCCCGGATTCGATTATTAAGGATCTTGATAACGAAAGTAGCGAAGACAGGAAATTGCGCAAAACGTATCGTCGTCGATTTAATAAACAGATCCAGTTACTCGAAGACAAAGCGCAACAGATCAAAATTGCCAGAAATGCACTTAAAAAGCAGCGACAGGATTTGTCCAGGCGTACACAAAAAGAATATTTTGATCTGTTCAACCTGATTGATCGATACGGTCAAAAGGTAAGCCTGGCCGCTCTTGGTACCGATCAACTACCACCTGCCGGCACCGGTGAATGCGCTGGTGCGAAGTTGCTGGCCTTTGCGCTTATGAACAATCTTGAGCTGGTTGCGATGGCTGAATTCTGGTGGGGCACATCGCCTGGTGGGGATGTGCGTCATCATGGTAATTATTATCCGAGTTGTCGCAGCAAGTGTGGCCTTTTGATACCTGCACTGTTAGGTGAGCGCGATAAGGAGGATAGGGATATCAAAACTTCTTCAATAATGCAGGGTCAACCAAACATTCAGGTTGAATTTGCAAGTAGCACCAGTGTCCTGGATGCTGAACACATTCCTGTTCTGTATGAAGATAATTATTTGGCGGTGGTCGAGAAACCTGCCGGCGTATTGTCCGTTCCAGGGAAGACAGCAACGCGATCAGTGCGTGACTGGGCTGCCGAGCACTGGCCCAATGCCAGCGGTCCTTTATTGGTACATCGGCTTGATATGGACACCTCGGGTGTATTGCTAATAGCCAAAGATCACAGGTCCTATGTGAACCTGCAGCGTCAATTTGCACAACAGATTGTGGAGAAATCCTATATCGCGCTTGTGGCAGGATTACCTGATAGTCGGATCGGGCAGATTAAGCTACCGCTGCGTGTTGATCTCGATGACAGGCCGCGTCAATTGGTGTGCAATATTCACGGTAAAGAGGCAATTACCTATTGGCGAATACTGGATTCAGGTAACTGGGCTATGTCTCATGCAAAGCCCATGCTAGTCAGTCGATTACAGTTAAAACCCCTAACTGGAAGAACTCATCAACTACGTGTGCATTGTGCTTCAGTAGATGGTTTAAATCTGCCTATTATCGGTGATCGTTTGTATGGCAGAAGGGATATAACGCTCTGTTCAGACTTTTATCTCGACCAGTCAAGGAATCCTGCTGATAACCGGGAGCGTATGATGTTGCACGCTGCCTCTCTATCTTTTGTGCATCCCGGCCATCAAAAACGCATGACAATTAACTCTGCGGTACCTTTTTGAACGTATCGCCTACACAGGAACAGTTACAACGTAATTTGCGATTGTATTTTAGGTATCAGGCGGCCTGCGGTTTTCTACCCTGGTTGCCGGTTTTTTTCCTGTATTTCTACGAAAGAGTTACATTGCCTGAAGCGCTGCAACTGAGCGCCATCTACTATTTAACTGTTGTCACCCTCGAGGTACCTTCGGGCTATCTCTCTGATCGCTATGGTCGTCGTCCAACCTTGAAACTGTCCTCATTGTGCGCAATCGGTTCCTATGCTGCGTTTATTATGGCGGATGGCTACCTTGGCGTGTTGATCGGACAGTGCCTTTTGGGCGGATTTTTTGCGCTCAAATCCGGTAGTGATAATTCGCTGTTGTATGACACATTAAAGGATCTCGGTAAAGATGATGACTACGCGAGCTATGAAGCGCGGTCGCTGCGAATCACTTTGTTTTCATATGCAGTAGCTGCACTGTTAGGTGGGTTTTCCGGTTATGTTGATTTAAGAATACCCTATGGCTTTGCATTACTTGCAGCGTTTTTGGCATTGTATTTTTGCAGCGCATTTTCAGAACCGGTACGGGAACAAAAGGCTACGAGCTTTTTTCCGCAAGTTGGGTATTGCCTTTCTCGTTTGGGTGACAGTCAGTTACGGTGGCTGTTTGTGTATTTCATCGCCGCCTTTACCATGCAACACGTCATCTCAGAATTCAATCAACCACTAATAAAGCTGTTACAAACCGGATTGCTAACAGCGTCAGATTTGAGCGCTCCTGTATCGGGCGTGATGGTTACTTTGTCCATGCTCGGTGGCATGTTGGGCACAGCCCTGAGTCTGTCGCTTGCCCGGCGTCTCGGCATAACCAATCTTTTGCTATTGGTCATGTTATTAACCACGGCTATCGTCATTGCCATGTGTTTGTGGTTTCATCCCTGGGTGCTTTTTTTTGTGTTGTTCAGGAACTTGCCTATGGCGTTGGCCGAAGCGCCGATGCTTGCGGCCATTGCGCCCAGAGTCAATAGTAGTTTCCGGGCTACCTATCTTTCGATGCAAAGCCTGGCTGGTCGATTATCATTTGCCTGTCTTCTGGCTGTGCTCTCTGCATCCTTGCAACGTGGTGATGCTAAGCCAGTGGCTGATACTGCGAAGATCATGACCCGTTCTGATCTGCAGTGGTCATTGGGGGTCAGTCTGGCCTTTGCTGCGCTCACTATCGTGCTTTTGTGGTGGCGCCGAGCTGATATGGTTTCCTCTGTAAAAGCCCGCAGTCGCGCCAGATAACTAGCACAGGTTCACTGAACGGCTTGAAATCTGCACTTAAATTGCCGCTGGTAGCGGTATTTTTGTGGTTTGATTACGTCGATAATGTGACACTGCAAGACGGCGCACTGAAGCCTTATAATTCAGCTATCTGTTGGACTGGATTTCCTTATTCAGCGAAAATTACAATGTCTGAGAAAATGTTGGTCGATCAAGGCGACATGCCCGTAGCGACTCACTGAAAGGTCAGGAACTAGTTAGACAGGACACCTATGCATAAAGAATTCGGAATCGTCAGAGTAAGTTGCGCTGTGCCACGGGTCAGTATTGCTGATCCGCTTGGCAATGCGACCGAAATTCTGTCGATCATTGATTCACTGCCAGATTCCGACATTATTGTCTTTCCGGAGTTGAGTCTCTCCGCCTATAGTTGTGGGCGATTGTTTCATCAACAGGTGTTGCTGGATGAATGTCGAGAACAATTGTATCGATTGGCAGAACTAGCAGCCAATACGAATCAACTGATTTTCGTCGGTTTACCTCTTGCGCTCGATAACGCGCTATACAATTGTGTCGCAGCACTTAACGCAGGCGAGATTATTGGTATATCGCCTAAACAGTTTATCCCGACCTATAACGAATTTTATGAAGGCCGTTATTTTGCTTCGGCCGATCTTGATCTGCCCGAATTTGTTACTCTGGGTGATCATGAGATTCCGTTCGGTACAGATCTGATTTATTCCCACTGGTGTGGTGAATTGGAAGTCACTGTTTACGCCGAAATTTGCGAAGCCATGTGGATGCCTGTACCACCGTCCAGTCTGGCGGCGATTGCCGGCGCAACCATAATATGTAATCCATCATCATCACCTGAGACGATAGGAAAAGCTGCCTATCGACGTAATCTTGTTGTTGGTCAATCCGGTCGTTGTATTGCAGGCTATGCTTATGCCGGTAGTGGGCCGACTGAAAGTACCGCAGATGTGGTGTTTGGTGGACATAGTCTGATTGCACAAGGTGGACACTTGGTCAGCGAATCCGGCCGCGTGGGTGATAAGCAACAGACTCGTCGAGATGCCTATACGATTACCGCAGATATAGATGTGGAGCGTCTATTGACAGAACGTCGCACAACCACGTCATATGTAGATAGTTTGCGATACGTACACACGGATGATTACCGTCGCATACCATTTGAGCTGACGCACGATACGCAGGATCTGGTCTCAGTGGTAGATGCTATGCCGTTTGTGCCGGACGATAATTCACAATTGGCTGAACGCTGTAGCGATGTATTTGGTATTCAAGCTGCTGGACTAGCCAAGCGACTTGAATGCATGGGTGACAATCCGCAGATGGTTATCGGTGTGTCAGGTGGCCTGGATTCGACGCTTGCGCTTCTGATCGCCACCCGTACCTGTGACGCGCTTGATTTACCGCGTACTAATATCACTGCCGTAACCATGCCGGGCTTTGGTACCACGGACCACACGCTGACCAACGCTCGCCAGTTGATGGCTCATTTGGGGGTGACTGCCAAAGAGATCGATATCCGGGAAGCAGCCCTGCTCGAATATCACGAATTGGCCGAACTAAACGGTTACCAGCCATTTGGCAGCATCACTCTTGATAACAGTCATCCTGGCAAGCGCATGTCTATGGATGATTTCAACGCTGCCATTGCTTCGATTCCTTCGTCTTCACGTGAAGATCTGGTATTTGAAAATGTGCAGGCCAGACGCCGTACCGAAATATTGATGAATATGGGTTTTGTACTCGGTACTGGGGATATGTCGGAAATGTGGCTCGGCTGGTGTACCTACAATGCTGATCATCAAAGTATGTACAACGTCAATTGCTCTGTACCGAAAACCATGGTGCGTTTTCTGGTTGAATACATTGCTGAGGCCGAATTCGAAGGCGCCGTTCGAGAGACGCTGTTATCGATTGCGGCAACTGAAATTTCCCCCGAGCTTCTGCCACCGACAGAAAGTGGGCAACAGTCTCAAAGCACTGAGGCGACTGTTGGCCCGTACGAGTTACATGATTTCTTCATGTTTAATCTGGCGCGCTACGGATTCAGTCCGGCCAAGGTGCTCTTTTTGGCAGAGCGGGCAGAGGGCTGGTCAAGAAAATATTCTCGCGAAGAATTAATTCACTGGCTAGGTGTTAACCTCAAGCGCGCCTTTTCACAGCAGTACAAACGCGATGATGTGCCCAATGGGCCCAAGGTAGGTTCGCTGAGTCTCTCACCCAGGGGAGACTGGCGCATGCCCAGTGATGCGAGTGTTGCTGCATGGCTTAGATCGATCAAATCTGCACAGGGGCAGGATAGTTAGTATGAGCGACAGCCAGAGCAAAACTATAAACAAAACCTTGCAGGGTCGCCTTGGTGCCATCGTAGGTGACAAGAACGTGCTTGGTGAAGATAAAATACAGCTACGCGATTGTGGCTGGTGTGAACATAGCCAACGAGCAAATTTACTGGTACGCCCTTCCAGCAAAGAAGAGCTCTCGGCCATAGCAAAACTCGCAACAGAGGTGGGTGTAAAACTGGTTGCGCATGGTGGATTGACCGGGCTGGTTGATGCGACCACAACTGAACCTGATAATGTCATCGTCAGTACCGAGAGATTGAATAAAATTATACGTGTAGATCCACTACAAAACGTGTTGATCGCAGAAGCGGGTGTGACGCTTGCCAAAGCCCATGCTGCGACTGCTGAATACGGACTAACGCTGGGTGTGGATATACCATCGCGAGACAGCTGTACACTGGGCGGTATTGTTTCAACTAATGCAGGTGGCATTCGTGTTATTCGTTATGGCATGACGCGTGAAAATGTACTGGGCCTGAATGCGGTTATGGCTGACGGGACGATAGTCGATGCAGAAAATACATTGATGAAAAACAACGCTGGCTACGATCTAAAGCACCTGTTTATCGGCACTGAAGGCACGATTGGTATGGTGACATCAGTAGTGTTTAAACTTTTTGCCAAACCTGTTCGGGAACACACGGCTCTGGTTGCTGCGAAAAGTTCTGATGATTTACTCGAATTGCTGTCGCGCTGCCGGCGTGATGTTGGTTCTGCTCTGTTGTCTTTCGAGGGATTGTGGGAAGACTATTACATGGGCAAAACACAAGCAGCCGGCATTCGGGCACCGATTGAAGAAGCCTACCCGGTTTATGGCATCATTGAAGCCGGTGTTTGGCGTGCTGGTGAAAATGCCAACCCGCTCGAAGAGGTGTTATCCATAGCGCTTGAAGACGGGGTTATCGCAGATGCAGTGATGGCATCCTCCGAGAGTGAACGACGAGAGATCTGGGACATACGCGAAAACGGTGAGCCCTTGTCAATGTATGGCAAGAACCTGCAATCGTTTGATGTGGGATTTGAGCTCAACGATATAGCCCCGTTCGTCACGCGGCTTAGAGCGCGCATGGCGCAATTCTGGCCGGATAAGCCGGTATTTGTCTTTGGGCATATTGGCGATGGCAATTTGCATATAGTTCTCGCCAACGATGATGAAGAGCATGCACGGCGGACGGAATATTCAAAGGTCCTTTACGACGTTACATCAGAGTTTTCAAACAGCACCGTATCTGCAGAACACGGTATCGGACTGGAGAAAAAACAGTACCTCAAACATTCCCGGTCATCTGAACAAGTGCAAGTCATGCAACGCCTGCGAGATGCGATGGACCCGGCTGGTATGCTGAATGCGGGTAAGGTGTTTTGAGCTAGTTTCCAGCTACCTATACTAATGTCATCATCTCCGCGCAGTCGCGTTTCGGGGATTCATGTATAGTCTTGCACCACGCGTTCTTTTGAATGGATTCCCGGACCGAACCAAGGCGAGAATGACATTAAAGCCGCCATCACACCGAGTAACCTGATCAATGCCCAAATACAACCAACCCCTCAGTGGCAACGACATGCCGCGCTTCGCTGGTCCACCGACCATGATGCGCCTGCCAGCAGCCGAATCGGCTGAAGGCCTGGACGCCTGTTTTGTTGGCGTACCCATGGACATTGGAACCTCGCATCGTGCCGGTACCCGTTTCGGGCCACGTCAGATACGCGCAGAATCAGTGATGATCAGGCCCTACAACATGTGGTCTCGCGTCTCGCCGTTTGATCATATGCAAGTGGCCGATCTTGGCGACATAGCCACCAATCCATTTGATCTTAAAAATGCCATACAGATGATTGAAGAGGCATATGATCAAATTCTCAAGAATCCTGTTATTCCCTTGGCTTTGGGCGGTGATCATACAATGACACTGCCGCTATTGCGTGCCATGGCAAAAAAACACGGTCCGGTTGGGCTCGTTCATGTTGATGCGCATGCTGATATCAACGATGAAATGTTTGGGGAAAAAATTGCTCACGGCACACCGTTCCGGCGCGCCGTTGAAGAAGGTCTGCTCGACTGCAAACGCTGTATACAGATAGGCTTGCGTGCAACCGGCTATGCAGATGATGACTTTGATTGGTCAAGAAAGCAGGGTTTGCGGGTGGTTCAGGCAGAGGAGTGTTGGCATAAGTCACTGACGCCACTAATGGCTGAAGTGCGTGAGCAGATGGGGCAGGGACCGGTCTATTTGACCTATGACATCGACAGTCTTGATCCGGCTTATGCGCCAGGCACAGGCACGATTGAGATTGGTGGCCTGACGACTATTCAGGCACTGGAAATTATTCGTGGCTGTGCGGGACTTAATCTGGTCGGTTGTGATTTGGTTGAAGTTTCCCCACCTTATGACACCAGCGGATCAACAGCAGTTATCGCGGCGAACCTTTTGTATGAGATGTTATGTGTGCTGCCAAAGGTACGAGCGGCTGTTGAGTCATAGTTTTCTCATAGTTTGTTTCTAGTTTCATCGCAACTTCATTGCTGTTTCGCGCAGGGTCATGATGTTTACTGGCGCAACCCAAGTTTGTTGATCAAACGATCACGCTTCATCAGCCACCAGCCAGCCTCTATCGGAGCGAGCGTATGATTTTCATTGTCTCCCAGACACTGCGCTGCATGTAATGCCCAGTTAGGGTCATCGAGTAATTCACGTGCTAGCGCGATCATATCAACCGCAGAATCTGCGATCAGTTTTTCACAGAACTGTGCGTCCCACAAAAAGCCGACACCCATAGTCGCGATCCCGGTTGTCGCTTTCAGGTCAGCTGCAAACGGTGTTTGAAAGCCTTGTTTTATTTCCATGCGTCGCGGACGCTCTTTTCCGCCTATGCCGCCGGTGGATACATCAATCATATTGACACCAGCATCCTTCAGCGCCTGTGTAATGGTTATAGTGTCATCTATCTCGAGACCGCCATCGAGCCAGTCGGTAGCTGATAGTCTGAATGACAGTGGTAACTCATCCGGCCAGTGTGAACGGATGGATCGAGCCACATCTACTGCAAAGCGCAAACGGTTGTCCAAACTTCCACCCCATTTATCGGTACGCTGGTTGGCGATGGGAGAGAGGAATTGATGAACCAGAAAACCGTGTGCAGCATAGACCTCGATTATTTTGAAACCGGCTTTCAGGGAACGCGCTGCTGCAAGACCGAAGGCGGTGACAACCCGCTCGATATCTTCGGGTGACATTTCAGTAGGTGTTGGCCAGCCGTCAGCATAGGGTAGAGGCGATGGTGCAATGGCAGTCCAGGGTGCTTCACCACGTTCGCTGATATCTTCGTCGTCCACTGGTGTCTCGTTGTGCCAGGGTCTGCGCTCTGAAGCCTTGCGTCCTGCATGACCAAGTTGGATCCCGGGTACAGCGCCTTCAGCTGTGAGAAAATCTGTAATTTGTTTCAGGCCATCGATCTGGCCGTCTTCCCATAGACCGAGATCGCCATGTGTTCGCCGCCCGGCGCGTTCAACCGCTGTGGCTTCAGCATAGACTAACCCTGCACCACCGAGCGCGAATCGCCCGAGATGCACCTTGTGCCAGTCATTGCTGTAACCGTCGACAGCCCTGTATTGGCTCATCGGCGATACCGCAAGACGGTTTTTAAACGTAACAGTACCTAGCGTAAACGGTGAGAACAGATGAGACATAAACTACCTCAGGTTTTACGTTTGATTGTAGATTGAAAGTTGCTATGCAGATGATAATTTAACTGACTATGCAATTGCATTTGAACCTTGCACAGATAGAGAATTCGTTATACCTGTTTTAGAAGACCGCCTTCATGCCCAACAGTTCCTGAATGACCTGGCTGTATTGAAGCGCCAGATCACTGGCAATCAGACCCGGCCCGGCAAGTGTTGCTGCCCGGCTATGCATCCACACAGCGATGCACGTTGCGTTCAACGCGGTTGCTTGCCATTTTCTCTGCTCAACCAATTTGTACTGTGCCAGCAATGCTGCAATTGTGCCTGCCAGCACATCGCCACTGCCGGCAGTAGCTAACCATGGCGATGTGCCAGTATTGATGAATGAGCAGCCACGTGGATCAGCGATAACAGTATCCGCACCCTTAAGTACAATAATCGCCCCTGAACAGCTAGCTGCTGCTCTAACTCTGGATACCTTGTCGTTGTGCCTGGTGACAGTCTCGATATTACCAAACAGCCGCTCAAATTCTGCTTCATGAGGTGTCAGGACCACATCTGCCGGATTTTCCTTTATTAATTTAAATAGAGATTGGGGTGTTTCGTGGCCGATGCTCGAGTAAGCGCTAATTGCATCTGCATCAATCACCACATGGCGACATGCTTTAAGGGCTGAGGCAACTCGATTATTCAGAGACGGGCTTATACCGTTGCCTGGGCCAAGCACGACGCAGTCAAAACGATTGTCCTGTAGACATTGTTCAAATGCATCATCTGAAGATATTGTGCGTTGCATGACTTCAGTCAGATGAGCAGCATTAACCTGTGTTGCATCTGCGTCACTTGTCATTGTTACAATGCCCGCACCTGCACGTAAAGCTGCATGAGCTGCGAGCCTGGCCGCACCAGTTGCATGGGCAGGACCACTTTGTACCAACACATGACCACGGCGATATTTATGATCTGCATGATCAGGCACTGGAAAACCGGGTAGCCACATATCCGGATGATTTTCACACAGATCAATATCGATATGTTCAAGTACATTTGGCTGAATTCCTATATCGCGAACACGTATCTCCCCACAGTAGGCACGTCCCGGATAAAGCAGGTGTGCAGGTTTTTGACGAAAGAAGGTAACAGTGATATCTGCGTGTAATGCGCAACCACAGATCCGTCCAGTATTGCCAGATATCCCGCTGGGTAAATCGATACTCAGCACTACGGGTGACGCATTAAACTGGTGTTGATTGATCGCATCAAACAATGCCGCCAGTTGACCGCTAACAGGGCGTGATAAACCTGCACCAAGCACCGCATCGACAATCAAATGACAATTTGCCAGAGCGTCTTCGATGGCTTGTTGTATGCCATCGGATGATTCAGTTGTTTCTACTTGACGATCATCAAGGGTCAGAAACGCATTACCAACAGATAAGTCAGTGAATTGTTGATAAGCCAGAAGTGCATCTCCTGTCAGTGTCTCCAGTGCCTGCGAGGGGCCGCAAAACACAGTAACAACCGGTATATCTTGCAACATCAGTAACCCTGCCAATATAAAACCATCACCGCCATTATTGCCAGTGCCACATAGGACTACGACTTTCGCTTTCTCAGGCAATTCTGACAACACCTCTTTGCAAACAACCGCTGCAGCATTTTGCATCAGTTCGAAACTGGCCTCGACATGTGTCAGAGCCAATTCATCGACCTTGTACATGTGCTCAACAGTCAGTATGTGGTGATCGTGCATAGTAGTTAAGGTTTAGAAAAAGAGTGGCAAGAGTGAGTGTGACACCGGCGCACATCAAGGCGTTATTTCCGGCCAATGACTAGGCGACAGAGCTATAATAACCTTAATCAAGTCAGAGCGGATGCTGCGCACAGGCTCGTTGCAACTGAACCTATTCTTCGCTGAAAAACCAGGAATAATTGATGCCAGACTTTACAAAACTATTAACCAGCGCGGCACAAAGCAGTGAGGCACGCTTCAGTGGTTTTCCTCAATACAACTTTGTTGGTGGTCACATAGATGCTGACACAATACCGGTTGATGCCATGGTCGACGCCATGTCTTCTGTACTTGCGCGTGAAGGCGCTGATCTGGCAACTTATGGACTGCAGTCCGGCCCACAGGGATATTACCCCTTGCGTCAGTACGTGGCTGCCAAACTCGATAAATACTGTGCTATCAAATGCGATGCTGAAGACATACTTCTGACCAGTGGTTCTCTTCAGGGTATGGATCTGATCAATCAGGCGCTGCTGAATCAAGGCGACATAGTGATAGTTGAAGAGTCTAACTACGGTGGCGCCTTGTCAAGATTCAGAAAGCTCGGTGTGGACATGGAAGCCATACCGCTGGATACAGATGGCATGCTTACAGATGAATTGGAAATAACCATACAACGACTCGCCGATGCTGGCAGATCACCCAAATTTATTTATACAGTCCCGACGGTACATAATCCAACCGGCAGTATTTTATCGTTGGAGCGACGCCATGAATTGCTTCGGATTGCTGCTGCATACGATATCGTTATTGTTGAAGATGAGTGTTACGCGGATCTCGTCTGGTCAGGTGAACGACCACCAGCGCTGTATGCATTGGACAATGATCAGCGTGTGATTCATATAGGTACGTTTTCGAAAACAGTAGCACCGGCATTGCGGGTCGGATATGTGGCAGCTCCCTGGTCTATCCTTGGTCATATCATGACGCTAAAGACTGATGCTGGCTCAGGTGCACTTGAACAAATGTTACTGGCTGAATTTTGTCCGGACAAGTTCGATAAACATCTAGTCAAATTAAACAAGGCTTTTCAAAAAAAGCTCGATTCACTGACCGCAGCGATCGATCGTGAATTTGGTACTAGTGTGTCGTATGAATATCCACCCGGTGGTATATTTCTGTGGGTCAAATTTGAACCGCCTGTCGATACAGAGAAATTGGCTCAGGTTGCCGGAGCCGAAGGAGTCGTTGTAAACCCGGGACATGAATGGTCATTGCAGGGTGATAGCAAGCAATTTATCCGATTGTGTTTCGCAAACCCATCAGTTGCCGGCATAGATGCAGGTATCACCAAACTTGCTCGTATCTGCCATGAGACCTTTGGTGTACCGGAATTTGGAGCCAACAAAATGCGCTGACCTTAGTATAATGTTACAAGGTGTTCTATATAGCATCTTATTTTCATTGCTTGTTGGCATCTTATTTTCATTACGGGTTTAAGCTGATTATCCTTGCGGTATCAAGTTACGTTGGGCGATCGAGTTTTTATATTCTGGTCAGCGGAGGTTGTTTTCGAAAGAAAGATTTAAATTTGGAGCCTTTCGTTAAATTTGGAACCTTTCGTTATTGTGTAGGTCTACCTACGCACAGTCGATCCATATTGAGTTTTCAGTTGGCAAATATAATAATAACGTCACTTTATTTGTCTGCGATTTACGTTTAGCCAGCATCAAGTCAGTAAAAATATTAAAATATATTGTTTTTTTTGGTCATGTTCATTTGAGTCGACATTTTAACTTGTACTTATAAGCCTTTAACAAGAACACACCATCGGCCGGTTTTATTCCGTTGCAATGAATACAGTCATCAACAATTGATCTCCCTTTGCCACCATGCGATTAGCTTGAATAAATGAGAGACGATAATCAGAATCTGATTGACGCAATCGCTGATGTAGAATTGCCATCTTTATGGCGGTTTGCGTTACAACTCACTCGTGACACGCACGACGCTGAAGATTTGGTGCAGCGCACTTGTGTTCGTGCAATGGAAAAAGCTGATCAGTACGATGATTCGGGCAAACTAAAGAGTTGGTTATTCTCAATCGCTCATAATATATGGCGTAACGAACTGCGATCCAGGGCTATACGTGCACGCGGTGACATTCAAGCCGCTAACCCATCTGGTTTAGACGAATCCGAATTGGGGCGTGATCTTTCAACCCCTGAAACACGCCTTGAATTCCAGGATGTGGTCAAAGTGGTAGAAGCTTTACCGGAAGGTCAGCGTTTGGTCATACAGCTAGTTTGCGTTAATGGTTTCAGTTATGCAGAGACAGCTGCCATATTGGATGTTGCAGTTGGGACAGTTATGAGTCGTTTGGCCAGGGCGCGTGTTGCAATCGGTGAGCAATTCCTGAATGATGAGTCTGTGAAAAAATCGCAAAATATATCGCAATCCAGGCCACTGTCGCCTGTTGAATTGGTACGTAGATGATGTCAGTTGAAGTAGAAGAAATTCGCGCCTGGGTAGATGGTGAATTGGGCGAGCTTCGCGCGGGTGAGGTTGCCAGCGCTGTCTCATCTGGTGACAAGCTGCAAAGAACTGCCGATGCTCTGCGAGCATCTGCCTTACCCTACCGTGAAGCCTACGAGCAAGCCTCCGTTCCTGAAGTTCCCGAGAGTCTGCGTCACGAGATTAATGCGCTAAGAGATCCAGCAACACAATATACATCCAAGAGCGTTGCAAGAAAAAGCTCGTCTAATCCCGTTAAAATGTTCGGCATTGCAGCCAGTGTCATGTTGGCTGCGTTGGTTGGGTTCCTGGCTGGAAATAACATCACCAGTAATGCGTCACCCGATACGACTGTATCAGTCGACATACTCCATCCTGATAACTTTGCGCAAACAGTTGCTGCGTATCAGACTTTTTATGTACGCGACACTCTTAAGGGGATAGGGTCAGTTAATCCTGAAGTCGTAGCAGAGAGATTGGTCGATCAAACGGGTATGCAGGTCGTCATTCCAGAGCTTGAAGGCTATGAATTCAAACGTGCTCAACGTTTGTCGTTTAACGATGATATTTTGCTGCAACTAGTTTACCTGGGTGCTGATGGTGTCCCGCTCGCACTATGTTACATGGTTGGTCGAGGCGATGGTGGCAGCACCACAACACATAAAAATCATTATGGACTTAATACCGCTGAGTGGAGTGGTAATGGCCATCGTTTTGTAATCGTGTCAGATGCCCCTGAAAGTACCATGGGCGAACTCTCAGAATCGACAAAGCAGCAATGGGGAATTTAGTTAGCTCCCGCTATAATTTTTAACAGCGGTATTATATTTTATCGCATAACGTTTGTTGCTTGTATCCCGCTGTTTAAACGCTTTCAGCTGTTGGTATCAGTTTACTGCCGTTTTCACCCCACGGCTAACATATGGTCCTGCCTCTTGGCTTGGTGAGTGTGGCTGTGAGAATTAGTCGATACATTCAAAGACATTAGATAAATGTCGGAATAAATTCCTCTTACCTCGTGTTATACCTATTGAACGATGCATATATGCATCCGATTCTCGCATTATTCTGAAGTTAATCGCGAACCTGGCGACAGTAGGCATGTGGTGACAATCTTGAAGGTTGAACTGGAAGATATTCGCGCCTGGGTAGATGGCGACTTAGACGAGCCTCGTGCGCATGAGGTATCTGTTGCTGTCTTCGCTGATGTAAAGTTGGGGCAGGTCGCAAACTCGATGCGCGCGTCAATATTGCCTTATCGCCAGGCCTATGAACAGGCTCCTTTTGATGGTATTCCCCAGAGTCTGCAAATCGTAATCAAGGCTTTGCAAAATCAACAAAGCACTAATGAGAAGATGGATTCGTCTAAAAGTTCTGGTTAGTTCGGCATTGTGGCCAGCGTCATGTTGGTTTCGATAATCATGGTTCTCACAATTATCTACATAGAAGCGCAGATTTTTTTTGATGCCTTTTTTGGATCACTCAATAATATTTTAATGGTGCTATTAGGTAGATAGTGTGCCGGGTTATTTGCAGCTTTTGTGCATTTGATCATGTTCGTCATTAATCCCGCATAGCGATTGACAGTGCAACAACGGGATAGATCAAAAAGTTAAATTCACTTGAGTACTGTGATGTGCTTTTTATTTTATTGCGTATTCAACTGATTCTAAACGAGTTTTAGCACCTTTGTCCGATGTCGAGTGATCCATTGTTCGAAGCTCACCTCATAAGTTCCCTTCTTTACAGTTTTGTATTTTTCACCATTTTGCAGGAATAAAATGATTGTAATTGTGTTTTTAAGTTAAGCGTCAGGCAGCGGTGCTGTAAAAAACGATGCCTGTGACTGCAGAAGATTGACCATTGGCTGTACAGATAAATCAATTGGATTTGACCGCAAATCAAACATGATTTTGAAGTCTTAATGACTCATTCGAACTTAACTTAAACTTAGGATACAAGAAACGATCATTATGAAAAAATATTTAACTACAAAATTTGCGCTAGCAGTATTGCCTGCACTAATACTTGCCGCTTGTGATAGCGGTGGTAATGGGTCGGATGATATCGACGCAATAATAGAGACGCCCATAGAGGATGTTGTTGAAGTCCCTGTTGATAATACAGTGCCTGAGCAACTACTAATCGGTTCATGCCCTCTGGTTGGTAACCTGCAATCATTCGAATTGGGTGAGAACCAATGTCAGATATCAGGTGTGCTGTTGGAGGAAGCGAACTTGACCTCCGATATCGATTGGTATTTGGAAGGTGGATTTGTCATAGGTAGTGGTGAAAGTAGTGCGCGACTCACTATCGAAGGTGGAACTGTCATACGCGGCGATAATGTGGATGCGACAGATTATGTACTGGTTTATCCGGGCTCATCAATAGAGGCCAATGGAACAGCAAGTAGTCCAGTTTATTTTCTGTCAGATGACGAAAACGTAGATGGTAGAGGTGAGTGGGGCGGATTGTTCCTGCGCGGTTTTATTGGTACTGATAATGAAGGTTCAGAGCAGGGCGTCAATTTGCTCGACTACGTTGTAGTAGCTGAAGCTGGTGCATCGTCTACCGTGACAGTCGGTGGCCAAATTACAACTTACTCTGACAATATTGTAGTAAATGGTGTAGATGAAAATACCCGTTTAACCTTTGTGCAATCACACAATTCAGCTCGTGATGGTCTGCATATACTAAACAGCACTGCGCGCATGTCCTGGATCCTGGTCACAGGAGCGGAGCGTGACGGTATTTGGTACCGCGATTTCTCCGGCCTGATTAAGGATCTGATGGTCATACATAATCGTGATGCTGATGGTTCCACTGGTCGCTCTGGTATTTATGCCAGCGAAACCACTGAAGGTGATTCCAATCCACGTATTGTCAATGCCTCTTTGATAGGTCGTGATGCTGCGAGTGAATCCGCTGGTGACACTGATAACGAATTCGGAATTTTATTCGCAGATAACACGGATCAAATTCGCATGGCGAATGTGTTGATCGCTAATTTTCGAAATGGCTGTTTTGAAGTAGATTCGGCTGCCAATCTGGATCAAATCGATCAGACAATTCCTGGTCCAAATTACATAGACGGTATTCATTGTGCGAATGAGGCAGGAGCAAATGGTAACTTCGGTGTGGTTCGTGAAGGGTCAATTGGTTTTGCGCCGGGTGTTGTTGCTAACAATAACTCTAATGGTGATGGTATCGTTTATTACAACGGTGCTGGTCCAGCACTAAGCATTGCAAATACCGATTTTAATGTGGCATCTGGCGGTATCAACTTCACTGGAGAGTTGGTTGACAGAACAAACAACTTCACTGCTGGCTGGTATCTCAATAACATCCGCGGAATAGGCAATGGTCTTGTAGGAAACGCCGCTTTTCTAAACGGGTTCCTCGACGGGGATACAAACCGAGACGGTGTGGTAGATTCTGCAGATACAATCTCACCTTTCATCATTGCTGATGACGGTGCAGGTGGTTTTAATCAGGATGTCGCAGCCGATACCTCCGGCTACGATATGACACATATTGGTGCAGTAAGAGGCGGTGCTGTAACCAACACCCAGTTTGATAACTGGACAGTTGACACAGGTCCTGACGGATCATTTACCGTACAAGTGAATCCAGCTAATTTGTAAGTCGCTTCGCGCGTCGTCCTTGTAATATCGCAAGGACGACGGCTAAATCGAAGTGCGAATAAATTGCAGTGCGAAACTTTAAACTCCCCGTTCTCCAAAAACCGGGTCACGCGAAAACACCTCTTGCAACATGGGTCTGAAAAATTCCAGCGGTTTGCTGT
>CAYPMR010000007.1:0-86331 GCA_964411665.1 uncultured Granulosicoccaceae bacterium | reverse complement strand
AGAAACGACTGGCGTCAGGGTAGGTGGGTACACCTTCGAACATGAGTGTTGTGGCGCCGTTGGCAAGTGGCCCGTAGACAATGTATGAGTGTCCGGTGACCCAGCCAACATCAGCTGTACACCAGTAAATGTCGCCATCTTTGTAATCAAAGACATAACGGTGCGTCATTGCAGCGTAGAGTATGTAGCCTCCGCTGGTGTGCAACACGCCTTTGGGTTTACCGGTTGAACCCGATGTATAGAGGATAAACAAATTGTCCTCTGCATCCATTTCAGCTGCGGGGCAGTCTTCACTCGCGCCTTCAACAAGGTCGTGATACCAGACATCGCGCCCGTCAGCCCATTCAACTTCTTCGCCACCACGCTTCAGTACGACAACCTTGCGTACGCAGTCTGTGCCTTCACATGCCAGATCAACGTTGCTCTTAAGGGGTGTTTTCTTGCCACCGCGAAGGCCCTGATCAGCGGTAATAACAATGGAACATTCTGAATCGATGATTCTGTCTTTCAATGCTTCAGGTGAGAACCCGCCAAAAACCACTGAATGCACTGCGCCTATCCTGACAGTTGCAAGCATGGCTACCGCCACTTCCGGCACCATTGGCATATAGATACAAACGCGATCGCCTTTTTTTACACCCAGGCCTTTTAATGCGTTGGCAAATTTGCAGACTTCAGTATGTAGTTCCCGGTAAGTGATATGTCTGTCTTCACCCGGATCGTCGCCTTCCCAAATGATTGCTGTCTGATCACCGCGCTTTTCCAGATGCCTGTCAAGGCAGTTGTACGCAACATTGACCTTTGCACCCTTGAACCATTCGATTTCGGCTTTGTTGTAATCCCATTCCTGAACCTGATCCCATGTTTTGAACCAGTCGATATGCTTTTCTGCCTGCTCAGCCCAGAAAGCATCCGGGTCTTCGACTGACCGTGCGTACATTTCATCGTACTGTTCGCGGTTGATCAGCGCATCTTTTGCGTCTTCCGTTACTGGATAGATTTTGTCTTCGGACATTTACTGATTCCTGGGTTTAGCTTTGATTGACTGGATTTTTTGGCCGATGGAATTTTACTCCGGCACCTCGCCGGAATAAACAGCCGGATGCTGGAGATTTTGAACGAGTCCGAGTATAAAATATTAACCATTTGATTTATATGACTATTTTTAGTTAATTAAATATTTATGGTGAGGTGATGGCGATCACTAAATGACCCTAACCTGGCGATAGCGCACCTTTTGAAACGTTCAATTTCGTGGCAAATCCATCTTCTGTCGCCGCTCCCACAGTGCTTTGCGGCTTATACCCAGCTTTTGCGCCAGCTCGGTTTCCGACAGATATCCCTGATGTTGCAGCACAAAATATCTGAAGTAACTATCGAGACTCAAATCGAGCGCAACGCCTGTCTGACCATCGCTGTTTGTATTGAGCCCCAGATGTACGGGTTCGATGTCACTGGTATTGACTGAAAGGACTGCTCGCTCGATCACACTGCGTAACTCCGTCACGTTGCCTGGCCAGTGGTAGGCCTGCAGGGCCTGCAAGGCGTCTGCTGACAAAACGATAGAACGTTTGCGATAGCGCTGTGCGAATTGCTGCAAGAAGTGTTGAGCAAGGGCCTCAGTGTCTTCAGGTCGCTCACGCAGTGGCGGAACCCAGAATTGATAATCATCAAAAAGTTGAGCGAATCGAGGACTAAGGTCGTTGTCACTAACGGCTTGAGCCAGGTTGTCGACATTCAGGATAACCAGACGTATATCATGGGACCGATGTTCCGTGCGAGCTGTTAGAGATAGTCCTTCTTCAAGCCAGTTGCAGAGTAACTCCTGTGTTGAATGTGGCAAGGCAATGGCATTTCTTAATACCAGGGTACCGGCATGCGCCTCTCTTAGCAGACCAAAGCCGGTACTGTTAACGGGCGCATCATCTGCAATATCAGGGGTTGCTGTGCGATTGCCAAACAGCAAAGCTTCAAGGTTCTGTGGCTCATAGGCGGGGATATCAGCAATAACAAGTGGACCGCCTGCACGGTCACTGTTCTCATGTATCGAGCGGGCCAATAATTCCCGTCCACTGCCACGTTCACCATACAAATAAATACATGCAGCATTTTCAGGCAGATTTTCAAAAGACTTTTTCAGTGTATTGACAGATGAGTTGCGTGTTTCGAAATCGACATCCGGTAACGCTCGGCGTAAATCCCGTCGCATGGCAGCGTTTTGCACCGAGAGACGATTTTGCCGAAGAGAACGTTCTATAACGAGTAATAATTCAGCGTGGTCAAAAGGCTTGGAGATGTAGTCGACAGCACCCAGTTTCATTGAGTCAACAGCCGAGCGTACACTGGCATGGCTGGTCATGATAACCACGGGCGCATGTTGCGCACTGGCGAGTATGTCAGTGCCTGGCGCGCCCGGTAGTCTGATATCAGCAAGAATCAAATCATGGGAATCTGGCTCGGATGCAGTGGCCTCTTCTATGGTGGACACGCCGTTAACAACATAGTTGTTACGTTCAAGCAGTTTCGACAGTTGCTTGCGAATTACCTCCTCGTCTTCGATGATCAGGATACGATTCATGCTAACTAGGATTGCGAGTTGAAAATAGAATGTCGAGCCAGTGCATGGCCGCTGGATAAGGCGTTTTCATCGATAGCTTCGTCTGACAATGGCAAAGACAACTCAAAGCAAGTGCCTTCGCTGTGATCTGTATTAACACTGATTTTACCGCTGTGTTGGGTCAAAATGCTGTAGACCAAAGGCAAACCCAGACCCGTGCCATCACCCACGGGTTTGGTTGTGAAAAATGGCTCGAAAATATGTGCCTGATCTGCGGCATCAATACCTGTACCTCTGTCCATAACGCGCACCAGTACCTGATTCTCGATAATCTCTCCCTGCAAGGTTATGGGTTGCTGTTGCGGAGACGCATAACAGGCATTTTGCACAAGATTGACAAACACCTGAACCAATTGTTGTGCATTGACGTTGACGGGTAAGGGTTTGTCGAAGTCCTCGATAAACTGAATATTCTTCGCTTGCTCATCCAGGCGCACCAGTCGTATGGCTTCACGAATGCAATCTCTCAGGTCGAGCGTGTTTCGGTCGCTGCCGAGGCTCACGTCGCTGCGTGAGAAGGCGAGCAGGGATTTGACGATACCGTTAATTCTGTCTACCTGATCAAGGATGTCTCCAGCGCTCTCGCTGACAGCATCGCTATCTCGATCGTAGTCAAGATTTTGAGCAATACTGGCTATGCCTGTTAGCGGGTTACCAATTTCGTGGGCAACACCGGCTGACAGTCGCCCGATCGACGCCAGTCGCTCACTATGCGCAAGTTCGGTTTCGAGCGTGTCCAGACTTGTCCTGTCCTCGACCAGAATAACCTGACCGAAACTTGATTGATCAGATAGCGCGGGATAGGCGACATCGGCTTTATGAAAATTAAATGTCGCTCTTTCGCGTTGCAGGTCTATGTGTTGACGGAAACGGTGATTGTCACTGGATTCAGAAAATTCCAATAACAACTGACTCCAGGGTTCTGGCAGGTCATCCAGACGTCCGCTGCAGGCTCTGTTTTCGTCAATGCCGGAAATTGCCTGTAGCGCATCGTTCCAGATCAGCACGTCTCCATTCGGATCGATAGTACAAACGCCGAGTGGTAATTCGCGCAGAACGCTGCGCAAATAGCGGCGCAAATCATCAAGTTCCTTGGTCATTCCCTGCATCTGTTCGCGCGATCTTTCAAGACGTTGCTCGGTATAGCGCAGACTTTCGGCGAGGGCAATCTCGGCGGGTTTATCCAGCGGCCCGCTAGAGCGCAGAGCCAATCGTGCAACAGTTGGCCCGAGCAAGCCCGACAGGTTTCTCTCCAACCGGTCTTGAAATCGCAGCAAACTGGTAGGACGCGTGTCGTCGAAATCGATTTGTGTTTCTTCAAGTGCTTTGGAGACCTCGGTGTCAGCGGCACTTACACCGAGCAAACGTTCCAGATGGGACACGTATTCGGCGGGTGACCCAAGCGTAGCAACCAGCGGTAGTGTCTGGGATTGTCGGCCCGTACAAATATTGGCCGCTTCGATTTCCGTGCTGGTGCGCTGGGTTAATAATGAGCCGACTATGTACAGAAGGCTATTGACCGCCAGCGAACAAAAGCTCGATACGCTCCAGACATCCACATCACCGAAGCCCAGCCTGTGCATGAGCCTGTTCATACTTTCCGGTTCGGCGTTGCCGAGCAACAAGGGCACGATTAACAAAGCGAACCAGACCACCGCGCCACCTGTCAGGCCTGCGAGGAATCCCGTCTGCGTACCGCGGTTCCAGAACAGCAAGCCAAGCACACCCGGCAGCAATTGTGCGGCCGCTACAAACGAAATCAAACCCAGTCCCGCTAATCCCTGATTCAGTTCTATCACCAGATAGAACAGATACCCGGATGCAATGATCGCGGCAATGATGATGCGTTTACTCCAAAGGATTCTGCCGTAGAAATTACTTTCGGGTCGTGACACGGAAATACTGGCCGGTAAAAACAAGTGATTCAGGCACATGTAGGACAGTGCCAGTGTGGTGACGATCATCATCGCTGTTGCAGCCGACAGTCCGCCGAGAAATACCAGCACGGATAACCAGCTATTGCCTAGTGTCAGCGTTATACCCAGCACATAAAAATCGGGTGATGTGTTCAGTGACAAATGCTTACCAGCGAACAAGATCGGAATGATGGGCAGATTCAGTAACAGGAGATAGAAGGGAAAGAGCCAATACGCGGTTTTTAATGATTCGGGTCGCTCGTTCTCAACAAATGTCATGTGATACTGGCGGGGCAGTAAAAAAGCAGCGCTGAACGAGAGCAAAAGCAGGCTACTCCACAAAGTAGTATCGGTCTTTGCGTAAAGGTCATTTAAATGTTCCGGGTTGGATGCAATCCATTGTTGCATCGCATTCCAGCCACCAAAGGCGTGTGTTATTGCAAATCCACCCGCTACCAGAAGAGCCACTAGTTTGACCGCAGACTCAAAAGCTATCGCTGCGACCAGCCCCTTGTGTTTCTCACGCGGTGTCAGATGCCGGGCACCGAATAAAATGGCAAACACGGTGACTACCATGCAAAAGAACAGGGCTAATAGATCAGGTGGTACCTGGCGCGTGAGCACCTGGATGGATTCTGTTACCGCATAAATTTGCAACGAGATGTAGGGCAGGATTCCGAACAGCATAAATATGGTGACGACTGAACCTGTTGCACGACCGCCATATCTGAATGCAAGTAAATCGGCGATGGATGCGAGTTGATAGTCGCGACAAAGTGTCAATATGGGCCGTAGCAGATAAGGACCCAACAGAAATGCTGCAGTAACGCCCAGGTAGATTGTCAGAAACGCAAAGCCGCTGCGTTCGGCGAGACCGACGCCACCGTAAAATGTCCAGGATGTCGCGTACACACCTAGCGACAATGCATAAACGACCGGATGATCCACCAGTCGAGCAGGTAACCAGCCAGCATCTGCACTGTAGGCAATCAGAAACAGCACACCCAGATAGGTGATGGCGATCAGAAACAGATTCCAGAGCTCAATACCCATGTGACGGAATTCAGGAATCGTCGGTGCGCCATTGCTTTATAGCCAGCAATGCGATGAGCAAAAACCAAAACAGGAATATGGTGTACCAGGGTAACCCGAGTCCCGTCCACCATCGGGAAAATGGCGAATGAAAGATAAACAAAGCCAGAAAAAACAGCAGTAGCGTGAGGTCGTTGCGTTGATCGCCCGTATTCATGATTGCATAGTCCGATGTCAGCGCCCGGGTTGCAAGCAGGGGGTTTGCAAAAGGACTTTTACGCGGCTATCTCGCAATAAGTGGCTCATAATTTTGCCACAGGTATCTGTTTTGCGACGCGTGTTCGGTCCCACAGTGTGGCTGCCTTTTGCCAGAATTGGCTGATCGAATCGGTTGTCACCTCGCTTTGGCCCAGAAAGCGCCAGACTAGCTGCAAATTCTGTATTGCGCGCGCATCCTCCAGTGCCTTCGCGCCAGTCTGTTTGCTCAGTTTGTTGCCCTCGATATCGCACAACACAGGTACGTGGCAGTAGCGCGGTGCAGGCTGGTTCAGGCATTGGTACATTGCCAGTTGTCTTGGCGTGTTGTCCAGCAGATCGAAACCCCGGACGATATCGGAGACGCTATCGCTGGCGTCATCCACAACGTTGGCGAGTTGGTAGGCCCACAAGCCGTCACGTCGGCGAATAACCATCGCTCCCAGTCTGCTCGCAACATTCTCGCTAACCTTGCCGTAGATACCATCAACAAATTCGTATCGACCGTCAGGTAATTTTAACCGCAGTGCATTGGCAGATGGTGCAAGATCAGCTTTCTCGCAAGTGCCTGGATAACGCTCAGCCGATGCGAGTGATTTGCGCGTGCAACAGCACGCGAAAACCAGTCCATCGTGGGTCAGTTTATTGATTGCCGTGTGATATTGATCGACTCGATCGCCTTGCAACACAATTGATGTGGATTGCGAACTCCATTCAACAGAGCGTTGTCCAATGTCTTTGGCGCCGTTGTCTCTAATGAAAAATCCATGAGCATCAAGCGATGCGAGTATCAGACGGATGGCATCAGGGTCCTCTCGGGGAGGGTCGATGTTGTCGATACGTACAAACCATTCACCGGCTTGCTTGAGCGTATCAGCATAACTTGCTACTGCTGCAACCAGAGAACCCAGATGCAGCGGGCCTGTCGGAGACGGTGCAAATCGTCCGCGATACACCAAGACTAAAGATGCAAGTGGGTTGGCGTATCGCTATCGATGCACATTCAGGCGATTTGTCTTTCGCGCTTTTCTTCCAGCGTTTTGCAGTCGAAGCACAGTTCAGCTGTTGGACGGGCTTCAAGTCGCTCAACACCAATTTCGATACCGCATTCTTCACAGTAGCCGTACTCATCATCGTCAAGACGCTTTTGCGCTTCGTTGATCTTTTTGAGCAGTTTGCGTTCCCTGTCTCTGGTGCGTAATTCCAGACTGAATTCTTCTTCCTGGGTTGCGCGATCATTGGGGTCCGGAAAATTGGTAGCGTCGTCTTTCATGTGTCCGACGGTGCGGTCAACTTCTTCCATGAGTTGCACCTTCCATTCTTTCAAAATATCCCGAAAGCGATCTTTTTGGGTGTCGTTCATGTAGGCGCCGCTTTGATTACGCTCGTATCGTTTTATCTCTGTCGCTTCAAGCGGATTGATCTCAATCTGTACAGCATTGGCTTTGGCCTTGGCAGCAGCCTCAGCAGCTGCGGCTTCTTCAGCTTCCGCTGAACTAGCAGCTTTGTCTTTAGCCGAGGTTTTCTTGCTTGCAGTCTTTTTAGTAGCGGTTTTTTTGGTGGCAGCCGATTTCTCTTCAACAGCGGCGGCTTTTTTCGGCGTAGCTGTCGATTCTGTCTTTTTGGCTGCGGTTTTTTTACTGGCCGTTTTCGCCGCTACCTTCTTGGTCGGGTCTTTTTTACTGGCCGGGCTTTTACTTTCGACGGCCTTGGCTGGCGTAGCATTAGCTTTGGAGCTAGCTTTCTTTTTGCTGGAGGTTGCTGGCTTTTTGGCTGTGGTTTTCGCTGCGGCTTTGGTGGTTTTTTTGGCGGCAGCCTTCTTGCCCGTCGTTTTTTTCTTACTTACAACTTTTTTCGTCACAGTTTTTTTGGCTTGTTTGGGTGTTGTTTTCTTTTCACCAGAGGTGGCTGACTTTGTTTTCGCGCTCGTTGATGCCTGGGCAGCCACTTTCTTGCCAGCCGCTTTTTTCTTACCAGCAACTTTGCTCTTCGAAGCAGCTTTCCCTGACACTTTTTTTGCGACCTTTTTGGCCATTGAAGTTACACCCCTCAAATGAATTAGGACTGTATGCCTGACTAACGGCAGCCGCGTTTTTTAGCAAAAATGATGCACATTTGCAAATTTAGACGGATAATTGTTCAGTCAATAACGGTTTTTATACAGCATTTTCGCTAAAAAAATGACATATAAGTATGTTTGCCGTTGAAAAAGCATGACTGTAGTTAAAATATTTTCTTATAAATATCAATAATATAATGAATATTTTGCAATGTATTGCAGGGTTGCAAGCAAAAAAGTGACCCTGGATATTGAAAATCCCTCCGTATTCGATGAATTTCAGCTGCATCTGTATAAAGATCCTCAAACAGTTATACTGCGCGCTCCAAATTTTTGCTCCCTTTCCAAACACTCTGGTGGTTAATGGTCGCTATATCAGACGCTCTGACATTCGATGATGTTCTCCTGACACCTAACCGATCTGATGTGTTGCCCAGAGATGTCTCTATCAGCACGCGCCTGACGCAACAGATAAATCTGAATATGCCATTGCTCTCAGCTGCGATGGACACGGTTACTGATTCTCGTCTGGCTATTGCGATGGCGCAAGAGGGTGGCATGGGTGTCATTCATAAAAATCTAACACCGATCGAGCAGGCGGCCGCAGTCACACGTGTCAAAAAGCATGAGAGCGGTGTGGTAACCGACCCGATTACCATCGCTCCGCAAACCCTTATTTCCGAAGTGCTTGAATTGACAAATCGAAAGGGTATTTCAGGTCTGCCTGTTGAGGAGAATGGCAAACTTGTCGGCATTGTTACCAAGCGCGATATCCGTTTTGAAAAAAATCTCGACAGGCCTGTGGTCGAGATTATGACTCCCGGTGAACGTCTGGTTACCGTCCCCGAAGGCAGCGACCGAGCTTGTGCAATTGAAGCTCTGCATAAAAACCGTATCGAGCGAGTCTTGATTGTTAATGACAACTTCGAGTTGCGTGGCATGATCACCGTTAAAGATATTCAAAATGCTACGGACTACCCGCGTGCTTGCAAGGATGCGCAGGGCCGTCTGATCGCTGCCGCCGCTGTTGGTACGGGAGCCGATACCATCGAGCGAGCTGCAGCTTTGGTTGAAGCCGGTGTTGACGTTTTGGTTGTCGATACAGCGCATGGACATTCGCGTGGTGTTCTCGAGACGATTAAACAAATAAAAAAGGCCCATTCTGATATCAGCATCATAGGCGGCAATATAGCGACAGCCGATGCTGCTATCGATTTGATGGCAGCTGGCGTTGATGCAGTCAAAGTTGGCATAGGGCCTGGTTCGATTTGTACAACCCGCGTTGTTGCCGGGGTTGGCGTGCCACAAATTACTGCAATCAGTAATGTCTCGGCAGCTGTCAGAAAGCATGGTTTGCCGGTTATAGCTGATGGCGGGATACGTTATTCCGGTGACTTGGCAAAAGCCATTGCAGCAGGTGCTGATGTTGTGATGATTGGCAGTCTGCTCGCTGGCACAGAGGAGGCGCCCGGTGAAGTAGAACTGTTTCAAGGCCGATCCTACAAATCCTATCGTGGCATGGGATCAATTGGTGCCATGCAACAGGGTTCGAGTGATCGTTATTTTCAGGATGACGAAAATGAGGCAGACAAACTGGTGCCGGAAGGCATTGAGGGTCGTGTGCCCTACAAGGGACCTATAAGCGCCATTGTTCACCAACTACTCGGCGGCTTACGTTCAAGCATGGGTTACTGTGGAGCTGAGGATATCAATGCCATGCAGGAGAAAGCCCGCTTCGTACGCATAACCTCAGCCGGTATGCGCGAGAGCCATGTGCATGATGTACAAATTACGAAAGAAGCACCCAATTATCGTTTGTAGTCGCGTGTGTGATTGACATGCCTGCTGTCGTTAGCGGGTTTGTAATCAACTAACTTATCAACCCGGTTTGCAGTGAAAGACATACATCAAGAGCGTTTGCTGATCCTGGATTTTGGATCGCAATACACACAATTAATTGCTCGGCGCTTGCGCGAAATTGGTGTCTATTGCGAAATATTCCCCTGGGATGTAGCGCCTGGTCGTATCCGTGATTTTTCACCCAAAGGCTTGATCCTGTCCGGTGGTCCTGAGTCGACGATCGGTACTGACGCCCCCGTCATACCTGCTGTTGTCTTCGAACTGGAGACCCCTGTACTGGGTATTTGCTATGGCATGCAGGCGATGGCAATGTATTTTGGTGGCGATGTAAAGAACACGGGTGTGAGTGAGTTCGGTCAGGCGGTTGTGCAGAGTCTGGAAGATAATCCCTTGTTGGATGTCTTTGCCAAGGTTGGTGAATCGGCCAGTGTCTGGATGAGTCATGGTGATCGTGTCGAGCAGCTTCCCACTGGTTTCAGTTGTATAGCGGCAAGCGACAATGCACCCATCGCTGCGATGGCTGATACCGCAAGGCACTATTACGGCGTTCAGTTTCACCCGGAAGTCACTCACACCAGTGGTGGTACAAGCTTGCTATCCAATTTTGCCATCAGTATCTGTGGCTGTGCAGGCGACTGGACCTCGGGCAACATCATTAGTGATGCAGTGACCCGCATCCGTGAGCAGGTAGGTGCTGATCAAGTGCTGCTGGCGTTATCCGGAGGTGTTGATTCATCGGTTGTCGCCTTGTTATTACATAAGGCAATCGGTTCACAGTTGCAATGTGTGTTTGTTGATAACGGACTGTTGCGTCTTGATGAAGGTAATCAGGTCATGCAAATGTTCTCCGAGAATCTCGGTGTCAATGTCATACGTGTAAACGCACAGCAACGCTTTCTGCAAAAACTTATTGGCATCGACGAGCCAGAGCAAAAGCGCAAGATTATTGGTAATGAATTTATTGCGGTGTTTGAAGAAGAAGCACGCAAACTGACATCAGCTAAATGGTTGGCACAGGGCACGATCTATCCTGATGTGATTGAATCTGCCGGAGTAGCTGGCGGCAAAGCGCATGTTATCAAGTCACACCACAATGTTGGCGGCCTGCCGGATGACATGCAGTTTTCGTTGATCGAACCGCTGCGTGAATTATTTAAAGACGAGGTCAGGCGTATCGGGGTAGAGCTTGGACTGTCGCAGACAATGGTTGAACGTCATCCGTTTCCTGGTCCTGGACTGGGCGTACGTATATTGGGTGAAGTTAGCGAGGAAGCGGCGGATATTTTACGTCGCGCAGATGCAATCTATATGGCTGAGCTGCATGCGAATGATTTATACCGCAGTGTTTCTCAGGCTTTTGCTGTTTTTCTGCCGGTCAAGTCGGTAGGGGTCACGGGCGACGGTCGACGCTATGGTTATGTCGTGGCTTTACGTGCGGTTGAGACTATCGATTTTATGACGGCACATGCGACACAATTTCCGCCAGATTTTCTCGATGCGGTAGCCAGTCGTATTCTCAATGAAGTACCTGAAATAGCCCGTGTCGTTTATGACATATCCAGTAAACCACCCGGCACGATTGAGTGGGAATGAGCCGGGCCCTCGTGGTACAGCCGGTTGCAACAATCTTTCACCCACAGCTGCCTCAGACACCAGCACTTTGTTGATTATCTGCTAGCCTTTTCGTATTGCCGGGTGCTTCGCGTGCTCGGCTGGTACTGGAGCAGAGCGTGAAGACCAAGCTAGCAAAAACACCGGCTGGTACAGGAATACTGGCATTGCTGTTAGTTTTTTTCACTGGCATGCCAATGTCGGTGACATCCAATCCAACAGGTGATCGTGATGGTGACGGTATCGTGGATACCGTTGATCAGGACGATGACAACGATGGTATCGCTGATCGGTTCGAACTTGGGCCTGATGGCAGCGATCGCGATAGTGATGGCGACGGCATGCCCAATCGTATCGATCTCGATAGCGATAATGATGGTTTGCCTGATCTGTATGAATCCGGTTTTTTTATCTCGCTACCTGCAGGCAATGTGCGAGTCGTTAATGGTCGTTTTCTTAATGGCGTTGGCGAGAACGGATTAGTCGACGTAATTGAAACGAGCCCGGACAGCGGTTTCGTGGCATTTTCACTGGTCAATAGCGATGAGTCAGATGGTGATATCGTGCCTGACTATCTGGATCTGGACAGTGATAACGACGGTATTCTGGATCTGGTTGAGGCGGGTGTCAGTGAAGAGTTGGATAGTGATCGTGACGGTCGACTTGATGCTGGTCCTGGTAGCGTTGGGAATGACGGCATTCTTGATCTCGCACAGATAAACAATGATCAAAACTGTTGTGACTACAATTTTGATGGGATACAGGATCAGATTCCGCGTAACACCGACGGTGGTGATCTGCCGGATTTCCAGGATCTGGATAGCGACAATGATGGCATCAATGATCTAATCGAAGCGGGTGGTAATGATGCTGATCTCGATGGTCGAATCGATGATTTTTTCGATGACGCCAACCAGCCTGATGGTGTGGATGATCAGTTATTTATCGTTCCTCTGTCACTTCCCGACAGCAACGGTGATGGCATACCGGATTACATCGATTCCGCTGTTGCTGTCGCGCCAACAGTGCCTGAGCCGAGCCCGCCTGTTCAGACAGAGGTTCCGGTTGTTGAGCAACCTGAGGTCATTAACCCTGATGTTATCGAAAATCCGGATGTTTCGGGCGTTGCTGATCCGATAGAACCATCTGATCCGATAGAACCATCACCGCTTGATGTCATACAGGATGACACTGTGGCCGGTGTAAATAATGCGGGTAATTTTGGCGAAATCGAAACCGGACTGAAAGGTGGCGTGGGTTGCTCTGTAGCAGTTTTGGGCGCCAACGTTAGCGGGTCGTTAGATACTGGTTTAGTTTTATTGTTGATGATGGCAATTGTTGCGTTGCTTGTCCGGTGTACATCGCGTCGCGCTGACTTTCGCGACCGAATACAATGAGTACTCAATTGCGCCTGATCGATAAATCTGTATGCTCAATACGCTGCTATCGCCAAATTGTGCGTAGTGCGTTAGTGGTGTGTGTATTGCTGCCAGGCCTGACACAACCGGCAGCGGGCTTTGAACGTCGTTTCTACGGTGGCATTTCTGCAGGCGCCACGATGCTCACGCCAGATGAAGCGGGCACCGGATTCGAACTGGTTGATGAGCAGGGTAGTGGATTTGATGTGAGGCTGGGTTGGGATTTTTTACCGAGATGGTCTCTTGAAGCTAATTTTGCATCGTTGGGTTCAGCCGCGCTACGACAGGGCCCTGGATTGAATCTCAGTCCACCCGAGGGCGAGATTGACTACACGGCCGCTGCTATTTCGGCCATAGCCTACTTTTATAACAATCAAGGTGCAGAAGGTTTGCTGGCACGTAGAGGGTTGTCGTTGTTTGCCGGCTTGGGTGCTGCGCAGCTCGACACTGAGAGCGAGCTACCCTTTCGACAAATCGAAGATGTGCAGGTGTTACTAACCGCTGGTGCTGAGCTTGGTTACTCAAATGGTATTGCCGGGAGATTGCAAGTCACTGCCTATGATGCGGATGCTATCAGTTTGAATCTGGGACTGGTGTATCGCTTTGGTCATTCCGGCGTGCCTCAGGTGACCAGTCTGGAATCGGTGACACCGCCGGTTGTGGTGGAGACTGGTAGCGCCGATAGCGAGTCCGAAAACGTTGCGGTTGTCACCGAAGGCGTGGCACTCGACACGGCCAGCCTCGTCGTGCCTGCTCCGTCAGATTCGGATGCCGATGGTGTTGCGAACACTAATGATCGTTGTCCTCAGACTGAGAGAGGACGACCGGTCGATAGCAGCGGATGTTCTGTGTTTGATGGCCGACTTGTCGGTCTGGTTTTCGATTCGGGGAGTGCACAGTTTGGTGGATCAGGGCGTGCGATACTGGATGAACTTGCGGCGCAGCTATTGTTGTATCCTGAGACGCGAATTGCAGTGATGGCGCATACCGATAACAGCGGAAATGCCCGGGAAAATCTGGAATTATCCAAACAACGTGCTCTGTCTGTTGCCAACTATCTGACGAATCGAGGGGTATCAACCAATCGTATACAACCTGAAGCCTATGGTGAAAGTCAGCCAATATCGGACAACTCCACAGTAAACGGCCGTGCATCTAATCGCAGAATCGAACTTCGCACCCTGCCGTGATACTTCTCGGTTTTGAATCCGGGCCGCGGGCGTTGCAGCAAGCGTGGCGTCCGGCCTTGTTATTGACAGTGATTGCTGTGTTGCACGGATGCGCCGTCACGGATGCTCAACAGGCATCGATTGATCCCGACATTGACAGTGACGGCTTCGAAAACAATCTGGACGATTGTCCCGATACAGCAGCAGAAACGATGGTTAACCGCTTTGACTGCAATCTATTTGCAGGCGTTCTGGAAGATGTCAGATTTGTGACCGATGGCAGCGTACTGGACGAGTCTGCAAAACAGATCCTGAACGAACTGGCGTCAGGTCTTCAGAGTCGTCCCGGTGCAATAGTCGGTGTACATGCACACACTGATAATCGTGGCAAGGCGACCCACAATCTTGAACTCTCCAAGCGCAGGGCGATGAGCGTGGTGGAGTATCTGGTTAAAACAGGTGTGTCGGCGCGGCAACTCAAACCGTTCGGTTATGGCGAGAGTCGGCCGATTGTCAGTAATGCAACCCCTGAAGGTCGACTACGGAACAGGCGAATAGAAATAGTGTTACTTCAATGACAGGCAAGGCAACTGTTGTTTCGTCGCGATGTCAGTGTCCTGTATGATTTGCGCAAATAATTTGATGTTTGTTTGACCCACAATTTTATTCTGCTGCGAAATATGCAGCAACAGCGACTTTTTGCGCTATCTTTATCTAACAGACTGTTGAAAATTTACCTGCGTTGCCATTGCTGCGTTGGAAATTGGCTCAAAATGCTCATGTATTGCATATACACTGGGGACGCCTAGTCCTCGTTCGCCAATTTCCGCTTTGCACTGGCTGTCTCGTCAAGGTTTGTCAACAGCCTGCAAAACGAAGGTTAAAGCGTACCTGTTAGCAACTTGGGGCTGCACCTTTAGTGCAACAACGGGCTGCAACAAGATCGCTGAGTAATTTGCCACTGGTAATTAGATACATGCGAAGTAACACCTTATTGACACACGCCATGTTGCGACAAAACGCAACGCTTGCTGCCGTTGGCGCATGCGTTCTGGTGTTGTCTGCGTGTACATCACTGCCCGGTGCCAAAACTGCTACTGGTGCTAGTGGTACTGCTGAGCGATATACGCAACAACCCGCTGAAGACGGCTCGCTGGTTTCAGATGGCTCTATCCGCCATGACACCACCGATGCACGCGTGGCTGAGCTGTGGGGCAAAGCTGAACGCTCGCGCTTTGAGCAAAATGCGCCAGCCGCCTCTGCCTACATCCTGCAGGCAATAGATCTGCAACCCCAAAACAGCGTGTTGTTAAGTCGAGCCGCAGAATTACAACTTGCTCTCAGAAAACCGGTACTCGCCGAAAGCTATGCGGCCAAATCCAATGTGTTTGCCGATTCCAATCGCGCGCTATTGTTGCGCAACTGGCTCATTATTGAACATTCCCGTGAAATGCGTGGGGATTCGCTGGGACAGCGAACAGCACACAGAAAAGTACAACAATTCCAGTAACACCGGCAAAAAAAACCGTAAACTGTTATTCTACTGCGGTTTGAGCGCCTTCGCGCGCGACATTTTCTGGTGGTCTCCAACTTGATTGAAAAACCGGAGGTGGACGATTGCTTCGGTCCAGAGGGTCTGCTTGCCAGTGAGGTTGAAAACTTCACACCACGGCAAGAGCAGAAGAGTCTGGCGGCAGCCGTAGAGGAAGCGTTTGCCGGGCGCGATATCCTGATCGGTGAAGCAGGCACAGGCACAGGCAAGACCTTCGCCTATCTAGTGCCGGTGCTCCTGAGTGGTGAGCGCGTCATCATCTCCACTGGTACGCGGCATTTGCAGGATCAGTTATACGCTAACGATCTTCCTGTCGTCTTGCGAGCACTTTCCACACATACCCATCTGCCAAGCGCAAAACACTGCCTGCTCAAAGGCAGGGCAAACTACTTGTGTCGCCATCGTTTGATCAAGGCTTCACGCAGTCCGTTGTTGCGTGACAAGATGAATCAGCAGTATCTTCAAATTCTGCATGACTGGTCACGCAGCACCGAAACCGGTGACATTGCTGAAGTCATTGGCATACCCGAGGATGCGATGATCTGGAGCCACATCACCTCTCACGCTGAATTTTGTGCTCAGCATGAAGCAGATGAACTGGCTGACTGTTTTGTCTCCAAGGCCAGACAGCGTGCGCAGCAGTGCGACATTGTGGTGGTCAATCATCACTTGTTGTGTGCAGATCTGGCCTTAAAGGAGGAGGGTTTCGGCGAGTTACTGCCGAATGCCCAGGCGTTTGTTATCGATGAAGCTCATCAGTTACCGGAAATCGCTGCCAGTTTTTTCGGTAAAAAAATTACCAGTCGTCGCCTGAATGATCTGGCGCGCGATACCGTCAGTGAACAAATCCAGGATGCGCCCGATATGCGCGAGCTGCGTGAAGCGGCAGAACGCATAGAAGATGCTGTTCGACATTTCAGATTAGCCTTCGGGGTAGATCCGCGACGCGATGCATGGATGAGTTTGCGCAACAACACGCGTCTGGAAAATGAGCTGGAAAGGCTCGATCGTGCGCTCGATGTCGTAACAACCCACCTGAGTGCGATTGAAGGTCGTAGCAAGGGACTGGATGGTTGTTTGCGACGCAGCACACAGTTGCGTCAGGAGCTGTCAGCTTTTGTCAAACTGTTGGCCTTGCAAGATACCGATAGTGAACAGGAACCTTTCAGCAGTGACTTTGTCTATTGGTTTGAAACAACGACACATGGCTTCTCTCTCAATATGACGCCTATGAATGTGGCCAGACAGTTTCGACAGGCGATGGAATCATTGTCGTCAACCTGGGTGTTTACCTCTGCGACACTGGCCGTAGGTGGGGATTTCAGCCACTTCAAAGACTTGCTGGGTATTGAACAAGCGCAGGAGCTACTGCTTGATAGCCCGTTCGATTACCGAAAAAATGCGCTGCTCTATCAACCTGATAATCTGCCTGAACCGTCT
Source organism: uncultured Granulosicoccaceae bacterium (assembly GCA_964411665.1). GTDB lineage: Bacteria > Pseudomonadota > Gammaproteobacteria > Granulosicoccales > Granulosicoccaceae > CALFCE01. The sequence goes on along the minus strand of CAYPMR010000007.1, from coordinate 69,402 downwards.
TCGCCGGGTTATACGGAAACCGTGTTGGATAGATGTTTGCCGGTGCTCAAGGCTAGCCGGGGACGTGCGTTTATTCTGTTTACCAGCTACCGGGCTTTGCGCATAGCAGAAAAATATTTTGCAGATCAGGACGAGTTCAACATTTTAAGTCAAGGTAGTCAGCCCAAGCGCGAGCTTGTGGAAGCGTTTCAGTCGTTACCCAATGCTGTCTTGCTCGGTACCAATAGTTTCTGGGAAGGTGTGGATGTCAGAGGCGCTGCTCTGTCTTGTGTTGTGATAGATAAATTACCTTTCGGGTCACCGGGTGATCCGGTTATGAGTGCGCGCATTTCCCGTATGCAGCAGGCAGGTGGCAATCCGTTTTTCGAATTTCAAGTGCCGCAGGCCGCAATCACATTGAAGCAGGGAGTGGGGCGGTTGATTCGTGATATCTCGGATCGCGGTGTGTTGGTTTTGTGTGATCCGAGAATACAGACCAAAAGCTATGGGCGTATATTTGTAGAGAGTCTGCCGCCGATGCCTGTGTCGCGAGAACTGGAAGAGGTAGAGTATTTTTTTCGCCATGAGCCAACAGATCTGGTTGTAGATTACTAGTATCCCTGATGATTATCCTTGCGCTTGAAACTGCTACAGATAATTGTTCTGTTGCTCTGTCTGTCGGTGGCGATATCCATGTAAAGACTGAATGTTCGCCGCGCAAACAAGCGCAACTACTTTTGCCGATGGTTGATGCTGTACTGGCGGAAGCAGGGATAGCAAGGACGCAACTCGATGCATTGGTCTTTGGACAGGGGCCGGGATCATTTACCGGTCTGCGTGTGGCCGCTGCAGCTTCACAGGGTATCGCCATGGCGTTGGATCTGCCGGTTGTTGGTGTATCAACTCTTGCGGTGATAGCGCATCAACAATTTCGAGTGCACTCAGAACAGCTCTGTCTGGCATGCATTGATGCACGTATGTCAGAGGTTTACTGGGGTCTCTATCACACCACAGAGATTGGTCAATCTGCTGTTTTGTCCGATGATGCATTGTGTCCACCCGAAAGCGTTTGTCTGGCCGATGATCTGGTTTCGCAGGGAAGATTAGAACAGGGCGTGAATTCGGGATCGATTCCCCTGTCCATTTCGGGTAGTGGTGCGCAATTGTTAAACGAGTTGAAAGTTCCAGACAATTGGAAAATCTGCACGCACTCAGGTGTACTACCCGATGCTCGAGATGTGTTGTTGCTGGGCATCCCGCGGGTCAAAGCGGGAAATATGCTGGAGGCTGATCAGGCGCTTCCGGTGTACCTCAGAAACAAAGTCGCGCAAACCGAAGCCGAGCGACAATTGCAACGCACAGCAGGTGCGGGACGCCCGGTCCAGGGCGGCTAATATGAAAATAATTGTTGATCGGGAATTAGGGCCACAAGTGAGCCACCTTTTGGATGTGCATCTGTCGGAAATGGCTCTTGATTCGCCTGCCGAGAGCATGCATGCGCTGGCGCTGGATGAATTGAGGGATTCCTCGATCACTGTTTGGTCCGCATGGGATTGCGAAAACAGCTCATCTGCTAATGACAGGGAAGATTTTGGTGCCAATTCCGTGACAGGGTGTTTGATGGGTATTGGCGCACTGAAAGAACTATCGCCATCGCATGGTGAAATCAAATCCATGCGCACAGCTGCTGAATTTCAACGTCGTGGCGTAGCCACAGGCTTGCTTAGCCACATAATGACAGCTGCCAGAGACAGAAAGTACAGGAGTTTAAGTCTGGAAACAGGCGTTGCGTCATCGTTTAATCCTGCTTACTTGCTCTATACTCGCTTTGGTTTTGAATCCTGTGCGCCTTTTGCAGATTACAAAGAAGACCCCTATAGTCTTTTTATGACTTGTCGCTTATGCGACAGAAACAACGATTAGAGAATTTACTTAAAGCTATGTGTTTTGAACCAGTTTGGAGTTTGCTTATATGACTATGCGGCAGTATTTTGTAATAGCAGCAGTCGCTGCTGTTATTTTAACCCTGATACTCGGGTATTTTTGGGCGCCAGCTTATTGCCTGTTCTTCATTGTCCTGCCCATCATCGGTCTGGGTATTCAGGACATGATCCAGAAAACCCACAGTGTCAGGCGCCTCTATCCGTTTCTAGGGCGCTTTCGCTATATGCTCGAATCAGTGCGGCCGGAAATACAACAGTATTTCGTTGAATCCGAAACCAGTGGCACGCCCATTCCGAGAGAGTTTCGGGCTATGGTTTACCAGCGTGCCAAAGGCGCTCGCGACACACGCCCGTTCGGCACCATATTCGATGTTAACCGCCCCGGTTACGAATGGGTTAATCATTCACTGGCACCGACTGACCTTCATGGTCAGATGCCACGGGTAAAAATTGGCGGACCTGACTGCACGAAACCTTATATGGCATCGCCGCTGAATATTTCTGCAATGAGTTTCGGTGCCTTAAGTAAAAACGCTGTGCTGGCCTTGAACAAAGGGGCGAAGACTGGCAACTTCTATCAAAACACCGGTGAGGGGGGACTAAGTCCTTATCATTTGGAGAACGGTGGCGATATCGTTTGGCAAGTGGGGACAGGCTATTTTGGCTGCCGTGATGCGAACGGTAATTTCGATCCGGAGCCTTTCAAAAAGAAAGCCGCCAACGATGTCATAAAGATGATTGAAATCAAATTGTCACAGGGCGCCAAGCCCGGGCATGGCGGGATTCTGCCGGCAGCAAAACTAAGTGAAGAAATCGCGAAAATTCGCGAGGTGCCTATGGGTGAGGACGTAATATCCCCGGCTGCCCACACTGCGTTTTCAACACCTGTCGAGATGTTGCACTTTGTAAAGCAGTTGCGTGAACTCAGTGGTGGTAAGCCCATTGGATTTAAATTGTGTCTGGGACGGCGTGCTGAATTTCTTGCCATCGTCAAGGCCATGCTGGAGACCGGTATCAAACCAGATTTCATAACCATTGACGGTGCTGAAGGCGGAACCGGCGCTGCACCGGTGGAAATGACCAATTCAGTGGGTACACCGTTACGTGATGCATTGGTATTTGTTGATAGAGCATTGATCGGCAGCGGCTTACGCAACGATATTCGTATTATCGCCGCTGGTAAAATGTTTTCAGCCTTTCACATGTTGCGCTCCATGGCACTGGGTGCAGATGTTATAAATTCTGCACGAGGCATGATGTTGGCGCTCGGTTGTATTCAGAGCCGCACCTGTAATTCCGATCACTGTCCGACCGGGATCGCTACACAAAATGCCAGTCGTAATAACGCCTTGGTCGTCAGCGACAAATATATGCGGGTAGCTAATTTTCACAGAGAAACTGTTGAGCAATTAGTGGATCTGGTTGGGGCTGCAGGCTTGAAGAGCTTTGATGATCTGAAACCCAAACATATCAATCGCAGAGTGCAGGGTACCGACATTAAAACCTATGCCGAGCTTTACCCAAAAATTGATTCGGGCTGTTTATTGAGCGCGGATACGATTCCAGAGGACTGGCAAAGTGATTGGCAGAATGCAGATCCGCAGCAGTGGCATGCGGCCTGATCGAATAGCTGCGTAGCAGTCTGACGCTGCAGAATAGTCTCCGTTTATGGATAAACATAACGGTAAAACAGTAGGGGAATCTGCAGCGCATGATCTTGCTCGGGATTGTGCAGAAGCGATGTGGCGCGGTGATAGTTGCTCTAAGGCATTGGGTTTATCGATCCTTGATGTTGCGCCGGGTTATGCGCAGTTAAGCATGAGTGTGCGAGCGGACATGCTCAACGGCCAAGGCAATTGTCATGGCGGAATCATGTTCACGCTTGCCGACAGTGCGTTTGCTTTCTCCTGCAATACCTACAATCAATTCACGGTTGCGCAACATTGCGACATCTCCTTTTTGCAACCGGTTGCCCAAGGCACGACACTAATTGCAACTGCACGCGAGCGTTGGCGGGAAGGGCGTGGCGGCATATACGATGTGTCGATCGCTACCGGTGATGGACAGATTGTCGCGGAGTTTCGCGGGCGCTCGCGAACTGTGCCCGGCCAGCATGTCGAACAGTGTTAGGACGGGTGTTGGTAAGATTTAACTGAACGCGTTCGATACCCTGGTAAATCCTCAAGAGTCGATCATGCCAACAGAAACTGTCGATTCACGTTACACAACTCTCGATTGCCTGACTACACCGGCACTACTTGATTGTCTTCAACAGAGTCAGACACAGGCAGCTGCTGCAACGGCTGCCATAGCTACCCCATTGGCACTGTGCGTTGATCAGGCACGTAGTCGTTTAATCGAGGGTAAAGGACGTCTGGTTTTTCTGGGTGCAGGGGCATCCGGCAGAATTGCAGTACAGGATGGTGCTGAACTTTGGCCGACCTTTGGTTGGCCGGATGGGCGATTGTTATTGTTGATCGCCGGCGGAGACGCGGCCTTGACCCGCAGTATCGAAGGTGCTGAGGATAATACCGACGATGCAGAGGCGGGCGTTGCGGCCGCGGATATAGGGTCAAACGATGTTGTAATCGGATTGGCTGCCAGCGGCGCAACACCCTGGACCTGTACCTGGATAGAGGCCGCCGCCCGGCGCGGTGCATTGACCATAGGTTTGTCCAGCAATAAGCCTTCGTTGTTACTTGAAGTAGCGGAGCACGGGATTTTCCTCGATAGTGGCAGCGAAGCGCTGGCCGGTTCAACCCGATTGGCAGCAGGTACTGCACAAAAAATCGCGCTTAACATGTTTAGTACCGCATTGATGGTGAAACTCAATCGCACCTACGGTAATCTGATGGTCGACATGGCCGCCAATAATGCCAAGCTTGAGCAGCGCCGGCTTGTTATGCTTGCTGAAATTGTACCCGGCTGTACTGAAGCTGATGCACGTTCTGCGTTGCGCGAAACAGATGGCAACGTCAAGACTGCAGCACTGGTGTTACGTGGTATGAGTTGCAGTGATGCCGATGAATTGCTTGGTGATGTTCACGGCTCGCTGCGTGATGCGCTGAAGAGTTTGTCATCATCTTAAAAAATTTAACCTGCAAGGTGACTTAATCATTTAGCAATCTGGCAATTCAGGTAACCAAAAAAGCGGACACCACCAAAGCATATGTCATCAAAACCCGTATTTGAATTTGCCGTCACCAGTGATGTTGACTCGGCAGCTAATGCTTGTTGTCTTGCGATGCAATCCTATGTCGATCGTGGCAGTGATGTTATGGCGCATCTGAAAACTGCCAGCGCAGAGGATGACAGTTGTGCCTTGGCGCCTGCATTGCTCGGATTGATGTTGCATGGAGGACGCAATAGCGGATTCACGAAGAAAAAGCTTGCATGCTATGAACAGGCGCTGCAATTGCAAAAGACAGCGGCAACCGACCTGACAGAACGTGAAGGTCTTTATATATCAGCGCTGGGCCATGCGGTCGAAGGTAACCTCGATGGCATGGTGGCTCGTTTATCGATGATAACTGAGTTACACCCTAACGATGTGTTTGCCATTGCTTTAGCTCAAGGTGAGCTTTTCTGGATGGGGCAATTATCAAAATCACTGGAAATCAGTGAAAGAGTTCGTAGCCACTGGCATCGAGGGGTCCCGGGCTATGCTGGTTATCTGGGTTGCCGGGCCTTTGATCTTGAAGAGGCAGGGCGCTTCGAGGAAGCAGAAAGCTGTGGGCGTGAGTCTGTTGACATTGATCCTCAGAGCATCTGGGCAACACATGCGGTAGCCCATGTATTGTATATGCAGGGTCGATTTGGTGAGGGTGTTAAGTGGTTGGAGTCACAGGAGATGCACTGGCATGAGCGCAATCAGATCAAGTTTCATGTGTGGTGGCACAAGTGTCTTTTCCAACTGGATTCAGGTGAGCGTGACTCGATTCTGGAGACGTACGACAAACATATCCGTAATCGTGAGCACGAGTTAACCCAATCGATGCCTGACTTGTACATCGACATGCAAAACGGCGCATCCTTATTGTGGCGCCTTGAACAGGTTGGTGTTGATGTGGGGAATCGCTGGCAGGAAATGGCTGGGCTCGCAGCAGCACGACTGGATGATATGACCAGTGCTTTTACCAGTGCGCATTTTGCCGTGATACTGGCCGCAGTCGGTGACTATGCGAGTTGCGAGAAGTTGATCGCCAACATGACCGACTATGTCAATTCAAATGACAGTCGTGAGCACAGTTTGCGCGAGTCGTTTGAACTGGCAGCACTACCTTCAGCGATCGGTTCTCTAGCGCATAGAAAAGGTGACTATAAGCAGGCCGAGAGTGTACTGGCTGCTGCGCGTGGTGATCTGTGGCGTATGGGTGGCAGTCATGCACAGCAGGATATTTTCTTTCAAATGCTCTTCGACGCTACAGTGAAAACAAAACAAGCTGATGCTGCCAGCCGCTTGTTGCGAGAAATTGAACACATTGGATTTTTCAAACCTGATACCCGTATCGGATACGCGATGTCGTCATGACAACCATAGTAAAAGTAGAATCACGGTTGTACAAAATACCACTGGCTGAGGTATTGACTGATGCCAAGCATGGCGATCACACACACTTTGATCTGATTACAGCAACTGTCACCACCAGTGATGGGTTGCAGGGCACTGGTTACAGCTATACCGGTGGGCGAGGGGGACATGCGATAGAGGCGATGATCAGACATGATCTGGCCCCTTTTCTTAAAGGACGCGATGCAGTGGATGTTGAGCAGCGCTACGATGACATGCAATGGCATATGCATTACGTTGCTCGCGGCGGGGTCGCGTCCTTTGCCATATCTGCCATCGATATTGCGTTGTGGGATTTACGGGGTAAGCGCGACGGCAAGGCGCTTTATCAAATGGCGTCACCTGATGGCAGGGGTGTTAACCGGCGCTGTCATGCCTACTGTGGCGGCATAGATCTTAACTTCTCTTTAGACAGGTTATTGGAAAATATCGAGGGCTATTTGCAAGCTGGTTTTGACGCGGTAAAAATAAAAATAGGCCAGCCGGAACTTAAACTTGACGTTGAACGTATTGCAGCAATCAGGGAACGGCTCGGTAGCGAACGTGCGTTTATGGTTGACGCTAACTACTCGCTGGATCGTGAGCAAGCCGTGGCCGCTGCCAATGCATTCAAACCCTATGATTTATTGTGGTTTGAAGAACCGATTATTCCGGATGACTATGCAGGCTATGGCCATATCAGCGAGCAGACAGGTATACCGCTTGCCATGGGAGAGAATCTGCATACGATTCATGAATTTGAAATGGCCTATGAACAATCAAAGCTCAGCTTCATACAACCGGACTCATCCAACTGCGGTGGGATTACTGGTTGGCTGCAGGCAGCAGACCTGGCTGTTACTAAAGGTGTGACTGTGTGCAGCCATGGCATGCAGGAATTGCACGTTAGTCTGGTGGCTGCAAGAGGTACGGATTCGAACGTTGAATTGATGACGCCGGTGGCTAAATCGAAACAGCCTGATGTCGGATGGCTGGAAGTGCACTCATTTCCTATTGACACCTATACAACCCGGCCACTAGTAGTCGAAAACCACCTGGCCGTGGCGCCTGACAGTCCAGGTACGGGTGTTGAATTTGATTGGCAGAAGCTAAAGCCGTATTTGCAGTAGTGTGTCGGTTTGTGGATGGGAATGACGAAGTTAGCTATGTGAGGATGTAAAACCGACAATCATTTGCCAGCCAAAAACTGCCATAAGAAAGAAGATATCACGAGTATTATTTGAGCCGAATTCGGACAGGGTGTTTCTATTTGATCTGACACTGTCTGCGAGATCATGTCCATGTTTTTTCAGCCAAGGTTGTTTCAGCCAAGGTTGTTAACACCAAGCTATCCTGTCTTAGCTTAACTACCAAGCGATTATGTCGCAACTAATTACCAAGCGAATTTGACGGTCACTCAGATCGGTGATTTTCTGTGCCCTTTTTTAAAGGTCAGAGGGTTGCTAAGGATGATTGTTATGGATTCAAAGGCCCAGCTCACAGCCGATACCATTGCCAAAGTTGCTGAAGGTAAAATCGATATTGTTAATGCTGCTAAATTACTCAATAAGTCTCGTAGAACGATTGAACGTTATTTGCAACGGTATCGCACTATCGGCATTAAGTTTGTCGTATACCAGAACACAGGAAAGTTTGCGTATAACAAGTCCAGTGGAAAAACGAAACGCAAAGTTCAAACACTGATTAAAAAGAAGTACTTTGATCTGAACTTGACTCACCTTGGTGAGCTGCTAGAAGCTACTGAAGGTAGCTGCGTCAAGCGAGAAACCCTTCGTGGCTAAGTTCATGAGATTCATCAGGTGAAGTGCGCTAAACGCAGGCGTTCACAAATTCGAAAGTGCCGCGAGCGCATGGAGGCTCCAGGGTTGCTCCTGCAGATGGATGGCAGTACACATCGTTGGTTCGGTGATAAGAAGTCTTGCTTGATTGCTTTGATAGATGATGTCACCAGTGAGGTACATGCCGAGTTCTTTGATGCTGAGACCACTCTGGGCTGCTTGAAGGTATTTCATGACTACATCGAGCGCAAAGGGTTATTTAAAGTGCTTTAGGTGGATAAAGCCGGTATTTTCGGTGGTCCCAAGTGTTGCAACTTCTCTCAAGTGAAACGTGCCTGCGAAGAACTCGGCATTGGAATTATTTTTGTCAATTCTGCGCAAGGCAAAGGCAGAATTGAGCACTCATTCGATACGTATCAGGATCAGCTTGTTCCCGAGCTGCGATTAAAACGCATCAAGCGAATGGAAACCGCCAACCAATAATTGCAGGAATTATTATAATGTCGGCTAAGGTAAGCGGACACTCAGATTGGCTGGCTTCGAGTTCTGCTATTAGACAGCAGTCGGCGAACACCGGACATTGGTTTTTCGATTCCATATGGTTACAGTGGTGTTAAAAGCGGAAAAATATTATTTTAATTTCACTGGAGAATTAATGCTTTGAAGAGAATCTATGATATCAGCCTTGATTACAGTAATTACCATGTAGATGATGAAGATGGCTATTACCGGGGTGATTTACAAACAGAGCCGTTCGGAGTTGTCGAGCTATCTCAAAAATTACCGCATATTGTAGTTCCGGAGACATTTGATTTTGACGTCTGCAACATTGACCGGTTAGTGGCCGCGAGCATAGCGAAAGTTAATTCTGGTACTACTGTTTTTACGAATGAACTAATTAATGTATTAAACGGCGTTTCTAAAGTCGATTGGACACTATTTCCTGTGCGATTCTTTAACCCAGCAAGTGGTGAGGAGGTACTTAGTGGACGATTTAGTGCGGTTTTCTTTGACGAGTTCGGTGATTACTTCGACTATGAAAACTCTGATTATGATGATATTGATTGGAGCCTTGCTCCACCTGATAAGGTAACCGAGCGCATGCGTAAAAATGTTTCGGTTGTTCGTAAAATGGTGCTTAAAGAACCTGACGGCGGATTTCCACCGTGCTTTCGGTTACTGGCCAGCAGCACGGGACTATATATATCAGAGTCAGCACACACGGCAATTCTAGAAGCTGGATTGACTGGATTAAATCTGTTCCCATACGACGTCTAAAGCCAGGCTTAGCTGGGAGTTTTTGCATTAGTGCTTTGTACGTCGCCTTTGGGCGCCTTGCTGCAATACGCTACGAATTTATGAAGGTCTGGTTGCAAAATCAGACCACCAGTAGCTCATATAATAGACATAATAATGCCTATATGATATATTGCCTATATGTGGGAAATTCAATACCATCGCCAAGCTATTAAGCGAATTAAGAAACTCCCACCTCAAATTCTTGAGAAGCTCGATATTTGGGTCGAAATAGCCACTCAAGATGGGCCGAGTGGACTAAAGGCGTTTCCCGGATTAAACGACGAAGCTCTCAGTGGTGAATGGAAAGGGTTTCGCTCTTCAAGATTGAGTCGCCAATATCGCGTCATATATTCTTTTGAAAAAGACGTCTTGAGGGTACTAGTAGTTGATATCACTGCCCATGATTATAAGAGGTCATAGGAATAATGGATAAACCACCAAAGTTCAATCAAAGCGATTACTCCAAATTTGACCTAGGGGTTGATCGGACACCTGGTGATAGCGTACGTATACTGCGTGAGCTATGCGAATGGTCGCAAAAAGAACTTGAAGCCAAGACAGGCATTCCTCAGACAACTATTTCTGCGATAGAGAATAATCGGCAAAATCTGGGGGTGGAGCGTACTAAGGTACTTGCAAAGGTATTCAACGTTCATCCAGCCGTCATACTTTTCCCAAACTGGAAAACTGACGCGGCGTAGTTAAAATCAGACTGATAGCGTACTCCTGAAGTAAGTTAACTTCGGCCAACAGCAGCCGTACAGCACATTCCAAATGAATTGAATACGACTCGATAATGGATTAAAAATAAGTGAAATACGACGATCTATCTGAGCGACTCGGTGCTTTGGAAGATGTGCAATTTTACGGCTTCTCGTGGGACGGGAATGATTTAAAACTCAAGTTAGGCGGCCCCGGGACTTCAAACTATTCAGCTGTAATTTGCCATTGGGCATACTCGTTAGTCGTAAATTTAAGTTGGGCTGACCCAAAACATAAACGAAGCGGACCTTTGTTATCACTTGGAGGTTCGCTAAAGAAATCGCCCGAAACTGGATTTGAATTGATAGTTAATTTTGGATCTGGTGACTTCATAAGCCTTAATTGCAACGACATAACCCTCGTTGAGTGAGAGTGTAGCCATAGTCGGTTTTGGGCACAATCGAGAATACGTTTTCAAATAATGAGGGTCTGCTTATCTCATAGTTTCTCCTTAGCGGACCGATGATATGCTACCTGGGTACCGCTACTTGCGGCCCAGAAGCAGACGTCATGGATAGATCATAAAACTGCCTAATGTTGCATTTCGGTGTGCTAAAAAAGTGACACACCGCAAAACTTCTCAGTGACATTTCCGTAAATAATCATTGTGATAGCAAATTTAGTTGTGCGTATCTATTACACTGATTAATCATGTAGATTTCGCTAAGCGCAACAATGCCGCTCGATTCAAATATAACGATAACAGTCGGTAAACCGGATAACCCAATGCATATCCTTGAAAAATCATCTAACAACTCTTTGTTGTGTTGCTACGCACTGGCTGGCTTTCTTACTCTAGTAGTCGCCGGTTGCTCCGGATCATCAGGTTCGGGGAATGGCAATACAATTGTTGACGGTGATAACGTGTTAGACACCGCGAGTGCTGATGACGGCATGCCAGACAATGCAGCTGGTTTCATTTCTATGCAGCAGGGTTCAAGTGGAACATCGAATGACACGAGCAATCTGTCAATGCCTGGTGCGGGAGACGACAACAACAGTCAGTTGCCTGGTGAATCTATTGTCTCTGCGCCGGATCCCTTGGTTCAAAACAACGTCGATGTCCGTTTTGAAATAACTGTTCCTGCCTATCAATCCAACGAGTTGCTGCTGCGTTTGACTTGGGGAGACTTCAGCACCTCGGTAAATTGGATTGGAGATGAGTTCTGGGCTACCGGTGCTAACTTGCCGACCGACACCGAAAGGCTTCTTTCCATTGAGTTTCTTGACCAAAACGGCGGTATCGAACTTGGTAGTTTTGAACGGCGATACAGGACAGGAACAAACGCTGCAGAGACTTTTCAAGTTACTGCCGATCAATTTGATACCAGCCTATGGGACTTTGATGAAGATGGTATCAGTAATCTTGATGAGCTTATCGCCGGTACCGACCCGAGAATCGATGAAGCTAATTCGCTCGAAATACGTGATGTTCAAAACATGAGCCTATTGTTCATGGCAAATTATTTTGAGAGCTTGTTGCCCGAAGATAGACCCCATATGGATTCTGTGATTGAAAACGAGGGTGATTTTAATAGCACGACTACTTTTGTTGAACTTGATGCAAATGGTAACGGCAGACTGGTTTTTTATACCCAGCCCGTGTTTTCACGCAATAATCGCAGTGGCAACCGACTCATCTCGGAAAACTCTGTGCAGTGGAGTGGCTCATTTGGTTACAGTAATGACTTCTCCCTTCGTCAAACATTCGATAGCGAAGTCTTTCTAGAAGGAGATACACGTAGATTAGTGGAAACAGGTAGCGGTTCATGGGTAGGGACATTCTCTACAAGGTGGGAGACCACAGTGGACGTAATAGGCCAAGTAATCGAAGGGACTCCTTATTGCGAAGTTGTCAGTGGTACCATAATCGAAGTGTATAGATCTAACGGTTTTGGAGTGATTCCTGACGTTATAACGACGTTAACGATAACAAAAGAATCGGTTGACGACTTTTGGCATGTGTCACGAGTGGATGAGGATGTAGAAGGTAACTTGAGTACGTCAGAATATTTCGCACGTGAACTCAGCATGCATCTGGTTCGATTTGGCTACCAAATGCAGGTCTCAGAGCACGATGATTTTTTTTGCGACTTTGTAGAACTCTAATAGTGACGAATTGCGGTCAGCTTAAATAATTGATATCGTCCTACGACAGAATGGCTTGGTAGTTAGACCGCCACATTCGCTTGGTAATGGCATTTTTTCAGCCAAGGTTGTTTCAGCTAAGGCTGGCACAAGATTCCTTGTCAAAGCCTACTTTTATCTTCGACTGATTGGCATACTCAATAACTGGTCTTTTTATTAGCGACGGGTTATCAATCATCAATTGCAGTGCAGACGTTTTGGTCAAATTGTCGCGTGCGGTTTCTGGTAATTTACGCCACGTCGTTCCGCGTTTATTAACAAGCTCTTGCCAATCAACATGTTTACACCAGCGATTAAGGGTCTTCTTGTCGATGCCCTGTTTCTTGTAATCGTGGAATTCGTATTCCAGTTCTTCCTCAGCTAACCACTTCAATGTCTTTTTGATCGTGTCGCAGTTGCGGATGCCGTATATGGTAATCATGTCTGGATAGTGGATTGAGTCGCTCGGTCATTAATCAAAACAATCAGTCAACAATCCGCAGTAGCTCATTAATGCCTACTTTGGATCGGGTTTTCTCGTCCACCTTCTTGACGATAACAGCACAATACAAGCTGTATTTGCCATCAGCGCCCGGCAGATTGCCTGAGACAACAACGGAGCCTGCTGGTACGCGACCGTATATGACTTCGTCTGTTTCGCGATCATAGATGCGTGTGCTTTGACCGATGTATACGCCCATGGATATCACTGATCCTTCTTCTACGATCACGCCTTCAACCACTTCTGATCTGGCACCGATAAAACAGTTATCTTCGATGATGGTAGGTGATGCCTGAAGTGGTTCAAGTACACCACCGATGCCGACACCTCCGGACAGATGAACGTTCTTACCGATCTGAGCGCATGAACCGACGGTCGCCCAGGTATCGACCATTGTGCCGCTATCGACGTAGGCACCAATGTTGACGTAAGAGGGCATCATGATTACGTTTTCACCCAGGTAGCTGCCGCGTCTGGCAACAGCGGGTGGCACGATGCGTACGCCTGATTCGTTGAATTTGTTTTCATTCCAGTCAGTGAACTTGCTGGGAACCTTGTCATAGAAGCGGGTAAAACCGCCTGCATCAACGGGTACGTTGTCATAGAGCCGAAATGACAAGAGAACAGCTTTCTTTGCCCATTCGTTGACTTTCCAGTCACCGGTGCCGCGCTGTTCGGCTACGCGGAGTTTACCGTTGTCGAGTTGCTCAATGGCTTGGTCAACTGCGTTTCTGACCTCATCAGGTGCTGATGTGGGTGACAGATCAGCACGATTGTCAAAAGCGGTTTCAATAATTTTTTCAAGATCAGACATAATAAAATTTAGTTGTTAACGCTCATTACTGTAGATTTGCGCAAGAGGTTGTGTAAGAGAAACTGTTACCCGGCTTGTATAAAATCCCGCATACGCTCAGCGGCTGTAACGCATTGCTCAAGTGGCGCGACCAATGCCAGGCGCACGTGATTGGCACCGGGGTTATGACCATCGACTTCACGTGCCAGATAGCTGCCCGGCACAATGGCTACATTATGGCGCTCGTGCATACTGCGTGTAAATGTTTCATCGTCTTGCGGCACTTCTGGCCATAGGTAAAAGCCCGCTGGCGGGGTCTTCAGTTCCAGGACCGGTGCTAACACTTCAAGTACAGCAGCATATTTTTCGTCGTACATCGCCCGGTTTTCCTGAACATGGGTCTCATCTGACCAGGCTGCTATGCTGGCAGCCTGTGTTGGCGGCGCCATGGAACAACCGTGGTAGGTGCGGTAGTGCAGGAAGCGTTTTAGCAGTGCAGCATCGCCTGCAACCAGTCCCGAGCGCAGGCCCGGTAAATTGGATCGTTTCGACAGACTATGGAAAGCCAGGCAATTTTTGAATGTGTCATTACCCATTTGTGCTGCCACTTCCAGCAAACCAAGCGGTGCTCCGGTATCTTCCCGGTAAATTTCTGCATAGCACTCGTCACTGACGATGACAAAATTGTGTTTCTCTGCCAAAGTGACAAGCAGCTTTAATTCCTCCCGACTCAGTGTGCTGCCAGTCGGGTTGCCGGGATTGCAGATGTAGAGCAATTGCGTTGCCGCCCAGGTGTCTTCGCTGATTGCATGGAAATCCGGGCCATCTGAGGATGATGCTGCGGCATCGTAAAATTCAGGCTGCAAACCTGCCAGATAAGTGGCTCCTTCATAAATCTGATAGAACGGATTCGGCATCAATACACGTCGTCGATTGGATTGCCTGTCCAGCAGGCACTGTGCTATCGCAAATAAAGCTTCGCGAGTACCGTTTACCGGAATAACCTGATTGGATGGGTTAAGTTCAGTGCTGAGCGAAAAACGCATGGTCAACCAGCGAGCCATACTTTCGCGCAATGCATCACTGCCGCGAGTCGGTGGATAAATTTCAAGCCCGCGCAAGTTATCGGTTAGAGCTTGCAAGACGATATCGGGTGCCGGATGCTTTGGTTCGCCAACTGACAGTGAAATTCTGTCCCCAGGTCCTGCTTCTACTCCATCAAGTAGTGTTGCCAGACGCTCAAAAGGGTAGGGATGGAGTTGTTGCAGATCAGGGTTCATGATGATATTTGGCGCTATTCGAGAGAGCTTGTGGGTGTCGATGGTTCATCATTAGGTTCATTCTCGCTGATCCAGACCAGCATGTCGTAATAGCGGCGCACATTGTCAACATAACGTATGGCTTCAAGTCCCCGGCCATTGAGATTTTCTGTCATTGAATAATGGACAGTTGAGGTTTGAGATTGCGACTGCGCATTGCCCCCGGCCTCAGATCCAACATCAGTTGTTATCCCGGTTGTGATGTAACTGTTTATATCATTTTTAACGGCTGGATACTGATTTCTGTCGGAGCTAGAGGCTGTAATCTCTGGGCCTTTTTCCAGTGCGAGGATAAATTCTCTGAGCTGTTGCCAATCGTTCTGATCACCACCGGCGTTTGCTGCCAGCTGTCTGGCCCGCAATACATGACCACGACCCAGATTGTAAGACGCCAGTGCCATCCAGGTCTTGTGCGGGTCAGGCAGCTCGTCTGGTAACAGGTCATGCAGTCGGCGATAGTAGCGTGCGCCTCCCGCGATGCTTTGTTCCGCTGAGAGTCTGTCCTCGACACCCATTTCTGCGGCAGTGGTGCGCGTCAGCATCATCATACCGCGAACGCCTGTCGGTGATGTAGCTGTTGGATCCCAATGGGATTCCTGATGAGCAATCGCTGCCAGCAAACGCCAGTCAACATCATGAGCTTGACCTGCTTGCTCGAAGGATTTGCGATATTCAGGCAGATCCTTTTTAACACGTTGCAGGAACAGCTTTGCTTCTGCGTAGTTGAAATCCCACAAGTGCCCCTGATTGGATTCTGCCAGAGCCTGCATGCGCCCGGATGACTTCACATCGCGCATGTACTGTTCAAGCTTTTGTACGAATACCGGGTCGTGAGTTGACGTCAGCCAACCTACTGAAAATGTGCCCTCAAACTCGTAACGACTGATAAGATCGGGGAAGAAATGCTGCAGCATCAGAAATTCATTGGATTGCACAACGGTGTACTGGACCTGAGTCGACATAACCATATCCATTAGCTCAGGCGTCGAACGGTCGCGTGTAGCAACGAGTTCGATCTCCGGCCAGCGTTGGCGGTATTTTTCCAGTACAGCAGCGATGCCGCTGTCATGGCTGACAGCAATCGATTTGTTGCTCAAATCAGCGATGCCTTCAGGTGCCGGACTAGGTCCCTGGACGCCGACCAACAACAAAGCAACATTCTGAACGGGAATGGATTTTATCTGCGGATACGGATAAACCTGCGCTTCGATATCGTTGGAAAGAATCAGATCAGTGTGGCCTGCGCGCAATTGCTCAACTGCCTCATTGTAGTTACTGCTGTGTTGTAGTTCGAGATCACGGCCCGTGACAGTGGCAAACTCGTTGACCAGTAAAATGTTCAGATAGCCAGGGGTGCCTGGAGAATCAAAGCGCTTGTACAGCGTATCAAGCACTGTTACTCGCAGCGTATCGCTGATAGCTTTCGCTGGCGCTGCTGGACCTTGCATCGAATGGGCAACAAACAGTAGAGCGCACAACACAATCAGGCACAGTAATGCGACGCGGCGCTGTTTGCCGTTGGAATTTTCCAGTAGATTGCTTAACGCTTTCGGGGTCATTGACCTGAGCTATCGTGAAATCCGGTTCTGAAAAACAATATATCCGAGCGCAATAGGGGCACCGCAGTGAAGTGATTGTGCTTGACTGGCATAATAACCGTGAACGCTATTTTATACCCACTGGATGCTCCGGAAGAAACCGGGATAATGACCGATCTTGATGACAATCGCGATAAACGACTGACAACCCCGGATTGGGGTGCAGGAACGGGTGATAACGACAGTGATTTGGCCGATCATGTGCGGCATGCCACGCGCAAATGGATAGAGAATGTCGTAGTGGGCTTCGGTTTTTGTCCCTATGCGGCGGCGGTGCTGGACACAGAGAACGCATTACGTATTGATGTGTGCCAAGGCCAAAGTCAAAGCGACGGCGATGCCAGTTCTCATAAGGCTGCGTTACAGCGATTGTCCTCGATTGCGCGCCAGATGGCTGATAATCCCGATCCTGAAACGGTGTTGATTGTGATGCCACAAGGTCTGGAGGATTTTGATGATTATCTGGACCTTCTCGCCGACGCTGAGGATTTGTTGCAGCTCGAACAATTAACTGGCGTGTTGCAGTTGGCGTCCTTTCATCCGGATTACCGTTTTGACAATACGCCGATCGATGATGCGGCTAATTTCACCAACCGCTCGCCGTTTCCGATGTTGCATATCCTGCGTGAAGAATCGGTAGAAAAAGTTATCGGGAAGGGTGATTTCGCCTCAACCATACCCGAACGTAATATTGAAACAGCACGATCAAAAGGCTGTGATGCCATGCGAGCTGCCCTACGCAGTTGTATGGAAATTCAATAATTTTTCAAATTTCTTATTACTACCTGCAAAGCCTTGTTAAGCTGTATCCATGGCAGGTCTCCCCCCCACTGATAAATCAACGATGCCGGCAAAGCACACGGCAAATTCGGACAGCACCGATCTAATTCTGATTTATGACGGTGAATGCCCCGTGTGTAATTATTATCGTCGCATGTTGCGCTTACGCGAGACTGCAGGCCAACTTCAGGTTGTTAATGCGCGGGACGATTCAAGCATTATGCGCGAAATTACAGAGGCGGGATTCGATATTGACAAAGGCATCGTGTTAAAAATGCATGGCGAGTTGTATTTTGGTGCTGACGCCATGCACGCGATAAGCCTGTTAAGCAGTCGCTCGGGTATTTTTAACCGGATTAACTACTACCTCTTTCGAATACCGGCAGTAGCTCGTTGGGTGTATCCCGTGCTGGTTGCAGGTAGAGCACTGTTGTTACGCCTGCTGGGTCGTAAACCTATTGATAATCTGGCAGATAAATAAGATGTCAAATTCTGACTTAAATAGCGGTGTTGCCAGGAGCGCCTCTATTGCAGATATCGATTACCTGCCATTTCACCCTAATCCAAAAATACCCGACACGGCTTTACCCGCTGGTGCCTGTGATGCGCATTGTCATGTGTTTGGTCCGGCAGCTCGGTTCCCTTTTGCCAGCACGAGTACTTATCGACCGGTTGATGCATCGAAAGAAACCCTCTTTCAGCGACATGCGCTACTGGGTATCGAACGCGCCGTTATTGTTCAGGCCAGTTGCCATGGCACGGACAATAGCGCAACCCTGAATGCACTCGACGCTGGTGATGGCAAATACCGTGGCGTTGCTGTAGTTGCTGAAGACATAGAGCTAGCCGCTCTGGAGGGCATGCACGAGCGAGGGATTCGCGGTGTGCGTTTCAATTTTGTCAAACGACTTGGTGGTACTCCACCTGGCAGTGCTCATCAGCGCATCCTTGAAAAAATCAAACGACATGACTGGCATGTGGTTGTTTATTTTGACAGTGAAGATATAAATACACTCGCACCTTTTCTTGATGATATAGACGTTCCCGTGGTCATCGATCACATGGGGCGGGTACCTGTTGAATCAGGAACTTCATCGCAGAGTTTTGAACTGCTTTCCAGGCTATTCGAGCAAGACAAATACTGGGTCAAGATCAGTTGCCCGGAGCGGCTGTCGAAAATCGGCCCTCCCTACAGTGATGTGGAGCCTGTGGCGCAAGCATTACTGCGACAAGCACCCGAGCGTATTCTCTGGGGTACGGATTGGCCACACCCGAATATGAAATCTCATATGCCAGATGACGGCTTGCTGGTCGACAGGATCGTTTCACTGTGCCAATCGGTTGCAAAGGATAACAAGGCAGGTGATACGCTGTTACGGCGCATTCTGGTGGAAAACCCCGACAGGCTTTATTGGTCGCACCTGTAATAGAGTTCGCTTTCTCGATAGTGGTTTTTAGCTGTCGAGGATCATATCCGCTGCTTTTTCAGCAACCATAATAGTCGGTGCATTGGTATTACCAGAAGTCAGATTGGGGAACACCGACGCATCAACCACACGCAAGCCATCCAGTCCATGTACCTTTAACGTTGGATCAACTACAGCGCTGCCAGCATCCGGACCCATTGCACAGGTACCGATCGGATGAAAGACCGTACCAGAACGCTCGCGAAAGTCGTCAAGCAGTTGTTCGTCGCTAGTTAGCGAACTGCCAGGTTCCAGCTCGCGTTTGGTTATGGCGCTTAAAGCAGGTGTTGCTACCAGTTCGCGCATGAGATGACAGCCTTCCACGATTTCATTGATGTCTTCGTTAGTAGACAGATAATTGGGGGTAATAGCGGGTGCCTTTGAACTATCGTTGTCACGAATATGAATGCTGCCACGGCTGGTTGGGCGACACGGCTGGAACGATAGTATGTAGGCTGAGAACGGATCCGGGTTCATCAGTTTGCGTGTGTCGCTGTCAGCAGTTTTGTAACTTAATGGATTGAAATACAGTTGAAGATTGGGGTGAGGTTGTTGCGGATTACTTTTAACAAAACCACCAGATTGGTTGACGCTTAATGATAGATGGCCACGCCGGGTCACTAGATATTGCATGGCAGCACGGGCTTTGCCAAACCACGAATGCAGTTCATCGTTCAACGTGGGGATGTGAGATTCGTAAACATAGTTAACTGCGATGTGATCCTGCAGATGTTCGCCGACGTTGGGGTTGATATGTACCGGTGTGATGCCTGCTTCCTTGAGAACTTGTAGGTTGCCAATACCGGAATGTTCAAGCAGGGCAGGTGAATTGACCGAACCGGCTGACACGATGATTTCGCGACTGGCAAAAAGAGTGTTCTGTTTGCCTTTTCGTCTATAGGTAACACCTACCGCTCGCTTGCCTTCGAATAATATTTTTTCTACATGTGCCTGTGTTAGCACTGTTAAATTGGTGCGCTTTTTTGCCGGATCCAGAAAAGCTGAAGCGCTCGATTCACGCACACCATTACGTGTTGTGATCGAATAGATGCCAGCCCCTTCAAATTGACCGCCGTTGAAGTCTTCGGTGACAGGGAAACCGTGTTCCTGTGCTGCTTGCAAATAGGTGTTACACAGGGAATGCACTTGTTGTTCAATGCGAGTTACGTGTAACGGGCCGCCCTGTTGATGATAGGGGCTTGCCGGAAATTCACTGTCTTCTGATTTAACGAAATAGGGTAGAACACTGTCAAAGTCCCAACCGGTGTTGCCTTTGCTGGCCCAGTCGTTAAAGTCATTTGCCTGACCGCGGATATACACCATGGCATTGATCGAGCTGGATCCTCCAAGCACCTTGCCTCGGGGCCAGTACAGGCTTCTGTTCATCAAGGCAGGATCTGCCTCGGTATGGTATTTCCAGTTCACACGCTGATCGAAAAATGTTTTGCCGTAACCGATGGGAACTTTGATCCACGGATTTTTGTCACTGCCACCGGCCTCAAGCAGTGTGACATGATTATGGGGATTTTCAGATAGGCGGTTTGCCAGTACACAACCGGCTGAACCTGCACCGACAATAAGGTAGTCGGTGCCGGGTTCAGCGTTTGCTGTGTGCTGGTTTGTGGAGCTGTTCATTAGCGTTAGTGGGTTGGTTCAATAGTCGATGATTGATGTTTCGCATTAGCAGCTGTTTGCTCCAGGGTGTTTCCTGTTTTACTGGAGGTGCTTGCAGAAGCGCTTATGTCTGAGTTGCCTGTTGTCTCAGAAGGTTGAATAACAGTGTCAAAATGTTCAATGGACGAGGCGTAAAAGTCCAATACGTCTTCGTTCTCTGGTGCCAGAGCATACCAACCATCATCGTTGATCAATAAATGTCGAAGTTCGAGCATACGCAGACCAACTGTCACAGCGTAATCGAGATTGTTGCGCGGGATATAGACGTGAGCACCGCCTGCAACGAGATGATCAATCAAAACCGTGATCCGGCGCTTTATATCGATCTCACTAAGCTTGATGGCACTTTGATCGTACTGCCTTGCATTGCGGAAAACCGTTGCAACCAGAGCAACTGGCAGAATAGGGATAATGTCGCCGATACGTTCCATCAAATCCTGCGACAATGCTTCGACCTGATCGTGCCAGCTATTGTCTTCGATGCCCGTTGCCTTGCGTTGTTCTATCCAGTCGCAAAGAGATAGCGGCGTACCGAAATTCACACAAGCATAACCAAAGCGATACCAACGACCGGTTAGCGCCAACCACGCTTGCTTACCCAGAAATCTGGCGAAGCGTCCCAGGGTAAAAAATTTAAACTTAGGTTTGGTGTTGCTTTGAGAATTGCGCAGATTAGCTAGTAGTATGCGATCTTCGAGTACCCGGTCATAGTTGATTCCGACCGGTATAAAAACCAGGCTGTTCAGAGCCTGTTTTGATTGTTGTTTCGATTCAGGTTCAGAGTCACGAGGTACAGGCCCAGGGGAATCGTTCGTGTCAGGTAGTTGCTGAGCAAATTCCCTGTCTGCTTGTAGATAAGGTCGTGCCAGGTAACCGAGCAATCCAAGTTTTGGTGCTGACAGCTTGCCGTCACGTGAAAGGTATCCTTCTGGAAAAACAGCTTGCGGTACACCACCTTCAGCGGCCATTTGCACATAGCACTGCAAAACCTGTCGATAGAGACCGTCTCCGGAATCGCGCCTGACGAAATACCCTCCCATCATGCGTATGAGTTGTTGCAATGGCCAGGTTCGTGCCCATTCACCTACCGCGTAGGACAGTGCAGTACGTTCGGCGGCTAAATAAGTGGCTACGATGTAGTCCATGTTGCTGCGGTGATTCATCACAAAAACAACGCTGGAATTAGGCGGTAAGTCTTTTAAAGATGCATCATCAGCAAATCCAAGACGGACTCGATAGAGCATGTGCACAATTCGCCGTGCCAGCCAGTAGGCCCATTTGAAATATAATCGAGCATTGAACGCCGGAACAATCTCGACCGCGTAGCTGCGCACCTGCTGCACAATGGCGTCTCTCGATGTACCTTCCTCGCGTGCCACCCTGTCGACTTCAGCCATAACATGGGGGTGATAAACCAATCGATCGATCAGCACTTCGCGTTTGGTCAACTTGAACGAGGGTAACTCCAGTGCGAGACGGGAATTGACTTCATCGATAAGACGATTGGCGCGCCTGCGTAGCAGCATGCGAACCGGTGGTAGCAGAAAATACTGCAGTGAAGTGACAACCGCCAGAGCCGTTAGCACAACCAGCAACCAAAGCGGTACCTCGATTAAGTTGTTCATGATGGCGGGAAACTGATCTGGCTGCATCGGCTATGCAGTGGATAGCCGAACAGCGTTGCACGCTCGTCGCTATTGAATGACGCAACACCCTTGAATCGATTGATCCGGGGTAAATTGTTGTTCGCCTCAAATTGCTCCGGCATGGATGTGATTACCTTGTTGAGCTGTTTTTCGTTGTAGACATAATCGCTCTTATCTGCGTTGTAAACAATACGTGCCAGAGGCACAGCACAATGTAGCAAGCGTTGCTGATCAATCCAGTCTGGCAGATATCTGGCGAAAAACTGTGACAGCTGCCAGGCATTATGCTGACCGTCGATATCCGCATCCTGTAACAGAATAATGTAATCGCAGGCTGGTGGTTTGGTGTCAATTGCCAGTAATTCGAGCAGTGGCCCGAGTTGCGCATGTTGTTGCAGGCGCTTGCGGTTGTGTCGGGCAGGATTAGGGATTTTTCCTTGCAACACGTACAGACTCTGCCTTTTGCGATTGCGCACCTGCTCAAAGGCATCAGCGGCAGATTTACCCTCGACTATTACCAGCTCGGTGGGTTCAGCCGGGATTTCCCTGCCAGTTTCGTCGGCAGCATTTTCAAGTGTCGCCTGACCAATCAGGGTGTTTTGCGCGCGTCCATGTGATCGCGCCAAGCGGGACCACTTCTCCATCGCTATGGAGGGCCTCAGAAATTGAAATTTCGCAAGCATCCGCACAATTTACACCCTGGGCTACACTTCTACCTGAGTAATTCCATTTCTGATGGTGCCGGATTCGTGTCGGGTCTTGTACTGCTATCCATGTGAGAAGGACAGCGTCTGACGATGACCGTTGGTGGTTACAGAAGAGGTGACAGGTGAGGCTACAAACGAAACGAGCGAAATATGAGTGATTTGACCAATCTCAGTGCCTGGCATGATCTACAGCAACATTACAATGACATCGGCCAGACCCACATGCTGGAGATGTTCGCCGCCGACGCCAATCGTTTCGAGCGATGTTCGCTGGCAGCTGCGGGATTGTTTCTGGATTACTCGAAAAACCGTATTAACACTAAAACAATGCCCAAGTTGATTGCATTGGCTGAAGAACGGGATCTCGAGCAGAAAATTACTGCGATGTTCGGTGGCAAGTCTATCAATAACACTGAGGGCCGGGCTGTTCTGCACACAGCATTACGCAACCGCGGTTCTGAGGCTGTTGACGTTGATGGTGAAAACGTTATGCCGGCTGTTAAACGCGTGTTGAAACAGATGGCTGTCTTTAGTGAGGATATAAGGGAAGGCAAAAAGCGTGGCTATCGTGATGATATGTTTACGGATGTTGTCAATATCGGTATTGGCGGATCTGACCTTGGGCCCTTGATGGTAACCGAGGCTTTACAGCGCTACAGCCATTCACGCCTGAACTTGCACTTCGTATCCAATGTTGATGGAAGTCATATAGCCAGCACATTGGAAAAACTTGATCCGGCAACGACGTTGTTCATCATTGCCTCAAAGACCTTTACTACCCAGGAAACCCTTGCCAACGCACATTCAGCACGTAATTGGTTTGTTGAGGCAAGTGGTGATGAAAAGGCAGTTGCATCGCATTTTGTTGCACTTTCAACCAATAAAACTGAAGTTGAAAAATTTGGCATTGATGCCAACAACATGTTTGAGTTCTGGGATTGGGTTGGTGGACGGTATTCCTTGTGGTCTGCAATAGGCTTATCGATAGCGATTGCCGTAGGTATGCAAAGGTTCGAGGAGATGCTCGACGGCGCTTATGCCATGGACAGGCATTTTCGTGACGCACCACTGGATGAAAACATGCCGGTGATCATGGCGCTGTTAACTGTCTGGTATGTCAATTTCTTTGGTGCTCGAAGTCATTTGATCGCCCCCTATGATCAGTATTTACACAGGTTTCCGGCCTACTTGCAGCAGTTGACTATGGAGAGTAATGGCAAATCTGTAACGCGCGATGGATCTGCAGTCAATTACGCCACCGGCCCGATTGTCTGGGGTGAGCCAGGTACCAATGGTCAACATGCTTACTATCAACTGGTGCATCAGGGTACACATTTAATACCCGCAGACTTCATTGTGCCGCTTGAAAGTCTTAATCCGCTTGGTCGACACCACGCTATGCTCTTGTCCAATTGTCTTGCTCAAACAGAGGCTTTGATGCGGGGCAAGGACGCTGAAACGCTGGCGGCCGAGATGCGGGACAAGGGTGATAGTGATGATGAGATACGTCGCCTTTGCGGACACAAAACTTTTCAGGGTAATCGACCCACCAATACGCTGCTGCTCGACACAATAGATCCGCAATCCCTTGGGGCGCTGATAGCGCTGTACGAGCACAAGGTCTTTGTAGAATCAGTTATTTGGGATGTGAATGCCTTTGATCAATGGGGTGTTGAGCTCGGCAAGCAGCTCGCCGGACATATACTTGCCGAGATCGAATCCGGCGAAACTCCTGCAGACGGTGCCCATGATGCGTCAACAACCAATCTGATAAAAAAGATTTTGGCGAGACGCAATATGATCGCCTGATTGTGCTGGATTGTGCCTGATATGCGATAGCAATTGTCTTCTGCACCAATCCGTTTGATAATTCCTCCTTGCCCGGGCAAAAAGCCGGTTTTCCCAGACTTTTAGAGCTGAATGATAGATGGCGGATAGCAGTATTGAAGAACTGCCCCTGAGTGAATTTACCGAGAAGGCCTACCTCGATTATTCGATGTACGTCATTCTGGATCGTGCATTACCCCATATCAGTGACGGCCTGAAGCCGGTTCAGCGTCGCATTGTCTACGCGATGTCAGAGTTGGGCCTGTCGGCTGTTTCGAAACACAAAAAGTCAGCGCGTACTGTTGGTGACGTACTTGGTAAGTACCATCCACATGGTGATACAGCCTGCTACGAGGCCATGGTGTTAATGGCGCAGCCATTCACCTATCGTTACCCATTGGTGGACGGGCAGGGTAATTGGGGCTCACAGGATGACCCCAAGTCTTTCGCAGCTATGCGTTACACCGAGTCACGACTGACGCGTTATGCACGCGCTCTGTTACAGGAACTTGAACAGGGCACTGTTGACTGGGAACCCAATTTCGATGGCACACTGAAAGAGCCGGCGTTGTTACCGGCACGACTGCCGAATATTCTGCTTAACAGCACGACTGGTATTGCTGTGGGTATGGCAACCGACATACCACCGCATAATCTGCGCGAAATTGGTGCTGCCTGCATCCATTTACTGGACAAACCCAAAGCGACTGTTGCTGATTTACTCAAGCTGGTCAAAGGGCCCGATTTTCCAACTCGTGCCGAGATTATTTCCTCGTCACAGGAAATCACGCAAATCTATGAAACCGGGCATGGGTCTCTGCGCATGCGTGCGGTCTACAACAAGGAAGATACATCCATCATAGTCACTGAGCTTCCTTTTCAGGTTTCAGGTTCGAAAGTGCTGGAGCAAATAGCAGCGCAAATGCAAGCCAAAAAGCTACCCATGATCGAGGATTTGCGTGATGAGTCGGATCATGAGAATCCGACCCGTCTGGTTATTGTGCCGCGTAGCAATCGCATCAATATCGATGAGGTTATGCAACATTTGTTTGCCACTACAGATCTTGAGCGAACCTATCGCGTCAATATGAACATGATAGGTCTGAACGGCAGGCCTCAGGTCAAAAATCTGCGTGTCATCCTCAAGGAGTGGTTGACCTATCGCATGGATACAGTCAGAAGACGTCTCCAATGGCGGCTCGACAAAGTTGAAAAGCGTTTGCATATTCTTGAAGGGTTGATGATCGCCTATCTCAATATTGATGAGGTGATCGCCATTATTCGTAACAACGATGAACCCAAGCCGGTTCTGATGAAACGTTTCAAAATTTCGGATGAACAGGCTGAAGCCATTCTTGAATTGAAACTCAGGCACCTGGCTCAGCTAGAAGAAATGAAAATTCGCGACGAGCAAGATGCTTTGATTGAAGAGCGTGACGGGCTGCAGGCGACTCTCGGCTCCGAACGTCGCATGAAGACGCTGGTTAAAAATGAACTCAAAGAAGACATAGAAACGTACGGCGATGAGCGGCGTTCACCAATTGTTGAACGTACTGCTGCCCAGGCTATCTCTGCCGCTGATCTCGTTCCGAGTGAAGCCGTGACAGTTATTTTGTCAGAGCGTGGATGGGTTCGTGCAGCAAAAGGGTTTGACGTTGATCCGACCAGCTTGCATTACAAGTCGGGCGATGCGTTTCAAAGCGCAGCCCAGGGCAGAACCAATGCACAGGCCATGTTTCTCGATTCGTCAGGTCGCGTGTATTGTGTACCTGCGCATGGTTTCCCGTCAGCCAGAGGTCTGGGCGAACCTATTAGCGGCAGACTCAAACCACCGGACGGTGCAAGTTTTGTCAGCGTTATGATGGGTGCTGATGAACAGCGTTATCTGTTTGCTACTTCTGCCGGATTTGGTTTCGTTGCTGAACTTGGCAAACTGCAAAGTCGCAATAAGTCGGGCAAGGCTGTACTGAGCGTATCGCAAGGAGCTGATGTATTACCTGCTATACCTGTCACTGATCTAGCGACTGATAGGGTAGCTGCTGTTTCCAATACTGGTAGCATGCTTGTGTTTCCATTATCCGAACTACCTGAGATGGCACGTGGTAAAGGTAACAGGATGTATGGCATTCCTGGCAAGAAATTTAAGGATGGCAGCGAATACATGGTCGCTGTCGCAATAGTACCTGTGGGTGGCAAACTCAGGGTGTACAGTGGCAAGCGTCATACTACGATTAAATACAGTGAACTTGAAAACTATCTGGGTTCACGTGGACAACGTGGAAGGAAATTGCCTAGAGGGTTTCAGACAGTACAGGGGCTTGAACTAGAGTAAGTTGTAACGTGGTATTACGTTGTTTGACTTGTCGTTATTCCGGAGTATAAAAAATGAGCGAAGATGTATTAACAGAAGGCCGATGTTTGTGTGGAGATGTGACTTATACATTGACAGGAAAGCCTGCAGGTATGGCGCAATGTCATTGCAAAGACTGTCAGAGAGCAACAGGTACAGGACATATTAACAATGCATTTTTCAAGACTGAGCAGTTCACGGTTAAAGGTGATCTGAGTTCACATGATCAGCAAGCAGATAGCGGGAATATAAACCGGCGCTACTTTTGCCCGAAATGCGGTTCACGAGTCTATAACGAAATTACCGCAAGACCCGGTGTCGTGGGTGTGCATGTAGGGTGTGCTGACGATAACAGCTGGTTCGATCCTGGCATGGTTATTTTTTGTAGTGAACGTCCCGGCTGGGACATGACCAGTTGTGATGTTCCGAATCACGACGCGATGCCGCAGAAACCCAAGAGCTAGATTTTTTATATCGTGCCGGTGCTGTACCTACATGCCCGGCTTTTTTTGACCCGTTTTATATTCTTCGCAAACGGTGATTATCGCTCTCTCGAATGCGCTCGTCATCCTTGTAAACACGCTCGTCATCCCCCGGATACATGGATGATGAATTTTGTGTTCCTTGTCATCGCGTGTGTTCCTGATCATTGCGTATATATGGGCTAAATTCCCCGGTTCAATACCTCCAAAAATACACATCCAAACAATTTATGTTTTATGCGCTGTCGTGCAGAATTTCTTAATTTATTTTTAATTCCTTTTTGCAAGGTTGCTTGAAATTTCAGCAAGTGACCGGATCTTGATGTTGTCGGCAATGAGGCTGCTTGTCAGCTCAACGTCGTACATTCCTGCATAAGCAGGTATTAATTTATCAATTATCCATATTGCTTCTTAGGAGAATAGGAAATGAACGCAATCGATTTTTCACCCTTGTATCGCAACACTGTTGGCTTTGACGGTATGTTCAATCTGCTCGATACTGCGATGCAACAAAGTAGGTCTACCAGCTCTGGTTATCCGCCCTACGATATAGAGTCGGTCGAAGATGGCAAATACCGAATCACCTTGGCGGTGGCAGGTTTTGCCGAGAAAGATCTCGATATACAAGTAGAGAGAGGAGTGTTGACCGTGTCCGGAAAACGCGATGATGATGGGCAAAACGGTTATTTACACAATGGCATAGCCAAGCGATCGTTCCAGCGAAAGTTCCAACTGGCTGATCATGTTGAAGTGGTCGGTGCAGATCTCGTTAATGGTTTACTGCAGGTTAGTCTTGTAAAGGAAATACCTGATGCAATGAAACCTAAAAAAATAGCCATTGGTCGAAACGAGAGAGATGCTGAGACCGTTGAAAAAAACCAGCTGAAAAACAGCGTGTCTGATTCACTGGCTGCTGCCTAGTCAACAGACTTCGGACTTGCCTGTCATCGCACTTGTGTGATGACAGGCTTTTATTTGTAGATAGGAAAGGTGATATAGAAGACTATCTTTGATGGGAGTTTGAATAAGCCACTTCGCCAATTACCTGAAACAACTCATTCGGTAATACCGGTTTATGCAACAGCCTGATCTGAGATTCTGCGGCTTCCTTAACGCGTGTAGAGGAAGTATCACCAGTGATAAGGAGGGCAGGAATATCCTCGCTCAATTCTTCGCGGATAAGTTCTACTGCGGCATCACCGGTTTCACCCTCACGCAGTCGATAGTCGGCAATAATAAGGTCAGGTGTGAGTTCGTTGCTAACAACAATCTCTCGGGCTTCTTCTGCTGATTCACAGGCGTGAACATCGCAGCCGGCATTGCTCAAAGTAATTGTCATACCGTCCCTGATGTCGGCCTCATCATCGATTACGACTACGCAAAGGCCTGGAAAACTATTTTGTGCGTCGTGCATGGGTGCATCCATTGCGCGAATACTTTTGAATTCATGAGCGTTGCCAGCGGGAAGCCGAATCTTGAAAATTGTGCCTCCTCCCGGGTTGTCGCTTAATTCCAGATCATGCTCCAAGAGAGTGGATAGTCTTTTTACTATTGAAAGTCCAAGACCCAATCCCTTGTTGCGATCTCTCTCAGGGTTGTTCAGCTGATAGTATTCTGAGAAAACTACCTCTCTCTTCACTTCAGGTATGCCGGGACCGGTATCGGACACGGTAATCTCGATCTCTGAGTCTTTAGTTTGTGTAACACTACAGGGTTGTTTGTATTCCCGAGCTTCGACCCTGATTTGTGATCCGGGTGCGTGCAACAAAGCATTCTCGATCAGATTGCGCAGGATACGTGTCAATAGTAAAACATCTGTTACAACGTAGTGTTGAGCAGTTGATATGTAGAGTTGTGAGTTCTGATTTTCCGCTGCCTCACTGTATTCAGAGCGCAGCTCATCAAAAAGCCTATGCAAACTGAGATGAACGGTCTCAACCTCTACGACCCCCGCATCCAATCTTGAAATATCCAGCAAACCATTAAAAAGACCGTTCAAGGATGCAGTTGATGAGCGGATTTTCTCGAGTAGCTGATGACCTTCGGTACCAGTGACACTTTCTTCAAGCGAATTCAGGAATAAACCCAGCGCATGTAAGGGTTGGCGTAGATCATGACTGACTGCAGCTAGAAACTGGTTCTTTGAGCGCGTTTCTTCCTGGCCGCTACGCAAGTCTTCGACTAAAACTGTAAGTTGTTCATGTGCAGTGCGTAGCTGTCGCGTCTGTTTCCTGTCATGTAGATTTAAGCGCCAGATCAGAAAACAAGTACTGGCTAGTGATATCAGAAGAGTGAGTGTCAGTAACAGCGAAAGGTGTTGTAAGTGCGCAATGTTTTCGTTGATCTTTCTATTGTTACGCGCGAGTCGTTGACCATGCGAGACGCCGAGGCGCACATTTGCTTGTATTAAAGATTTAGCAGTGGCGAGTATTTCCTTGCATTGCTCCTCACTCAGGTTGACATCAGGTCGCATGAGGGGATCGAGAGCATCCAGTTCTTTTCGAGAGATGCTTCTAAGTTGGTCAAGCTCGGGGTTCTTCGCATCTCCTCTGAATTGTTTCAGAGAAACCAGAGCACTCCAGAGAATATCAAACTCTCGCAAATATTCTTTTTTAAGCTGATCTGCGTTCGGCTCATTTATGTTGGTGTGGTAGGTAGACAGAGCTTGTGAGAATCGGAAAAGATTAAGAGAATTTTGATGGGTGTAAAGGGATACCGGGATGCCGCCCTGACTGTTAAACCAGGAAAAAGTTGTTCTGGAGTTTTCTATTTTGAAATACACATAGCCGAGTAACAAGGCGCTGCAAAGCGCAGCAGCCAGTCCCAGAAAAATAAGACTACGTTGCTTCAAAGAATTTCAATCCGACTTAACTGCCAGACCGAGATCTCGTAGATAGGTAGTTCGTCGAGTTCACTATGGTCATCAAAGGGAAACATTATCCACAGTGGACCGAGATCTCGCAGCGATAGATATTCACCATTTTTTTTGTAAGCAAGAATTACCGGGTACTTCTCAATATCGACACCTTTAAATGTGGCTTCGTATCCGTCGTCTGCCCATGCACGGAATTGAGTCGATGAGGTTCCGAGATGTGCTAGCAAGACGCTGAGTCGAACACCTTCCCAGTTATCTTCACCTTCTGTCCAGGGGGTCTTCGTCGTGAATGAGAAACTGGGTAGTTGGCGGATTGTGCCGAAGTTCAGCGCTGCTTCCTCATCTGTGCCGAAGCCATGTTTGCCTGTGACGGTCAGGACCACCTCACTGTCTTCGGTGTGTGGCGATGCTTCTATCACATTTGTCGTGGCGACGCTGAGCGTTGAAGCTATAAATAACAGGCAAGCAATGCATACGTGAATTTTGTTTGCGGCGATAGATTTTAAATGGCAGATCTGTTGCCAGCAAAAGTTGTTCGACCAACGGGGGCGGGGGTTCGGCATAGGAGAAAATTTCAAGAGTAGTCTCTGGCTGCTCGTTAGTTGAATGACGAGGTCCAATACGATGAATCAATGCCGTAAATTTACGACAGCTATCTGACAACAGCTATCTGATAGAGGAGAATCGGAATCCCTTCACAGGTCTCCCCCTCTGCAGAGATTCTATCCCTGCTAATATTTATACATTAAATCCGACTGAGAAAACAGACACTTTTTGATTACGAGTATCGATTCTCACCTGAACGTGTCTTAAATTGTGGCTAAAGTCACTGAGTTTGAAGCGGTGCCAAAGAAACGTCTGTCTGGCAGGAGAGCGGTATTGTAGCCGCATTTGCAGGGAGATCAGCTAACGACAACCGGTTTCAATGCAGGGCGCTCTATTGCCAGGGTCAAATCCAGAGAACCCGCTCCCAGATCACTATAGCCGGCACCGTTAGAGTCAGGTGAAGGAAGCCCGGTGTGCCGGGTAGGTGTTCGATCAAACCGCGACTGTGGCTTTAAGGTTTGGGTAGGTGACTGGTGCCTCTGTTGAGCGTCTGATTTCAGATGGGAAACAAGAGCTGCGTGAGGTGCACGGCTGCTTTCAATTAATGCTGGTATGGCAGCTTGTGCCCAGAATTTTCGAGCAGCGCCGCTGATGGATTCTTCCAGCAGTGCGAAATCCAGCGCCATTGGATCAATCTGGTTCAGATTCTCGGTAAATTGCGTCTGCGATATTATTGTGTTGTCTGCTTCAGTATCACTACAGCGATCAGTGATAATTGCATCATCTAGCTGCAATCCGTTCAGACCAATGCCCACACCCAATGACTGTATGGCAGGAATAGCATTCAGCAAAATGTTTTTGTTATCTGTCGCGCTGGCTGAATCGATCACCAGATTCAAGCTGTGTCTGGGCAAACTGAAATGATCGAGTAATTTGCCAAGCCAGGATGTCAGGGTTGTCAGTTGTCGCGTATCACCATACAGCGAGACATAAAAACGTATTGATTTGCCCGTGGTGATTTGTTTTGCCAGTGCCGATGCAGCGTTGTACAGCAGCCACTTATCGAGCCCTTCAAGCAAGTCAAGACGGCGCATTTCCGACAAGGCTTTCTCCAGGCTCTGTAGACCACCGGTAGTTGGAGCCAGGGTTGCTGCAAGTGAAAATCTGGCTTCGTTATCGGGTGTCAGGCCGGACAAGGCTCTGATGGCAATATGGAGTGTCGAGTTACCGACAAGGTCGCCTGCCAATCCAGTCCAAACCGATAGTGACTGCAGAAGACTGACTGCGGCAGGGGCGTTTTTACCAGTGTAATTTGCCCCGGTGCTGGCTGATAGTGGCGTTTTGCCGTTTCCGGATCGAGTTAGTTCACCGCTTTTGGCGCGCACCTGAATGACTGATTCACCCCTGAACCTTGCGCGACTAAGTGAGAGGGTGGCCAGTGCTGTGTCACCGTCAACTTTACGCAGTCGCGCACCAAGCTCAGCCGACACGATTCGCTCACTGTGCAAGTCACGTAGCAGTTTGTTGAGTGTTCTTTGATCGCGTTTGGCGATCAGATCCAGCAGCGGTGTTGCGACAGCTGTTGCTTCATCTGCCAATCCGAACAGACGTAAATAAGCAGGATTTACGCAGCTGTGAGCGCCTTGATGGACAAAGGCGACGGGTTCATCGCTGGAGTTCAGCAGGTTTTTAAACAGGTGTTCCTGCTCGTTGTACTGTTGACTGATGATCAGATGCTGTCGGCGCGTGGCAGCTTCTCTGAGAGCACGCTCGATGGAGTGCCGCAGGCGCTTGGGTTGTGCGAAGGAGGCAACGTCGGTGACGCCA
The DNA here is from genome assembly GCA_964411665.1 of uncultured Granulosicoccaceae bacterium. Lineage (GTDB taxonomy): Bacteria > Pseudomonadota > Gammaproteobacteria > Granulosicoccales > Granulosicoccaceae > CALFCE01. The sequence continues at coordinate 36,552 of CAYPMR010000007.1, read as the reverse complement.
TATTCCAGCAGCTCTTCGTGCAACTTTTTACTTTTACCGGGCACGATGGCAATAAAGGGTGTATCGGGGTAACGCAGGATGCAGGCTGGCACATGTGCCTTCCTATCGTGGAATGCCAGAATTACCAGGTCCCAGCTATGCTTTGCCAGTTCGCGCGCAAAACTGTAATAGTCTTCTACCCAGTACTGGTGAGTGGCGACATCAGCATCGCGCAGGTATTGAGCGACATCCTCCGCCTGGGAGGTGTTGCTGACCAGAGCCAGGGTTTCAATGTTGTCAGTGATCTGTTCCACATAAAAAGTGTAGACGCCAGTGGCCGGTTGTCACTATTTGCAGATCCACAGATATTAATTGTCTATATTCAAAGTCTTGTCGCCTGTATTCGCCGCCATCAGATAGTACGGGTTCTACGGAAAAACCTTACTACGGCACAACGGGTTATACTTTGCTGATTGGGATGAATGGGAGAGCTTGATGGCCTCATACAGTACGAACGATTTCAAAGGTGGGCTCAAAATCATGCTCGATGGTGATCCGCATGCAATCGTTGAGAATGAATTTGTAAAACCCGGTAAGGGGCAGGCATTTAGCCGCACACGCGTGCGTAATTTAAAAACTGGCCGCGTGGTTGAAAAGACGTTTAAATCCGGCGAATCGGTTGAAGCTGCGGATGTGATGGATACGCAGTTGCAGTATCTCTACAGTGATGGTGAGTTCTGGCATTTTATGGATCCGGGCTCTTTCGAGCAGCTGGCGGCTGACAAGACAGCAGTTGGTGAAGCACATTTATGGCTTAAAGAGCAGGACAACTGTGAAGTTACCTTGTGGAATGGTTCGCCTTTAACTGTCTCTCCACCCAACTTCGTGGAATTGAAAATCACCGAAACTGATCCGGGATTACGTGGTGATACAGCGACTGGTGGTACCAAGCCTGCACATATGGAAACCGGAGCGGTAGTGAAGGTGCCTCTGTTTATAGAAGAAGGCGAAATTATCAAAATCGATACACGCTCGGGTGAATACGTATCACGAGTCAAATAACTGGCGTCCGAGTGCCGGGCTGGATGCGTTACGCCAGCGTGCCGATCTGTTACGCCATATTCGTGAGTATTTTTATCGTGCAGCGGTGATGGAAGTGGTGACACCGGCAATGTCGGCTGCTGCGACTACTGATCCGAACATAGAAAGTTATACAGTGCGGGCACCAGCGACGCTTGGTGCTCTTTCGCCTGAACCGCTTTACCTGCATACCTCGCCCGAATTCTCCATGAAGCGGCTATTGGCTGCCGGTTGCGGGGACATTTATCAAATATGTCCGGTCTTTCGAGTAGCCGAGTCCGGTTCTATGCATAACCCCGAGTTCCAGATGCTTGAATGGTATCGGCTCGGCCTTGATCAGCATAGCTTGATGGATGACCTTCAGGCCTTGTTCGTTTACTGCCTGCAAGAGAGTGCACACGCAGCCAATGCGACAGAAACTGCGACGGATGCCGGGATGCTGGCGCCTGATGTTGAATTTGAACGTTTCAGTTATTACCGATTGCTTGAACAGGTTTGTGGTCTGTCGCGCTCGTCCTTGTCATGCTCCTCTATTGCAGCCGTTCTGGCAGACAGGCAGATCGATTGTCCACTGAGTGCTGCGGATGATATTGATGTCTGGCTGGATTTATTGATGTCAACCGTTGTCGCCACGCAGTTACCGGAGAATCGTTTCAGTTTTGTATACGACTATCCCGCCTCTCAATGTTCGCTGGCCCGTCTTCGAGAAACATCTGACGGACCTGTTGCCGAACGCTTTGAACTCTTTTATGGCTCTTTGGAACTGGCTAATGGTTTTTACGAATTGCAGGATGCAGGTGAGCAGCAACGCCGGTTCAATCAGGATCTGGAATACAGGCGTGCGTCAAACGCTGCAACTGTGCCGATTGATCAACACCTTATAGATGCGCTTCACCACGGATTACCGGATTGCGCAGGTGTTGCTGTAGGGATCGATCGACTGCTTATGATCCTTACCGGCTTGCAATCGATAGATGACGTGCAGTGTTTTCCACTCGGCAGGGCATGATGGTCGACGTCCTGCGTGTTCGCGATATTGATATGCAACCGCTCAGACAATTTCTGGCGGAACAGAATCTGACTTTAACTACAGTAGCCGATAGCACGGACATACCCGGCAGTCATTGGGGAGATGATGAAGCGGGGCTGATCGGTGGGACGCTCTACGCGCGCGCGGACACGCCAGTGCATTCAGTGCTACATGAGGCGTGTCATTATTTTCTGATGGACACAAAGCGCCGTGAGGCGTTGCACACGAATGCCGGCGGTACTGCAGTTGAGGAAAATGCGGTCTGCTATTTACAGATCCGTCTGGCTGACAGGTTTGCAGCGATTGGTTCGCAACGGATGTGTGAGGATATGGATCGCTGGGGTTACTCGTTTCGTCTTGGATCAGCTAGTGCCTGGTTTAACAGCGACGCGGAAGATGCTGTACTTTTTTTAAGGGATGGAGATTTCTGGGACCATTTTAGTTTGTAGGTATGGGTAAACGACAATCAAGAAAATTGGCCCATGGATTGCCCCATCGTTACAGCGCTTCCCTTGTTGTATTCGCTTTCGAATTGCAGGGGATTTTCGGTCAGAAGAATAACCGTTGACCCCATATTAAAACGGCCTATCTCCTCGCCACGTGAGAAATCTTGATGCTGTTCGTAGCGCCAGGTCGTGCTGTCCAGTCCTTTGAGTTTTCGTCCCAGCCAGGTTGTACCTGGTAGGCGAGCGCTTTTCTCCGGTGTGACAAGGCCGGCCCAGACCGTCTCTATCGCTCCTACATTCATCGCTCCGACCCAGACAACTGCAAACGCCCCCTGTGGCGATTCAAAATGTGCAATGACGCGTTCATTGCGCGCAAACAGTGACGCAACATTATCGACAGTGTGGGGTGCAACACTGAACAGACGTCCGGGTACGTGCGTCATCGACAAGAGGCGACCTTGCCAGGGAATATGTACGCGATGATAGTCACGCGGCGACAGATAGATGGTGGCGAAAGAACCATTGTATTTACCAGCCAACTCATTGTCTGCAATCAGTGATTCGACGCTATACGTGTGTCCCTTGGCCTGCAACAGCGTGCTGTTTTCGATCTGTCCCAGTGCAGAGATTTTGCCATCTGCCGGCCACACAAACGACGATGAGTTACTGGCCAGCGGTCTCACGTTGTCTGCCAGAGAGCGTGTAAAAAATGCGTTGAATGTGTCGTAGTCGCTGACTTCGGTGTTGGCAGCTTCTGCCAGGTCAACCTTAAATTGCTTGACGAACCAGTTAATCAGAGCTGGTGTAAAGGGGTGTCGCAGACGCGTGGCATGATAGATCAGACGTGATACTGCGTGATGCGGCAATGGGTATTGTGCCCATGCTTTGAATTTTGCGTCGAGACTCATTGTCAGCTATGCGTGTTCACTATGACTAACAGCTTTTTACTGTCAATCACTCTTGTTTGTGGTGCTTATGCGCATTGCCGTGGCTGGAATGGTCATCGCCCGTGCTCGCCACTGGCTCATCGACGATAAAGCTCACTGACTGTGTCGTGCCATCTTTAAATTCCAGATTGACGACAACTTCGTCACCGGTGTTCAGTTCTTGTACCGGTTGCATCAACATTAAGTGCAGGCCGCCACGTTCTAGTAACAAGCTCTCGTTTTTTGTAACTACAAGAGACTTTTGTTTGCGCATTTTGGCGACATCATTTTCTATTTCTGTTTTATGCATCTCTATACGCTGGAATGCATCTGAGGAAATAGCGGTAATTTGTTTATCCTCAGCTCCGTGATTCATTAAGGTCGCGTAACCTGCCATGACCTTTGCGGCTTTTACCGGCATTTGGATTCTGGCATCCATAACGTGCAGTGCATCGCTCGCGTAAAGTTTGGCCGAGCCAAGTACGATCGTTATAAATGAAAGTGCAAACGCGCCAGTTGTAATGACGCGCAACAGGGAAAATGAATCTTTTCGCAAAGCTCTGGTTCCTGAATTAGGGTGGTGAAGGCGTGTATTGTACGGGTATTACCGGGACGTAGGTAGATTACAAATGCGCTCGAATGTGTAAATAATCTGCTGCCATCTGATCTGGTTCGTGCGGCACGTTGAATTTAGCCCGGATTCTTTTTTGTGGATCGACCAACAAGGCTGAGGCCGTGTGATCGATAGTGTACTGGTTAGGATCATCTTCATCTGCGTCGTAGGACACAACAATATTCAGGTCTTTTGCGAAATCGAGAATATTGCTGACCTCGCCGGTCATTGCCCTGGCGCGTGTGTTAAAGCCATTGATGTAAGGTTTGAGCACTTCCGGTGGGTCCCGATTGGGATCGACCGAGGTGAACACAATCTCGAACGGTGTTGTCTCAGGCGATTGCTGATCGATCAGTCGTAGTGCGTCTCGCATAACAGCCAATGTTATCGGGCAGACATCGGGGCACTGCGTGAAGCCGAAAAACAACATACTCCATTGGTCGGAAAACGAACTTTCGTCGATAGCATCGCCGTTTTGATCCTGCAGTTTGAATTCCGGAATTTGCTTGTAGTCATCAGGGAATAGCAGCGCATTGGAAAGATCACTCTGAATGCGGTCGAGCATCGGCAGATTACGCGCCGCTTGCCATTGGCCAAACCAGACACCGGCAGTGACTGCAATTAGCGCCAGCAGCATTATGTGGGTGAATTTGACTTTTCCGGATTGAAACATGGGGTAGGGCCCGAAGTGTTGGTCCAAGGTACTGGTTCAAATTAAGAAAAACGCCGATAGAGTAGCAGCTATTGTTCTATACGTACCAGAGTTGGTGTAGATTGCAGACTTCCCGGTTGTGTGATGACAGTCTGTAAAACGCCTAAGCAGTAAACACCCGGCCAATTTTGTGGTTAAAGCGACAACAAAGAGCGACAACAAAGCCAGCGAAGACATAGCGTTGATTATTCCCAGAGAGCCATTACCGAATGTTGCTGTAGCCATAGAGGCCGCAACACGCTACCTGCAAGGGCATCAACTCAGTTATGCACAAGGTACCTCAGCGCCGGAGGACGATGCAGCCTGGCTGGTACTCGAAGCCGCCGGGATCTCGCCAGTGGAGCCGCCCGATTATGCTTTGTATCTGGATGCTACCGCCATTGATCGGGCCGAGAGCTATCTGCGACAGCGTGCTGAAGAGCATATACCCGCCGCCTACATTGTTGGTCGCATGTGGTTCGCCGGCATGGAATTCCAGGTTGATGAGCGCGTCCTTATACCGCGTTCGCCAATCGCTGAATTTTTACTCGAAGACGGGTTTGGACTGGTGGAGCCCGCCGGGGTTGAGCGAGTGCTGGATCTTTGTACGGGTAGTGGTTGTATAGCGGTTGTCGCATCACAGGTGTTTGGCAATGCTCAGGTTGACGCCAGCGATATCTCTGACGACGCTCTGGCGGTTGCGCGTGTGAATGTCGACCAGCATGATTTACAAAATCGCGTGCAATTGATTCGCAGCGATATCTTCGATGCTATCGATGAGCGTTATGATTTGATCATAAGCAATCCGCCCTATGTGGATCGCAATGATATGGCAGCGACCGGCGTTGAATTTCAACACGAACCTGAGCTGGGATTGGTATCAGGTGATGATGGTCTCGACGCTGTCCGACGAATTCTGGCCGAGAGCCATCAATACCTTAAGCCAGGTGGGTCACTCGTGTGTGAGGTTGGCAACAGTGCAGATGCATTGATGGCGGCCTATCCTGACCTTCCTTTCTCCTGGATGGAGTTTGCCAACGGTGGCATGGGTGTGTTTCATCTCTCTCGTGAACAATTGCCTTGCTAGTGTCTGGGTCGACAGCAAAGCTGCGATTGGTTTTACTCACATTTGCTTTGCTTTTGGGTGGGTGTGCAACTGGGCCACCGGCAAAGCCTCACGATTTGTGCGCCATATTCAGCGAGCGCTCAGGCTGGCATCGAGCTGCGATAGATGCTCAAAAGAAATGGCAGGTGCCGATGTATACAACACTTGCCATAATGGCCCAGGAGTCTTCGTTTCGTTCGACCGCCGTGCCTGCGCGCAAATATTATTTCGGCCTGATACCCGGTAAGCGCCTCAGCAGTGCCTACGGTTATTCGCAAGCACTTAACGGAACCTGGCGTACTTATGTGAAAGCGACGGGAGAATCCTGGCGAAGGCGTGACAGTTTCAGTGATTCACTCGATTTTATTAATTGGTACGTCACTCGCAGCGCTCGGGAAAATGGAATTGCCAAGGGAGATACATACCGCAACTACCTTAACTACCATGAGGGCTGGGTCGGCTATCGTCGCGGTTCCTATAAGAAAAAATCGTGGCTGCTTAACGTTGCCCGCAAGGTTGAAGCGCGCGCCAGCACCTATGCCAGTCAACATCAGCAATGCCTGCAGCCGCCAAGTCGATCACTGTTGCAACGCATCCTGTGATCTGATTTTTGACCTTTTTTGTTAAAACGTTGAGTGGAACTTGCTTGATGCGCGCAAGCTCCTTAAATTACAAAGTAAGCTGAATATAAATTGACCGTCGTTGTTTTCCAAACCGGGAGAGATCAGTGATTAAAAAAATTCTTAATACCTTGTTTGGCGGTGGTGGCACTGCAGCCAGTGAGCCCAAGCAGGTAGTTTGCGATAGTGAGGAGTACAAGGGGTTTTTGATAGAAGCCGCTCCCATGGAAGAATCCGGTCAGTACCGTACTGCAGGGAACATCAGTAAGGAGGTGGATGGTGTCCTGAAGAAATCCCGCTTTATCCGTGCTGACAATTCACCTGATCAATCACAGGCGGCAAGTCACGCATTGGCCAAGGGAAGACAGCTTGTGGACGAGCAGGGTGATCGGTTGCTTGAGCGTGAAATGCTCTAGGAGCCTGCGCAACTTCTGACGCTCAGGCTCCTGGCTTGCGTTCAAGCGGGCACATCATCAGCCAGATAGATGATATCCCCGGTGCGGCTAATGTCTTTTCGTAGCAATATATCCAGGAGTGGCTCGACACGTGTTTCCGGCAGCGGTGACTGTTGAGGCAATTCACCTGAATAGGCGGTCGCTCTCAGGCGTGTACGCATGCGTCCCGGATGTACGGCGTTAACCGTAACCAGTGTATTTCCCTGATCATCAGTAAATCCCTCCGTTTCATCCGCTAGTACCAGAGCCAGTGTGGCCAACGCAGACTTGGAACAGGCATAAGCGCCCCAAAAAGCGCTCTTTTTGTCATCAATGGTCAAGACGATGCTTGCATTGCCAGTTTGTTTCATCAGCGGCAGAGCGGCCGTTGACAGCATAAAGGCGGCATCGCAATTAACACGCATGACCTGTTGCCACAGATTGGGAGGATAAACATCGAGTGGTGTTGTGCGGCCGATGTCAGCTGCACAGTAGGCCAGTCCATCAAGCCTGCCATATTCCGTTTCTATGGTTCGCAGCAGTTCCTGATAGTCCGGCATGCTTGCACCGGCATGATCCACCGGATAGATCGCTGGTTGTGCCAGCTCGGTAGATTCGAGTTCGTCGTAGAGATCCTCGAGCAACTTGATATTGCGTCCGCACAACACCACGCTGATCTGGCGTCGGTTGAGCTCTCGCGCCAGTGCTTTGCCGAGTCCACCGGTTGCACCGGTAACGATAACAACGCGCTGCTTATCTGTTGAAGTCATGTATTTGAAATTCCGGTTTTTGTGCCGAGGTTTTAGATGCCGAAGTTTTTGGCGCTGATTGTGCGAACTATCTTATGACATGTTCTGGTGGAAACGACGTGTCGCACGCCATGATATCCATGCTTTGCGTATGGGTGTCAGGCTGCGATAGTGCTCCAGTAGATTGGTTTTTTTGTTACGCCAGAGTCTTAATTGCTCAAGCCGAATCGCAGCATAGACGACAAGTGCCTGGTTAGCGTTTTTCGAGCTAGTGATGTGCTTCAGCGAATTGTCCTGAAGGCCAGGCAATTGCTGACGTGCTGATATTCCCGGTATGTTCTGTTGTTGCGGTGTCTGAAGTAAACGATCTGCCTGATGTAAATTCTCTATGGCCAGGGTAATAATGTGGCTTTGCATTTCTATCTGCGCATCGCTTGGGCAGTCACGGCTGAGCTGATCAGGCGTTAGTTGGTATGTGTCGTACAGGCTGTCTGGCCAGACTGGCATACCGGCATAGAACAGACCATGAAAGTTTGCCAATCGATGCGTCAATGCCAGTCCGGTGGCCAGAGGATCCAGGCAATCAGTTGTTGGCGGTTTGACCGCTGGTGGCTTGATTGCAAAGGCGCCATCGCCATTGTCATTGATATTAACTACCTGTTTATCGCTACAGGCGAGCGAGACCAGCACAAGGCGAGCCCGGTAGTTACGGATCAGACGTTGTTGGAATTCATCGTCGGTAACGGCGTTTTTGAAACGCTCATCACTGTGACAGGACAACACTGCCAGCAGACATTGCCCGGCAAGCTCTCTGTCCGCTTGTGGCAGCGTCTGGAAAACCTGTTTATACCCTTGGGCCGCTGGATGCCTGGGTTCGGTTTTGAACAAGCGTTCCAGTTCTTCATGCCACCAGTGGATTTTTTTCTCCGCCACTGAGGGATCCTTTACCTCGAGCAGGCATTGCCCGATACTGTTGCTCAGTGTCAGAGTCCTGTGCAGTCGATCGATATCCGTATCATGGTAATGGCGCAACGCATAGTAGGCGGTTGAGCCCTCGGCTGGCCATGTTGCACTCAAATGTCGGGTTTCAATCAGTTCGTCGGATGGGGTCACTTTAGTTACACCGATAGGTTACAACGATAGGTTGCACCGACAGCGGGGTTTGTCCGATACGGAGACGGTGTTTTATTCATGGGAAGCAATTGTAAACTTTGGGCGAGTTTTTGCACGGGCTGTTTGCGCCCTTTAGGTGCCGTGCTAACATCCGATTACTTGATGTGCAATGGGATGGCACAGCTGCTAACAGGAGATTATCTTGCGATTCATCAGAACTATTTTGATCGGTATGTTCATCGGCGTGCTAATAGGGCTCTGGATGGGAGTTAATCTGGGCCAGAACAAACCGTTATTTGGTGTGCCGGAAATAGCTGCCGAATCTGATTGAAGTGCTTAAAAATGCTTTATAAACGTGCTGTCGAACGTACTTAAAGTGACTTGCAAACACGCTTAAAGCAGCTCGTCTCATAGTTCGCTGTTAGTCGCTCGTCCTAATCTCTGGAGCGGCGACAATGCACCAGATAATTCACGTCTATATCCTTGCCCAGTTTGTACTGGCGATTAACCGGATTGTAGGTCATGCCGGTTATATTCTCGATAGCCAGCCCTGCCTGACGCGCGAAGTTGGCAAGCTCTGAGGGTTTGATAAATCTTTTGTGCTCGTGGGTGCCGCGCGGTAATAATTTCAGCACATATTCAGCACCCGCAATGGCGAAAAGCCAGCTTTTCGGGTTGCGATTCAACGTCGAGAAAAATACCGACCCTCCTGGTTTAACAAGTGCTGCGCATGCTCTGACCACGCTCGCCGGATCCGGTACGTGCTCGAGCATTTCCAGGCAGGTCACGACATCAAAACTGGCTGCCCTGGCTTCGGCGAACTGCTCTGCAGCCACGCAGTGGTAATCAACCTCTCGACCGCTTTCCAATAAGTGCAGACGAGCAACGGACAGTGATTCCTCGGCAAGGTCGATACCCGTGACGATCGCACCTCGCCTGTTAAGAGCTTCGCTGAATATCCCGCCACCACAGCCTACGTCCAGTACCTCAAGCCCCTCAAGCGCATGGCGTTCGTCGACGTAGTTCAGTCGTAATGGATTGATCTCGTGCAGCGCTTTGAATTCACCCTGTCTATCCCACCAGCGATTGGCAAGTTGGCTGAATTTCTCAATTTCAGCTGGATCCACATTGATGACATCTTCGGCGCCCCGAAGCTGTTGGTCTGGGTTTGCCGTTTCGTTTGTGTTGTTCATGAGTTGTTCATAGTTGTGCGACGATTTCGTGAGCTTTCTTGTCTTTACGTAAAACATCGTTATTCGTATTTACGGCTACGATCCAACCCGCTGAAATCATCAATTCGCATGTAGTCATATGGCCACCATAACGTGCTGGACTATATGCAGCAAGCCGCGCAATGGTTTACCAAAAAGACATCCAAGGTGCTTGCTTTAAGCAGTGTCCGGGGCATTGCGTTGCAAACGCGAAAGACTATAAATTTACCGTTTTATCAAAGGATTTTAAGTGCCCGGTTGTGTTACAATTTAAGGCTTGAACAGGGCACATTTGGCAGGGTGTTTTTGATCCTCTCAACTGTTCCTCCAAGCTGTTCCTCCCAGCAATGGGTTTTAAACCCGTTCTATTCCTGTGGTGGCGTCCACGGGTATGCCGCGAAAGCGCTTCACGGGGTCATAATTCACCAGTGATTATCCATGTCTGACGACGATAACGAAAATACATCGACAGATTTTGCCCGAGAGATTGTGCCGATCAATCTCGAAGATGAAATGCGTGATTCCTACCTGTCCTATGCGATGAGTGTCATCGTCGGACGGGCTTTGCCGGATGTACGCGACGGGCTAAAACCGGTCCACCGCCGGGTTCTTTACGCGATGCATGAGCAGGGTAACGACTGGAACAAGTCTTACCGCAAATCGGCGCGTGTTGTCGGTGACGTAATGGGTAAATACCACCCCCACGGTGATTCAGCGATCTACGACACCATGGTGCGAATGGCGCAGCCATTTGCCATGCGTTACATGTTGATAGACGGTCAAGGCAATTTCGGATCAGTCGATGGCGATAATCCGGCAGCCATGCGTTACACCGAAGTGCGTATGGCAAAAATTGCACACGAACTGCTTGCTGACATCGACAAGGAAACCGTTAATTTCACACCCAACTATGATGGGTCTGAAAACGAACCATCCGTATTGCCGTCTCGTTTGCCCAACCTGCTGATTAACGGCTCTTCCGGAATTGCAGTGGGCATGGCTACAAACATACCGCCACATAATCTGAGCGAGGTGGTTAACGCAACTATCGCTTTACTCGATGACGAGAGCCTGTCGATAGAAGGCTTGATGGAACATTTGCCTGGCCCGGATTTTCCGACTGCCGGCATTATCAACGGTGCGCGCGGTATCCGTGACGCTTATCGCACCGGACGCGGCAAAATCTATGTGCGCGCACTCGCGACAGTTGAGCACAACGAAAAAACTGAAAAAGACACAATAATCGTATCGCAGCTTCCTTATCAGGTGAACAAGGCGCGCTTGCTGGAGAAGATAGCCGAGCTGGTCAAGGAAAAGAAAATCGAAGGCATCACGGAACTGCGCGATGAATCCGACAAGGACGGTATGCGTGTGGTTATCGAATTACGTCGCGGTGAAAACGGTGATGTATTGCTTAATCAGCTTTACAAACAAACGCAGTTACAGGTCGTGTTCGGTATCAATATGGTGGCTTTGCAGGACGGACAGCCACGCCTGTTGAACCTCAAGGAAGTCTTAAGCGCTTTTATCCGCCATCGACGTGAAATTGTCACGCGGCGCACGCTCTACCTGTTACGCAAAGCGCGTGAGCGTGCACACATTCTCGAAGGCCTTGCGGTTGCACTGGCGAACATAGATCCGATCATTAAATTGATCAGGGAATCTGAAAGCCCGGCTGTTGCCAAACAGGGTCTGGTCTCACGCACATGGGAACCCGGCGTGGTCAGTGAGATGTTGGAACGTGCTGGCGCATCAGCCTCCCGTCCTGAAGGTCTGGGTGACGACTTTGGTCTGGTTGCGGGCAAATATCAGCTGACAGAAGTACAAGCCCAGGCAATTCTTGATCTGCGTCTGCACCGCCTGACCGGACTTGAGCAGGACAAAATTGTTGCTGAGTACAAAGAGTTATTGACACGTATCGAAGATCTGCTGGATATCCTTACCGATCCTGAGCGTCTGCGTCTCGTTATCCGCGAGGAGCTCGTTGAAGTTATTGACCAGTATGGCGACCAACGTTTGACCGACATACAGGTTGACCATTCCGAAATGACTGTTGAGGATTTGATCGCTGATGAAGCTGTTGTGGTCACCTTGTCGCACGGTGGTTATGCCAAGGCGCAGCCACTGTCTGATTATCGGGCTCAACGCCGGGGCGGCCGTGGTAAATCTGCTACTGCTGTTAAAAGCGAAGACTTCGTTGATAAACTATTTGTTGCCAGTACGCACGACACAGTACTGTTCTTCACCAGTGTCGGTAAGGTTTACTGGAAGCGAGTGTTTGAATTGCCGGTTGCCAGTCGCGGATCTCGTGGCCGGCCGATTGTTAATTTATTGCCTCTTGAAGAGAACGAGAGGGTTAATGCCATACTGACTATCCGTGAATTCTCAGCCGATCAATATGTCTTTTTCGCAACCAGTAAAGGTGTCGTCAAAAAGACTTCGCTGATGGATTTCTCGCGTCCACGTACAAACGGGATTATCGCAATTGATCTGCGGGTCGATGATTTTCTGATTGACGTTGCGCTTACTGATGGCAAGAGTGATGTCATGCTGCTCTCTAGCGGTGGGCGTGCCATGCGCTTTGCTGAAGAAAAAGTCAGAACAATGGGACGAACTGCTGCTGGTGTGCGTGGCATAAAAATGCCAGAGCAAGACGTCGTTATTGGACTGATTGTTGTTGGCGATGGTGAGGTACTGACAGCTACTCAAAACGGTTACGGCAAGCGTACCCGTGCCGAAGACTATCCGAGTAAAGGGCGTGGTGGTCTTGGTGTTATCGATATCAAAACCACCGAGCGTAATGGTCCGGTTATCGGTGCAGTTCAGGTACGTGAGGAGGATCAGATTATGATGATCTCTGATACCGGCACTCTGGTACGAACTGCAGTGTCTGAAGTGAGTGTGCTTGGGCGCAATACGCAAGGCGTGCGCCTGATAAAGGTGGGTGACAGTGAAAATCTGGTGGAAATCGCTGCCATTAATGAAGAGGTTGCAGGCGAAGATGGCGCTGACGACGTTGAAAATGAAACTGATGATAGCGTAACTGACGATAACGCAACTAAGGTTGACACAGCTGAGGGCAAAGGCAAGGAGCCCGATGCGGGTTCGGGCACGGATAGTTCAGACGACAGCGATGACTGACAGTTTTGACGAGGATGGCGCTGTAAAAAGTACACTGGAAGTGCTAGACAGAGAACTCCTGGATTTGTTGATAAAGCGCTTTGACCTTATCGAGCAGCAAATTGTCGATCAGCAAAAACAGGGTATCACTCGAACGAGTGTTGCCGAATCAAGTCATACACAATCAAGCGATTCGGCAGATATCGCGTTGACTCTGCAAACTCTGGGTTTTGCTGACGCCTCTCGCGATTTTTCACCGTCACATTCAAACTGCCCATCGAATCTAACAGCTTGCGATAGCGATCGGCGACATCGATTACAGGGAATTTTCACCGAAATAATCGGGCAGTGCAGAGACAGCGTCTCGTCATTGAAGGTTGCCTATCTGGGGCCAGAGGGTACGTTTACACAAGCGGCCACTTTCAAATATTTTGGTTCGAGCACCGATACACTTTCCTTTACTGACATAGACGAAGTGTTTCGTGCTGTTGAAACCGGCGAGTGTCAATTGGGTGTAGTGCCGGTAGAAAATTCCATTGAAGGTACCATCAATCGCACACTGGATCGTATCATCGATTCGCCATTGGACATCTGTGGCGAAGAGGTGCTGCGCATCGAACATAACCTGTTAAGTAAGGCAAGTTCGTTGCAGGAGGTTGATTGTGTCTACGCCCACCCTCAGGCGTTAGCACAATGTCGTCAATGGTTGTCTGCCAATTTACCCCAAGCCACGCAAAAAGCTGCCAGTAGCAATGCCGCAGCTGCCGATATTGCAGCTAGCGATATGCGCAGCGCAGCTATCGCCAGTCTCACTGCTGCAGATATCTATGGTTTGCAGCCGCTGCATAAAAATATCGAAGACGAACTCTCAAACACGACGCGTTTTATCATTATTGGAAATCAACAGACAGCACCATCAGATCAGGATGTGACTTCACTGGTTGTCAGTGCGCCGCACAAACCAGGTGGCTTACGTAAAATGCTTGAGCCGTTTGAAGACGCGGGTATCAGTATGACGCGTATTGAATCGCGACCTGCTCGCGAGGAACTCTGGAGTTATGTGTTTTTTATTGATGTTGCCGGTCACAAGGACGATGCCGTGATGTCAGTTGCCTTGTCGAAGCTATCTGCGGAAACACGTTTTTTACGGGTGTTGGGTTCTTACCCGACAGTCAGATTCGGATAATTCACAGGCTGTCCACTGGTAATGTCAGATCGTGAACAAGCTCTGCCAGCTGCGTTAGAACAATTGCGCCGTATAGCCATTATCGGCACGGGCCTTATAGGTGCTTCGGTTGCTGCTGCTCTGAAACGTCGCGGCTTTGCCGGACATATCGCCGGTAACGCACGTAGTCGCGAAACACTCGCCAAGGCAGTGGAGCTGGGTCTGATTGATTCGGCTCATCAGGATGCGTCGGATGCAGTAGAAGATGCTGATTTGGTCTTGCTCGCTGTTCCCATGATGAGTGTGCCTGCTGTACTAAAACAGATTAAGCCGGCACTTAAAGACGGTTGCATACTGACTGACGGTGGCAGTGTGAAAGGCTGTTTCATCGCTGATGTGCGTGAGATAATCGGTGATCTGACCCGGGTGGTGCCCGCCCACCCGATTGCCGGCAAGGAACATTCCGGTGTCACCGCGGCCGATGCAGCCCTTTTTAATGGTCACACCGTTATTCTTACCCCGGCACAAGAGACCGAGGCCAACGCTGTCGCAACAGTGACTTCGTTGTGGACAAGTTGCGGTGCTCAGGTTGAGACACTTGATTGGCAATTCCATGATCGCGTATTGGCAGCGACCAGTCACATGCCGCATGTGGTTGCTTTCACGGTGGTCGATATGTTGTCGCGTCATCAGGCTTGTGAAGATGTGTTCAAGTACTCGGCTGGCGGTTTTCGTGATTTCACCCGCATTGCCTCTGGCGATCCGGTGATGTGGCGAGACATATGTCTGAGTAATAAAGCCGAGATCAATGAGATACTGGAGCAATTGATCGGTGAGCTAACGCATGTGAACAAACTTGTGGCTAGTGGTGATGCAGAGAAACTCGAACGTTTGTTCGCAAATGCCAGATCTACACGCAATAAGCTGATCACCAAATATGACAAGGCGCTGAATGCGCAAGAAGAGGCACGCGGTGATTGAACACCCGAACAAGCATCGCATTGGAATTGTGACGTCAGTCCTGTTTTTGATGACTGACGCTACATACCTGCATGTGGATAACCGAAAGGCCAGATTGCTGTGAGTAGTTTTATCGTTCGTCCAGGTGGCTCTTTGACAGGCTCGATCCGAGTGCCCGGTGACAAGTCGATCTCTCACCGATCGGTCATTCTGGGGTCACTTGCCCATGGCCGGACTGAGGTAAGCGGCTTTCTTGAAGGGCAAGACAGTCTCAATACGCTCAAAGCTTTTCGCACTATGGGGGTATCCATCGAGTACACACCCTCGACAGATGATTCCGGTGGCGCATTGTTGATTGACGGTGTTGGCCTGCACGGTTTGCGGGCACCGCCGCAGGCATTGGACTTTGGTAATTCTGGAACAGCCATGCGTTTGATGGCAGGTGTTATGGCGGCGCAATCTTTCTCTTGTGAATTGATTGGTGATGAATCGCTGCATAGTCGACCCATGGGGCGTGTCATAGAGCCACTGAACAGCATGGGTGCAATTATCGCTGGCACTACAGATAGTCGTCCGCCATTGGTTATAACAGGTGAATGCAGCCTGCGGGGCATCGACTACAGTACGCCGGTTGCCAGCGCGCAGATAAAGTCCTGTCTATTACTTGCCGGACTCTATGCAGATGGTGTGACGAAAATTACCGAGCCTGGTGTAAGCCGGGATCACACTGAGCGTATGTTTCGGGGTTTTGGGGTCGATATCGAAACCGGTCATCGCAGCGTGAGCTTGCGTGGTGGTCAACCACTGCAAGGTACTGAGGTGGTTGTGCCTGCTGATATTTCATCAGCGGCTTTCTTTATTGTGGGCGCCTGTATTTCGCCCGATTCGGATTTACGTTTATTTAATGTCGGCATGAATCCAACTCGTACCGGTGTGCTGGATATTCTGCGCCTCATGGGGGCCGATATAGAGGTTCACAATCAACGTGAAATAGCCGGAGAGCCTGTTGCCGATTTGCGTGTTCGATACAGCGCATTAAGCGGTATCGATGTTCCGGCAGAACTGGTGCCTCTGGCGATAGATGAGTTTCCGGCAATCTTTGTTGCAGCTGCCTGTGCTGAAGGTCAGACAATAATCACAGGGGCGGAGGAACTGCGGGTCAAGGAAACAGACAGAATTACGGCAATGGTTGAGGGTCTGACGACGCTTGGTGCCACTATCCGCGAAACCCCAGATGGCGCCGTAATAGACGGAGTAACACAGCTCGGTGGCGGACATGTCAAAAGCTATGATGATCATCGTATCGCGATGTCTTTGGCGATCGCTGGATTGGTCTGTAGTGGTGAGATTAATATCGACGATTGCGATAATGTGGCGACATCCTTCCCGAACTTTACGCAACTTGCGCAATCCAGCGGACTGGACATAACACAGGTAACATAATGAATGGAGTGATCGCATGACAGGTTCGGGGGGCTTTCCGGAAGAGTCGATAGTTGTAGCTATCGATGGTCCTTCCGGTGCTGGCAAAGGAACAATAGCCCGACACATTGCCAGCCAACTAGAGTTTCGTTTTCTCGATAGCGGTGCCGTATACCGGGCTGCGGCTCTGGGTTGTCTGATGCAGAATATCGATTTGGCTGACGACCGGGCTGCGACACTTGCAGTTCGAAACATGGCCATTTCCTTCTCGACCAAAGCCACAAGTGACTCTGACCTACCGGAGTTGCGGGTATTGCTTGCCGATAGGGATGTCACCGCTGAGCTACGCAGTGAGACGGCTGCTGATGCTGCCTCGAGAATAGCGGTTCTTCCCGGGGTGCGTGACGCTTTGTTGACGGTGCAACGGGATTTTCAACAACCCCCTGGACTGGTGGCTGATGGCCGCGATATGGGCACGGTGGTCTTCCCGGACGCGAAAGTGAAGATTTTTATGACCGCAAATCCAAGGATTAGAGCGGAGCGACGCCTTCAGCAGTTGAAGCAACACGGAATCGAAGCTACACTGGGCGGCTTGATGCGGGAAATTGAACAACGAGATCTTCGCGATTCAACCCGACAACATGCTCCGCTTCTTGCTGCAAGTGATGCGAAGGTTATCGATACATCGGATCTTGGTGTTGATGCTGCGGTTGAGCGAGTGTTAACTCATGCCCGAGAGGTTCTGGGTTTCTCGACGAAGGAATCTGGAAAACACCGGCCCAAGCCTGATCATTGCGGCGAAGTGACTGATTAAAGCCACAGGCTATCCGGGATGGTTGGCAGTTGCCAGACGCGTTTTTCCCGGTCGGTTTTCCCGGTTACTGCGGGATGTCCTGGTTACTGCGGGATGGGTTGTAGCAAAAGCGGGTTCTAGTAGCAAAAGCGGATTGTAACCAAAGCATCAGTAAAACAGGTAACAGGTTGATTGTTCGCGATTTAACGTCCGACAACGACCAGACTGAAAAAAGCTGTCCGGAATGCATAGATGCGCCGGGCTTTATTAACTAACCGCACTTGTACCAACGGATGGCTAAGGTGTGAACACCTCATACAGGTTCAATTAATGTCTGAATCATTTGCCGAGCTCTTTGAAGAGAGCTTATCCAAGTCGGAAATGAAACCCGGCTCAATCATCATGGGTACCGTAGTCGATATCACTGGCGACTTCGTTATCGTTAATGCCGGACTTAAGTCTGAAGGCGCTGTACCCATAGAAGAATTTGCCGCTGAAGGTGGCGAGCCCGATGTCAACATAGGCGATACCATTGAAGTTGCTCTCGATTCAGTCGAGGACGGTTTCGGTGAAACCAAACTCTCGCGTGAGAAAGCACGTCGTGCACGTTCCTGGACAGTACTGGAGCAGGCATTGGCCGATGACGAAATAATAAAAGGCAATATCACAGGGAAAGTCAAAGGTGGCTTTACTGTTGAAGTCTGCGATATCCGTGCATTTTTGCCCGGTTCACTGGTCGATGTCAGACCCGTGCGTGACACCAGTTACCTTGAAGGTAAGGAACTTGAGTTCAAGGTAATCAAACTTGATCAAAGACGTAACAACGTTGTCGTCTCTCGACGTGCAGTGGTCGAATCCGAATACAGTGCCGAGCGTGAAGCACTGCTTGAAAATTTGCAGGAAGGTCAGGAGATCACAGGTATTGTCAAAAACCTCACAGACTACGGTGCCTTCCTCGACTTGGGTGGCATAGACGGTTTGTTGCACATAACAGACATGGCATGGAAGCGCGTCAAGCATCCATCCGAAGTTGTTGAAGTAGGCGTTGAGATGAAAGTCAAAGTGCTTAAATTCGATCGTGAGCGTAATCGCGTATCCCTCGGACTGAAGCAATTGGGTGAGGACCCGTGGGTAGATTTAACACGCCGTTATCCGGAAGGCTCGCGTCTGTTCGGTAAGGTCACCAATATTGCTGATTACGGTTGCTTTGTTGAAATCGAAGAAGGTGTCGAGGGATTGGTGCACGTTTCAGAAATGGATTGGACTAACCGCAATGTCAACCCGAACAAAGTTGTTGCTCTGGGTGACGAGGTAGAAGTGATGATCCTGGACGTCGATCAGGAGCGGCGCCGTATATCTCTGGGTGTCAAGCAATGCAAGCCAAATCCATGGGAAGACTTCTCTGAGGCCTTCAATAAAACGGATCGGGTCAAAGGAACTATTAAATCCATCACAGATTTCGGTATTTTCATTGGCCTTGATGGTGGTATTGATGGTTTGATTCACTTGTCTGATTTGTCCTGGAACGAGGGTGGCGAAGAAGCCGTCCATAATTTCAAGAAAGGCGATGAGATAGAAGCGGTTGTTCTGGCCGTAGATCCCGAGCGCGAACGCATTTCACTCGGTGTCAAACAGCTGGAACGTGACCCGTTCGGTCAGTTTGTAGCTGACAACCCGAAAGGCACCATCATCACCGGTACGGTCAAGGAAGTGGATGCGAAACATGCAGTCATTGAATTGTCAGAAGGTGTCGAAGGTGTGTTGCGAGCTTCCGAGATCGGGCGTGAGCGCGTTGAAGATGTACGCACTCAGTTCAAGGAAGGCGACAAGGTTGAAGCGAAGTTCACTGGCATTGATCGAAAATCTCGAATGCTTAGCCTGTCAATCAAGGCCAAGGATTATGATGATGAAGCGGAAGCCATGAGTGACTACAGTCAGTCTGATTCATCTGGACCGGCTACGACACTAGGCGACTTGATGAAAGAGCAGATGGGTACACGAGACCAGGCTGAAGAAAGCTCTGGTGATGAGGCGGACTAAATTTCCCTCGACTGTGTATGCATCTGCAGACGTTGTTTCGGCGATCTACCTGCACACGGGAAGCGAATAAGCGAAAGTAAAATCATCGCCTTCTCTGCAGGGTGACGTGCCGAAACGCCAGATAACCAAGCCCTGTAGTTAACAGGGCTTTGAAACGTGCGGCATGACAGTGGATAACAGCCTTACCAAATCAGATTTAATCGAGTCCCTGGCGCGAAACCAGAATCATTTGCCCATCCGCGATGTCGAGTTGGCGGTCAAAAGTTTGCTGGAAAAAATGAGTCACGAACTCGCCATCGGTGAGCGTATCGAGATACGTGGTTTTGGCAGTTTCAGCCTGCATTTCAGGCCGGCTCGAATGGGTCGCAACCCAAAGTCGGGTGATGCGGTCGCACTGCATGGCAAGAATGTCCCTCATTTCAAGCCGGGCAAAGAACTCCGTGAACGCGTCAATTACGTGAACACCGATCCGCAAAAAGTTGGTCGGAGCAGACGCGAGAGGGATGCACGTCATCAAGCAGATAAGACACGCTCTGAGCAGGAAGATACTGCTAAAAATTGGCCAAAAACGGATTTGAGAGATCTCTGAATATCTGTATCAGCGATCTGTTAGGAAAAACGTTTTAGAGAAGCACGTTTTAGAGAAGCACGTTTTAGAAAAGCACGTTTTAGAAAAGTGAAAAGCGAGCCAGGCTCCTAGCTGGCAACATGTAGTTGGTTGCCTTTCTGGTTAGCTGTCTATACCCGTCACAAATAACACAGACTAGTTTTCGCATGTACGAAATACTCTGGATGTTATTGCCAGTAGCTGCCGGTGCCGGTTGGTTCGCCGGGCGACGCAGTCTGAGTAAGCGTGCACCCGATAAGCTGTGGAGCCACGCTACCAGCTATCACCGTGATCTGCATCTGTTATTGTCTGATCGTCAGAGTGACGGCGAGAGTAGTGAATCCCCTGAATTTCATAATCTGGGCGACATCGATCACGATGCTGCTGAAACCCACCTGGCTCTCGGAAATCTGTTTCGCAGGCGAGGCGACGTCGAACGTGCAATACAGGTACATGGCAGTCTGATCGGTAAAGAGGAGCTCAATCAGGACGTGCGAGCGGAGGCGCGACTGGAACTGGCTCGCGACTATGATTCTGCAGGTCTTATAGATCGCGCTGAAGATCTGTTCAAAATATTGCTGAGCAAACATCAACATGTTGAGGACTGCTACGAAAATCTGTTGTTGATTTATGAGCGAGCGAGCGACTGGCATCGCGCAATTGAATTGGCAGATCAATATCAGGCACATTGCGCCTATGACCTTGGTAGTAGGGTGTCACACTATCACTGCGAACTGGCAGAGGATGCGAGAAAAGATAAAGATATGATTGCTATGGAGAACTGGCTCGAGTCGGCTCTTGCACGTAATCCGCGTTGTGCACGAACAAATATTCTGTGTGCAGAGCTGGCGCAGTCCAGAGACGATTTTGAACAGGCTATCGAGCGCTATGAATGCGTGGAAAAATATCGACCGGAGCTGATGCCCGAAATCATATCTCCACTTTTCAATGCGCTGGAACAACTAGGTGACAAGCAGCGACTACGGGCTTACGTGGAAAGAATTCGATCGCGTTACAATTCCTATTCGGTGATCAAAACAACCCGGGACATGATTGAAAAGCTGGACGGCCCTCAAATGTCAGATCTTTTTTTCAAAGAACAAATCATCAAGCGGCCCTCTCTGAAAGGATTGCGCGATTGGGCGCGAGGGCAGATGGAGCGTAGTCGGGCAGGTGAAAGGGAAAAGGTCAGTGTGATGTGCGATATGCTGGATCGTGTCGTTGAAGATAAGCCGGCCTATGTTTGTGAGTCCTGTGGATTTGGCGCTCAAACCTTGCATTGGCGTTGCCCTGGTTGCAGTCGCTGGGATTCGGTCCTGACTGTCATAGGAGCTGAAGGTGAGTAAAACAACATCGCCTGTTATTGTTGCACTTGATGTCGAGTCGGTTGAGGCCTGCGAAAAGTTACTTCAACAACTGGACCCGGCACTGTGTCGAGTCAAGGTCGGCATGGAACTGTTTACCCGTGCAGGCCCGGTAGTTCTCGATAAGATTCATCAGCACGGGTTTGAGGTTTTTCTTGATCTAAAATATCACGACATACCAAATACCGTTGCCAGTGCCTGCCGCTCAGCCGCGCAGTTGGGTGTCTGGATGGTCAATGTGCATGCTAGCGGAGGGGCAAGAATGCTGCAGGCAGCGCGTGACAGTATGCCAAGTGATAGTCAAACGCGTTTGATCGCTGTTACCGTATTAACCTCAATGGATATCGAGGATCTTAAGGGTGTTGGTATCGACGTATCTCCAGCGGAACAGGTTATGCATCTGGCAACGACAACCCATGAGTGCGGGCTTGATGGTATTGTTTGTTCTGCAAAGGAGGCGACATTAATGCGCCAGCAGTTCGGTGCTGACTTTTTGCTGGTAACACCGGGTGTCAGACCGGCTGGCAGTGATGTAGATGATCAACGCCGCGTTGTAACTCCGCAACAAGCTATTGATGCAGGTAGCGATTACCTTGTGATTGGGCGCCCCATTACTGCAGCAACTGATCCAGCTGTTGCGTTACGTGGTATTTGTCAGGAACTCGGGCTTTAGGACTAGACTTTGAATCGTGTCTGAAGCCAGTCAGTAAAATAATCTGAAGTAATATGACTGATAAATACTATATCTCCGCGCAGCAACTTCTTGAGGATTCGGTAGAGCTTGGCAAGCGCGTGATAGAAAGTGGCTTCAGACCCAACTATATGGTTGGTGTCTGGCGTGGCGGTACCCCGGTCGGTATAGCTGTGCAGGAGTTGCTCGACTATTTCCGGATAGAGGCAGATCACATCGCGATTCGCACCTCCTCCTATGCCGGAATTGATAAACGACATAAGGATATCAGAGTGCACGGCTTAAGCTACCTTACCCGTCAGATGAATCCGGAGGATCGGTTGTTAATTGTCGATGATGTGTTCGACACTGGTCTTTCCGTTAGGGCCATTGTTGACGCCCTGGCTAAACGCAGTCGGAATAATTTACCGCGAAATATTAAAATTGCCACTGCCTACTTCAAGCCGTCGCGCAATCAGACGCAGATCATTCCGGATTTTTACGTACACGAGAGTGATCAGTGGTTGGTATTCCCGCATGAAATTGAAGGGTTGTCGCGCGAAGAGATCGCAGCTAATAAACCCTATTTGCTGAAAGCACTTGATTCGATAGATGCTAGTTTGTCGCAGTCCAGTTGATCGAATGTACTGGTTATAAAATTCTGGCCAGCCCCCCCCCCGGATAAATAGAAAATCCCGTAAACGAATAATCTGTCAGCTAGCTGCAAATTGGCGGGTTATCTGTCCCTGTGACAAACAACACATTGTTGCTGGTCATAAAGATTTTCCATAGGTAGTACCCCTGTTAGCTGCCTGAAAGGTTCGAGATATTAGTAATATCCTGAATCGCGCAGGATTGAGGTCGACCTGACTCACGACTTAAGATATGTTTTCTCTGGACATTAGATTATATTATGAGACAATATGGTATCTGGTGCTTTACGTTAACGTCAACGTAAAGCGGCAGATGCCTGCCAAGGATAGTCTAAGCGAACAATGGTAAAACTTTAGTTGACCCCGAACCGGGGAGATTCGATGATTACTGCAATTTCACAGGGGTAGTTAGTAAATTGAGCCGAGAAAACGGACTGGATACGTTTCCAAAGTATCTGTTACATACCGCCGAAAAACATGCTTCCCGTGCTGCCATGCGGCACAAGATTTACGGTGTCTGGCAATCGTGGACCTGGGCGCAGCTACTTGAAGAGACTCGTGCGTTTTCTATTGGCTTGAAAGAGCTGGGTTTGGCCCCTGGGGACAAAGTAGCATTGGTCGGTTCGAATAAACCCAGACTGTATTGGAGCTTTGCTGCAGTGCAGGCGCTAGGCGCTGTGCCAGTACCTGTTTATGCTGATTCAGTTGCCGAGGAAATGGAATTCGTACTGGATCACGCTGACGCGCGATTTGCAATCTGTCAGGATCAAGAGCAGGTCGACAAGCTCCTATCCATGTCCTCACTTCCTAATGCGATTGAACACATTATCTACGACGAGAGTCGTGGTTTGCGCGATTATGATCACACCCGCCTGCACAATTATGAAAGTGTTGTACAGACTGGATTGGATAAGCTCAACAATGATCCGTCGGCTGGGCAAAGCTGGATTGATGGTATCAATAGCGGTAATGGTGATGAGTTATGCGTGATGCTGTATACCTCGGGCACTACAGGCAAACCAAAGGGCGTCATGCTTTCCCATAGCAACGTGATGAGTGCCTCGTTAAATGCCAATAAATTCGATAACCTTGATTACACGGAAGAGGTACTTGCCTACTTGCCACTAGCCTGGGTTGGCGATCATATTTTCTCTTATGGACAATTTATAACTGCCGGCTATTGTGTTTGCTGCCCTGAAAGTGGTGAGACAGTCGAAGTCGACCGGCGCGAAATTGCACCAACCTACTTTTTCGCACCACCGCGCGTGTTCGAGTCATTGTTAACTACGATTACTGTGCGCATGGAAGACGCTGGCCGCTTTAAGAAGAAACTTTTTAACTATTTCATGAACGTTGCCAAGCGCTGTGGCGAGGATCGTTTGACTGGCAAGTCAATCAGCTTTGCCGATAGTGTGCTTTACACCTTGGGTAATTTTCTTGTCTACGGGCCTTTGCGTAATCGCATGGGTATGACGCGACTTAAAGTTGGCTACACAGCGGGTGAGGCTATAGGCCCGGAGATATTTTCTTTTTATCGCTCGCTCGGCATCAATTTGAAACAGCTGTACGGTCAAACAGAAGCCAGTGTCTACATCACAGCTCAGCCCGATGGCGAAATCTATGCAGACACTGTGGGTAAGCCTTCTCCCGAAGTGGAGCTCAAGATTGACGATAATGGCGAGGTTCTTTATCGCTCACCAGGTGTTTTCATGGGTTATTACAAGAATGAAGATGCTACCCGCGATACCAAAAACGAAGAGGGTTGGGTGAAAACCGGTGATGCTGGGTTCCTTGACGGAAACGGTCATTTAAAAATTATTGATCGTGCGAAAGATGTGGGTAAGTTGAATAACGGCAGCATGTTTCCGCCGAAGTACATTGAAAATAAATTGAAATTTTTTCCCAATATCAAGGAAGCCGTTGCTTTCGGAGACGGGCGTGACAATACAGTGGTCATGCTCAATCTTGATCTTGCATCTGTTGGCAATTGGGCAGAGCGTAACAATGTAGCTTATGCGTCATATCAAGAACTGGCAGCACATCCAGAGCTGTACCGAATGATGGCTGAACACGTTGATCAAGTGAATCAGGATTTGGCAGGTGAAGAATTGATGGCTGGTGCTCAGATAAAGCGTTTCCTGGTATTGCACAAGGAACTCGATGCAGACGACGGTGAATTAACGCGTACCCTGAAGGTCAAGCGATCATTTATTGCCGAACGCTACAAACCATTGATAGATGCACTCTACAGTGACAAAAATGAGCAGTTCATTAGCACGGAAGTGGTGTTTGAAGATGGTAAGCGCGGAGAGTTATCAGCCACCGTGCAGCTCAAGACTACGAATTTGCATGGCATGGCCGAGCCACTGCGGGAGTCTGCCTAATGGCTTCGGCAACAGCAATGGCGACGCAGGCCAAGTCAATTTCACCCGGTGAAGAACTTCTGCGGGTCGACAATATTTCCTTGTCCTTCGGCGGTGTTAAAGCTCTCACGGATGTCTCTTTTGACGTACTGCGCGGTGAGGTCAGGGCGATTATAGGCCCGAATGGTGCCGGCAAATCCTCGATGCTCAACGTTATAAACGGCTTTTATCATCCGCAAGAGGGTGAAGTCTGGTATGCCGGTAAGAAACGGCGTAACCCGAAACCGCACAACATCGCACACCAGGGTATCTCCAGAACTTTTCAGAACATCGCCTTGTTTACCGGGATGAGTACGCTGGATAACATCATGACTGGACGTTTCACTCACATGAAACAGAACCTCGTGATGCAGGCTATCTGGCGTGGTCCTGCCGAGCGTGAAGAGGTTGCCAACCGCGAGAAGGTCGAAGAGATAATCGATTTTCTTGAAATTCAGGCTATCCGTAAAACACCGGTCGGACGTTTGCCCTATGGATTACAAAAAAGGGTAGAGCTTGGTCGTGCATTGGCCGCGGAACCCACGCTGTTATTGCTCGATGAGCCCATGGCCGGTATGAATGTCGAAGAAAAAGAAGATATGTCGCGCTTCATTCTCGATGTTAAGGACGAATTTGGAACCACTATTACCCTGATCGAACACGATATGGGTGTTGTAATGGATATATCTGATCGAGTGGTGGTACTCGATTACGGACGCAAGATTGGCGATGGTACGCCCCAGGAAGTAAGAAACGACCAGGCAGTTATAGATGCCTACCTGGGCGTGGCTCACGAAGACGATGCATAGATACTTTTTTTACTCAATGACCTGATTATGTCTCCCCAGTTTCTATACACAATTGAAGTTATTTTAAATGGGCTGATGACCGGTGTGATGTACTCACTGGTAGCACTTGGCTTTGTCTTGATATTCAAGGCATCGGGTATTTTTAACTATGCCCAGGGCGTAATGGCATTGTTTGCTGCAATGACATTGGTTGGTATTCAAAACGGTCAGGTACCTTTCGCACATTTGATCAACGCTATATTCGGTACCCAGATCCACGGCTTCGGCTGGAATGTGCCAGCCATTTTTGCGATTGTTCTAACTCTGGTCATAATGGTTTTTCTCGCCATATTAGTTGAGCGGCTGGTACTGAAACACCTGATTAATCAGGATCCGGTCATTCTGTTTATGGCAACCATTGGCCTTGCCTACTTCATGGAAGGCTTTGGCGATCTGATGTGGGGCTCTGAAATCAAGGTACTGGATATTGGCATACCCACCGGCGGATCATTATGGCTCGAAGAAAAGACGCTCGGATGGGCGAGCGAGGGCGCCACTTACTATGGCATGTACATCGACAAACTTGACATCGTCGCCACCATTGTTGCTCTGTTACTGGTTATTTCGCTGACGCTGTTCAGCCAGTATACGAAGACCGGTCGTGCACTACGCGCCGTTGCTGATGATCATCAAGCCGCCTTGTCAGTCGGTATCAGCCTGCGCCGCATCTGGGTGATCGTCTGGGCGATTGCCGGATTCGTTGCCCTGGTCGCAGGCATCATGTGGGGTGCCAAATCAGGTGTACAGTTTTCGTTGTCTCTCATCGCACTAAAGGCACTACCGGTACTTATTCTTGGCGGATTTACCTCGATACCGGGTGCAATCATCGGCGGGTTGATTATTGGTGTCGGTGAAAAGTTGTTTGAGTTCTCGATAGGGCCGCTGATCGGTGGTGCCACCGAGAACTGGTTTGCTTATGTATTGGCGTTGGTGTTTTTGGTTTTCAGACCTCAGGGTTTGTTTGGTGACAAGATAATTGAGCGGGTATAAATAATCATGTTCTACAGACAGGCAGGTGATTTTAAAACATCTTATCGTGGGGATATTCAGACCTTCCCTCTGCGTCAGGATCGTATTGGCTACTACCTGTTTTTGCTAGTTGCCTTTCTGGTAGTACCATTTTTTCTCAATGATTATTGGACCAATGCGGTTATGTTACCGTTTTTGATTCTCGCTATTGCGGCACTGGGCCTTAATATTCTGATGGGCTATTGCGGGCAGGTGTCATTGGGTACCGGTGGTTTCATGGCGGTGGGGGCATACGCTTGCTACAAGCTGATGACGGCTTTTCCGGATCTTAATATCGTACTTGTTGTGCTTGGATCGGGTGTTGTCACCGCCCTGGTCGGTCTGTTGTTTGGAATCCCGTCGTTGCGAATCAAGGGTTTTTACCTGGCCGTAGCAACGCTTGCAGCGCAGTTTTTTCTGGTCTGGTTGTTCAACAAGGTGCCCTGGTTTTACAACTATTCAGCTTCGGGTCAAATCAATGCGCCCGAACGCAGCATGTTCGGTTATGCAGTGACCGGTGCCAATGCGGAGCCTGCGGTGAGTTATCTTTTCTGTCTGTCGTTGGTAGTCTTTTTGGCCATACTTGCTCGCAACATGACGCGCGGCAGAGTCGGGCGTAGCTGGATGGCCATCAGGGATATGGATATCGCGGCTGAGATCATTGGTGTTAATCCGTTGAAGGCAAAGCTTTCGGCATTTGCCGTCTCTTCTTTTTACATTGGGGTGTCGGGCGCGCTTTTTTTCTCTGTTTATCTTGGCGCGGTTGAGGTCGGCGAAGTCTTTGGTATTAACCAGTCTTTTCTGATTATGTTCATGATCATCATTGGTGGATTGGGCTCTATTCTGGGCAGCTTTGCTGGCGCGGCCTTTTTAGTACTGATGCCTGTGCTGCTCAAAAATATCATGGTAGGTGGCTTTGGCTGGCCCACGGACATAGCAGCACATATCGAATTTATAATTGTCGGCGGCCTGATAGTTTTCTTTTTGATTGTCGAACCGCACGGACTGGCACAGCTGTGGAGAATCGCAAAAGAGAAACTGCTGCTTTGGCCGTTTCCGCATTAATAGATACAGGAATGAAGCGATAATAATTCTGAATATTCGCGAATCGCAGCCATAGAAGCTGTGACTTAAACTAGAAATCTATCTGATAAGCTTAAAAGAGAGGAAAACAAATGAAACTGTTTAATACAACTCTGTTAGCGGCTGTTGTCGCAAGTGCAGGGGTTCTGTCCACAATGCCGGTCTCAGCTGACCTGGTATTCCCGTCATTGAGTTATCGTACCGGACCCTATGCGGTAAACGGAATTCCGTATGCCGATGGCTACGCCGATTACATGACGCTGGTTAACGAGCGTGATGGAGGCGTTGGTGGTGAAAAGGCAAAAATCATCGAATGCGAGACTGGCTACAACACCCAAAAGGGTGTTGAGTGTTACGAGTCAACCAAAGGGCAGGGTGCGTTGGTCTATCATCCCTTGTCAACTGGTATTACCTACCAATTGATTCCAAAAGCGACAGCGGATGGCATTCCTATTCACTCAATGGGATACGGTCGTACTTCTGCTGCAAACGGATCGGTATTCAGTCACATATTCAATTACCCGATCAATTATTGGAATGGCGCGTCCCACGCGGTCAACCATATGCTGGACGAGAACAACGGTGATCTCAAAGGCAAGAAAGTAGCGCTTGTCTATCACAACTCTGCGTATGGTAAAGAGCCGATTCGGACGCTGGAGGATCTCTCCGATAAGCACGGCTATGATCTGACACTGATTGCAGTGGATCACCCGGGACAAGAGCAAAAATCGCAATGGCTGCAAATTCGCCGTGAGCGGCCCGATTATGTTGTTATGTGGGGCTGGGGTGTCATGAATCAGGTTGCCATTCAGGAAGCTGCGAATATCCGTTTCCCGATGGATAAATTTATTGGTATCTGGTGGTCAGGATCAGAAAACGATGTGATACCCGCTGGTGCTGGTGCTGATGGTTACAAAGCGCTTGCTTTTCATCAGGTTGGCCAGGACTACCCTGTTTTTGCCGATCTTAAAAAATACGTGATCGATCCCAACAAAGCTTCCGGCAATGGTGATCAGGTTGGTACCGTATTGTATAACCGCGGACTTTATGCGGGATTCCTGACAGTAGAGGCTGTCAAGCTCGCTCAGGAAATACACGGTACAGCTGACATTACCGCTGCGATGATGCGTGATGGTATGGAAGCGCTGAAAATTGATGCCGGTGTCATGAACGCAGCTGGTATGGCTGGTTTCGGTCCTGAGTTTACGGTTAGCTGTGACAATCACGGTGGACCGGGTCTTGGTGCAGTTCAGCAGTGGGATGCAGATTCTGGCACGTGGAAACTGATCACCGAGTTTACGGCCTCTGATATGGATATAATCCAGCCACTAATCGATGAAGACAGCACCGGCTTTGCCAGTGAAAACAACATCGAAGCACGCAAGTGTGGTTAGTAGCTGACTATCAACGACACATTTATTCATTTAATGGATTCTTAAATGGGTGATGGATTGTTGAATAGATAAGCAGACAACGGTGTTCTCGCGTTTGATTTTGCAGAAAAACAGCAAATAAGCGCGAGACACTGTTTGTTTAACCCTGAAATGATTATTTAATTTTGTTAACTCCTATCACAATATGAATGACGCAGCTGCAATCGATGCTGACAAAAATGACCCCGGTTCTACTGCTGCTACCGAGTCATTGTTGGAAATCAACAATATCGAAGTGATTTATAACCATGTGATTCTGGTTCTCAAAGGCGTCAGCATGAGTGTGCCCAAAGGTGGCATCACGGCTTTGCTTGGTGGAAATGGCGCAGGTAAAACAACAACGCTAAAGGCAGTTTCAAATCTACTGCATTCAGAACGCGGGCTGGTGACCAAAGGCAGTATTTTGTACCGCGGAAAACCGATTGCGGGTCTCAGTCCTTCAGAGCTGGTTAAAGACGGTGTGGTGCAGGTGATGGAAGGACGTCACTGTTTCGAGCATTTGACGATCGAAGAAAACTTGCTCACAGGCGCCTATACACGCCGCGATGGCAAGGGGGCGACACAACGCGATCTTGAAAAGGTATACAACTATTTTCCTCGTCTGCGTGATCGACGTAAATCTCTGGCTGGGTACACATCAGGTGGTGAACAGCAGATGTGTGCGATTGGCCGTGCGCTGATGTCAAACCCGGAAACCATTTTGCTCGATGAGCCTTCGATGGGTCTTGCTCCGCAGTTGGTAGAAGAGATTTTCGAGATTGTACAAAGCCTGAACCGGCAGGAAGGTGTATCGATTTTGCTGGCAGAACAAAACACCAATATCGCTTTGCGTTACGCTCATTATGGCTACATACTGGAGTCTGGCCGAGTTGTTATGGACGGCACAGCCAAGGACTTACGTGAAAATCCTGATGTACGTGAATTTTACCTCGGTGTTGCAGAAGAAGGACAACGCAGTTTTCGTAATGTCAGAAGCTACAGACGTCGCAAGCGCTGGTTATCCTGAAGCCATGGCTATGGGTGAATTCGATCGTTTGCAGTTTGCCAGCTAGCCAACCTGCCTGACAACAATTTCAACAACCACGGGGTCGCTATGTCTGACAGACATTTTGATGTGCTCGAATGTCGGGCTGTCGCTGAACGTGAGGCAGAGCAATTCAAGCAACTGCCGGAATTTATTCGTGGTGCTATTGATCGTTGCCCGGCTCACCGTGATCGCCTGGGCAGGATTGATCCCGCAAAAATTACTTCGCCTGACGCGCTTGCAGCGGTACCTGTTCTGCGTAAACCCGAGTTGCTCGCTGCCCAAGCCCTTAATCCTCCTTTTGGCGGGTTTGTTGATATCGATAGTCTTTGTGGTAACAGTAGCGGATCGCGTCTGTTTATGTCGCCGGGTCCTGTATGGGAGCCGCAACCCCCCGGAATTGATCCCTGGCAAGTAGCACGTGCGTTGTTTGCTGCTGGCATTCGTCGTGGTGACAAGGTTCACAATGCTTTTTCGTATCACATGACGCCGGGCGGTTTTATTATCGATCAGGGTGCAATTGCCCTTGGCTGTTTGGTGTTTCCAGCAGGTGCGGGTAACACAGACGCGCAAGTCGATGCTGCCGCGTTCTACAAGCCTGATGTGTACGCAGGTACACCTGATTATCTAAAAGTTATGCTTGACCGTGCAGTTGAGAAAGAGACGCCACTCGATTCAATCAAGCTGGCCCTGGTCTCTGGTGGTGCTTTGTTTCCGGCTATGCGTGAAGAGTATCAACAGCGTGGTGTCAAGGTGATGCAATGCTATGCGACAGCTGATTTGGGTGTTATTGCTTATGAAAGTGAACATGATGGCATGGTTCAACAGGGAATGATGTGTAACGAGAATCTCATTGTCGAGATCGTCAGGCCAGGCACTGACACGCCGGTAGCGGCAGGTGAGGTGGGGGAACTGGTGGTAACAAATTTTAATACCACCTATCCATTGATTCGGTTTGGTACAGGCGATCTGTCAGCCGTCATTGACGAACCATCGGCTTGCGGGCGCACCAATATGCGAATCAAAGGCTGGATGGGACGAGCTGATCAACGCACCAAAATAAAAGGCATGTTTGTTGATCCAAAGCAGGTTAATGAATTGGCTCAAACAAACCCTGCAATCAACAAAGCGCGTCTGGTTGTAACGCGCGAGAATGATGCTGATGTCATGACCTTACAGGTTGAAACCGTTGACAACAGCCAATTACAGGCAGATTTCAAGCATGATCTACAACAAAACATGCAACAACTGCTCAAGCTCAAGGGCGAGGTCGTTGTAAGCTCGGGACCTCTTCCCAATGACGGGCTTGTGATCGCTGATGAGCGTGACTATGACAATTAGCTATCCACTATGCATAAAGTAGTTTTTGCGCCCGGGTACTACTACACAGTTTTAGTAATCAAGGTGATGATTCAGTCATATGTTGCTTAGGCGACCTTTCTTCTCTTGGCGTCTCTTTTGTCGATCATAAACTGGTATGCATCGATCATTTGCGTGGCTCTAAGATTCCAGTCGTAGCGCTCGCAAGCGACTTGCCGCAGGGTCGGTCGAATGGTTTTAAACGAATCGCTTGCCAGAATATGTAATATGTTGTCTGCCAAGGCTGATATGCGTTCCTCATTGTCCATTGGTATGCGCATGCGCGACAGCAAGTCCTCTGGTATCACGTCCGCAAGCTCATCGATTCCGTCAGTGAATCCACTGAAGTAGCTGACAACCGGCAATACGCCGTTGGATAGTGATTCCATTAATACCAGTGGATAGGCTTCAGGCACCACTGATGGAAATACAGCTAAATCTGCAATAGGAAACAGAAATTTGAGTTGATCGTGGTTGAGTCTGCCAACGAAATGAACGTTTGATTTTAATTGCTCAGCCGCTGCAAACAACTCTTGTGAATTGTTGTCCAGATAATGAGTAACGTCTTCCCAGGCTCCAGTGTTATCGCTGAAGTCCAGATCAAATCCCTGACTGGCCATGTCCTTTAATAAGGGGAGATTGCGTGTTGACAGTGCGTGCACAAGGCCTTCAAGTGTTTCCCGGTATGCACCTGCACCTACGATGACCAGTTGTATATCCGGATTTTTACCAAGGGCTGAGCAAAGTCCACACAATAATCCCTGCAGACCTTTACCTGCGGTTAGTGCACCGACAAAAAGTAAAACCGGTTTCTCCAGATCCAGTGAGCCAAGTTTTTCCGAGATCGAATCATCTGGCAGTTTTTGTACGTAGGCATTTCTGTACGCGGTAACTGATTGTAAATTACCCTGATCGAGCTGCTGCTCAAGCTCTTCAGTCAAGGCTTTGGTTTTCCCTCCACCTAGTCCCAGCTCGCACAGTGTATCGAGCGATTGCTGACGTTGATCCGGTTCGCAAGAGGTAAACAGCGATGTATCTACACCAACGCCGACAATGTCGGATTTGTCTAGTATTTCGGTTTTGAGTTCGGGGTATAGGTTGATGAGTCGATTTCTGACTTCGTTGTTACCAATGATCAAGCCATCAGTCAGTTTTATCGATTCGCGTACTTTATTGAAGTAACGCTCATCTGTTTTAACCGTGTACTCGATAGCGCTACCGTGTGGATAAATGATGTATGGCGTATCGGTTTCGGCACAAACCTTTTCAGCGATCTGTGGTTGGTAGGTCACGTGATTGCAGTGCAGTATATCGAGTGTGTGATCGATGAGGATTTTTTTTAGCACGCGGCTTGAGACGGCTTCGTATTCGTTCAATTCCGCATCGCTTAGATTGGAGAACGATTTGACGACGCCGTCACGCTGCTTGTCAGTGACATACACGGGCATAACTGCGCCAATAGGCAGCTCATGTAGATAAACTAGTGGTTTTGCTGAATCGGTAAAGACACTTTCTGTTTGTTCTGAATTGTCGAATAATATTTCAGCATTGGCATCGACATCGTAGCGAATCGCAATATCTATAAATCCCAGTGATTCTGCTGCTGGTTCACGGCAGATCAAGTGTATTTCAGCATTTTTTTGATGCAGTGCTTTTGCCAGATACCGCGTGTACTCGTTACTACCGGAACCGCCAAGATTGTAACCGTGAAATAAACCGATCTTCATGCGTGCATACCCTTATTGTTTGTCTGTTGGTGTCCATATTGTGTGCCAGAAGTTGAATAAAAAATCCTGTTAAGCGGGAATATGGTGCAGACAAAGCTAGGTTTGTGCGCTGGTATTCGAGATTTAATACAGGTGTTGTTTCATGCTACGTAACAATGATTGATTTATGGTTCGTGTGTTTTTACATCCGTATCCCCAAGTCATCCCCGGGCTATGCGGTGTTCCACCTGCGCCAATAGATGACGAAATAAGAGCGAAAAACTTTTTAAATACTGGAGATACTGAAGCTAACGTTGTGCTTAAGCATACAATCACCATCAAAGGTAAAAGTCCCATCCACATGATCTCCGTTCAAAACACGGCGTAACCAAATTCGATCATCTGCCCACATCTCATCGAATGGTAGTTCGTCGATCCCGAACCATAGGGGTATCGCCTCGTCGGTCTCAGTTGGTGTTCCTGTGAAATCACTAGCCACGAACAGGTGTACATGCATCTTGTAGCCATCGAGAAAGCTAAAACGTAGCTCTCCACGTGGCTGAACATCAGTTGGGGTAATGCGGAGTTCTTCTTGTACTTCCCTGATAGCACACTCCATGATGGTTTCGTCTGCTTCCTGCTTCCCACCGGGACCGTTTATTTTGCCAGCTCCAAGGCCACGCTTTTTACGGATCAAAAGTACGGTTTCATTTTGATACACGAAAAGTAGCGATGCTGTATCATCCGCTTGCCATTCAGGTCCTGAAAAGTTGTTGTTTGTATTTTTTTCTTCCGGCATGGTTTTACTGTTGTTGCAAGTAGTCGTGCATAGCTTTCAAACCATCATCTATATCACTGCGACCAAGGCCTAATCGAAAACGATCATCGGGTGTATCGCTGATGGCAGAGCTATAAACGGATGCAGGTAGTAAAAGCACACCGGCTTTTTCAACAAGATTACGAGTGAAGTTCTCAACCCCGTCTTCTCCTGTATAGCGCGGATATGCCATGCAGGATCCTTGCGGGTGATGCCACTCAAACAGATCCGGATAGTTGGCGAAGAAGCTGTCCCATTTTGGTAGGTTGTTATCGATGATCGAACAGTTGCGGGCAAAAATCTGTTCACGGTTTTTTAAACCTATGCATGCCAACCGTTCGCTGGGGCCTGAGTTGCAGATCGACAGGTAATGTTTAAGGTGCTCCATTTTTGAAAGCAGCTGTGAGTCCTGGCATGCAATCCAGCCGATACGCAAGCCTGGCAATCCATATGCTTTAGACATCACGTTGAGCGACAAGCCGCGTTCATACACATCTGCGATAAACGGCAGATGTTTTGTACCCTTAGGTCCTAGGCCGTTAAATATCTCGTCATGCAGAATATAAATACCGTGTTTGCGACAAAGCTCGATCAACGCCAAGTATCGATCGTGTTCAAGGATGGCACCAGTTGGATTGTGCGGAAAATTAATGGTTAGCAAGCGGGTATTAGGTTGGATGGCGGCCGCCACACGGTCGATATCCAGCGTCCAGTTACCCTCAAAGTCGAGGGGGATCGCACTGACATCGCAAATAGACGCTGGTAGGGATTCGTGCGACTGGTAATTTGGTGTGACGACTAATGCGTGGCTGCTGCTATCGAGTATGATTTGATTGGCTGCATAGATGCCTTCGCTGGCGCCGGCGAAGCAAAGGATGTCGTCGCTTGTTCTGTTGCTGTAAGTCGTGGCGATATGGTCACGCAGATCTGGAGCGCCAAAGGTTTCGGTATAACCTAGCCACATGTTTTCAAATGCGTCACGCTCTTCGTCGGTTGCCAGTGATAGTAAATCGGCTAGCGACATGCTTTCAGCGTCAGACGCCGTCATGTGATATTTGGCTTTGAACTCCCATTTGGAAAAATGGGTTTCCAGTTTAAATTCGGGCAATGTCTGCATGATTGTTTTGCTATGCCATTGAGTGAGGGTGCTGGTATCTACGATTTGAACAATTAACTCGTGATCAAAGAATACTGCACTTTTTTGAGCCTGGTACTAGCAGGATTTGCATTTTGGGTAGTATATCCTAGGCTATAATCAGGGGTAATTCTCCAGTGATGTTGTACATCAACAGCATTGCAAAACATCGCTGCCTTTGCGTTGTTGTGACATAAGCTCCATGTTTATTGATAAATAAGACAATGACGAACCTGACTGAACTTGGCACTGGACAGGTAGCCTTCCTAAGCGGTCTTATGTCAGGTTTTGCGCTGACAGTAGGTGTGCATATCCTAAGACGTGGCTTGAAAGACGGGATATCCCAGACCGTTTTCTTTCTGCTCGTCGTGACCACATTGTTGTTTATGGTGTCGCTCTACACCGAGGTCAGGTTGACCATCGAAATAGCAGGAGCAGGTAGCCTTTCGCAAGAAGCACTCGATATTCTGGCCAGAACCCGCGCGGTTGGCACGCTCTGCGCCACGGCTGGATATATTCTTTTTGTGATCGTTATTGGTTTGCTTGGCTGGATAGCAACACCGATGCTGGGGGTTTTAACGACCTTGGTCGCTTGCGCAGCTTTTGGCCTGCTTGGCTATGTTTGGTTGGCAATTCGTTCGTTTCAGCTTGTTGTTTGAATTTTTCCTTCGCTTCTAGCTCGTCATTTCAAGGCGTTAAAGTAGTCGCTTGTAACTCCATTCGCCGCCATCCCGAGTCGTCGGACTGCCGCGTAACGACACATGGATCACCGCCTTCGCGGAGATGACGACAAATAGGTTGTAGGTACCCTCACTTTCTGGCTCCAAATGGCACGAAAGCATTTATCCCGGACAGCACTGCGCCTTCGCGGGGATGACGTAAAAAGGGAGCGAACTCAGGGGATTTTGGATGCGGGATAATTTCCAGAAATTATCCGATTTATGGA
>CAYPMR010000006.1:0-94548 GCA_964411665.1 uncultured Granulosicoccaceae bacterium | reverse complement strand
CACAAGCAAAGCTACTGACATGTCAAACAGCGCGTACTCGGGTATTGCTTCGCTGAGGGCGCCGTGAATACGTCCATGTAGGCTTGGCAATCGCATCCCTGCGATTGACACCTCTGCGAATCAATCCCCGAGCACGCACTTCGTCATTTGCAAGTCTGCAGTTAAGAAGCATAACAACACAAGCAAAGCTACTGACATGTCAAACAGCGCGTACTCGGGTATTGCTTCGCTGAGGGCGCCGTGAATACGTCCATGTAGGCTTGGCAATCGCATCCCTGCGATTGACACCTCTGCGAATCAATCCCCGAGCACGCACTTCGTCAATATAATTTGGCAGATTCTTCTCTTTGTTTAAGAATCACTGCGCAGTTGATTTGAGCTGCAGGGAATTGCAAGCGGCTCGAATCGGTACTAAGACAACAAACTCGCAACAGTTTGTTTTTCGTCCAGCAACTCAGCCTCACTAGCCTTCATTTTCTCTTTGATAAAGTCAGTTGGCTGCAAGTCACTGATGATTTTGTAGTCACCGCCACTGCAAGTAACGGGTACTGAATAAATCAAACCCTCTTCAATGCCGTAGCTGCCATCACTGGGTACTGCCATACTGACCCAGTCACCTGCGTCAGTGCCACGCTCCCACGAAGCCATGTGATCAATGACTGCATTGGCAGCTGAAGCAGCACTGGAGCTGCCGCGTGCATCAATAACTGCAGCCCCTCGTTTGGCAACTGTCGGGATAAAATCGTTTTGTGCCCAGGCGTCATCTACCAAAGAAGGTGCCTCTTTGCCGTCGACTGTTGCAAAAGTGATATCAGGTACCTGCGTAGTCGAATGGTTGCCCCAGATAATCATCTTTTTAATTTTGTCGATACTGGAGCCGGCTTTGTCAGCCAATTGCGTCATGGCGCGGTTGTGATCAAGGCGTGTCAGCGCAGTGATATTTCTTGGGTTAACCGATGGTGCGTTGGCTTTGAGAATGTAGGCATTGGTGTTGGCTGGATTACCCACCACACAGACTTTGACCTCACTGCTGCCGACTTCGTTGAGTGTTTTGCCCAGGGCACTAAAAATTTTGCCGTTATCGGTGATCAGGTCGCTGCGTTCCATACCGGGACCTCGTGGTTTGGCACCGACGAACAGCGCAGCATCGACACCTTCCAGAGCGACTTTTGCGTCGTCGGTGCAGACGACAGAATCGAGCAGTGGAAATGCACAGTCGTCCAGTTCCATTTTTACCGCTTCAAGCACGCCCATAGCCGGTGTAATTTCCAGTAGCTGTAATCGGACGGGCTGGTCAGGACCGTAGATTTCGCCAGCTGCGATACGATAGAGCATGGCGTAACAGATTTGTCCTGCAGCACCGGTTACTGCAATACGTTTTGGTTGAGTCATGTTGAATGTTTCCCAAAAGGGGTCAGGCTGTGAATCCGAAGCTGGTTCACAAGTTAGTAGAAATATGTAGTGGCATAATGCGCTGCCAGGCAGGTGTTTAGTGACAAATGGACCTGCTGTGATTGGCAACTTAGCGTTATCACAAAGTTTAGCACAGAGCATCAATTTTCAGTGCTTTGAAATGGAGCTGGTAATCGAATTCAAGCTGAATTTTGTGATCGCGATATCGCTGACAAAGGACAAGCGTCAGGTGATGGTGGTCAGGGTTGGCAAAAGTCCAAAGCGGCACGCGAACATGCAGCAATAACAGTTGAAAAACCGCCTCTGTGCTATTCTTGCTGCATTCCCGCGTGATGTGTAATAGATGACCGCAGGTCGTCACTGGAGGCCAAATTGCGTTGCCCTTTTTGTGGCGCTGTAGATTCCAAAGTAATTGATTCCCGTTTAAGCGGTGATAGTGACCAGGTACGACGTCGCCGCGAATGTCTGGAGTGTCTGGAGCGCTTCACGACCTATGAATCTGCTGAAGTGAATCTGCCGCGTGTAGTTAAAAACAGGGGCAATCGTGAGCCTTTTTCCGAACTCAAGTTGATGTCAGGGCTGCAAAAATCACTTGAAAAAAGGCCAGTCAGTGTTGAACAGCTCGATGCCGCTGTATCGCGAATAAAGCGTCTCAGTGTGCAACAGGGCGAGCGTGAGATAAATGCGCGCCAGATCGGAGAGTGGGTAATGGACGAACTGCGTAAGCTCGATGAAGTTGCCTATATCCGTTTCGCCTCGGTCTATCGCAGTTTCGAAGATGCTGCACAGTTTCGTGAGGTTATTGATCGTCTGGAAAAAGAGCCATCAGTGGAAGACAGCAGGAATCAGCTCTCGCTGCTCGATGAAAGCTGACGGTAATCGCTGATATGACGTTCTCTCAGCTCGATCACGATCTGATGGCCATGGCATTGCGCCTCGGTGCCAGTGCCCGATACACCGCGCCACCCAATCCGGCTGTAGGCTGCGTTATCGCGCGAGGTACTGAAATTTTGGGGCGCGGCGCGACTGGACTTGTCGGCGGACCTCACGCTGAAATAGCTGCCTTGCAGGATGCCCGGCAACAAGGCAATTCAGTCAAGGGCGCCAGCATTTACGTCACTCTGGAACCCTGTAGCCATACAGGCCATACGCCGCCGTGTACTGATGCATTGGTAGCTGCTGGTATTGCTCGCGTCGTGGTTGCTATTTCTGATCCTGACCAACGGGTCAATGGCGCGGGCTGCGCGCAGTTGCGTTCAGCCGGGGTGAATGTCGAGGAAGGTCTGCTGGCAGCAGAGGCAGAAGCTGCACATAGGCATTTCTTTTTCCGAACACGCAATGGCAGGCCATGGGTGCGCTTGAAAATAGCCTCCAGTCTCGATGGCCGTACAGCTATGGAAAGTGGCGAGTCGATATGGATCACCGGTGAGCAAGCACGACAGGATGTACAAATGCTTCGCGCTGAATCCGATTGTGTCTTGAGTAGTAGCGGTACCGTTCTTATCGACAACCCGTCACTTGACGTGCGTCTTGAGCCTCTGCAATTGGGGCTTGAGCCAGGTCAATCCGTGCGTCAACCGCTGAGGGCTATCGTTGATTCGAGATTGCGGCTCTCACCACGCGGGCGCTTGTTCAAGTGTGGTGGTGATATACGTATCTACTCAAATCAGGTCGATTCTCATAAATTCAATGCTTTAGAGGATAAAGTTAATATAATATCTGACATTGGTGATGCGAATGAAAAGCGCCGAACAGGTATCGATCTTGGTGCTATGTTGGTTGATCTGGCGCAATTGCCGGTAAATCTTGTGCATGTTGAGGCGGGTGCGACCTTGTGCGGTGCACTGCTGAAAGCCCGCTTGGTTGATGAAATTGTGGTCTACCTCGCGCCACTACTGATGGGAAGTCAGGCCAGGCCGCAGTTTCATCTGCCGGAGATCTCTACCATGACAGCTCGTATCCCACTTGAATTGACTGATAGCCGGCAAGTGGGAGGGGATATGCGATTGACTTATCATCCCGCATCGCGGGCTGAGAGCCAGTCGACGTAAGCGTTATTTAAAAGCGCCAAGCAAGCAGGCCCGATTTCAAGTAGAACCGATTTCCGAACCTTAAGTCTCGAATATTTATGTCAACCATTGTTGTTGCCCGCAAGGGAAAACAAGCCTGCATTGCTGCAGATTCGCTCACCACGTTTGGCGATATCAGGCTCTCTCACGATCTGGACAAGAATCCCAACAAGATCCAGACATTCGGCAAGACGCACATGGGCATTGTTGGTGCCGCGGCTCACACCCTGGTAGCTGAGCGGGCTTTCAGGGATCCAGCGGCCAAGGTCGATTTCTCTACACGCGATTCGACTTTCGACAGCCTGCTGCGGCTGCATCCGGTGTTAAAGGAAAAGTATTTTCTGAATCCCAAGGATTCTGAAGAAGACCCTTATGAGACCAGTCAGATCGACAGTGTCTACATCAATTCGAATGGGATATTTGCGATGTTTGCGCTGCGTGAAGTATACGAATACGCACGCTTCTGGGCTGTAGGTTCGGGTGCCTGTTACGCACTTGGCGCCATGCATGCGGTCTACAACAAGGCCAAATCAGCGCGTGAAATAGCTAAAGCCGGTGCGCTGGCGGGCGCCGAGTTTGACACCTCCTCGGCACCACCGCTGACCTTTAAAACTGTCACACTGAGTTAGGAGCCTGCGTGGTAGAACCTCACCTACTGCGAAAGCGCTAGTTTGGCCCGTGCTACCGTGCAGATTTGCCATTGGCAAGATATAATGGTGGGTTAGCAGAATAATTTTCTCCGCTAGATGGAATAACTTTCCCGAGTGTGCCCGCGTGGCCTGATCGTGGGAAGTCCTTTTTGCGGTCTTATCTTTTTATCCCGGAGTATGTGCTGTCATGGCCACTGAACAAACAATTTCTATTATCAAACCGGATGCTGTTGCGAAGAATGTCATTGGTGAAATCTACGCCACCTTTGAAAAAGCCGGTTTATCTGTTGTGGCTGCGAAAATGATGCATTTGAGTCAGGAGCAGGCCGGCGCTTTTTATGCTGTGCATAAGGAACGTCCTTTCTACAACGATCTGGTGTCTTTTATGACCTCCGGTCCAGTCATGGTGCAGGTACTTGAAGGTGACAATGCCATTGCCAAGAATCGCGAAGTGATGGGTGCTACCAATCCTGCAGAGGCAGCTGAGGGCACTATTCGCGCTCGCTTCGCCAGTTCCATCGATCAAAATGCTGTGCATGGATCTGATGCTCCGGAGACGGCAGCCGAAGAGATAGCTTTTTTCTTTGGCGATGGCGGTGTCTGTCCGCGAACGCGTTGAACAAACCCTCCCACTTAAACACCTTGCACACCCTGCGTGATTTGCGCAGGGGTGGCGCTGTTGAACAACAGGCTGATCAGCCTGTGCCGGCATCTGCCCGCAGTACAAGCTTCAAAGCTGACTGGTCGGTTTCCGGCAAGACCAACCTGTTGTCTCTGGATCGGAAAGCGCTTGAGCAATTTGTTGTGTCCCTTGGTGAAAAACCCTATCGCGCACGGCAGTTAATGCAATGGATCTATGGCCGTCAGGTCATTGATTTTAACCAGATGACCGACCTGTCACGTGCATCCCGTGAGAAGTTAATCGATTGTGCAATCGTCGAGTTGCCGCAGATTGAATACGACAGTACCGCCTCGGACGGCACGCGCAAATGGCTGTTTGGTCTTGGCGATGGCAATAGTATCGAGACCGTTTTTATACCTGAAGGCACGCGCGGCACACTGTGTGTCTCCTCGCAGGTTGGATGTGCCCTTGATTGCTCTTTTTGTGCGACTGCCAGACAAGGATTCAACCGCAATCTGACGACCGGTGAAATTATCGCCCAGATCTGGCTGGCAGGGCATCTGCTGGCCTGTGATGTACCCGCCGTCGCCAATGCATCAACAGGTTCAGACCCAAAATCAACCGCCAGCAGCTCGGAAAAGGGGCGTTCGCCGGTGACAAATGTGGTCATGATGGGCATGGGTGAACCGCTTATGAACCTAAAATGCCTGATTCCGGCACTCGAACTGATGATGGATGATCTATCCTTTGGGTTAAGCAAACGAAAAGTGACGGTTTCTACCTCTGGTGTGGTACCTGCGATGGACAAGATGATTGCAGCGGTTGATTGTTCTCTGGCGGTGTCTTTGCACGCACCAAGCGACAGCCTGCGTGATGAGCTGGTGCCATTGAACAAGAAGTATCCGTTGGCTGAGCTAATGGCAGCGTGTCGGCGGTATGTGCAAGGGGATCGCAAGAAGCATGTGTTTTTTGAATACGTGATGCTTGCCGGGGTCAATGATCAACCAGAGCACGCACGGCAATTAGCCAGGCTGCTCAGAGGTTTTCCTGCAAAGGTTAACTTAATCCCTTTCAATCCTTTTCCAGCTGCCGGTTATGTACGCTCCAGCAGTAAAGCGATAGAGGCGTTCCAGCGGTTGTTAAGTGATGCGGGTATTTTAACTTTCACGCGTGCCACACGAGGTGATGATATAGAGGCCGCCTGTGGTCAGTTGGCAGGTGACATTGAAGATCGTAGCAATAGACAAAAGAAGTTCGTCGAGCCTCGTTATGGTGAAACCACGGTAGGTGAACAAACGTT
Organism: uncultured Granulosicoccaceae bacterium; assembly: GCA_964411665.1. Lineage (GTDB taxonomy): Bacteria > Pseudomonadota > Gammaproteobacteria > Granulosicoccales > Granulosicoccaceae > CALFCE01. Next base: position 88,494 of record CAYPMR010000006.1, on the reverse strand, counting down.
CGGGCACGAATCTGCGCGCACGGATTAGACGGGTTGGATCATTCCGGGTCGATGAAATAGTCATCCCGGATAGTATTGTAAGGCGCCAAATCAAATATTTTGTTTTTCAGATCTTAGATAAGTAGGCATAGCATGCTGAGCGGAAATTCACAAACGTGTTGCAGCGCTGTTTTAAGTGCTGCGTCAAAGCATCTTGTATCCGGTTTGGTACCTGGTGTATTGGCCATAATGGTGCTGTTGTCAGCCTGTCAGGGGGCGAACCAGGCACGCGAAACAACCAATACGCGAGAGGCAGCTCAATTCAATGCTGAACTCGGTGCGAAGTATTTGCAGCGCGGAGAGCTCGATCAGGCAAACGAGAAACTTGCGAAAGCACTGGAGCAAGATACCAATAACCCGCTGGCGCATATTAGTTTTGCCCGTTTGCAACAACAGATAGATAAACCAGTATTGGCTAAAAAGCATTTTAAACGTGCACTCGACCTGCAACCGGGGGATGCGGCACAAATAAACAGCTATGGTGTGTTTCTGTGCGAGACTGGTGAGGTTGACGAGGCCATAGAGAACTTTCGCTCAGCGGCCGCGAACCCGTTTTACAGAACACCCGAATATGCGCTGGATAATGCGGGTCTGTGCCTGCTCGATGCAGATCGTCCGGATCAGGCAGAAAAATTTCTGCGTGATGCACTAAGGCGAAATCCACGCTTTCCGAATGCACTATTGCATATGGCTCAGCTTACATTCGGTAAAAACCAATTGGGTATTGCAGATGCTTATCTCGGTAGATTCCAGCGATATGGGCAGGACACGCCTGCCAGTTTGTTGCTGGGGATGAACATTAAACGCTCGAGTGGAGATATACCGTCTGCACAAAACTATGCAAACCGTCTGTTAAGTGATTTTCCAAAATCGCGAGAGGCTGGCCAATATTTGTCGCAACCACTGTGATCCCGGGAGCATGCATGGCAGAGCCTCGCCTGCTGCGAACGCGCGTGCGAGTTGCGTCATGCGGACTTCTTGTTTACTTCTTCGATTGCGACGCAATGCATGAGTGAAAAAATAAAAAGCCTGCGTGGCATGAATGATTTGCTGCCGGCTGATTCAGGTCTCTGGCAACAGGTGGAGTCGGTCGTCAGGCGAATGATGTCAACTTACGACTATCGGGAAATTCGCACGCCGATAATGGAGAGTACCTCGCTATTCAAGCGTGGTATTGGTGAAGCGACCGACATCGTTGAGAAGGAGATGTACAGCTTCGATAGTCGTGGTGACAAAAGCAGCAGTATGACATTACGACCCGAGAACACTGCTGGGTGTGTCAGAGCTGCTATCCAGCACGGTTTAATGACTGATGGCGTTGCCAACCGGATCTGGTACTACGGTCCGATGTTTCGCTATGAACGCCCGCAAAAGGGTCGAACCCGACAGTTTCATCAGGTGGGAGCCGAAGTGTATGGCGTCGCCGGGGCGCAAGTCGAAGCAGAGCTGATATTGCTTAGTGCGCGATTGTGGTCTGAGCTGGGTATTGCTGATGCACTACAACTGGAGCTCAATTCGCTGGGCAGTCGTGATGAGCGCCAGGCATACAGACAGTCTTTGGTCAGCTACTTTCGTGATAATGCCGGGCAACTCGATGAAGACAGTGTCAGACGTCTGGAGAGCAATCCGCTGCGGATTCTCGACAGTAAGAATCCGGACATGCAACAACTTAACGATGCTGCACCACAATTACTCGATGCCCTGGGTGCCGAATCACGCGATCATTTCGAATTGATCCAGCAGATACTGACAGCTTGCGGCATTGCAATCACGATAAATCCACGCCTGGTGCGTGGGCTGGATTATTATTCGCACACGGTCTGGGAATGGACCACGGAGCTACTAGGCGCTCAGGCAACCGTTTGTGGTGGTGGGCGCTATGATGCGCTGGTGGATGAGCTTGGTGGTAAATCCTGCCCGGCTGTAGGCTGGGCTCTGGGTATGGAACGTCTGGTGGGTTTGATTGAGGCTGTAGACAAGGCACCCGAGTCATTGCAAGCGCAAGCACCGCATTGCTTTCTTGTAGTTGCGAGCGATGTAGACTTGATCAGCGGGCAACAACTCGCCGAGGAATTGCGTGATCGCGTAGCGGGCTTGCGATTGGTCGCTAATATAGTGCCTGCCAGTCTCAAAGCCCAATTCAAGCGAGCAGATAAAAGTGGTGCCAGTTATGCGCTGGTACTTGGTGCGGATGAGCATCGCGATAAGAGTGTAACCGTAAAACCACTGCGTGATGATGGTGAACAATTAACCGTGACACGGGAACAAATTTTTAATCATTTGTCTGAACTGATATCACATTGACACTGGTCTCACGTCAAGTTACGTGACTGACTCGGGGAAACATCTTGGAATACGAAACAGAAGAGCAACAAGTAGAGGCGCTCAAAAAATGGTGGGCCGAGAACGGTCGTTCCGTCATTTTAGGTGTCGGTATTGGAGTCGCCGCCATCGGTGGCTGGCAGTTATGGAACAAACACACTATCTCGCAGTCTCGACAGGCGTCGGATGGATATGAACAAACCATACGTGCCATGTCGGGCGAGGGTGATGTCGGTGAGCTAGCCAAAAAAGTCAGGGATGATCATGACGACAGTTTGTATGCATCTCTGGCTGCGATGGCGGCTGCCCGTGGGTACGTTGAACAAGGCAAGCTTGAAGAGGCGGGTAAAGAATTATCGTGGACGGCATCTAACGCGCCGGATAAGCAGGTAGCTCTGATCGCGCGGATTCGACTGGCACGTGTTCAATCAGCCCTGGGCAAGCCCGAAGAGGCATTGAAAACGCTACCCAAAAAAGCACCAGAATCTTTTACTGCGTTGATTGAAGAGGTGCGGGGTGATCTTTACGTTGCTACTGGCGACATGGACAAAGCGCTTACTGCCTATCAAGCAGCGCTTGATAGCGGGCAGAATGTTGGCAATAGTCAGGTACTCACCATGAAAATTAATGAACTGGCAACTGCAGCTGACGCTAGTTGAATTCTTTGTAAAGATGACGCAATTTTTTCAGCATTTAAAACATCTCATGAAATCCAGCAATCTGTTTGAAAGTGGTTTACTGGTCACCAGGAGTGTCGTGTTGTCATTTGCAATGCTCACCTTGCTTGCCTGTGCGGACCCGCCTCCATTGGTACCGCCAACACCACTGAGCTCGGTTGATCGAACGATAAAACCGGTAGCCCAATGGCGCAAGTCTGTCGGAGAACGGGATAAGCGAGGCTCGGGCAGATTTCGACCCTATATTGACCAAAGCGGTGTTTTTGCCGCATCCGTCGACGGCATTGTTGCCGCTTATGAATCAGACGGTGGCAAGCGGCTGTGGCGACGTGATCTGGCTACCAGACTGGGCAGCGGTGTTGGAGGTGATCAGCGCCGCGTCTATGTAGCCAGTCGGGACGGGATGGTTATGGCGCTCGATAAAACGAGTGGCGAGACCGTCTGGACGTACGCGATGCCGTCAGCTGTTCTGGTCAGGCCCGTTGCCTCTGCAGATGACGCATCACAGGATAATAGCCTGGTCGTCGTGCGCGCCTCGAATGGCAACGTACGTGGGCTTGATGGCGAGAGTGGTGAAGAGCTCTGGTCGACTAATTTCGACACACCTGCATTGACCGTACATGGGTACGGCGAGCCCGTTGTGCTTAACTCCGGTGTATTGGTAGGGCTCGAAGATGGAAAACTCGTTGCATTGTCACGCAGCAATGGTTCGTTGCTTTGGCAGAGTGTGGTCAGTTTTCCCAGCGGTGGTTCGGAAATCGAGCGACTCGTGGATCTTGATGCAAACATCCTGGTCGATGATGCTTTCATCTACGTCGTGACTTATCAGGGACGTCTGGCACGAGTAGAGCCTCGACGTGGCACCGTCATTTGGTCCGTGCCCATGTCGTCGGTATCCGGTATGGCGCAGGATGACTCAAATCTTTATTTAACCCTGGATGACAGCACTGTTGTGGGTGTTTCCAAGGAAGGTGGTGAAGAGTTGTGGCGACTGGATGCCTTGCGTGGCCGCTCGTTGACTCGACCCGGGTTGGTGAGAGCGAATGTATTGGCCGTGGTGGATTTTGAAGGATTCATGCACGTGATAGATGCTCAGGCGGGTACCATCGTCGGACGCTCGCAGCCGCTCCAGTCAGCACCTCATAGTCCGGCACTGGTAGTTGCGGATATCGCACGAGGTGAGGCTGCCAGTAAAGACAGTGATAGTGAAGAATCTGCGAGTGCAACCAGTGGGAGAATTTTTCTACAAAGTGTTGGCTCCGAGCTGGTCGCGCTCAGGTTATCGAACTAGCTTGCGCGCTTGAACTGATTGAAGTCGCCTGTATAGATACCAGGTGATTCGTTGTTATCCATACCTTTGTTTAATTTATTAAACAATTCATCTGCCGGTTGTGGAGAACCGACATAAAAGCCCTGTACAGCAGTGCAACCCATTTCTCTGAGTAGATCAGCCTGTTGACAGGTCTCCACTTTCTCGGCAATGGTCTCGATGCGCAAACTTGAGGCGCTGGAGATAATCGCAGCCACTATGTCGCGTGTTGACTGGTCATGAGTAATCAGTTCAGTAAACGTACCGTCAATTTTCAATGCATCGATGGGCAGCTGTTTAATTCGTGGCAGCGATGACGTACCGATCCCGTAGTCATCAATGACGATCCTGAGTCCGAGTGCTGCCAGTGTCTCCAGCACATTGGACGCTTCTGACGGATCATGGGATATAGCATCCTCGGTAATTTCAAAGGACAGTCTGCTGGCAGGTATGTCATAGCGTGAGCACAGCTGCTCAATAATTCCTGGAAGTGTCGGCATAAACAGATTTCGTTTAGTGACGTTAACTGCGATGTTCACATTATCGACGCCGGCATCTCGCCAAATGCTGAGCTGCTTGTAGGCTTTATCCAATACCTGTTCTCCAAGCTTTGAGATAAGACCATTCTTCTCAGCTATAGGGATGAATTTGTATGGCTCTACATTGCCAAGCACGGGATCGTGCCAGCGCGAGAACGCTTCGACCCGGTTAATACTTGAAGTTGCAAGCTGCATTTGTGGCTGATAGATGAGACTCAGTTCATCGAACTCAATTGCAGTTCGCAGCTTGGTCTCCAGGGTCTGCATTTGCTGAGCCTGAGCCTTCATATCACTGCCATAAATCTTGAAATTATTGCGGCCACTGTCCTTGGCACGATAGCAGGCAATGTCTGCACACTTGATCAATGACTCAATGTCAGATGCTTGATCCGGATAGATTGCTATGCCAATACTGGCACTAAAATCGATTTCAACGCCGTCAATCTCCAGCAACTCGCGTAGCTCATTTATTATTCGGTCTGCAGTTGCTACCACTTCCTCTTCGCTGCTGACATGATCCAGAATCGCTGCGAATTCATCACCACCGATGCGTGCTGCCAAATCGAATTCACGCAGATTGGTTTTGATTCGTTTCGCGGTTGTTATCAACAATTCATCGCCAACATCATGCCCGAGCGTGTCATTTACCTGTTTGAACTTGTCCAGATCAAATTGCATCAATGCGACTTTGTGACCATGACGCTTCGCAGCAGCCAGTGCCTCTTGCAGGCGCACGACATAGTAGCTGCGATTGGCAATACCTGTCAGGTAATCGTAGTTGGCTTGCTGGTGAAGCTTCGTTTGAGTTTCCTTAAGATCCGTTATGTCAGTAAACGTTGTTACACGTCCACCATCGCCGGTGGCACGGCTGGTTATTCTAAGAGTGAGTCCCTCTCGTGTGACATACTCCTTAACCTCGGCGTTATTCTCCGACGGGTTGGTGGCTGAGACGTCGCTAACGATGTCTGTATTTTTAACGTCATCTGATTCACCGATTTCTCTCTCGGCAGTTTTTGTCGCGATTTGTTTGACCAGATCATCCTGGACAACGGTAAAGGCTCCATTTAGCAGACATTCGCGTACTGCTCCGTCGTAGGTATTTTTCTCCAGATGTATTCCCAAACAAGGTGAGAGTTGAGGCAAGGTCTTATTCACAACCAGAACCTCCCCGTTTGCATCCGTTAATACGAACCCTTCGTTGATGTTATTGATCGAGTCGGATGTCAGTTTACGCTGGTGCCAGAGCTTCGCTTGGGCAGTACGGTTTCTTGTGTGTAACAGCCAGCCCCATATGAACGTACCACACATGATCAGGATTAATACCTCGACCGCCTGAGCAAAATTGCGAATCTGTTCGCTCTGCTGCGAAATTAGTCGGAGGGTGCCGTCGCTGGCCTCTTTTGCCGAGCGTTGCAGTTGGAGCTTGGCTAAATAGATTTCCTGATTGACGATCTTTAAAACGATCGGATCGGTTGCACTCAGACCGGCGAACCCGTTGGTCAACCAACTTTGTAAATTCTTAATGAGTGGATCGAGCTGCAGCAAGGCACGGCTGTAAGCTCCGTTGGCGTTGAACGAATGATTCTGCAATCTGGCCTGAATAAGCACACTGGACTCTTTAAGAGAGGAGTTTATATTGGCCAGGCGCACTCCGCCTGATCTACCTTCGCCAGTACGTATGGTTCTCTCTAGTGCTGCAAGCGTTGATACAAGCTCTGTAATCTGATGTTGCTTGGCATCAGCTTCCACTTCGAGTGTTTTCTCAAAGCGCTTGCTGTAACTGTTAACAGTCAAGGCGAAGCTTGCAGCGAAACCGAGAATGACTGCGATAATCACCCATTCATGCCACTGTAGACCCAGAGAGCGGAATATTTTCATTCGTCGCTCTTCTCTGCTTTAACCGTGTCTTCAGCAGTAAAGCTTTCACTGAATTGCAAATCTGTGAAAATATCCATCAAAATTTGCGCACCGCTGTGTAATGGTATGGGTGAAAAATCAGGTGAAATTTTATGAGCCTCATGATGCATCAAGGCCTGATACACTGGTTCAGCTGTTTGTTTGTTGTCACTAGGTTTTGATTTATTAGACCGGCTTTGGGCCAAGTCTTCTGGGGCCACATCATTGTTACTAGCCGGATTGGAAATGATAGGTGTCGCGTTGAGAAGCTCAATCACCGAATCCACTGCATCAGGTGATGCATCATTTCTGGTTAACAAATAGGTAGGTGTCAGTAAGGCCCATACATTTTCAGTGTTCTTGTAGTATTCGCCACTCGCTATTTTCACAAAGTAAGTTTTTTTTGCACTTGGAAACTCTATTCTGGACATCGAACTGATACTGTCAGGTTCGCTGTTTTTAAGGTTTACAAACCTTAGAATGCCTTGCTCAATATCTTCGGATATGAGCGTGCTCGGTGCCTGGTCAAAAAACATGACTACGTCCACAGTGCCAGCTTTTAGACGTCGTATGGCATCAGCTGTTGGTGCGTAAACGGGTGTGTATCGTGCGGCATCCAGGCCGTACATCTTCAAAATACTTCCCGCATGAGACAAGGTTGCTGCATCTTCTCCACTGATGTTTATGCGTTTACCGTTCAGGTCGGAGACCAACTTTCCCTTGAAGTCACTGCGCACAACAATATGCAGCATTGACGGATAGTGAGTCGAGACCAAACGTAAGTTATGCCGTCCCTTGAAACGTGGGTCGTCGGATGATTCGAAAACTGAATCAGCAAGATCAGCACGCACGATAGCGAATTCAGCTCTGTTGCTGATTACCTTTGCCAGGCTATCAAGAGGCCCGGCTGAGGAGATTGCTAAAGCCGGTTGCAAAGAGCCCGCAGAGTCAAACAACCCGCCCGACATGTGTCTCCAGTTGAACATGGTTGCAAGTTCGTCTGCTGATTTGAATGTACCACTGCCATGATCCGCAGTCATAATGCGCGTGATGCTGTGTTCAATAGCCAAAGGCCTGTTTTCTTCCTGGGCTGCTGAGGTCAGCGGAATCAGGCTGAACAGGCAGAAAAAGAGGACGCACGACAACGACTGTTTTGATTGTTCGTCAGGTACAGTTGCGTCTGGACTGAAATATGCCCTGTCTGTTTGCCCGTTCAAATCGTTCATAGTGACCAGCAAACGCCAGATGACTGTGAGTCGATTGCGCAAAAGTCTAATTTTTATTGTCAGATTCAAAATTTTGTTTGACGCAGGTTATGCAACACCAACGGCAGCCTTTTGCGGCTACCTAAGCTGTAACGGCAGTAGATAAAAACAGTTAATAGCGCAATTCTGCGAAATGCCGCATATTGTCATCACGCTAATGCAGGAGGATAATGCAGCGCCTTGGACTTCGATTCCGCAGTTTTTATTCAACTTTCCGCACATTATGTTGCCAGTGCTTTCCCTTGTCGGCCGACCGAATGTGGGCAAGTCGACATTATTTAACCGTCTAACACGTTCTCGCGACGCATTGGTGGCGGATTTACCGGGTCTAACTCGCGATCGACTGTATGGCGAAGGGCGGCTGGGTGAATTTTTCTACACGGTGGTGGACACCGGCGGGTTGGCAGAGGAGCTGGCTGAAAATAATCTGGCTCAGCATAGTGGGCAGGGGGATAATCCTGCTGCTACGCAAGGCGCGCCCAGAGCGCGCGGTGAGCACGATGGCGATATAAGTGAAGAGATGTTTCGCCAGACGCTGCTGGCTATTCGCGAGTCGGATATCGTACTTTTTCTGGTCGATGGCAGGAGTGGTGTCACTGCTGCGGATGAACAGTTGGCTGTCCAGCTGCGCAAGGCCGAAGTGCCTGTCGTGTTGGTGGTGAACAAAATCGACGGCGTCGGAGAGGATCAGGCCTTGGCAGATTTTTATGCTCTGGCCTTCGACCAGCCGCTCGCCATATCCGCCTCCCATGGCAGAGGTCTGTTGCAACTCCTGCAAACGGTTCAAAACCAGTTAACGCAGCTTGACGTTCCGGTCACTTTGCGCCGTGACGCCGATGGCGAAGACATCGAGGCACCCTCACGAAACCGTGAACTACTGCTTGATGGTCCCATCGAGATTGCTTTTATTGGACGACCGAATGTGGGCAAGTCGACCTTGATCAACCGCTTGTGTGGTGAGGAGCGTGTTATTGCTTTTGATAAGCCCGGTACCACTCGTGATGCCATATCGATTCCGTTCAAACGCAATGACCAGGATTACGTATTGATCGATACGGCTGGAATTCGCCGTCGTGGCAAGGTGCACGAAGTCGTGGAGAAATTCAGTGTGGTAAAAACGCTCGATGCCATAGAGCGTGCGCATGTGTGCGTCTATCTACTGGACGCACTTGACGGTGCGACCGAGCAGGATCTGCAATTGCTTGGCTATATAATAGATAAAGGGCGTGCATTGGTGGTTGGAATTAACAAGTGGGACGCTGTTGACTCAGATGCGCGTGAGCGTTTGCGCAGTGAACTCGAACGACGGGTAACGTTCCTGCATTTTACGCGTGTGCATTTCATTAGCGCACTGGCAGGCTCAGGCGTGAACGATATGTTGCGCTCGGTGAACCGTGCTTTTCGCTCTGCCTGTGTTGATCTGAGTACGCCTGAACTGACCAGACTGCTTAACATCGCTATTGAAAAGCACCAGCCACCGATGGTTAATGGTCGAAGAATCAAATTACGCTATGCCCATCAGGGTGGTGTTAATCCACCGATAATTGTGATCCATGGTAATCAAACGAGTAAATTACCTGGCGATTACATGCGTTATCTGATCAATTTCTTCCAAAAGGAAATGCGTCTGTTTGGCACACCATTGAAACTGCGATTGAAGCAATCTGACAACCCCTATAAAGACAAAGCTCGTTCTCGCGTCGGGCGAGGGAAGAAAAAGTCAGGCTCTTTCAGGGCAGGTTCTGTATCAAGAGGCAAAGATGCCGGTAAAAAAAGTGTCGGTAAAGGTAAAGGCCGACCCCGGCGTGATCAGGGTTAAGATACCTCACGCTTAGGGTGAGCGGATAAATAGCGTCGGGTCTATCCAGGTCCCGTTGAGGCCCATGCTCCAATGCAAATGCGGCCCCGTCACCCGCCCGGTTGCGCCGACCAGGCCTATCGCTTGCCCGCCGCTGACGCGTTCACCAGGGGACACGAAAATCTTGCTCAAATGCGAGTACAGACTAATCAGTCCCTTACCGTGATCGATGAATACCGACTTGCCGTTAAAATGAAAATCGCCAGTCTCGGAGACGACACCGGTAAAGGCGGCTACCACTGGCGTTCCTGTCGGTGCAGCTATATCCAGACCTCGGTGCCTGCCGCGCCGTGATTCGTTGTAAAGTCGCCGCAATCCAAACACGGCGGAGTGTCGCCCGGTCAGTGGCATCGTAAAGTCACTGGCATCGAAGCTTGATCGCCAACCGTCTCGGGCGCGTTTCATGGTGAGACTCTCGCCGTTTAGACGCTGGGTAAATTCTGGCGGTGGCGTAACCCGTGTTGTGTCTGTAATGGTCAGTTTTTGCAATGGGTAGTTCTTGGTATGGACCTGAAACCGGACTTTTTTATGACTCTCGTCGCTGATGACCGACAGAGTGTAATAGCCGGGTTGCGTCTCTAACGGCACACCCACGATGGCCAGCCAGCGATCAGCCTGTCTGTGTACGGCAATCTTTCGGTAGTCCCAGTCGACGTGAGGTTCCTCGAGTTGAGCATCGCCAACATCTACAATGACGACACCTCCAGGCACAGGGTCGTTCTGGACATAAAAACGATTATCGAATTTGTCAAACTGTTGCGCTGTCGCTGGCCCGAATGCAACTGCTGACAATGCCAGCAGGGCGAATGGAAATATTGCGGCGACAGCTTTAATTTTTTGCTGAATCCAGCATGAATGTTTTCGTGTGCTCATTTGTGATCAAGCCATAAATGTAGCAAAAATGTCATTGGCAACCTCTGCCGATGTGAGCTATTAGCGATGTAGCGAATTAAAAACTGATTGCCGCAGTGCCGCTTTCAAGCGCGATAAGAGCGTGTTGAACTGTCTATGCGAAAACCCGCAAAACACAGTACAATAGCGTGATCCAATAAACATAAGTCATCTCATGCGCCTGAGCAGCATTAAGTTATCAGGTTTTAAATCATTCGTTGATCCTACCAGTATTAATTTACCGGGGGATTTGATCGGCATCGTTGGCCCTAACGGATGTGGAAAATCCAACACCATTGATGCAGTCAGATGGGTCATGGGAGAGTCGTCGGCCAAGCACTTGCGCGGCGAATCAATGGACGACGTCATATTCACTGGATCAACCTCTCGCAAGCCCGTTGGTGCTGCCTCGGTAGAACTGATATTTGATAATAGTGATGCCTCGCTGGTTGGCGAATACGCCGGTTATGCCGAAATTGGTATTCGCCGTGAAGTCACCCGGGATGGTCAGTCCAAATACTTCCTCAACAGTACGCGCTGCAGGCGTCGAGATATCCGTGACATTTTTCTTGGCACAGGACTCGGGCCGCGCAGCTATTCCATTATCGAACAGGGCATGATTTCGCGCCTGATCGACGCCAAGCCTGAAGAAATGCGGGTTTATCTGGAAGAGGCTGCAGGCATTTCCAAATACAAAGAGCGGCGCCGCGAAACCGAGAATCGAATTGGTCACACGCGCGATAATCTGGACCGGCTCGATGACTTGCGCGAAGAGGTCGACAAGCAGATTGCTCACCTGAAACGCCAGGCCAATACGGCGGAGCGTTACCAGGTACTGAAAACCGAAGAGCGACAGGTGCGTGGCGAATTGCTCGGCTTAAGGTGGCTTGACTTTAACCAGCGCCTCGGTGGCGCTGACGAGTCCATACGCAACAAAGAACTTGAGCTCGAAGGGCAGGTCGCTGAACTGCGTGGCTGTGAATCGTCCATTGAGCAGGAACGTCAGCACCAAAGTGATGCCAGTGACAAATTTAACAAGGCGCAGGCTAACTATTACAAGCTTGGATCCGATGTTTCGCGAATCGAGCAGCAAATCCGGCACACGCGTGAAAGTCGCGAGCAACAATCCAATGAACTAGCGCAGCTGGAGCGCTCATTGCTCGAAGCCCGTGAACACATTGAAGCTGACAAAAAGCGCATAGAAGAAATCGATCTCGCCAGTAATGATGACAGACCTGCCTACGAAAAATTGCAGGCTGATCAGAAAATCTCTGGCGAGATGTTGGTACAGGCTGAGAGCAAACGCAAAGACTGGCAGGTTCGCTGGGATGAACATGCACAGCGTGAAGCGCAATCAGCGCAGTCTGCGCAAGTAGAGCTTTCACGGATGGATCAGCTTGAGCGCGGTATTGCGCAATCAGCCAAACGCGTCGAGCGACTGAACCTTGAGCTCAAGTCTATCGGCATCGCTCAGCTGAATACGGAAATTGAATCCGCCATCAAAGAAGAGGCGGGTGTCAGCGAGGAAGAAGTTCGCCTGGGTGCCAGCCTTGCCAGTAGCGTCAGTGATCTTCAAGGCATACGTGATGCGCAGCGTGACGCACTGGATAAGCTCGATGGCAAACGCGCCGAGGTTCAGGCGAGCATAGGCAAGCTGGCATCACTGGAAGCCTTGCAACAGGCAGCGCTTGGCGATGAGGCGGCGGACACACGCAGCTGGCTGGATAAATACCGTCTGGTCGAACAGCCACGGCTTGCGGAATCGATTAAAACCCAGGCCGGTTGGGAGCAGGCAGTAGAGTTGGTGCTGGGCGATTATCTGGAAGCCATTTGCGTCGATAACATTGCTAATCTGGAATCCGCGTTGGCGGCTTTCTCGGATCATACGGACGATAAGGGCAAAAATTCCCGCGATGGCAAGGCAGTTGCCCGGCAGTTGATGTTGCTCGAGCCGATCGGGTCAGTAAAAGCCGCACTTGCAGTTAAACACAGCTCGGGGCTGGAAACTCTGGCAAGTAAAGTCGAGACCGTTGCTCCAATTGAAGCCTTGCTCGGTGCGGTGCTGGTTACGGATACGCTCAGTGATGCGCTTGCCAAACGCAACTTGCTCGGTAGTGGTGAATCTATCGTCACTCAGGATGGTTGGTGGGTCGCAGCCAGTTGGATTCGAACCGGTCTTGCAGATACGCACGGCAGTGTGCTCGAGCGCGATGCTCAGATAAAGGCGTTACGCAAGCAATTGGCCAGTGACGAGAAAATCGTCGACAGCATGCAACAACAACTCGATGAGTTGAATGCCAAGTTGTCCGAGCACGAGTTACGTCGCGAGACTTTGCAGGCAAGCGTCAATCAGGTTTTGCATAAACTCTCTGATGTGAAAAGCCATTTGCTTGCCAGTCAACAGAAGCTCGAACAGTTCCATGCACGTGATGCGCGCGTACGCGAGGAAATTGCCGAAACGGAGCAGATAAAAAGCAATGATGAACAACTTGTTATAAAAGCACGCGACAAACGTGCAGAAGCGCTCGAAGCACTGGAATCTCTGGGCACGGCTTCGCAGTCGCTGAAAAGCGAGAAAACAGCACTCGATGCTGAATATGAGAAGGCGCAACAACTGGTTGAGAAAGAACGAAGTACTGGCCAGGAGCTGGCTATACGCATGGAGTCGATGCGTACTGCCCGAGAGTCTACCGAGCAGAATTTGTCCCGGATGCAAGCGCAGGTCAGCCAGTTCGCCGTGCGTCAGGAACAACTATCGCTAGCTCTGGCTAATGAAGATGAGGATCCTCTGATAGCACTTGAGGCGTCGCTTGAGGGTGTTCTCGGTGCCCATCATGCTGGCGAAGCTGCACTGACAGCAACTCGCGAGACGCTCGAAAAAATCGAACAACGTTTACGCTCTCATGAGCAAACGCGACTGCAACATGAGGCGCGCTGCCAATCGATGCGCGAAGCGGTTCAGTCCGAAAAAATGGAAAGCCAGGAAATTCGCGTCCGGGTTAAGACGCTGGAAGAGCAGCTTGTAGAGGACGACTATGATCTTGAGCAGATCAAAGAGGCATTGCCAGAGGAATACGTACTCGAGGAGTGGGCGACCCGTCTGGAAGATATCGAACGCAAAATTCAACGCCTTGGCCCTATCAACCTGGCAGCGATAGACGAACATGCCGAACAACTAAAACGCAAAGAATATCTTGATAGTCAGTACGCGGATGTCACAGATGCGCTAACCACACTTGAAAACGCAATTGCCAAAATCGACAAGGAAACGCGGGCGCGCTTCAAGGAAACTTTCGACAAGGTCAACAGCAAGGTTTCCGAGATATTTCCGCGCCTTTTTGGTGGTGGACAGGCTAGCCTTGAGCTGACAGGTGATGATTTACTGAGCACAGGTGTCAGTGTTATGGCTCAGCCACCCGGCAAGAAAATCACCAGTAATCAACTGCTGTCTGGTGGAGAGAAAGCCCTGACCGCGGTAGCACTTGTTTTCGCCTTCTTTGAATTGAACCCGTCTCCTTTTTGTATGCTTGATGAGGTAGATGCACCGCTTGACGATGCCAATGTCGGCAGATTCTGCGCCATGGTCAAAGAGATGTCCGAGCGCGTACAATTTATATTTATCACGCATAACAAAATAACCATGGAGCTTGCCCAGCAATTAATGGGTGTCACCATGAACGAGCCCGGTGTTTCACGGCTTGTCGCAGTGGATATCGATGAGGCAGCAGAGCTTGCTGGCGCTTGACAGGTTGTTGGAAAATTAACCGGGCTGCTCCGGCAGCCCGCTGAATAATGCTAGACTCCACACCGGTGGACGTCGCTTACGAGGTCAATGAAGTATGGAATTACGCTTGATTCTGATACTCGCAGGAGTGGGTATATTTGCCTTCCTGTATTTTTCAGGTCGTTCCAATAAAAGCCGCGTACCGTTTGATAACGTGCTTGGTAATGGTTTTGGTAACAAGGGACGGCATCCGCACTCTCCTGACGCTCATTCCTCTCATCCCAATCCTGGTGGACAAAATTTCGAGCAAGGCTACGATAATCAAAGCAGCGATGGATATGCTGGCGGTGGCTACGCCAATGCGGACCCTCAATACGGCCCGTCAGCACAAATGCCGCCTGCTAACTACGCCGATCATCCGGGTGTACAACTCGATCATCACTCGGCGCCAACCTTACCTGCGGATAATTTGTATGCTGACAGTGTTGCCGGTGGCCATCCCACAACAACGTCGCACAACAGTGAGGTTGATCCTCTGATGGATGATCCTCGCGCGCAGCCACAACCCATGGGCATTGATCCTGGTGATATGCAGCGACCTGCAGGTCCGGTGCAAAACTACGGTAACGGACCGGATGGCTATCCTGATCAGCAGGGCTACCCAGGTGGGCAAGCCGGTGGTCAGGACTATGCCGATCCCGATCCCGCAATGGGTTATGACATGGCACCCGGCTATGACATGGCACCCGGTGTCGATGCAAGCCATGCTCCACGAGCGCAGCAAGGCGGTGGTTTGTCGAATTTTCTCGCTCAACTTAGCGGTGGCCTGCTCGGCCGTGCCAAAGGCGGCGCTGGCAGAAAAAAAGGTGATGCAGATGCCTTGTACTCGTCCAACGGCGTTGAACCGTTTCTGATTACGCTGCATGTTGTTGCCCCTGATGGGCAAATTATTCACGGGCCTCGCCTGCAGGCGCTCTTTGAGCAGCGTGGCTATCATTTTGGCGAGATGAATATTTTTCATTCTCTCAATCAGGGCAATATTGTTTTTTCAATTGCCAAGATGGTCGAGCCAGGTACTTTTGACCTGAATGATCCTGCGAGCTTTGAGACCCCGGGCATATCGATGATTCTGCAATTGCCAGCACCGGTTGCAGCGAATGTTGCGTTTGAAGTGCTAATAAGTGAAGCAGAAGAGCTGGCCAGTGTTTTGGGTTGCAGCATTCTCGACGGTGATTTCAGTACCTTGAGTCAACAAACCGTGCAGCACTTGCGCGATAACGTACATCAGTTCATGCACAGGCAACGACTGGCAGAGACCGTTCCTTCGTGAAGCGCGCCGCTGGCGCGGGAGAGAAAACAAAAGCCCGCGCTAACGATCGCGCAAAAACCCTGCGCAAAGAACTAAACCATCACAACCATCAATATCATCTGCTGGATGATCCACAAATCTCCGATGCACTTTACGATCAGTTGTTCCATGAACTGATTGATCTGGAAACTACCTACCCTGAATTAAAAAGCCCCGACTCTCCCACACAGAGAGTCGGCGCGCCACCGCTGGATGGTTTCGCGCAGGTGGTGCATAGCGTACCCATGTTATCGCTTGGCAATGTTTTTTCCGACGAAGAATTTCATGCCTGGCATGCCAGAGTGCTGGATCGCCTGGATCTGGACGACGAGTCTCGTGTTACATTTGCGGCCGAACCGAAGCTTGACGGACTGGCAGTCAGTTTGCGTTATGAAGCGGGAGTTTTCGTGCAAGGCGCGACGCGTGGTGATGGTACACGTGGTGAGGACATCACGACGAATCTCAGAACACTCGCCATGTTGCCCCTGACACTCCAGTGTGAAGGTGTGGCGATCCCCGATGTGCTGGAAGTACGTGGCGAAGTCTTCATGGAAAAAGCAAGCTTTGCCCGGCTCAATGCCGCACAACGCAAAAGTGACAAAAAGCAGTTTGCCAACCCGCGTAATGCTGCTGCCGGCAGTTTGCGCCTGCTCGATTCGTCTATCACCGCCTCGCGCCAGTTATCGGTGTATATCTATGCAATGAGTGATTTGAACGAGGATTATCCTGCTCCCGAGACGCACAGTGAAACGCTGGTCTTGCTGGGTAAGCTTGGCTTTCCTGTTTGTAGCGAAATTGCCAGCTGTGTGGGACCTCAAGACTGTCTTGATTATTACCGAGATATGCGACATCGGCGGGAGCGATTGCCGTATGAAATTGACGGCATCGTTTACAAGGTGGATACCATTGCCAGTCAACAAACGTTGGGGTTTGTCTCCCGGGCTCCGCGTTGGGCTGTTGCGCATAAATTTCCAGCCGAAGAGGCTGTGACCAAGCTGCAAAGTGTCGAGTTTCAAGTCGGTCGAACCGGTGCACTGACCCCCGTTGCGCGTCTCGAACCTGTGACTGTAGGAGGCGTGACTGTCAGTAACGCCACTTTGCACAATATGGATGAAATCGAGCGCAAGGATATTCGACTCAATGATGTCGTCGTGATCAGACGCGCTGGAGATGTCATACCCGAGGTGGTCCGCATTGCCACCTCTGATGATAGTCCGGATGCAGGTGACAAAAAGAAATCCAGAGGCCGGAAGATTAGCTTACCTGCAAACTGTCCGGTCTGTGAGTCGGCAGTTGAGCAATCTGCGGATGAGGCTGTGGCTCGTTGCACGGGTGGAATGCATTGTCTTGCGCAACGCAAGGAATCCATCAAACATTTCTCCTCACGACGTGCCATGGATATTGAAGGCCTGGGTGACAAGCTGGTCGAGCAATTGATCGATGCGCAGATTATCGAGCGAGTTGAAGATCTTTATACAATGGAGTTGGACGCGTTGGTGGCGTTGCCGCGTATGGGGAAAAAATCCGCCAGCAACGTTCTCGCGGCAATCGAGAAGAGCAAACAGACGACCTTTGCCCGTTTTGTGTTCGCTCTTGGCATTCGAGAGGTGGGTGAAACGGGCGCCGCTCATCTGGCTGAAAATTTCATTCACCTGGATGCACTGGCAAGTGCGACTGCCGAGGAGCTCGAGGCCATAGATGACATCGGTCCGGTCGTGACAAACCGAGTGCTCGAATTTTTTGCTGATGAACGCAATCGTCAGACACTCAAGGCCCTGGTTGCGGCCGGCATTCAATGGCCAACCGTCACCCCGGATGTGGACGCGCATCCGCAAACATTAAGCGGCTGCACCTATGTAATCACGGGTACACTCTCGAGCATGACGCGCGATGAAGCCAAACAGGCATTGCAGCGACTTGGCGCCAAAGTGTCGTCAAGTGTGTCGGGCAAAACGACCGCGTTGATTGCCGGAGAGGCGGCTGGATCAAAACTCGCGAAAGCTGAGAAGCTGGGTGTGCCTGTACTGGATGAAACTGCCCTTGCAAATCTGCTCTCCCCGCCATGAACCGGCAGGTCGAAGCTGACAGTTGATCTTGATCGATCCTGATAAAACCCGATTATGTTGGCGTGGCTTGCGCGCGCCGTTCCCCGCAGATAGTAGCGTGACTGTGTTATTATGCGCCTCGCGGCGGTTGCCGCTACCCATCGTCCGTATCTTTTTCTTTTTATGAGCAGGCACTCGAGAGTTGCAATAAATGGCGCTGCCGGTCGTATGGGCAGACAGTTGCTTGCCGCTGTTGGCGAAAACGATGATTGTACGCTAGGCGGTGCGCTGGAGAAATCCGGTCATCCGGCCATCGGCACGCCTATCCAATTGTTGACCCCCGGATCTGGCAATGAGGCGAATGCGGCTACCCCTTCGGATGCGGTGAGTTTGGTTGTCGACGACATATCAGGTGTCATGGATAACTTTGACGTGTGCGTTGATTTCACCCGACCCGAGGGCACACTGGCGCTCATCGACAGTCTGTCGGGATCTGGCAAATCCATGGTCATAGGTACAACCGGTTTTACACCCGATCAACTGGCGAGGCTTGAATCAGCGGCTACCCGACATGCCATTGTATTTGCTCCCAACTACAGTGTTGGCGTAACCCTCACTCTCGGATTGCTGAAATCAGCTGCGGCGAGCCTCGGCGATGATTATGATGTGGAGATTATCGAGGCACACCATCGCAATAAAGTGGATGCACCGTCAGGTACGGCTATTCGGATGGGTGAAGTCGTCGCAGATGCACTGGAACGTAATCTGGACGAATGCGCAATCTACGGTCGACAGGGAGTTACGGATGTACGTGATGCCCGTACTATCGGCTTTGAAACAATCCGCGCTGGCGATATTATCGGGGAACACACTGTCCTCTTTGCCGGACAGGGTGAACGCATCGAAATAACTCACCGTGCGACTGATCGAATGACCTTTGCGCGTGGTGCTGTACGTGCTGCAAGTTGGGTGCATGAGCAAGCCCCCGGTTTGTACGACATGACTGACGTGATCGGTTTGCGTTAGCGGGAACTCCAGGAGCACGCTCGAGCGAAAAGCGCTTCGGGCACAGATCGAACATAACATCATGACACAACGCTACGGTTTACTTTTCCCCGGCCAGGGGTCGCAGTCGGTCGCCATGTTGGCCGACCTTGCCGCTGCATTCCCGATTGTACAAAGCACCTTCGCTGAAGCCTCTGCCGTACTTGGTTATGATCTGTGGCGGCTTGCGCAGGAAGGACCTGCCGAGCAGCAAAAAGACACGCAGTTTACGCAGCAATTAATGCTTGCCAGTGGGGTGGCCTGCGCACGGGTTTGGTCTGACAAGACAGAATCTGTACCTGCCGCCGTTGCCGGGCACAGCGTTGGAGAATTTGCAGCACTTGTTGCCGTCGGTGCATTGACGTTTGATTCTGCCGTCACACTTATTCGTGAACGCGCTGCCCTGATGTCTACAGCCGTACCAGTCGGCACAGGTGGCATGGCTGCAGTGTTAGGCATGGACGACGCCGATGTGGTGACTGTTTGCAAGCAGGCATCAAAACAAATTATTGACGCCAACGATGCCAGAAGCAGCGAATCTGTCGTCGACGCAGTTAATTTTAATGCACCGGGTCAGGTTGTTATTTCAGGGCATCTGCACGCTATTGAGGTGGCATCGAAACTAGCTAAAGACCAGGGTGCCCGTAAAGTTATGCCGGTGCCGGTAAGCGTGCCCAACCACAGTGCGTTGATGCGACCGGCAGGGGAAGCGCTAGTCGCTCATATCGATGCTATTGAATGGCATTTGCCGGAGATACCTATCGTGCAAAACGTGCACGCAAGTTCGCCTGCTACTATCGACGACATGCTTGCCTCACTGCGTGTTCATGTCTTCAGCGCTGTGCGCTGGACGCAATCGATAAAGGTCATGACAGATCAATTTGCCATCGAGCATTTTGTCGAACTCGGTCCCGGTAAGGTACTGACTGGTATGGGCAAACGCATTGATAAATCTCGTCCGGTTTTTCCAGTCTTCGATACTGCCTCTCTGCAAAGTGCCGTCGATGAAACAACCGCTACCGCCACATTAAGCTAGGCTAAAACACTCGTCTAACCGGACACCCCTACAGATGCTTCTGAATGAAAGAATTGCACTAGTAACTGGCGCCAGTCGCGGTATCGGTAAAGCCATAGCTGATCGCGCAGGAAGTGCGGGTGCAACTGTTATCGGTACGGCAACGTCAGAGTCTGGTGCTGCGGCAATCACTGAACGCTTTGATCAAGCCGGTATCACCGGTGTCGGCATGCAGCTTGACGTGACGCAAGCCGACCAGATTGAAACCGTTATCAGTGCAATTTCGGATAAGTACGGTGCGATTGATGTATTGGTAAACAACGCTGGTATCACCCGCGATAATCTGTTTATGCGCATGAAGGAAGATGAATGGGATGACATCATCGAGACTAACTTAAGTTCTGTTTATCGTTTGTGCAAAGCCTGCATCAGACCTATGGTAAAAGCACGTTATGGGCGGATCATCAACATCGGCTCCGTGGTTGGTTCGACTGGTAATCCGGGTCAGGCTAACTATGCTGCGGCCAAAGCCGGATTGATTGGATTCGGAAAATCGCTTGCCAGAGAACTGGGTTCGCGCGGGATAACCGTAAATACAGTGGCACCGGGATTTATTGAATCGGACATGACGGCCGCATTGTCGGAAGATCAACAAACAGCCCTGCTGTCAAATATTGCCTTGGGTCGTATGGGTGAAGCTGATGAGGTGGCTCAGACAGTGGTTTTTCTGGCCTCCCCCATGGCTAATTACCTTACCGGTCAGACATTGCACGTAAATGGCGGTATGTATATGCCCTGATCCCATGCATTCACGGGTATAATCAGGCGTAGCAGCCAGATATTAAAATTTCAATGGGATATCAATTAGGGTCTCCCCGAGATAGCACCCTGGCGGCCAATTTCTACAAAATCGTATTACAATAGCGATTTACAATGGCGAGTCGGGCTTCGACGCACCAACCAACAAGAGGTTAGACTGAAGATGAGCAGTATTGACGATCGTGTCAAAAAAATTGTAGTTGAACAACTGGGTGTCAAAGAAGAGGAAGTAGCAGGTCCAGCCTCTTTTGTTGATGATTTGGGAGCAGACTCTCTGGATACAGTTGAGTTGGTTATGGCGCTCGAAGAAGAGTTTGACTGCGAAATCCCGGATGATGAGGCCGAAAAGATCACCACGGTTCAGCAAGCTGTTGACTATGTAAACGCCAACCTTCCGAGCTGACCAGTCGTCGTCCGATGGTTTGTCAGATCGACTGACCACCCTGCATAAAACCGGGTGGTCAGAGCAAAACCTACCCTGAATAAAAACCTGCAACTGTTGTCACGCGGAACAACGATAATGTTGTTCCAGTCGTTCAGGTATTTCGAAAGTGATGATATATCAGTGATCCGAAAACCGGTTCGCGGTAATTTGATCTGTTAATGGAGAGAGCTAAACGTGTCAAAAAGGCGTGTAGTCGTCACTGGCCTCGGTCTGGTGACGCCGCTTGGCAACACTGTCAGTGAGTCCTGGGAAAACATCACCAAGGGTGTTTCCGGTGTTCGCACGATCACGGATTTTGATGCTGATGCTTTCGCCACAAAATTCAGCGCATCTGTGCGCGACTTTCCAACCGGGGACTATTTCGAAAAGAAAGAAGCGCGACGTATGGACACCTTTGTCCATTTTGGTGTGGCAGCCGGTATCCAGGCCTTGCGCGATGCCGGTCTGGAAATAAACGAGGACAACGCCGAGAGGGTGGGTGTTGCGATTGGATCAGGGATCGGTGGTTTACCCAACATAGAATCGCAACACGCGGCACTTCTCAAGGGTGGGGCACGCAAGGTTTCACCGTTGTTTGTTGCCTCTACCATCATCAATATGATCTCCGGCAACCTGTCGATAAAGTATGGTCTGAAAGGACCGAACTTTTGCATTGTTACCGCTTGCGCTGCTGGCACGCACAATATAGGCGATGCAGCACGCACCATTCAGTACGGCGATGCTGATGCGATGTTATGCGGCGGTGCCGAGATGGCTACCTCACCACTGGGTCTGTCAGGATTTGGTGCATCACGCGCACTATCTACCCGTAATGATGCACCAGAGGCAGCCAGTCGCCCGTGGGATAAGGACCGTGATGGATTTGTTCTGGGTGATGGTGCGGGTGTGATGCTGCTAGAGGAGTATGAGCATGCGCGCGCACGTGGTGCGACTATCTACTGTGAGCTTGCCGGTTTTGGTATGAGTAGCGATGCGCACCATATCACTCTGCCATCTGCAGGTGGTGAAGGAGCATCGCGCTGCATGCGTAATGCACTTAATGATGCAGGGCTTGCGACTAACGAGGTGGATTATGTCAATGCCCATGGCACCTCAACACCTGCAGGCGATCTGGCCGAAAATACAGCCATTAAAACACTGTTCGGCGATCATGCTAAAAAACTGCTGGTCAGCTCAACCAAGTCCATGACCGGTCATTTGCTCGGTGCTGCGGGCGGTGTAGAGGCTGTCTTCTCAGTATTGGCACTGCGTGATAATGTCGCGCCCCCCACCATAAACCTTGATCAGCCGGATGAAGGCTGTGATCTTGATTACGTGCCGCATGAAGCACGTCAGCATCCGATCAATGTGGCTCTGTCCAACTCCTTCGGATTTGGTGGCACGAATGCAAGTGTTGTGTTTAAACGCTTGTAACCAAATGCCCGTTTGAAAAAGAGTAATTACCCGTGCTGCGAGCTTTCAGTGTAGTTTTTGTTTTGCTTTTGATCGCTGCTGTGGTCGCCGGGTTTGCCTGGTATGACTATCGCTCCAGCATGCAACAAGTGGTGACGGTTGAGGACGGTCAGACATTTATCGTTGAGCGAGGCTGGAGTGCCAAGCGCACGGCCAATGAATTAGCTGATCTTTCCATCATTGAAAAGCCACATTGGTTTTATCTGCACGCGAGATTTCAGCCGCAATTGAGTGGACGAAATCCAGCGATCAAATCGGGTGAATACGTATTGTCGCAGGGTATGACAGCCGCTGATCTCTATGAATTTCTGGTTGCCGGCAAGGCGCGACAGTACAGCCATTCCATAATTGAAGGGACAACATTTAAGCAAATGCTTGCCTCGCTAGCGGATGTTGAACTGCTGCGTAAGACAAGTGAAGCCGAAACCGCTGATTCGGTGATGGCAGCGCTTGGCCAGCCTGGCGTACATCCTGAAGGGCTGTTTTTCGCTGATACCTATAGTTTTCCTCGCGAGACCAGTGATATCGGGTTTCTGCGCCGTGCACATGAAACACTGAACGAGGTGTTGGCTGAGGAGTGGGAGAACCGCGACGCTGATCTGCCTTACGCATCAGCCTATGAAGCGCTGGTGATGGCCTCAATTATCGAGAAGGAAACAGCAGTCAGTGCTGAACGACCGTTGATTGCGGGTGTATTCGTGTCCAGGTTGCGTTTAGGTATGCGCTTGCAGACTGATCCGACGGTCATCTATGGTATTGGTGACAGTTATGATGGCAACATCAGGCGCAAGGATCTGCGCACCGATACACCGTACAATACGTACACGCGCGCCGGATTGCCGCCAACACCCATAGCGCTGGTTGGACGTGAAGCAATCAATGCCGCATTACACCCTGAAAGCACAACCAAGCTGTTTTTTGTGTCCAAGGGGGATGGCACTCATTATTTTTCCGAAACTGTTGAAGAGCACAATGAGGCGGTTCGTAAATATCAGCTCAAGCGTTAGGTCGACCTGCGCTCTGTCTGCCTTACTGTTTGCTGGACATAGATAATGACTGGTGTATTCATCTCAATGGAAGGCGTGGAAGGAGTTGGCAAGTCAACCAATCACGCTTATGTATGTGATTACCTGCGACGCCTCGGTCATGACGTGGTCGCAACGCGCGAACCTGGCGGCACGGATGAAGCCGAAAAAATACGCCAGCTGTTGCTAGATAGTAACAACTCCCTCGATGCCATGAGTGAAGCATTGCTGATGTTTGCAGCGCGCCGCGAACATGTCGTTAACGTCATCCTGCCTGCCCTCGATCAGGGTAAATCTGTGGTCACTGATCGCTTCGTCGATGCAAGTTATGCCTATCAGGGAGGTGCGCGCGAGTTGGGTTTTGAGGTGATAGCGGCTCTTGAAAAACTTGTGCTTGGAGATTTGAAACCTGATTTGACTTTGCTTCTCGATCTGGAAGTAGAGCAGGGCTTGAAGCGCCTTGGTGAACGCGATGTTGCTCCCGACAGAATAGAACAGGAAGGACTGGATTTTTTGATGCGTGTGCGGGATGCCTATTTGCTTCGGGCCAGTGAAGATCCTGAACGTGTACGGATTGTGGATGCGACTGGCTCGGTAGCAGATGTACAGCAACGCCTGCAGAGCGAAATGGAGGCGTTTGATGCAATCGGCCTTTGAATGGCAGATCTCCGGGCGAGTTGCATCGGCAGCAGAACCACCGTGTTTGCATGCATTGGCATTCCATGACAGTGCCAAAGATGTAAATTTCCCGCACTGGTTGCAGGCACCTGTGCAACAAGTCAAACAACGAATCGACAGCAACACCTTGCAGCATGCTTTGCTGATTCATGGCCCGCCCGGCAGCGGTAAGCGATTGCTTATTGAGATACTGAGCGCTTTGTTGCTATGTGAGCGTTCAGCGACTTTGCCTAATGGTATGCCTATCGCTTGCGGTTTGTGCAGTAATTGCAAGCAACTCAAAACCGGCAACCACCCGGAGTTTGCGTTACTGCAAAGCAAAGAGAAATCGCGCATCATCAAAGTCGATGATAGCCGTGAGTTTATCGACTGGTTGATGCTTACCTCGCGCAATCCCGATGGTTACAGAGTTGGTGTTGTAGATAGTGCTGATCACCTGAATCGTGCATCAGCCAATGCTCTGTTAAAGACGCTCGAAGAACCGGCCAAGGCATCGATCATCTTATTGGTATGTAATTGGCCACGTTCATTACCGGCCACGGTGACCAGTCGCTGTCAGCTTTTGCCCTTGATCGCATCACCTGCAGATTTGACGCATGATTGGCTGCGTTCAAACGGCATTGAGAACCCGGCGGCTCTGATGCGTCGCGCACAGGGCGCTCCGTTGTACGCGATAAAACTCAACGAGCTTGAGAACCGTCAACGCACTGAACAACTCGTACTGTGTTTTCATCAGATTGTCGCTCGTGAGGCAGGAATTACCATTTGGGTTGAGCGATTGCGTGAACAATCGGTGCAGGATTGTTTGCAGGCATTCATCGCATTTACTATCGATATAATGCGTGTAATCCAAAACGCTGAAAAATACTGCGTCTATCAGGATGAAATTGATCGATGGAAATTACTGTCAACTCAGTTACAAACTGAGGATTGGTTCTCACTCCACATGGATTTACAACATTTGCTCGCCTCAGACAGCGCGAGCTTTAAGATTCAGCCTGTGCTCGAGACGGTTTTTGCCGCTATATGGCAGGCAGGAAGCCGGAGGGGCGAAATGTCTCCGCTGACAGCATCCTGCTAAACGGAACAATGTAAATGCATTTACCAGTATGGCTTTGACTAGCCGGTGTTGCTGGCCAAGCCCAGTCTTATAAAAAAGGCGGGTCGAATAGAAGCATGAAGCATTGCTCCCATCGTTGACCGAGCAGAGATTTTTCAGGTATGACCGAGAGTCTGAAAGGTGTAGTCGCTTTCACCGTTACTGACAAAGGTGCGCTTTACGCATCCTATATGCGTTTTGTGCAAAATGGTGGGGTATTTGTTCCCACGGCAAGGCATTACGACTTGGGTGACAAGGTTTTTCTATTGCTTCAGGTGATGGATAATCCTTCCCCAATACCTTTGCGTGGTGAGGTAGCCTGGATAACGCCTGCCGGTGCGCAGGGTAATCGAACAGCTGGAATTGGTATTCGCTTTGATGATGAGAGTGACGCAGGTTCAAAAGCGATCGAAGAAATACTGGCAAATCTTACGTCAGCAGAGCGTCCAACTCACACCATGTAATGTTGCGATGAGGGCAATGTGATCAACGCTCTTGCTGATCACATTGCTATTATTGGTTACAAAAGCGGCGTTCGCAAAAGCGGCGTTCACAAAAGCGGCGTTCACAAAAGCGGCGTTCGCAAAAGCGGCGTTCACAAAAACGTTTGCAAGTGCGTTGTTAACGTCGCATGCAAATTCGTCTTCAGTCTTACCCGCAAGCACGTCTTTCTGACTAGCAATCACAGCCTCCGTTGCACTGCCACTGCCAGCCAATGTCGTGTGCCGTCTATTTGTCGTTTCACGACTGTTGCTCTACTTGCGACAAGCCTTCTCAGCAGTTGCCATAGCTCGCAATCTACACAGTTGAAACATCGGCAAGAGTGGAAATTCACTGGCACCGCCATGGGTACCACCTGGCATGCCACTGTGGTGTCGCCAATTGAGACCCCTTCGTCGGACGCGGCTTTATCGTCTGAGCAACTGCAGCGGCAAATCCAGGACAATATCGAACAATTGCTCCTTGACATCAATGCGCATATGTCAACCTATGATTCGTCATCGGCGCTCAGTCAATTCAATGCTACGACATCTACCGACTGGATAGAACAACCGACTCCGGTGATCGAGTTGCTGCGCTCAGCGGCTGCCATCAGTGAGCAAACACAGGGTGCTTACGATGTCACCCTCGGTGGATTAGTCGATCTGTGGGGGTTTGGCAGCAGTGGTGATACTGGTCGCGATTCCCGACAAAAAGTGCTGCCTGAGCACGTCAATGCCCGGATCGACAAAGTCGGCTATCACTTGCTGCAGTATTCGGATGACAATCAACGATTACGCAAACGTGTGGCGACCCTGCAAGTGGATCTGTCATCCATAGCCAAAGGCTATGCGGTGGACAGGGTCGGCGACATGTTCGAAGGCATGGGTATTGACCGGTATCTCTTTGAGCTAGGGGGAGAGATCCGCACACGTGGGCAGGCGGGCGATAATTCAGCCTGGGTTATCGCGCTTGAATCACCTGAGCTGGCCGGTGTAGGCAGAGCACCTGCAGTCCAATCAGGCACATCAGCCGTCAAGGCGATCAGTGTCGAAAATGCACATATTGCAACCTCCGGG
Organism: uncultured Granulosicoccaceae bacterium; assembly: GCA_964411665.1. GTDB lineage: Bacteria > Pseudomonadota > Gammaproteobacteria > Granulosicoccales > Granulosicoccaceae > CALFCE01. Next base: position 61,445 of record CAYPMR010000006.1, on the reverse strand, counting down.
GATTATCGTAACTATCGCGAGATCGATGGCAAGCGAATTAGCCACCTGATTGACGGGCGCACAGGCTATCCTGTAACAAACCGGCTTGCCTCGGTCACCGTCATACATCATACGACTGAACTTGCTGATGCCTGGGCCACTGCGTTCATGGTTCTTGGGGCAGATATGGCATTGGCGATGGCGCAATCCTCAGGTCTTGCAATTTCGTTGACGGAGCGAGAGAAGAGCGGATATACCACCCGTAACAGCCAGGCCTTCGATGCCTATCTGCTTGACAGCGAGCCGCCTCGTTTGAGTGTCGGTGCGCGACTGAAACACCTGTTTGGCAGCTGAGGTTAAAAACTATATAGTCGCCTCTGCCTGAACGCTTTCCTGTTTATCTGATTACAAACCGTTGATGAGTAATACCGGCAAGACCAAAATCAAGCACACCTTGGTCGCAGGCCTTGACGAGGTGGGCCGGGGGCCACTGGCAGGCCCTGTGGTCGCTGCTGCTGTGATCCTGCATCCCGGGCGGCGTATCAAAGGTCTTGTCGATTCCAAGCAGTTGAGCGAGGCGAATCGCAATGCGCTTGATCTTGAAATACGTGAACGAGCCGTTGCGTTTGCCATTGCCGAGGCCAGTGTCGAGGAAATTGACCAGGTGAATATCCTGCACGCCAGCATGCTCGCTATGCGCCGCGCCTGTATGGCACTTGATCCACGTCCACAACGAGCCTTGATCGATGGTAATCGCTGTCCTGATCTGCCGCTACCCTGTCGTGCAATTGTCAAAGGAGACCAGAAAATCCGTAGTATCTCTGCTGCCTCGATAATAGCCAAGGTCTACCGTGATCGGCTTATGCAAGAATTACATGAAGAGCATCCCGAGTACGGTTTTGATCGTCATAAAGGCTATCCAACAGTGGCTCACAGACAGGCGCTTGAAATCCATGGCGTCTTGCCGGAACATCGTCGATCATTTGCCCCTGTAAGGCGCGCCATCGAAGCTGCCTCTGTGGTAGATCAGAGCAGGGGCGATGGTGACGATCGTCATTGCAGTTGCAAAAACCTGGAGCCCGCTACCGCATGAACGACGGCTTCGTCCACCTGAATGTGCACACCGAATTTTCGTTACAGGAAAGTATCGTGCGCATCGACCCGTTGATGCAATCTGTTAAAGCACAGTCTGAGCAGTTTGACGAAAGCGGTTCTGATGTGTCTCCCTGCCGATCTATGCCGGCTGTCGCGCTGACCGATCTGCACAATCTTTTTGCACTGGTTAAGTTCTATCGCAGTGCCACGCGCCATGGTTTGAAACCGCTGGTCGGTGTTGATGCTCGTATCAGCCTGCCGAACGGGATGGATGGATCATCGCGTTTGCTGCTACTGGCGCAAAATACCGATGGTTACCATAATCTGACGCGTCTTGTGTCGCGCGCCTATCAGGAAGGACAAAGTCAGGGCTGTCCCGTAATCGAGCGAGATTGGTTATTCGCCGCTCACGAGGGGTTGATTGCGTTGTCGGGAGGGGTAGAAGGGGAGCTGGCATGTTGTCACAGCGATAGCGATCCGGATACTCAGCGTCGCCTGGCAGAGCAGTGGCATCAAACCTTTGGTGAGCGATTTTATCTGGAGCTCAGGCGAACCCAACGCGCTGGAGAGACGCGCTGGATAGATCATGCCTGCAGGTTGTCAGAGGAATTCGGTTTTGCACCGGTTGCAACTAACGATGTCTGCTTTCTGGAAAAAACCGACTTCGCGGTGCATGAAGCACGTCTATGCATTCAACAGGGCTATGTGCTCGCTGATACATCGCGCCCGAGCAAGCATTCACAAGAACAATATTTGAAGTCCTCGCAAGATATGCAAGCGCTCTTTCAGGATATACCCGAAGCGCTAGCCAACACGGTTGAAATTGCGCGACGCTGCAATCTGGAGGTATCACTGGGTCAATCGGTATTGCCGGACTTCCCGGTTCCTGAGGGCATGAATGAAGAGGATTTCCTGCGTGCTGAAGCAATAGCCGGATTACAGCAACGGATGGATTTTCTGTTTTCAGATCAGCCGCAGGTATTGGCTGAGCGACGACCTGATTACGATGCCCGACTTGATCGGGAACTCGGCGTTATCAATGAGATGGGTTTTCCGGGCTACTTTTTAATCGTTGCAGATTTCATTCGATGGGCACGAGAGAACCAGGTGCCGGTCGGGCCAGGGCGTGGTTCCGGTGCAGGCTCTCTGGTGGCCTATTCGCTCGGTATCACCGATCTGGATCCATTGAAGTATGACTTGCTGTTTGAGCGGTTTCTGAATCCGGAACGTGTATCAATGCCCGATTTTGATATCGATTTCTGTATGGATGGGCGAGACCGCGTTATTCACTATGTCGCCGAAAAATACGGTGAGCAGCGTGTCTCGCAAATCATCACATACGGAACCATGGCAGCAAAGGCTGTGGTGCGCGATGTAGGACGCGTCATGGGACATGCTTACGGGTTTGTTGATCGTATCGCCAAGATGGTGCCGTTTGAAGTGGGCATGACCCTCGAAAAGGCTTTGCGTGAATCCGAGGAGCTGGCATCAGCACGGGAGAACGATGAAGAGGTGTCAGAGCTTCTTGATATGGCGCTGGCGCTTGAAGGTCTGGCACGCAACGCGGGTAAACACGCTGGTGGTGTGGTCATTGCTCCTACCGCACTGACGGATTTTACGCCCTTGTATTGTGAGGCTGACGGTAGCAGCCTGGTCACTCAGTTCGACAAGGATGATGCGGAAGCTGTCGGTCTGGTCAAATTCGACTTCCTCGGTCTTAGAACCCTGACTATCATCGATAACACCGTGCGTCTGGTGGATCGGCTCTCGGACGGTGATTCACTTGATATCAGCGCCGTGCCTCTCGACGATGCTGCAACCTATCAACTGTTGCAACGTGCTGCCACGACGGCTGTTTTTCAATTGGAGTCTGCCGGAATGAAACGCCTGATAGAGCGTCTGCGACCGGATAATTTCGAAGACATCATTGCGCTGGTGGCGCTGTATCGACCGGGTCCTTTGCAGTCGGGCATGGTTGATGATTTTATCGATAGAAAACATGGGCGCAAACCGCTGGCCTGGCCCCATGAGGATTATCAACTCGAGCAGCTACGCCCAACGTTGGAACCGACTTACGGGGTTATCCTTTATCAGGAGCAGGTCATACAGATTGCTCAGGTAATGGCAGGCTTTACTCTTGGGCGCTCTGATTTGTTGCGTCGCGCCATGGGTAAAAAGAAACCTGAGGAGATGGCCAAGCAACGCGTGGGTTTTCTCGAAGGTTGCACTGAAAACGGCATCGACTCGGCGTTGGCTGGTAATATTTTTGATCTGGTGGAGAAATTTGCAGGTTACGGTTTCAACAAATCTCATTCGGCCGCCTATGCCTTGTTGTCCTACCAGACAGCGTGGCTGAAAACCCATCACCCGGCAGCTTTCATGTCTGCTGTATTGTCAGCTGACATGGACAATACGGACAAGGTGGTTGGATTGATTGAAGAATGTGCGTCCATCGGTATCACTGTGCGCCACCCCGACATTAATCACTCACAAGTAGCCTTCGATGTCATTGACCGCGAGACGATCAGCTACGGACTCGGTGCTATCAAAGGTCTGGGAGAAGCGGCTCTGGCGCAACTGCTGGAGGAGAGAGCAGCACACGGTGACTACGTCGATCTTGAATCGCTGTGCCGGCGTATGGAACAGGGCAGCGTGCCACGGCGTGTTCTTGAAGCACTGATTCGTTCTGGAGCTGCGGACATGCTGGGTGAAAACCGTGCCTCGATGATGGCGAACGTACCCGCTGTTATGCGTGCCGCTGAACAATACCATCGTGATCAGGCCTCCGGACAGGTCGATTTATTTGGTCTGGCCGAAGAGGGAAACGACAGCGAAGTACTGATCCTGTCAACCGTTACTGAATGGTCTGAACGGGAATTGTTGCGTCACGAAAAAGAGACACTGGGTCTTTATCTGAGTGGTCACCCGATCACTGAATATCTTGATGAGCTTGCCTGTTTTACCAGTAACCGCATAGCTCCTTTGTGTGAGCGCGTGGCGGAAAGAACCCAGCGCCAGCCCAATGCGCGCTGGCAAAAGGGCACGCCTGTGCTGCTCGCCGGCCTGATCATTGGTGTGCGCATGCGTGATACTCCCAATGGCCGAATAGCCATCGCAACACTCGATGACCGTGGTGGGCGGGTTGATGCGGTGATCGACGCAGGCTTGCTGGAAACATCGCGCATTACGCTGGAAATGGAAAGCATTCTGGTGGTGGATGGCGAATTATCGGTTGATGATTTTAATGGTGGATTCCGTATACGAGCACAGGCGATCTTTGATCTGGCAGCAGCGCGTGAGCGCTTCGCGCGTAGTCTTCTTATCCGGTTGAACAAGGACATCTGCCGTGATTCGGCTCTTGAGCGCATGCTGGAGACTCTTGCTGAACACGGCGCTGGTTCGACCCCGGTGACTATCGATTATGATAACGGGGAGGCCAGCGCGCGCATCCGTGCCGGCAATCGCTGGCTGGTCAAGCCGGAGCATCGCTTGCTGGAACGACTGGAAGAAATTGCCGGTGAAAGCGCGATTGAGCTGATCTATTGAGGGGCCCGTGGGAGTCTGCGCAGCAGCACCTCACCTACTGCTAAAGCGCTGGTTTGGCCCGTATCAGCGTTCGTTTTCGTCGCCCAGGGTCGACAATGCTTCTCAAACAATCGCCATACGGACTTAAACTATCGCTTTCTCGCTACAGTGACTTCTACCGCGCAGGGCGCTGGGGCGTTGTATAATGGTTCATCCACCCTTGTTTTAGGCCGTCCCCAGAATAAAACAAAATGAATCCGGACTTCCTCGATTTCGAACAGCCGATTGCCGAATTGCAGGCGAAGATTCGTGAACTGCAATTCGCTACTGAAGACGCTGATATTAATATCAGTGACGAGGTGCTCAAGCTTGAAAACAAGCTCGAATCATTAACCCAGAGTATATTTAGCAAGCTCAACCCCTGGCAGGTTGCGCAGGTTGCACGCCACAAGTTGCGTCCTTACTGCCGTTTTTATATCGATAGTATCTTTACCGACTTCGAAGAAATCCATGGTGATCGACTGTATGCTGATGATTCGGCTATTGTCGGTGGACTGGCACGGTTGCAGGGCGTACCGGTGATCGTAATAGGTCATGAGAAAGGACGCGATACGAAAGAGAAGATTACGCGTAATTTCGGTATGCCACGCCCGGAGGGCTACCGCAAGGCGAAACGTTTGATGGAGCTAGCAGAGCGGTTCGGATTACCCGTCTTTACTTTTATTGATACGCCGGGTGCTTACCCCGGTATTGGCGCTGAAGAGCGTGGCCAGTCCGAAGCGATAGCCCGTAATCTGTTTGTGATGTCTGAATTGAAAACACCGATTATCGCCACAGTTATAGGGGAAGGCGGTTCTGGTGGTGCATTGGCGATAGGGGTAGCTGATCGTGTGTTGATGTTGCAATACGCAATCTACTCAGTGATATCACCCGAGGGTTGTGCATCGATACTGTACAAGAGTGCTGAAAAAGCGTCTGACGCTGCCGAAGCGATGGGTATTACATCAGAGCGTCTGCTGGAACTACAGCTGGTCGATCGAGTGGTCGACGAGCCGTCAGGTGGTGCTCATCGTGATACAGATGCCATAGCTGCAACACTTGGCAAGATCCTGTTTGAAGAGCTGCAGGGACTGACAAATTTGCAAACCGATGAGTTGGTGCGATTACGCCGTGAGAAATGGCGCGCCTATGGTGAATTTCGTGAAGAGGCCTCCAGTTAAGCGCGCAGATGAGTTCGCCGATGTTGCTGGTGAAATTACGGACCGGATTGCAGAAAAAATCCCAGGCGACTTGCGGGCGCCACAACAAGCGATAAGCAAATTAATTGATCGGCTTGCAGGCGTTAGTACCGGACGCTTGCTGGTTGCGTACAGTGGTGGTCTGGATTCCCATGTCTTACTGCACTGTCTGTCCCAGGCGTTGGCCAGTGTGCCGAATGCGGCCGATACATCCAGTAAAAGCCATATGGCTGTTTCAGACCCCGCCGCAATCGTTAACTCTCGGCTGTTAGCCGTCCACATTAATCACAATTTGCAAAGCGAAAGTCACGACTGGGCAACGCACTGTACCCGAACGGCGAATCTGCTAGGCATCAAATGTCAGGTTCATCACGTGAAACATGATGATGAATTTTCACAAGAATTGAAACGTTCCGGTCCGGAGGCAGCAGCCAGGAGTGCGCGCTATAAAGCGTTTGCCGAGCAGATGAATGCGGATGACTATCTGTTGCTGGCTCAACATGCTGACGATCAGGCTGAAACCTTTTTGTTACAGGCATTGCGCGGCAGTGGTCCGGGTGGGTTGGCAGCGATGCCTGCACAAAGAGAGTTTGCGCACGGTCTGCTATTGCGCCCGTTCCTGGAATGTCTGCGCATGGATCTCGAAGCCTACGCTCAACACTTTGGGCTTGTCAGCATTGAAGATCCGACCAATGCTGACGAGCGTTTTGATCGAAACTTCATTCGACAGCAAATCATGCCTCGACTGACACAGCGCTGGCCTGCCGCCAAGCGCACCTTATCGCGGACGGCGACGCACAGCGCTGCTGCAAGTTCGGTTCTGAATGAGTTAGCACATGATGACCTCACCGTGATGCTCGATGATCAGGCGACATCGGACTCGCTTGATGTGGATGCGCTTTTATCTCTGTCTGTTGAGAGGCGATTCAATGTTTTGCGTTGCTGGATACATTCCAACGGTCTGCTCATGCCACCAACGGCTTTGTTGCAACAGATTGAACAAGAGCTGCTGCAAAACCCGACATCTGCTGGCACAGCTAGAACGCGCGGATATGAGCTTCGTCGCTATCGGGATCGCCTGTACTTGTTGCACCCGCCCGTATTGCTGTGTACAGCTTTCGAGCACACATGGCCGGATGGGCAGGGTGAGTTGGCTATTCCCGAAATAGGTCTTAGCCTGTCACGTGCGGATCTGGCTGCACAGGGGCTGAGTTTACCCACCAATGCGCGCATAAAGGTGCGTAGCCGAGATGGAGGTGAGCGACTGGCTGTGGGGCGGCCGGTTATGCATAAATCAGTAAAAAAATTGATGCAAGAGGCAGGGCTGCCGCCATGGCAACGCAGTCTTGTGCCGTTAATTTATGTAAACGACGAACTGGCTGCAATCTGGAAAATTGCTGTGTCCAGTCGCCATAAGAAGGATGAAGGCTGACACGACACTTCCTCTGTCGTGCAACTGACCTGCGATGAACGCCATGATGACTTAGGGAATCGACAACCTTAAACCTGACTGAAGTCAATGACAGGAAAGGTTCTTATTTAAGCGCGATTCTGGTATTGTTTGCTGCCGTCCCAATCGATAAACACGCACTGTTTGCGTGGACCCGAAAGTTTAACTTTGTCGCCGGTTTCGCCGAAGGTTTTTTCAATAGCCGTTTCCAAAACCAGTGATTACAAAGCCAGTGGTAACAAAATCGGTAGCGATTACAGAGCAGACACCGTTATAGCAACTTCGAGCAACTTCGAGCAACTTCGAACAACTTCGGTTTTCATTGCCGATCAGCCCAATATTAGCCTGGACGGAAATTATTAATACAACCAGACATCCTTCAGCATCCCAATCTGACCGCGAATCCGACGCCGGTTGGGATAGCCGGGTCATGCGACGCAAGCATGATCAGCAGTACACCAGTGTCAGTGATTTACTGGCCAGTGCCAGGAGTACTGATACGTGCTACATGTTTGTCACTGGCGGAGTCGTTTCGTCGCTAGGCAAGGGAATTTCTGCCGCCTCTCTGGCAGCTCTGCTCGAAGCGCGTGGTTTAAGTATCGCGATGCTCAAACTGGATCCCTATATTAATGTGGATCCAGGCACCATGAGCCCTTATCAACATGGTGAGGTGTTTGTCACCGAAGACGGTGCGGAGACTGATCTGGATCTCGGCCATTACGAACGCTTCGTACGCATCAAAACACACCAGCATCACACATTCACAACCGGCCGCGTCTACGAAACAGTCATTTCGCGTGAGCGCCGTGGTGATTATCTGGGTGCAACCGTACAGGTTATCCCGCACATCACTGACGAAATCAAGCGGCGGATAATTGTGGGTAGTGGCGAGGTTGACGTGGCTTTAATTGAAATTGGAGGCACCGTCGGCGATATCGAATCCCTGCCTTTCCTGGAAGCCATCCGGCAACTGGGTGTCGAGCTTGGCAGACGTCGTACTATGTTTATGCATCTGACGCTCGTGCCTTATATTTCAGCTGCCGGTGAGATGAAAACCAAGCCGACTCAGCACTCGGTTAAAGAACTCCGCTCCATCGGCATACAACCCGATGTATTGTTGTGCCGCGCAGATCGCCCTCTGCCCGACAATGATCGCAGAAAAATTGCCCTGTTCACCAACGTGGCAGAAGAAGCGGTTATAGCTGCCACCGACGTCAGTTGTATATATGATCTGCCGCGATTGCTGCATGTCCAGGGATTGGATGATCTGGTTGTTGCGCAGTTCGGGATGCAACTACCCGCAGCTGATCTGAGTGACTGGACACATGTTGTGCACCGCATTATGAATCCGCAACACGAAGTGACCGTCGGTATGGTCGGCAAATATACCGAGTTGACTGAGTCCTACAAGTCGTTGAATGAAGCGTTGGTGCATGCCGGCGTCCAACTGTCCTGCCGTGTCAATATTGAATATGTTGATGCGGAATTTCTGGAGCAGGGCAACACGGCTCATCTTATGGCACTCGACGCCATACTGGTGCCGGGTGGATTTGGTCTGCGCGGAGTTGAAGGCAAAGTACTCGCGGCACGACTGGCACGTGAGAATGAGATTCCCTATCTGGGTATATGTCTCGGCATGCAGGTCGCTGTGATCGATTTTGCCAGACATTGTGCGGGGATTGAGTCGGCCAACAGCAGTGAGTTTGACCCTTCAACCCCTGATCCCGTGATTGCACTTGTAACTGAATGGCAGGAGCAGGATGGTCACATTGAGCAACGATCCGAAGACTCTGATCTTGGCGGTACCATGCGTTTGGGTGGTCAGCTTTGCCATTTAAAACCGGGCTCTCTGGCTGCAACTGCCTATGGTGTCGAGGAGATAACCGAGCGCCACCGGCACCGTTATGAATTTAACAACACCTACCGCGAGCAACTCAGTGGGGCTGGTCTCGTTGTTTCTGCAGAATCAACCGGGGAACAAGTGTTGGTCGAGATGGTTGAGCTACCCGAACATCCCTGGTTTATTGGTTGCCAGTTCCATCCGGAATACACCTCCACCCCTCGCGATGGTCACCCGCTTTTCACTGGATTTATTGGTGCTGCCCTGACCCATCGGATGCAAAAGACCGAATCAAATGAAACTGTGTCACTTTGAAGTTGGCAATAACAAACCTCTGTTCCTGATCGCTGGTCCCTGTGTTATCGAATCTGAATCCCTGGCGCTTGAAACAGCAGAAACACTGCGCCTGATCGCCGACAAACTGTCACTACCACTGATATATAAATCCTCTTTCGATAAAGCCAATCGTTCCTCGGTAGACAGTTATCGTGGCCCGGGTATGGAAGAGGGTTTAAGAATACTGGAAAAGGTTAAAAATACCTTTGATCTGCCGATCTTGACCGATGTGCATGACGGTACGCCTTTGACAGAAGTTGCTGACGTGGTCGATGTACTGCAAACGCCTGCGTTTTTATGCCGCCAGTCGAATTTTATTCAGGCTGTGGCAGCTACCGGCAAGCCGGTTAACATAAAGAAAGGGCAGTTTTTGGCACCGGCAGATATGCAAAATGTGCTTGAAAAAGCGCTGGCAACCGGTAACAGGAACATCATGTTGTGTGAGCGCGGTGTATCCTTTGGCTACAACACACTGGTGTCTGATATGCGCTCCCTGGCCATTATGCGCCAAAGTGGTGCGCCGGTCGTATTTGATGCGACACACTCCGTGCAGTTACCCGGCGGTGAGGGAAGTACATCCGGCGGGCAGCGTGAGTTTGTGCCGGTACTGGCTCGCTCTGCCGTTGCTGCGGGCGTTGCCGGAGTGTTTATGGAAACTCATCCTGATCCTGAGAAAGCACTCTGTGATGGACCTAATGCCTGGCCCCTGGATCAACTGGAAGTGCTGTTGGCACAGCTTATGGACATAGATCGCACAGTTAAGCAGCATCCTTTTGCTGAAGATGCTCTGATGCAATGAACCTGATTTTATAAAGTGGAGACACTATGAGTACTACGATATCCGACGTGCATGCCCGGGAAGTGCTGGACTCGCGCGGAAATCCAACCGTTGAAGCCATTGTCACGCTCTCTGATGGCGTAAAGGGAAGCGCAGTTGTGCCATCTGGTGCATCAACCGGTATTCGCGAAGCACTTGAGCTGCGTGACGGTGATAGCGGGCGCTACCTGGGTAAGGGTGTGTTGAAGGCTGTCAAGAACGTAAACACTGAGATTCGCGATGCGATAGTCGGTAAGGACGTTGACGATCAGACTGCTATTGATCGGACTATGCTCACGCTCGATGGCACTGATAACAAGGATCGGCTTGGTGCTAATGCCTTGCTGGGTGTGTCTCTCGCCTGTGCACATGCTGCTGCGAACAAACACAAAAAACCGTTGTTTGAATATCTTGGTGGCGAGAGTGCGGTTAACTTGCCTGTGCCGATGATGAACATCATTAACGGCGGGTCACATGCTGATAATAGTGTCGATATTCAGGAATTCATGGTGATGCCTGTCGGCGCACCGAGCTTTGCTGAAGCATTGCGCTATGGCGCTGAAATCTTTCACAGTCTGCGTGGAGTGTTGCAGTCCCGTGGCATGAATACCAACGTTGGTGATGAAGGTGGCTTCGCACCGAATCTCTCATCAAACGAAGAAGCCATAGAAACCATATTGATTGCCATTGACAAAGCAGGCTTTAAAGCCGGTGTTGATGTCTATCTGGCGCTTGATGTGGCTAGCTCGGAATTTTGCAAAAACGGTGTCTACGATTTGGCTTCCGAGGGGCGACAGTTCAATGCAGCCGAGTTTGTTGATTATCTGGCAGAGTGGGTAGATAAGTATCCGATCATATCGATAGAAGACGGACTTGATGAAAGTGACTGGGATGGCTGGAAGTTATTGTCGGATCGGTTACGAGACAAAATTCAACTGGTTGGTGATGATCTTTTTGTTACTAATCCAAAGATCGTTGCCAGGGGTATAGAAGAAGGGATTGCTAATTCTGTTCTTGTTAAGGTTAACCAGATCGGTACCTTGACAGAAACACTTGAGACAATCGATATGGCGCATGGTGCTGGCTACACCACGGTAACATCACACCGCTCGGGTGAAACGGAAGACACGACCATTGCGGATTTATCTGTTGCCACTAATGCTCGCCAGATCAAAACTGGCAGCTTGTCACGCTCTGATCGAATTGCCAAATACAACCAATTGCTGCGCATTGAAGAGTATCTTGGCGATCGTGCGCAATACGCCGGCAAGTCAGCGTTCAGGCAAAAAATCTAAAACCTTCGGCTGTTTCCAACCCGTAAAGACACAGGCTTGCGGGGTGGTGCGAATTTGTGCACGTTTGATGACAGGTTGTTGCCGGGATTGTAGTTGGTTGGTAATTGGTGTGTAGTTGGGTTGTAGTTGGGTTGTAGTTACAAGCCGGCGTTGTACAATGCCTGCTGGTCACGCGATACAGAGCAATCAGGTATCAAACAATACGACTATTCCAACTTTAAGCTTAATTTGCTTTGCAGCGCCAGTCTTGCCAGTGACCCGAACGGTCCTGGCATCGAGTGTCTGGTTTGTGCACTGCGAGCTATTGGTGGTAGCAAGGACAACAATCCCGCTGTGTCACAGACAGTGTTGCGCGACGACGGCATCGAAAAGAACAGCATTGAATCCGCATCTCTCGAGCTTTTCGATATAACCGTTGTATTGCTTGATGAGCAGCAGTACAACAGCCTGTGTAAATTCATCGAGGAACAATCAACTACCGTTGATTCGAATAACAAGCGCACTAGCGTTAACGATTCCAGTAAGCCAGATACTCATCTATCTCAAATAGTCCACTTTACAGCCAGTGCAATTGAAGCACAGCAACGTGTCTTGCCAGTTTGCATTAAAGGGATCAAGAGCGAGCCGTCCACAGCAAGCTTGCGAGTTTGCCGACGAGTTTCTCTGCTCGAAATCAGGCCATGCCATGTGGTACACGACATCGAGTTGTTGAAAGCTGCGGTGTTTGAAAAGACGGTGGCAACTCAAATAGATGTCGATCAGGATGTTGCTGCCGGCGCAGTGTTGCTAAACAGCGATAACGGTTATCCAGCCAAACGCTATATCCCAAAAAATCAAGTCCCGGACGAGCGCCTGACTACTGTTACCTCACAGGAGCTTGATCAGTGGTCGGTAGTAAAAACTGAATCCACCCATGTTAAAAATGACAATGCTGGCAATGGACGGCGACAGCAACTGACGCGGAATTATCGCTTCGATTCTTTTCGTCTGGCCATCGCATTTATGGAGCGTGTTGCAGCAGGCTGTGATATTGCGGATCACCACCCTAACTGGTGCAATAGTCACAAGTCTCTTAGCGTATCCTTGAGTACCTGGGACGCTGAGTATCCATGCATCACTGAGCGCGATCTGGCACTGGCAACTTACATGGATAAGGTGTTTGAAACTGACGATGATCAAAAATCTTGAACTGTTGATCCCGCCACCTCTGGTGGCATTAGTTTGTGCTATTGCGATGTGGCTTTTGTGGTATCGCTTTCCCGGTTACGAGATTTTCCTTGCTGGCACAATTCGGCTGATACTCGCATTGTTTTTGGTGGTGCTTGGTATGGCTCTTGGGCTAGGTTCGGTACTCAGCTTTCGTCGTCATCGGACAACGGTTAATCCAATGGACCCACAGGCTACAACCGCCCTGGTGACTAACGGCTTTTATCGAATCAGCCGAAATCCGATGTATCTTGGTGTCTTGTTACTGTTAATAGCTTTTGCAATCGCATTGGGTAATCCTGTCAGTGTGGTGCCAGTAGTATGTTTCGTTTTTTATATCACTATTTTCCAGATCAAACCGGAAGAAAAAATTCTTGCCAGGCATTTCGGTGACGCGTTTAGCGATTATTCCGAGAAGGTACGTCGCTGGATTTAAGAGAATTGTCGGATTTATAGAAAGGATAATAAAATCGCGGCATAACAAAATCATTTGACATGGAATTGGCAATCCAGAATAGATAATAAAACCACCTTGTTGCAAGAAGTTAGTAACACGGGTCAGTGTGTGATTGAATGGCTTATACTTCTCTGCAGACTGAGGGTCACAGGTTTGTCATCTAAAACAACAGACAAAAGATATGTAAGGTAACAACCCCTGGTCGGACACGACAAGATCTTAAGAAATTCAATAAGTCAATAACCAATTCTTTTATATGTAGAAGTGTTTATCTTAGCCAGATCAGATCGCTTATACACGTATTGCACGGGGTCGATGACAGATTATGAAGTGTTTTTTAGCAATAATCTTTGAGTGTTCAAACATTATCCAGTGAATAAACTTGAATCTTTTTCAGTAGACGAAGAAAACACTGCGCTTTTCTTCCGTGTTTTTCTTAAAGCGAGTGTATTACTGGCAGTTTGCAATCTGCTGTTCGAAAAAGGCCTTTTTCCAACGACCCGTTTCTATGATGGTGAAATACTAGTGCGCGATGCAGCGTCTGCATTATTTTTTCACAATACAGTATTGTTGCTGCTTGGTATGGCTGCGGTCTCCTTGTATCTGATTTATTTTTGTATCAAGCTACCTTGGAAACATGTATGTGATTCGAATATACGATTGTTTGTTCTGTTTGTAGCTTTCGTTGTGGTTTGGCGAAATTCTACTTATGGCTATAACTATCTTCTTGATGTCAGCCATCATGTTGACCGGTTGTTTCTTATTGCGATGTTTCTTTTATCTATCTGGCGTCCGTGTTTCTTGCTGTTCCTGTTTCCTGTTATATGGCTGTTGCAAGGACAGTTCGAACTGGAATTTACAGCCTATTCGATCGCTCAAGTATCTATGCCAATTAAATTGTTGGCGGCTTTTTACTTGGTGATGGTTTTTACATTTTTTACCAAACGCCGACTTGATAGTGTCTTTCTCTGGCTCGCGGTCGTTGTAATCATGTCTCATTACTGGGCCGCAGCTTATGCAAAATACTTTATTCGTTGGCACGAGTACGGAGAAATACATAACATGCTCGCAGCCAGTTATGCCGGTGGATGGTTGGGTGTTTTAATGGATGAAGAAATATCGTCGGTTTTAAGAATCTTTGCCAATTTTGATAGGTTTACTGTCTTGTTCACTTTGGTGTTTGAAACTGCAGTTATCTTTGCGTTATTTAATGGGTTCTTGCTTAGGATGCTGTTGGTTTTGGCTGTGATTTTTCATGTCATTATATTCGCAGTATCAGGTATCTTCTTTTGGCAATGGATAGTGATCAATACGGCTTTCCTGTACTTCGTACTGTATAAGAGAGAGAAAGCTCAGGCAACAAAGAGTAGGCGATCACCCAATGGACAGTTACGGCATCCTTTGCTCCCAAAGAGTTTTCGTACAAAAATAACTACTGCAATATTAATTGCTCTGAGCCCACACTGGATGGGCGCGGTGGAATTGGGTTGGCATGATTCACCCGTAAGCTATGTCTACCAATTTAGAGCTTTTGATTCACAGGATAATTCTGTTGTGCTGACGCCAGCCTATTTCACGCCCTATGAGTACCCATTAACGCTCAATGCCGTCGGGTTTGTCTCAGAATCAAATGTATTGCCGATCACCTGGGGGGCGACGCTGGATCTTGACTTGGCGAAACAACTCAGTGCTGTGTCAGCTGAAGACGAAATATTTAATATTATCGAGCAGCAGGGTTCTGTCAGGTATGATCCGATTAAAGCGGAGCGTTTCGATAATTTCGTGATAAATTTCGTCAGCAACAAGCAAGCTGATCTTAATCGGAAAAGATGGTTCGACTATTTTCCAGCGCCGCTGTATTTGTATACGGATAGCAACACGAGACAACGTTCTGAGCTGTCAATAACTCGTGTAGAGGTACATAGAATCATCTCATGGTTCGATGGTGAGAACTACCAACGACTTGACGATACGCTAGTGCGAAAAATTCCTATCCCTGAACCCTGAACCCTGAACCCTGAACCCTGAACCCTGAACCCTGAACCCTGAACCCCGAACAATCTGCCGTAAATCCCCGGGAATTTTATTAGTCTAAAAGTATTGATAGTCGAACTAATTGTCTATTTTTATCTATATCGCTTTAATTTGCACCTTGGCTTAATTTGCTATGAACGTAGGAAGCCATACTGTTGCAGGAACCAAAGTTTTCTACAATCAAATCCTCTGCAGCTACCTTGATTTTGAAGTGCTCTTCCAGGAAGGTCGCTACTCTGATGACGCTTAATGAATCCAGAAGTCCGGAAAGCAGTAAATCCTGCTCATCTGTAATAGTGATGCCTGTGTCCGCTAGGATGTCGTTTTGTACGTACTTACGAATGGCATCTGCTCCGGCTTCACTGCTGAGGGAATGATTGGTTTTGTCGGTTGAAGTTGACATTGAAATATTTGTTATTTAAGAAGAAAGCCAATTAGCGGCAAGTGCGTTGCGATCTAGTTTGCCGGTGCTTGTATGGGGCAAACTTGCGACCATTTCAATTTGCTGTGGTATAGCGTAGCTCGGTATTTTTTTCCGTAAATGCGCTTGGGCTCCGCTTACAGAGAGATCCGCATCGGGTTTGACTGTTGCGGCAAGTATAATTTTGTTACTGCCGTGGTCATCAGGTACGGTGAAAGCAGCGGCCTCAAACACATCAGGATGGCTCGTCAGGGCGGCTTCTATTTCATCGAGCTCTACCCGGTTACCACGTGTTTTCACCATTCTGTCTGTGCGGCCTAAAAACATCAACAGATCATTAGATTGCTGTACGACCCGATCCCCGGTTCGGTAGTAAACATCGGGGAATGTGCCTGGCCCGGGTAGTTCAAGAAACGCTTTTGCATTAAGGTCCGGCCGGTTGTGATAGCCTAGTGTCAGAGTAGCGCTTCTAATACATAGTTCACCTGGTTGTTCGATGTCACAAGGTTGATTGTGTTCATCGATAATTAACATCTGCGAATTGCGTGACACTTTGCCGATCGGAATGGACTCATTTTCCTGTCCGGAAAATTCTGCTGGTATGTCATAACATGTACAGGATGGCGCTTCTGCAGGACCGTATACGTTGGTAAATTGTACTTGCTTTAGTCTATCCATTAGCTGACGAAGTTGTCTAGGTGGCATAGGTTCACCACCAAACATTATCCATCTCAATGATGATAGGTTCCGTTGATCAATAGCGCCTTGTTCAAGCATTGTGATCAGCGTGTAGGGAACAGTAAACACTACTGATATCTGTTCGCTGTCTATGGTATTTGTCCAGCTAGCCGGCATCTTTGTGACTGGTTCTGCTATAGGGACAACTGTTGCACCAGCTTGGACGGTTGAGAAAAAATCGAAAATACTCAGATCAAAATGAAGCGGAGCGTGACTCGCCACCCTGTCTTTTGCAGTGAGACCTACGTGTTCTTTCCCCCAGCGCGCATAGTTAATGGATCCCTGATGGGTATGGATCATGCCTTTGGGTGTTCCTGTTGATCCTGACGTGTACATGATATACGCCATATCGAGATTGATAATGTCCAGGTTCGGTCGATGCACTGGTTGTTGTCTTATTTGATCCCAGCTAATTACTTTGCGCTTGAAGTTGGTTTGATTTTCTTTACCAATTTCTTTTCCAAATCCGCTTCGATTTTCAACTCCAGGCCCATATACGCAGAGTGATTTTTGATGTTGCAAAGTATCCAGTTTGGCTGCTAGTACATCAGAGGTAATCAGGTGCCTGATATCGCAGTCATCCATAATTATCTGTAGACGTTCTTCAGGCATAAATGGGTCTAGCGGTACGAAGACGCAGCCAGCTTTTAATATTCCATAGATAGCTACCCCTAGCTCCAAACCTTTGTGTATGTAAATACCAACTTTTTGCTGCTGCTCGATCCCATTGGAGATAAGTGCGTTGGCCAGTTGGTTCGCCAGCCTGTCGAGATCTGCATACGCAAGCGATTCGCCTTGAAATAACAAGGCAGGGTGAGCTGGTGTTTCTCTGGCGTACCACTCAAGATAGGATTGAATAAGATAACCTTGCATTGTCGATGTTATAGGTTCACTGAACAGATGAGATAAAAAGATTGTTTAATCAAAATAATGATACGTTGAAATCTGACTTATAAGCCGATTAAAGAAGCAATAACATTACGTTGCATGTCTGAGGTACCGCCATAGAGCGTACCGCCTATGGCATCTCTTAGGTTGTGTTCAATTCCTTGATCAGTTTTGTAGCCATCACCACCGTGAATCAGCAGTGCTTCATGGCAAATTTCAACAAAGCTTTCGCTTATAAATGTTTTGGCAATGGATGCGTCAATCATGCTCTGTTTGTTCTGATCCAATCCCCATGAAGCTTTTTGAAGCAATAATCTACTCGCCTCCATCTTGATTTTCATATTTGCTATTTTGTGGGATATCGCCTGATATTTGCCAATTTTCTGATTACTACGTGAGCGTGATTTTGCGAATACCACACAGTTTTCAATAATGCGTTGCATAGCGCCTATCTGAGGTGCTGCCAACAATGTTCGTTCCCAGGATTGCACGCTGGCAAACACTGCTGAGCCCGCACCCTCTTTACCAAGTAGATTATTGACTGGTACCTTGCATTGGTCAAAAGTGATATTACCTATGGGTATGGAAGAGAGGCCCATCATGGAATCTGCCGGGTGCAGGGTTATTCCCGGCAGATTTGTGTCGACGAGAAAGGCTGTTATTCCCCAACGACCGGCATCGGGGTTGGTTGTGGCAAGTACCAACAGGTAGTCTGCAATCGGCGATAGAGAGATCAGAGATTTCTCACCATTTAGCGTGTAGTGATTTTGATCAAGAATTGCGCTTGTTGCTAGCGATAAGGCATCTGAGCCGCTGCCTGTTTCGTTTATCGCAAAAGAGCCAATCTTGTTACCGGATAACATTTTGCTGAGATATTGCGAGACCTGGCTTGAATTCCCGAATTGAAGTATTGCCCGTTGTAGACCCCACATTTGAGTGCCGAGCGCAAATGGCAAGCCGTTGTCGTTACAGCCGTATCCCAAAGCTTCCATCAGATAAGCTGTTGTTGTTACTGAATGTCCGTGTCCGCCTTGATCTGTTGGTGCAGGCCATCGCAGGACTCCAAAATTTGCACAAACTTCCCACAATGATCTGAATGCTGCTTCGTCGAATTGATGTGTACCTGATATCGTCGATAGGAGTGGTCGTAGTTCAGAATCTGTAAACGCCAGCACGCTGTCGTACAAGGCTAGTTCATTTTCAGTTCTGTTGAAATTCATAATCGCAAATCAACTCTAAGCAGATTTCAGTTTTTCCGTACAATTTGTGACAGCTTGTTCATCTGCCCTGGTTTTAGTAGCGCAAATGCGGATTCTTCTGGCTTTGTGTTTACTTTAGCTGTATCGAGATTTTTACTTTCTGGTTTGCACGAACTTTCTACTTGGGACAAGCTTTTAATCGTTGGATTTTCGAAAATATCAACTGTGGTAACTGAGAATCCCTGTTCGTTGAGTTGCGAAGCGATGCGTATAGCTGATAGAGAATCCCCGCCCATACGAAAAAAATTGTCGTGAATACCGATCTTGTCCTGGCGTAAGTGTTTGCACCATAAGTCAGCGACGGTTATTTCAAATTGAGTACTAGGCGCAATGTATTCAATTTCGTCCTTTTCTTCACTTTGCTCACGATGAAAAACTGAATGATTGACGCTGGGTAGCTGTTGTTTGTCTATTTTGCCGTTTGTGTTCAGAGGAAATTTGTCTATAGGTACAAACCAGTGTGGCAGCATCCAGCGTGGTAGAACTTCCGTCAGATGGTTTTTTAACGCATCTGCAGTAAGACCAGTATCGCTGGTAAAATACAAGGCAATTTGACTCCCGTGTGAATTGGTGTCTGTTTTACTGACATAGCCAACTTCCTCAAGCATCTCGTTGACTTGTGCCTCATCGATATCGTCGTCCAGTTCTTCCAGAGCTGTGTCGCGATCCTTGTGCCCCAAACGTACATCCCAGCTATAAGGCAAAGAATAGTTATGATAACCACGTTCTAATTTGTGGATGTATATACCTGCATCATTGATCAGGCAGTTAGTAGATCTGCCTGTATCAGATGGTCTTACCCACGGAAGCTGCTCTTTCATCCATGACATCATCTGCTCAAGACTTACATCGCAGTAGCGGTAGAAGTCAATGATATTTATCTGTTCGAACAATGTGTCGTCGTTAAATAAACGTGTATCGATCAGGCGTGACACGGCGTCATCTGTACGATGATAGGACTTACGTGCGGCCATGATCATCTCGTCAATGTTTTCGTCACTGACATCGGGGTTAGTCAAAATATCCTCGGTCAGACGTGTCTCAAAGAACTGGCCGCGAGACAATCCGGTGAAAATGCATTTGATGTCAAGCTCATTGGCTCGAAATAGGGCAAGTGTGTATATCGTTTTGAAACAGCCGTTACACACATTGGAGAAGCGATTTAAACTGTCCGCAAATATTTCCTGCATCGCACTTGTTTGACCAAATTCGTGGTCAATGTGTAACGTTGCGCATACTTTGGCGATATTGGTTTTTGCAGAATCCGATATGAATCCGTTATCAAGCGTGTAGGCAAGTATGCTTAGCCCTAGATCTGCCAATCTTGCCAACGCATAGGTACTGTCTTTTCCACCACTTAGCAAAACTATGCAATCGTATTTTCCGGTACTTTCTGTTTTTACGTCGTCTACCAGTTGCTCTAGTTCTGGCATTGTCTTAAACCATGTTCTGGCTCGTCCTTCGTACTTTGTGTAGTTTTGGCAAAGTGAGCATATTTCATCCGCATCGAACTTGATTTCAGGATAATTTGATGAAATGCCGCATCGTTTACAGTGGTTTTCAACCTGTGTGGTGTGGTCTGTTGTATTTTTGTGAGCAGACCTTGTATTACCTTCGATAAATACAGATATGCAGGAAGTCACAGCTGTATGCCGACTCACAGCGGCTTCAATTTCTGCAAGTTCTATTCTTGTACCGTTAATCTTCACCTGTTCGTCGTTGCGACCCAGGTAAACCAACTTGCCATTGTGATCAAGTTTTACTCGATCACCTGTCGCGTATATGAGCTTCGGATAGTCCACAGATGGATGCTGCAGAAAACGTTCATTTGTAAGATCATCTCTGCCCCAATATCCCTTGGCAAGAGAAGGCCCGGATAGATAGAGGCTCCCCGGTAGACCGATGGGTTGCAATTGAAATGCATCATTTAGTACTAGAACTTCAGTGGCTGCAACAGGTTTACCTATAGGTACTGAGCCTGATCTATCTGTATCCGGATCATAAGTATGGACGATACAGCCGACGGTCGCTTCTGTGGGGCCGTATTCGTTGTGGATTTTGATCTGATTTGCATAGGTGCTATGTATCCGATTTGCAAGTTCGGTTTTTAAATCTTCCCCACCAACGATGAGTTGTTTGACGCGTGATGAAGAAAGATCTTTTCCTTGCAGTAAACTTAAATGTGACGGTGTTAGTTTGATAATGTCCACTAGATTCTCGTCGAGGATTTGTAGTAGAGATTCATCAAATGCATCGTGCTGATTTTCATATACGCGTATTTGCCCGCCGCTAATCAATGGTACAAATATAGATGTTAAGGTCAGATCAAAGCCGATCGAAGTGAAAAGTGGAAAAGTGAGGCGATCGCCGTTGGTGTAGAATGATGCTGCCCAGCTACAATAATTTTCCATTGCAGCATGTGAAACCATTACACCCTTTGGTGAACCTGTTGAACCAGAGGTGTATAAAATATAGGCCGTTTCATCAGGCTCTATTGATACAGGGAAACTCTTGGAATCTGCATCGACGGGATGATCGCCAAGTACATTTCCTGTATCCGACAGGATAATACTTTGCCTATTAGGCAATGATTTCCAGATTTTTGATTTCTTTATTTCAAATGATTCGATTATTGATTCTTCTGTTATAACTATGTCAGCTTGCGCACTGTCAATTAGCTGAATAATTCGATTGTCTGGATTTTGTGCATCAATCGGAACATATGCAGCGCCTGACATGAGTACGCCGAAAAATGCGATAGGCACATTGATCGAACGATCGAGTAGAACTGCAACTGTCTGACCCAGTTTCACATCCAGAGCTATGAGCGTTTTTGATAGTTGCAAAGCGCTATCGTGGAGTGTTTGATAGCTTATCTCTGTCTTTCCGTTGCTTATTGCGACATCGTTTGGATGCAGTTTTACTCTTTCACGAAATCGATCCGTGATATTTACAAGAGTATGTGTATGGTTATGCTGGTGCTCTTTATTGCTTGATTGGTGATTCATATGTGCTGGGCACATGAGAGCATCGTATTGATGATGCGTGTACTTGTCATATTGCAAGATATCAATAGCATCTATGGGTTGGTTTATGTCTTTTACCAAGGTGTCAAAAATAGCGCGCCACTGTGCTTTTGCAGACTCCCGTAACTGCGGGGAAAAACAATTGTCATTGAAATCTACCGAGATGTTGACCTGTCCACTCTGGTTCCAGTCGGTTACATGCATTCTGATTAGATGATGGCTATCTGAATGACCGGGGTGTAACCATTGTGTGGATACGGGTATGCCGTCCAGGTTACACATGGACAGGGGCAGATAGTTCAGAACAGCGGATGCTTTTCTATTTGAAGTGCAGTTACACGCTCCTGAATAAGAATGCTTGATAAATTCCAGTGCCTGTTCCCTGATTCTTCCGAACAGGCTTAGCAAAGTGTCCTGCTCTTCTATTCGAATCACCATGGGCAAGACTTCTACGAATAGGCCTAAGGTATTGGTGAAGGCTGTACCGGAACGATTCGCAGCTGGTGCTGAAATCGCAATATTGTTTAAACCGCTAGTACGGTAAAGAAAAGCTGTCAAAACGGTCAATAAAAGATTGAATCTGGAGAGATGTATATTGAGTGACCGAAATTCTTCTCTTACGGTTAATTCATTGAGTTGCTGTGAGCGTGAGGAATCCAATAGATCTTCTGTGCGTGTGCTATGTGTATTTGAAAAATCAAACGGCTTACCATACAGTTTAAGAGGCGGCGGTAACATTTTCGATTGGCTTTCCCAGTAATTCTGCAAATTTTCTGGCAAAGGTTTCTGCTGACTACTGTTTATATAGTCAATGTAATTTGTACGTTTGCTGGATTGTCTGTTATCAGTGTTATCTGAGTAGTTCGTTCCGTTATTTTCATAGGCTGAACAGAGTTGGTGCCACAACACTGAAAAAGAAGTGGCATCAGTGATGATATGGTGTTGATTGCAATACCATATCCATACGCGTGCAGATAGTTTGATCAGACAAGCATCGACCATCGATGCATCTACGGGCATAAATATCCGAGTGCGCTGATTCATCCACTCTATTGCATCGCTGTCGGGTGTAGAGGAGGTTGAAAAGTCAATAATGTTAAGCGGTATGTTGTCTGAACAGAAAAATTGGTATGGTTCTCCTGCTTTTAAGCAGATTCTTGTATGGAGTATCTCGTGCTGTTGGCTCACCTGTTGCCAGGCTGCGATGAATCTGGATTCATCCAGTTCACCCCGGATCGTGCAGGCGATAGCCATATTGTATAACGGTGATTTTGGATGAATGGATTGCCCAATCCAGATATCGCGTTGAGTATCTGACAGAGGAATATGTAGAGAATCTTTTCCTTCAGTCATTTCGATGCTGGATGTCATGGTATTAGCGGTTATTGATCTGAATTTTTAGTGAAAGCAATGTCAGCTATCAAGTCATCCAATTCGTTTTGTGAAAATTCAAGCTCCGGAAAATCACTGGGTGTGTATTGGATGTCATTCTGCGATTTAGAAAATTCAACCAGACACTCAAGAGATCCAGCGAATGCCTCAGTTATCTTTTGCATATCTGTTTGTTTGATGTACGGATAATCCACCCAGCTTTCAGGATAGCGCCAGCGAACAATCAGTTTGTTTTGATTGATGCCCGCATTGATTTCTAGCCAATGAGACCGATTGTTTGCTGGATTGCGAAAAACTGATTCTTCCAGTTCCAAAGGTGTCCAAACATCGTCCGCTATATTTTTTGATGAATTTTCACTGACGCCTGAGAAATTGAATAGTATTGGTGTTAAGGAATGTAGGTCAGGTGCATTAGAACTCTGTGGCGGTTTAATCGAGTGCCCGGAGGATTGCTTATGATGTTCACTTGCTGCTCTGATATTTTGCTTTATTCGATTGATCAGAGTGATCGAATATTTTTGTTCAGATTCTGTATTGTTATAGTTTTTAATGTTCAGAGGAAAAAATGAGGTGAACCAACCGACACTGGTAGTGGCATCTACTGCAGTGTCAAGCAGGTCTCTACCATGTATTTCAAAATCGATATCCATCTGATCAGTGCCGCAGGTTTTAAACCATGCTGTAGCCAACACTGATAGCAATAGCTCGTGAGTGCCGGTGTTGAAAATTCTGTTTGCAAGTTGAATATTTTCAGTAATATTTGTTTCGAAATTCTGAGTTAATGTTATGCAGTCTGCTTCGGTCAGTGTGTGCCCGTGTGCGCTTGTTTTTGGTAGTTTCCTTCCCAGTTTACGTGGTGACTTGGCTGCTGCGATTGACCATTCCCTGAGACTTGCTGATTCTGCAGTTTGGTTTGTAATTTCATTATTCCGACGGACGTATCTTCCAGCTATTTTTTCAAATAGAACCGATTCAGATAGTGTATCTATCACCAAATGGTGAGCAACCCATAGTAGTGTCTGACGTTTTAATCGTTGATCAACAGCGATTAAAATTTTAAACATCCAGCCATTTTCCAGTGCAAAGGATTGTTGAATAGAGTGAAGTAATTCTTGAAAAACAGTCTTGTCGTGATTGTCTATGTTGTATGTTTCTATTGTAACTATTGATACAGTGTCTCTAGGTGGTGGTGTGTCTGGAATGGTTGCGGACCATTCATTATCATTGTTTTTAATGGAACTGTTTTTTTTATGAAAGGTGCTGCCTAGTGCCGGATACTCTGCAACCACGTTTTCAATCACTAATTTTAATCGGTGAGGATCAACATGTGATTGTAATTCAAACGCTCCACCTCGATTCCAGTGATTATTAGCAACGAATGATTGGTCGAAAAACCATTGTTGTATCGGAGTCAGAGGTGTTTCACCTGTTGCAACGATGCGACCGTTTTGTTCTTTTAAATGTTGGCTTTGAGATGGAATATCTGCAATTGTTTGCGAGTTCGTTACTGCCGGTATGTCTATTTTTAATCCTTCATCTCGTGCTCGTGATACAAAGCGAATAGCTGTTATTGAGTCTCCACCGATTTCGAAAAAATTGTCAGTAGCTCTTATATCATCGATTCTCATTAAATCTGAAAGTATTCTGATTAAGTGATCTGTTACTGATGAATTAATTGTTCGATCATTTTGAACGCCTGTTATCGAAGTGTTTTTCGTTGATTCTGTGTTAGGTATATTTGTTGGAAATGAGGCAACGTCGTATTTGCCGTTAGGTAATTTAGGTATTTCGGTAAGGGGAATATACAACGATGGTTGCATATAAGAGGGTAAATTGCTTGTCGCATAATTTTTAAGTGATTCAATGCTGGTACCAGAATCAAGTCGAACATAAGCGGCTAGTCTGGCTTGTCCTGTATGTGTGCTCGCTTTATTTTGTGCACATTTGGGTGCAGACGTTATTTGAAGTTTGGTGGCTAGTAAATTGACTTGATCCGATGATAATCTGGATAGGAGTTGGTGGAGAGTGTTCATTTTATAATCTCTACCAGCAATAATTTATTTAACCAAAGCGAATCTCTTGTGTCATCAGGTATATCAAGATCTTGAATTTGAGATAGTCGAATTTCACTAAAAATGGACAGTAATTTACGCTGATGCATCCGACTTAATGAGTCGATTTCATTGGTCAGATAAGTGAAGCTACCACCGGGCCTTAATATTCTTGAGGCTGTGTCAAAAAAATGTTCTGAAAAAGTTGACGCATGAACAACATTTTCAACAAATTCATTTTCATTTAATGGATACGTATGAAATAGGATCCCATCGTACTGGTCGAGTTGGTTGATTTTATCCTGCCATTTACCATGCAGCAGACGAGTTTTCCTTGCTGGATATTTCGAAGACCAATTTGAAAAGCTGGCGGCGATAGAATCATTGCACTCTATAATAGTGTGCGAATGTGGCTTGTGTTGTTGTATATAGTCAGATGCTATTCCACGCCCCATGCCGATTTCCAGTATATCTCCACCTGATTTTGCAGCAATATCGGCCATTCTTTCCATAACAGGTATCTGCCAATCTTCCATGATGTCCTGTTCAGGAAGATTGGCTTGTTCGCGATCGAAATTTATCGTTTCGTCATTACCTGATATCAAATTTTCTGAAATAGAATCGAGAAATTGTAATTCATCATCTGTCTCTTTTAACAACCGGTTCATGATCCAATTTTTCTGTGATTCGCGCGGTGTTGGCAAAAATTCAGGATCAGTGATTTCCAACGTTATTTCGTAATGTGCGTTTCGCTTGATGCGCCGTGTCATGTGGATTCCTGAGTATCCAAATCAAGATTCTCGTTTGTTATTCCAAGTTCATTGAATATTTGGATGACATCCTGGTATGGCATGGATGCAAGTTGCTTCTCTATTTCTTCCAAGACGCTTTGTGTAGATTTGGTATTTACAGCTTCATCGTCAATGTCAGTACTTGGCATTTGACCTACCACGACAATTTCGCGTACGTGTGGATGCGTAGACAATGCAGATTCAATCTGTCCTGGTTCGACGCGAAAACCTCGTATTTTAAGTTGTCGGTCAGCCCTGCCGGTGAACACAATATCGCCATTGTTTAAATAGTATCCAAGATCTCCTGAGCGATAGAGATTCTCAGAATATGATCCTTGCGAGCAATTTCCAGAAAACAGTGTTTTTATAAATGCTGTATCGGTTTTCTTCGGATTGTTTATATAACCAGAGGCCACTCCTTTTCCACCGATATAGATTTCACCTTCAACTCCCTCAGGAACAGGTTTTCCCTCTGCATCGAGTACAAGTAACAAAGTGTCACCAATTGGTTTGCCAATAGGTAGGATTGAATCTGTGGTAGGGCTCAAACGTTTTGCAGTACTCCATACAGTTGCTTCGGTGGGCCCGTATTCGTTGACAAGTTCTACCTTTGGCAGCAATAGATAATGGTCCTCTACTACGCTCGGTTGGCAGGATTCTCCAGCGACAATGACACATTTCAGACTTTTGAAATGATCTTGATTTCCGAACTGTAGCAATAACTGATACAAAGACGGCAAGCATAAGGTATGAGTAACATGATGACGTTTGATAATATCTATAACATGATCCGGATCTTTTACTGCCTGGGTTTCCGGAATAATCAATGTGCCACCGATACAGAGTACCCAATACATACCAGCCACTGAACTGTCGAATGTAAAAGGTGATAGTAATAAAAATCGTGGCTTAATCTCTGTATAAAAATCCCGTCGAGCCAGTGTCGAATACACCACATTGCTGTGATTTACCATGACACCTTTTGGTTTGCCAGTGGAGCCTGATGTGTAGATTAAGTAGGCTGCATTTGTGGATTGAACTGCCGGAAGGTTTTTCATATCCGCAGTTATTCCTGTATTGCTTGTATCTTCAGAAATATTTTGTATATTGATCCACTGTATGCCGTGCTCGAATGAATCATGTCGATCGACCTGATCGTGCAGAATTATACTTAAACCAGTTTCTTGCTGAATATGAGCTAATTGGTCGCCTGTACTGGATACATCGAGTGGTATGTAACCATTTCCTGATTTAAGAATACCCAGTAGAGCAATGACCTGTTCACAGCCTGCATCCATCATGATGCCGATATACCCACCGCTAGTTACTTGCTTGTCGTGTAGAAAACAAGCTAACTGAGTTGATTGAAACTCAAGCTCACGACGAAGTAGTTGCTTCTGCGAGCAAATGACTGCAATTTCATCGGGGTGACGTTGCACTGTATCTTCAAATAAGCTGATCACAGTGTGATCGCTAACTGGTATCGGGGCTTTACCACGAAATTGATCTATAGAGAGAAAATGAACGGGGTTGCCAGGATGGATTTGTTTAAGTGATTCGTGGCTGTTATGTGCCAGTAGATTCAAAGTTGCGGTAAAGTATGCAAGCATCGCCTCCACGTCGTTCTGATAGTAACGATTTTCATCGAAGACAAGTCTAAACTCGATAGATTCTCCGGGTATTGCTAGCAAGGCAAGGGGATAGTGACTGTGCGTTTGATACTGTACATTATTGAAGGCAATGCCTTTTCCATCTGCATCCCCAATCAACATGTCGCCGGCATGGCTCTCTACAACTACAATCGATTCAATTGTTCGATTTTCTTTTGATATTTCTTCGCTAAATAGCGTTTTTTGCAAATTAACCAGGGACACTGCACTATGTTCGGCATTCTGTTGCATGATCAGTTGTAATTGACGTATCCAGTCAATAACTGTCGTGTCGGTTTCAATATCAACAGCTAAAGGCAGTGTGGTCAGAAATAATCCGATTGCATTATCGACCTGTGGTAAATCTGCAGGCCGACCGCTCACAGTTGTACCGAACAACACTGAGTTCTGTGCTGAATAGTCGCGAAGTACCAGTGACCAGGCACCATGAATCAAACTGCCGAGAGTGATGCCGTGTGAGCGACAAAATAAAGAGATTGCTGTAGATTCAGAACGTCCTAACGTGATGCTGGCCTGAGGCACTATGGTTTCAGATGGTAACTCCTGTGCATTGGTGACTCGTCGCAATCGCGTATTGCCTAATGGAATATGATGTAATCGACGGTTCCAGTAATCCTGCAACATTAATTGATCTGCTGATTGCAACCATTGAATATATCGTCGATAAGGCCATTCCGTGACACAAACCTCTTGCTTGTCACAGCCACTATCACCTTCAGCGTTGCCAGACTGACGACTGTAGTTGTCGTAGACGTCTTGCAATATGAGTGGTGTTGACCAACCGTCGGCTAACAAATGATGGATCGACCAAATCAGTATGGCTTTTTCAGCTTCACTACGAACTAGTGTAAATCGCATCAATGGTGCCTGCTGAATATCGAATCCTTGACGAGATTCGCCTTGTAGAATTTTAGCGATTTTCGACTGTCGGTCTACTTCGGAAGTATCGATAAAATTGACGGAGCGCCAGCTTATATCGCAACCTTTGTTAATCACCTGAATTGGATCGTCTAGTCCTTCCCAGTAGAAAGAAGCGCGCAGTATGGAGTGACGTTGAATGGTATCCTGCCAGGCTTTTTTTAATCGAGCTTCATCTAATTCTCCGAGGATGTCTATCGTGATGTACGAGACATAGACATTGGAATCAGGCTTTTCCAGCAGATGATAGAGCATCCCCGATTGCGCAGGGCTGAGCGGATAAGCATCTTCTATTTCTTCTTCGATCATGAGAGAAGTATGAGTGTGCGCTCATAGAGCCAAAAACTGGCTATTAGGATCGAAACTATTGACAGAGGTAACACAAAAAGTGGAATGTAGAATTTTGAGCGTCGAAAAAAATACAGTATGGGCACGACTGCTAGTACCACAGCTAATTGTCCCAGTTCGACCCCTAAATTGAAATTGAGAAGAATACGATCGATTTTAATGGTTCGAAATTGCAGGTCGCTTAAAACAGAGGAAAATCCCAGTCCGTGAAATAATCCGAATGCGAAAATAATTAAAAGACTGTGTGAGCTGATTCGAGGTACAAGATTACTGATTGCAATGATCAAAATTGAGAATGCGATGATGATTTCAACAAAAGAGGCATTAAATTGAACGATGCCCAAGGTTCCCAGAGTGAGAGTGATTGAATGGGCTACAGTGAAAACCGTGATGATCAAAAAAGTTCGCCAGATGATTTGTAGTGGTTTCTCTACAGCGACCCATCTATTGGCTACCGGTTTTATGACAGTTATTACAAGGCATAACATTAAAAAGATCATATGATCCAGGCCATACCATATGTGTAATACGCCTTGCCACAAGGAATCCTGCCACTTCAATATTTTAGAAGGATTTTTCAAGTTCAGTTCATGTTCTGTCTGCCTGAAACTAAAAACAAATGCTACGTTTTCTGTACCAAATTCGACTGCAGCAGGGCGATTGTATTCGTATACCAAAAGACTTCTGTGTAAATGATCAAAATTGTCGACACCAGGCTTTAAAAAAACTGTATTCGATATGTTTAGCCGATCCGACTCGGGGTGACGGGAATTAAACGGGAACACAACGTATGAGCTTCCCTCCTCGTAGTGGGATGCAGAGCCAAATGAGATCTCAAGTAATCCGAGCGAGTCACTGAGCTGGAAATTCTGTTTTAGATAGTTTAATACCGCCACGCTATTCTGTTGTGATATTGGTTTATCTTGATCAATCTCAATTTCCAGAAATTTGGCTATGTCCTTGTTATTGATTTCAAATTTTCCAACTAATTGGTCGTTTTCTATATTGATCCAGAGATAATTTTCACCCAAGGCGTGTGCATGAGACGCATTTGTGAACACAAACAGGATAACGAAGACAACAAACTTGAGAAGCGGTTGAATTATCAATTTTCTGCGCTTGATTTTTAGGGACATCAGGCTAAATGACCGAGATGTTGGTTGAATCAGTTTTGAGTATGTTAGTTACGACGTTGCTTATCTCACGCACATGAGGCTCGAGAAATAAATCAGCATGTGTT
Organism: uncultured Granulosicoccaceae bacterium; assembly: GCA_964411665.1. Lineage (GTDB taxonomy): Bacteria > Pseudomonadota > Gammaproteobacteria > Granulosicoccales > Granulosicoccaceae > CALFCE01. The sequence goes on along the minus strand of CAYPMR010000006.1, from coordinate 31,431 downwards.
GCATTGACGGTGTAACTATCCACTCCAGTGGTTAGTTTTTGCCAGTTTCCTTGCAGGAAGCTATATCCGCGTCTGGATTCATAATCTACTGTGGTGATCAAGCTGATTTTAAATGGCATTTGTTCGGCACGGTATTTTTTTTCAGCTTTTTTGCACGCTTTTTGAACCATGCCCAAGTGACTGGGAGTGCTATTGAGTGGCTCGTTTTGGTATCTCTTTAAAAAGCCATCATCGAATTTTTTATGGGCCTTATCTAAATATTTATTCCAGGATGTAGGAGAAAAGGTTTCTCTTATTCTGTTTGCCAGGCCTTTTTCGGCCAAGCGCTCATAGCGTATGTAAGCTTTTCGGCCAAATGATGACATTGGGTGAGAGCGGGGTATTGGTGAAGGTGAATCAACAACTATAAGGTGTCCTATCTGTTTTTTTCGTTTAAGTAGGAGTTTTGACATTTCAGGAAGAAGTGATGCAGCGCCAAAGCAGTAACCGAGCAGGTGATACGGGCCAGTTGGCTGTTGTTTGCACAATTCGTCAACATAAAGTTCTGCCATTGACTCTATAGATTCCAGGGGCTGATCGTAACCATCTATGCCTCTAGGTTGTAGTGCGTAGATTGGTCGTTCATTACCTAGCCGGTGCGCAAAATCTCGATAAAAAAGCGCGTGGCCGCCTCCGGCGTGCAAACAGAACAGACCGGGTTGTTCTTCTTGATTGTTCAAGTGAATCAGGCTGGGTATTGTTAAATGAGGTTTAGATGTTGTTTCAAGTGCATCTACCAGTAATCTGGTTGTTTGTTTCCGCAAAAGGGTGGATACAGACAAGCGATGCTCGTATTTCTTTTCAATAAGAGATATCAGTTTAAGTGCAGTGAACGAGTTACCGCCGAGATCGAAAAAACCGGCATCTATATCGATCGGAGTTTCGAGTAACACTTCGCCGAACAATCCCAACATTTCAAAATCACGCAAATGTCTGGGACCGGTCATATCCCTGATCATATCTTTTGTACGTAGGTTAATCCCCGACGGTATGCCGTTGTTCGATGAATTCGGGTGCTCAATGCATGCTTTGCTTGTTAACTCTTTTAGCTGTAAAAGAGAGCCGGGCTCACTGTGTGTTAGATGCCTTAGGGTGTCTTTTAACAGTGCGAGAACGTTAGTTATCCAGGTATTATTGAAAGACTCAGGGTCAAATCTGCAGACGATCTCCCATTTATTGTGCGGACGGATAACCAGATTGAACGGAAACGTAGTAGTCAAATCAGATTTAAATTCTTCCATACGAAGATCTAGCTGACTTGGAAGCTCTATCGAGGGAAGATTCTCGACAACAATAAGAGAATCGAAGTACCCGTTTCTACAACTGGCTTGGCCTAGTTCCATCAATGTCGAATAGGGAACAATGTCATGTTCTTTTATTTCGAATTGTCCGATTTGTATTTGCTTAAGCCAGTCTACCCAGTCGCCCTGGTGGGTCATATCGATTGCAAACGGTATCAGGTTTGCCAAATTGCCAACCACCATATCGCTACCCAGAATTGAGGTAGACCTGCCTGTCGATACCAATCCAAGGCAGCAATAATCTGTTTTACAAAAATTTTCCAGCAGTAGTGCCCAGGCACCATAAACAAGCGTACTTTGGGTTAGCCCCTGTAGCTTGCAAAAAGTTTGCAGATCTTCAATTTCATTTTCCGATAAAGAAACTGTCTGTTCAATGAAGCTGATCGGTTCTCCAATGACTGATTTCTTTTTGCCTAGAAGATTGGGTTGCGTGATGAGAGAAAGTTTTTCACGCCAATAGTCTATCGACTGATCCTTGGATAGAGCATCGAGTCGTTTACGATAGGTGTTGAAGCTTGGGTTAAGGTGCTTTGAGGGAATTGTTTCATCAACCGTTTCGGCGTAATTTTTGAACAATGCATTAATTACCAAAGCAGCTGACCATCCATCTAGCAGTAAATGATGGCATGTCCATACAAGCAGAAATTTGGTTTTCTCCAGCTCCATGCAATGTAATCGTGATGTAGGGGCTTGATCAAGAGTTATACCTCTTTGTTTGTCGCTGTCGAGGAAAGCTTGAATTGATGCCTGTTTCTCGTGTTTATCAATACTGATCTCGTTCTGGGTCGTGAACTCCAGAGGCACCTGCTCATGACAGATTAATAGAGCTTCGTGCTTCTCATGGTTGTGCACAGTTGCACGCAGCATGTCGAAATCAGCTTGGATTTGTATCCATGCTTGTTTGAGCGTCTCGAGGCACAGGGATCCTTCAATCTTGATCTGGACCTGGAGCACCGCCGAATCGGCGGTATGGTTGTTCTGAGAGTGAAACCAGAAGGATTGCTGGTTTGCCGAAAGAGGCATGATGCTCTGGATCACCGGCGCAGGTTTGGAATCAGATTTTCTGTATTGCTGAGGCACAGTTGTATCTATGACGGTGTTTTGGCGGTTTTCGATCGAAGGTGGGTGCAGTTTCTGTTTAGGTTCGGTCTTTTAGATTATCAGGCGTACTGATATTAAGATTGTACTCTTTCGCTGATCTTTTGGATTCGAACCTACGTACTTGTTTTAGTTGTCCGGCAGATATCCGGTACCTGTTCCTCAAAATTCTCTGGAACGGACACACGAAAATCCGCTCGCATGGGTTCCCGATTGGCGATGGTTTTGTGATGCCACCTGGCTGTGACGGCATGCTCAGCTAAAAGGGTTTGGGTTTCGCTATGACAATTGCGCGAAGCAGGCAACTTCATATGGATATCATTCGTTGGTAGCACTGTGTTACTCGCTGCCAGTGGATAGCGTTTATTGCGAGCCTGTATTCGTCAAGTCGAAGAGTCAGAAACCACGCCCTGTTACGAATCTGAAGTCAGCTTGATAACCGTTCGTCACTGCACTCAACAAACATAGTTAAGCCCCATGCGCCCACCATCGACATAAATAGTCTCACCAGTGATATAGCTGGCTTTGTCACTGGCCAGAAATGCAACCACATCACCAATTTCGCTAGCATCACCCAATCGACCCAATGGTGTGCGAGACAGCACCATTTTCATTGCTTCCGGGTTGGAATTCACGCTTGCGAGCATGGCGGTATCGATAGAACCCGGCCCTACGGCATTTACTCTGATGCCGTAGGGCGCTAGTGCCAGGGATGCAGATTTGGTCAATTGCATTACGCCACCTTTGGATGCGCAGTATGAGGCAATGGTGGGTATGGCGACTTGTGCGTTGATGGAAGACATATTTACGATACTGCCCTGCAATCCGGCTTTTACAGCTTTTTGTGCCATCAGTTGGGTTGCGTAAAAAGTACCTACTAGATTGATATCAATAACCTGCCGGAAATCATCTATTCCCATTTCCAGGAAATCACAGGGTTTGGCTATTCCTGCATTGTTGACCAGTGTTGTTACAGTACCTACCTCGCCTTCAATTTTGTCAAATAGCTCATCGATTTGAGCAGTATCGGCGACGTCGCAGGCGATACCGAGCGTGCCATCGCCAAGTTGAGTGGCAGCCGCCTCGACTCCGGCCTTGTCGATATCAGCCAGAACAATTCGTGCGCCGTTTGCCTTGATTGCTTCAGCACAGGCTAACCCTATACCGCGTGCGCCGCCTGTGATCAGTGCGATCTGACTATGTTGTGATTGTTGACTCGACATCTAAAATTCTCCAATGTTGTGTAGCCGTGGTGCTGGCGTCAGCGGCATCTTATAGCTAGCTCTGTTGCCAGTCCAAGTCGTTTCTGAGGGTTTGGCCACCGCCTTTGTTGCCATGAAATGCAAGCGGCAGTCAGGTAGATGCCTGACTGGAAAACAAGGCAGGAAAATATGCTTGCGAACGGATATAATAGCGCCGCTTCCGGGGAAAACCTCAACAGTTATTGATGAAATCAACGATTGCAATTCTAGTGATACTGCTTTCCCTGATCACGTATCGGTTGCTGTTCGGTGACGGCAGTTTACAGGAACTCGACCGTCTCGACGATCAGCTGCGCGATGCCCGCTCTGAGCTTATCAGCCTGCAAAGCCGCAATCAGGGCCTGCGTGCCGAAGTCGATGATCTTAAAACCGGGCTGGATGCGGTCGAGGAGCGAGCACGCCTTGAATTGGGCATGATTGGTAATGATGAAACTTTCTACCAGTTTATAGGTGATACAGCGACCGTTTCAGATGACGCGGTGGCGAACGCGGTGGCTAATCAAGGCAGCTCAAACTAGTCACCTGTTCCAGCACAATCATGAGTATGATCGCTAGCAGCGTCGTAATTAAATACGGCCAACAAAGTAAATACGGTCAACAAAGCGTGTTGAAAATCTAGCAGGCTGTTGAAAAACTACCGGTGTTGCCATCGCTGCGTTGGAAATTGGCTCAAAATGCTCATGTATTGCCTATACACGGGAGACCACCGGGGGACGCCCGGTCCTTTTACGCCACTTTCCGCCTGGCGCTGGCTGTCTGGTCAACGTTTTTCGACAGCTGGCTAAACTGCTCTCGCCCTTTGGTTCTGAACTTCCTGGAAGAGCCACTATAAACACCCAGGGATTATTATCCGGAACATTTCCCAAAGCTGGCCGGAGTTAGCGTTGTGTTGTTATCAAACGCTTAAAACTGGTGGTATGGGTTTAGAATGCCGGGTTAAGACAGGAGAAAACTATGTCAGCTGAAATTGCGATTATCGGAGGTACCGGGCTAACCAGTATGGCAGGTCTTTCGATAACCCGACGCGAAATGATTAAAACCCCCTACGGCTCGCCATCCGGGCCTTTGATATTTGGCGATCTCGACGGTGGTGCTGTCGTTTTTCTTGCACGGCACGGCCACAAGCATTCGATTCCTCCCCATCGTATAAATTACCGTGCGAATATATGGGCGCTTGAATCAGTGGGCATTAAACGCGTCGTTGCAGTTGGTGCTGTGGGTGGTATCACGGGCTGTGACACAGGTGATGTAGTCATACCGGATCAAATAATTGACTACACCCAATCGAGACAAGGGACTTATTATGATGGAAAACCTTATGAAGTTCGTCATGTCGACTTTAGCTACCCTTATGATGCAAAGTTGCGTGCAACATTGATTGATGCTGGTAAACAGGCATCCGTTAATCTGATAGAAGGGGGCGTCTACGGCGTAACCCAGGGTCCGCGACTTGAAACGGCTGCAGAAATTGATCGAATGGCTAATGATGGTTGCACGATTGTCGGTATGACTGCAATGCCGGAAGCTGCTCTGGCCTGTGAACTGGGTATGGCTTATGCGAGTCTGGCAGTTGTCATCAATCCTGCAGCCGGCAGGAATGCTCAGGCGATCGATACCACAGCCCTGGAGGCTGCCATACCGGCTTGTATGGAAAAGGCGAGGAAGCTGTTAGTTACAGCTATGCCAGCACTTACCGGCAACTAGCACCTTGTTCACAAGCAACGTCGGTTAAGAGCGAAAGTCGTTTGAATAGCGAACACACAGCAGCGGAGTATCCCGGTCAGGGACACAGTGTGGGCGTTTGTTCGGCTAAATGCGATGAACAAGCGATGAACAAGGAATTAGTCTATCCATCCGCTGTGTTTTCGGTCGCGCCGATGATGGATCTGACTGACAGACACTTTCGCTATCTGGCACGACTGCTAACACGTCATGCACTGCTGTTTAGCGAAATGGTTACCGCTAAAGCCATTTTGCACGGCAACCGTGAATTCCTGTTGGGTTTTAATCCGGAAGAGAATCCACTTGCCTTGCAACTCGGTGGTGCAGATCCTGATGAGCTGGCGAGAGCTGCTGTCATTGGTCAGGAATTTGGTTATGACGAGATTAATTTGAATGTTGGCTGTCCGAGTGACAGAGTACAAAGTGGTCGATTTGGCGCCTGCTTGATGGCGGAACCTGCGCTAGTTGCGGAATGTGTCCAAGCCATGCAGTCAGCTGTTTGTGTACCCGTCACCGTCAAGTGTCGTATCGGTATTGATCGCGATGACAGCTACGAGTTATTTGAAAATTTTATCGTCACAGTAGCGGATTCTGGTTGCAAGCGTTTTTATGTGCATGCCCGAAAAGCCTGGCTCGATGGTTTAAGTCCAAAAGAAAATCGCGATATCCCGCCACTACGATACAACTTTGTTTATCGCTTGAAGAAATCATTCCCGCATTTGGATATATGTATCAACGGCGGCATAACTGACTGGGATGCGATTGACGCGCACTTGCAGCAGATCGATGGCGTCATGTTAGGTAGAAAAGCATACAGCCAGTTGCAGCTACTACTTGAGGTAGATGCCCGTTTGTTTTCGGCGCAATGTGACAGGCAAACCGATGGGCGACTTGAAAGTGCAGAATTTGAACATGAGCGTAAGTGTGCGGCAGCCACTGACTATGCGATCTACATGGAGGGTCAGCGTAGTCTTGGCGTTCCTTTAACTGCGATGAGCCGCCATTTGGTTGGCCTGTTCCAGCATCAGCCGGGTGCCCGGCAATGGCGCCGTATGATAAGTAGTGCCACTCGTCATTCAGGCGACTCACGTGAGCTGATCACGCAGGCGCTTGCATCTGTTAGTGCCAATAATCCGTATTAGTTGAATGTCGCCTGCCCATCATGTTCGTCTGGAAGCGCCGCACAGTAATCGTCGCGATCTGGCAAATGTTCGCAAGCTCAGTTATTACCTCTGGGAATACCGTGGCCGAGTTATCCTGGCACTTGCCTGTCTGATCTTTTCAAAGCTTGCGGTGGTAGCGGTGCCACTGGTTCTCAAAGAGATTATCAATACCCTGGATGCGGGTATGCCGGAGAACCAGTCAAAAATCCTGCTAGTGCCTGTTGGTCTGGTTGCGGCTTATGGTGCTTTGCGGATCTGTAGTTCCTTGTTTAATGAACTGCGAGATTCACTTTTCTCACGCGTGCGCTATCGGGCCATGCATCAACTGTCCATCCGTGTGCTTGATCACTTGCACAGGCTGTCACTGTCTTATCATCTAGATCGTCGTACCGGCAGTATTTCAAGAGACTTATCGCGTGGCACAGCAAGTTTAAGTTCCATAGTCAATTATCTCGTATTCAATATCATCCCAACCATTGCAGAATTTTGTTTGGTAGCGACTATTTTGCTGGCCGGCTATTCCTCTTCCTATCTTGTGGTCGTGGTCGTTACAGTTTGCATTTATGTGTTTTTTACCGTGCGGTTTTCCGGTTGGCGAATGCAATTTCGCCATGAAATGAATCGTCTTGATTCGGCTGCTAATGGCAGTGCAGTGGACAGTTTGTTGAACTATGAGACAGTCAAATATTTTAACAATGAGCATCGAGAAGTAGGGCGCTACGATGAGCAGCTTGAAGCCTGGGCTGATGCGGGTGTGAAAAGCCAGGTTACCATGTCTACGCTTAACTTCGGCCAGTCAGCCATTGTGACCGCTGGCGTGACCGCAATTATGTTTCTGGCTGCGCGCGATGTTGCTGGCGGAGAGATTACCCTGGGAGACATTGTTCTCATTAACGCGATGATGTTGCAGTTGTTTGTACCTTTAAGTTTTTTGGGAGTTGTATACCGTAGCTTGCAATACTCGCTTGCCGACATGGATCTGGTTATTAAGCTACTTGAAAAAGAACCTGAAATAAGTGACAAAGCGAACGCTCGGGAGCTCGCTGTTGCAAAAGGCCGGGTTGAGTTTCGCGATGTGAAGTTTTCCTACCTGCCAGAGCGTCCGATTTTACATGGCATTAGTTTTGTCATTGAGCCGGGTTCAAAGGTGGCGGTTGTCGGGCCGTCAGGTTCCGGGAAATCCACACTGTCGCGACTGTTGTTTCGTTTCTATGACCCGGATAGCGGTGAGATACTGATCGATAATCAAAACATCCGCGACGTCACACAGGCGAGTTTGCGTAAACAATTGGGCGTAGTTCCTCAGGATACGGTGATGTTCAATAACTCAATTGAATACAATCTGAGCTATGCCCGTGCAGATGCCACCAGCGCCGACATAGATGATGCTATTGCATCGGCGAATTTACGTGCGTTTATCGATGATTTGCCGGACGGGCTTGAAACTGTCGTTGGTGAGCGAGGCCTGAAACTGTCAGGTGGTGAAAAGCAACGCGTTGCAATAGCACGAGTCATGATCAAAGCGCCACCTATACTGGTGTTCGACGAGGCGACGTCCAGTCTGGATTCGAAAACCGAACAATCGATCGTTGAAAGTCTGCAACGTGCAGCTCATCGCACAACAACTTTGGTCATTGCACATCGACTGTCAACGATTGTTGATGCAGACAATATACTGGTACTGGATAAGGGCCGAATCGTTGAAAGTGGTACACATGGTCAATTGCTGGCAGCCGAAGGCAGCTACGCAACGCTGTGGCATTTACAACAGGCTGAGGAGCAGTCGTAAACTGTCGGTCACAGAAACAATCCTGATTAACGATTAAGCAAGGTCAGAAATTCATTGCGAGTATTAATGTCGCTGCGAAAGCGTCCACGCATGCTGGACGTAGTCATAGATGAATTCTGTTTTTCAACGCCTCGCATCATCATGCACATATGTTGTGCTTCTACTATGACGCCAACCCCCTGGCTGTGGGTTACCTCGCTGATGGCAGTGGCAATTTGCTGCGTCAGGTTTTCCTGAATCTGGAATCGTCGCGCATACATGTCCACTATTCGGGCAACCTTGCTCAAACCAATGACCTTGTCTTTAGGCAGATAGGCAACGTGACATTTGCCGATAAACGGTAGCAAGTGATGCTCGCACAGGGAATATAATTCAATGTCTCTGACAATCACCATTTCGTCGCTGTCCGATTCAAACACAGCGCCGTTAACAACCTGTTCCAGGGTCTGTTTATAACCCTGGGTTAAAAATTCCATAGCTTTGGCAGCTCTTGCCGGGGTGCGTTGGAGTCCGTCGCGTGCCAGGTCCTCACCGGTTGATTCGATAATTTGTATATAAGCGTTTTCTACTGCATTCATGGTGGTAGATTGCCGTACGAGGTTATGCGCGGAATAATATGCCGGACAATAGGCGCATTGCCAGTGGTGCCCATTGCCTGTGGCGCCTGTTGATATGGAAAGAATCTTGTATTAGTGAATTATGTCCAGTTTTGCTGGTCTGTAGTATAGAGGTTACCTATGGCAGACGGTCTTGAAATGACCTGTGTTCACGAAACAAAGCCCGCGATACCATAGCTGTCAGTTTATACTATTTCATCGTCCAAACAGCTGATAGGCGATAGACTGTTCTGGCAGGGATATTTTTGAACCGCTAGTGGCCTGTCAACCTGTCAGGTTGCTAGCTTGCAGCGTTAATATTACGGTAAAAACCGCACCCCTAATGAGTCGTGATTTTGCCTTGCTTGTAAAGGCGGATCTGATAGAGGAGAAAATTGATGATCGGAATTCTATTTTGGATATGTGTGGTGATAGGAGCAGCCTATCTGATCGCCACTTTCCGGCCGAGTCTCGTTGCAGGCACCATAGCGGCCGCACTGCTAGCGCTGGTCGCCTGGAGCCTTGGGTTTCTCTCGGGTGCCATTGGCGTGGTGCTGACCCTGGCCGGTATTGCGCTGGCCGTGTTGTTTAATGTCGAGCAGCTACGTAAGCGATTCGTCAGCAAACCGCTTTTGTCCTATGTACAAAAGGTGCTGCCGCCCATGTCGCAAACAGAGCGCGACGCGATCGATGCGGGAACCGTCTGGTTCGAGGCTGACCTGTTTCGTGGTAACCCTGACTGGGGCAAATTACTGACTTATCCGCAAGCCAGACTGACTGACGAAGAACAGGCATTTGTCGATGGCCCGACTAATGAACTCTGCGCCATGATGGATGACTGGGAAATAACCTACGAGCTAAACAACCTGCCTGATAATGTCTGGCAGTTCATCAAGGACAATCGTTTTCTCGGCATGGTGATTCCCAAAGAATATGGTGGCTTGGGATTCTCGGGTCTGGGTCATTCGGCGGTCGTAACCAAATTATCAACCCGCAGTGTTTCGGGTGGTGTGTGCGTCATGGTCCCTAATTCACTAGGACCTGCTGAACTCCTGTTGCACTACGGGACGGAAGAGCAAAAAAATTATTATCTTCCCCGACTTGCCAAGGGCGAAGAGATACCTTGTTTTGCACTGACGGGCCCAACAGCCGGTTCTGACGCTGGTGCCATGCCCGACTATGGTGTTGTTTGTCGCGGTCAACACGAAGGTAAAGAGGTGCTTGGGCTACGCGTCACCTGGGAAAAGCGTTATATCACTCTTGGACCGATTGCCACCTTGTTGGGACTGGCGTTCAAAGCCTATGATCCCGATCACTTGTTGGGTGATGAAGTTGATCTGGGGATCACCTGTGCGCTGATTCCAACCGATACACAGGGGGTTAACATTGGTCGCCGCCACTTTCCGTTGAACCAGGCATTTATGAATGGCCCTAACAGTGGAGACGGCGTATTTATACCGATGGAATGGATTATTGGCGGGCAGCCCATGCTTGGCCAGGGTTGGCGTATGCTGATGGAATCCCTGTCAGTGGGTCGCGGTATTTCATTGCCTTCTTCGGGCGTTGCCAGTGGCAAAACGCTGTCTCGACACGTGGGCGCTTACGCCAGAGTCAGAACACAGTTCAACCTGCCGGTCGGTAAATTTGAAGGTGTACAGGAAGCTCTGGGGCGTATTGCCGGGTTTACCTACATTATGGATGCGGGCAGATATTTGACCTGTGCAGCCATTGATCAAGGTGAAAAACCGTCCGTTGTCTCGGGTATTCTGAAACTCTTTAACACTGAAGCCATGCGTCAAACTGTTAATGACGGCATGGACATTGTCGGCGGTAAAGGGATTTGCCTGGGGCCCAGTAACTTTGTGGGCAGACCTTATCAGGGTGTACCCATCGGAATTACCGTTGAAGGTGCAAACATACTGACCAGAAGCATGATCATCTTTGGGCAGGGAGCGATGCGTTGTCATCCTTATCTGGTTGACGAAATCAATGCGGCATCTGATCCCGACAGGGATAAGGCGCTCGATACCTTCGATGTTGCCTTGAGAGGCCATATCGGCTATGGCATACAAAACGGCGCACGAGCCTTTTTTCACGGCCTGACCAAAGGCCGATTTGCCGGCAGCCCGGTAGCTGACCCTAGCGCCAAGTACTATCGACGCTTGTCCCGCATGAGCGCAGCCTATTCGTTTTTGTCCGATTTCGCGATGCTGTTTCTCGGTGGTGCGCTCAAGCGCAAGGAAATGTTGTCCGGGCGCTTTGCCGACGGACTGGTGTATTTGTTTATGGCATCCGCTGTGTTGAAGCGCTTTGAGGACACGGGACGTCCGGCAGCTGATCGCCCGTTAATGGAATGGTCAGTACGACACTGCCTGTTTCAAGTGCAGGTCGCACTTGATCAGATTCTGAGGAATTTTCCGAATACGATGGTTGGTCTGTTACTGCGCGGTATTGTGTTTCCACTGGGGCGACGTTATCGAACACCCAATGATCGCCTGACTCGCAAGTCTGCGGAGTTGCTGTTAGAGCCATCGGAAGCCAGAGATCGCCTGACAGAAGGGGCCTACATCAATAACGACCCTAATGATGTAACCGGTTGCATTGAATACGCATTGGAATGCACCGTGGCGGCAGCTGAAGCTGCCCGTAAGCTGAAGAAAAGTCGTGAACAAAGACCTTTCGACGCGGATTATGCAACCTGGATGAAGCAGTTGGTTGACAAAGGTGTTATTGATCAGGATGAGGCTGGATTACTTGAGAAAGCTGAAATTGCTGCGCACAAAGTGATCATGGTTGATGATTTTCCCAACGATTTTCTCCAGGGTGCATCTGGAAAGATGACGCAAGGGCAGAGTGCTGCCTGATTGCACCAGAAAATCGCAATAAAAAAAATGCAATAAAAAAGCCGGCTTAAAGCCGGCTTTTAAAAAGCATTGGTTTTATTCTTGTTTTAGTTGCCGCTGTTGCGTTCCCGCGCTTGTAATTTTTGTCCCTCTCCTCCGAAATCGCAACACCAGTATCCGATGTTTTGTCATTTCGCTCACCTGATTATAGCGACCAGTGGGTAATGTTTCTGTTTTTTTTCAGTAGCTACCCGATTGGCCGATTTCGGCAGTCAGGGCTACTCTTATCATTAAGTGGTCTTTTGCCGAATGCGTGCGGCGTCGGGCCAACCATTGATCTGATTGGCCCGCGAACAGAGTGGATCAGGGCGCTGGCGTCTCAATCAGACTGCTATCACCTATCGGCAGAAGCTGTCCTGCTGAGGCCGCAAAGGTTGCTACCTGTGTCTGGATCTCTGTGGTTACTGCCAGATCGGCTGTTGGATCGAGGATCGATCCATGTGTACCGCCAAGGAATCGAACCAGGGCACTGCCTGAACTGGTATCCCCGATTCTGGGTAATCCCATCAAGCTTGCCAACGGCTCTGTGCCAGACAAAGCAGCGCCACTAACAACACCAGTGACCACTTGATCAGGAATAATCTGGATCATATGTATCGGGCCGTTAGCCGCTGTTGCGCTAGCATGGTTAACCGGGTCAGCAGAATCAACCAGAGTCTGTGCAGCAGTCAGAAATTGCTGGCCGGCTGGGCCATTAATATCGATACCGGCGCCCGCCAGACCTGCGGCGACTGACGGTCCAAAAGTTGGAGAGCCAGCAAAAAGACGCGCCAGACCCCCACCGGGACTTGCCAGGCTCGCGCTTGCAAACGTGCTGTCGAATGCCAATGCGGTCGATCCAATGATCGCACCCAGAGAATGCCCGATAAATGCTTTGCGCGATCCATCAATCATGGGCAAATTACCGACACTTGCACTTAGGGTTAATACGTCAGCTATGCCCTGGCGGAAGTTATCTCTCAGGTTCAGGAGATTGGTCAAATTGATAAACAGGTTGCCCGAGTCGTCTATCGTCCCATCAGGTCCGGGAGCGCCGCTTTCGTTGTTAACCACATCAATGTCAAACGTTCGTTCAGCGCCGGCCGCAAACAACGGCGATGTTGTATCAGTAATACCGTGTAACGGGATATCGATAGCAATAACGGCGAATCCAGCAACAGCCATTGCATCTGCCAGAGCTAGTGCATCTGTTCGATTACGCGTTATGCCATGTTGAAAAATCGCTATTGGCCAACCCGCATCCGGCATCATCTGTCCTGAATTGGCGTTCGGTATAGTCATCAACACCGGTATGGTCTGTGTACTTTGAACTTCCGGTTGCGGGTTGAAAACGGTCAGATTTGAGCCGCCTGCGCCCGTCCAGAATCCATTAATCGGGCCCTGCAGATTCTCGGCAGTCGGTGCCAGAAGATAGTATGGAACGTCGAGTACCCCGACTGAAATATCTGCCGCACCCATTCCACCGACTTCCAGCGTAGTAAGCTGCGATGGTTGTACTGCCAGGGTACTGGCCACGGCGCTACTGGCCACTGCCTGCAAGACCGGTGTGGTTGATTGCGTGGTGAAATTCCAGGCCATGACAATGCTGTCCGGATCGATACCCTGCGAAGCTCCAAGCTGAAGCAGACCCTGAGTTAACTGACTCAAAGGTATCAATGCGCCTGCAGCACCTTCGGGATCCAACTGGTCGCCATCCTCTATGATGATATCGAACAGTGCGGCGCGCTGGACATTACGTCCAGTAGTATCCGCAATCTCGTCTGTCACCAAAACCATGTAGCTTGTGCGCTCGTCGAGAGGTTGTAAGGGTACGACTGCCAGAGTAGAACCGTCACCAGCGGCAAGTGCCACGACATCCGTACCGTCAAGCTCGCGCACGATGCCCTGTGGCGCAAGGGTTAATGGGTCGGCTGCCAGTTCAAATACCCGTACACTCGAACCTATCGCCAGTGACGTTGGATCCAGTGGTGCCGAAAACTGTGTTGTCATCGCCTCAGTAGTTGAAAACCCGTCTACAGCATTAAGTGCCACCTGAGGATTCCCGAAGTCTGCTGGATCGGTTACCGGGATATTGAGCGTGCCATCCATGGTGCCGGCAAAAAAGACATTGTTGGGAAACGGCAGTTCGCCTGCAGCCGGGTTGAAAACAGCGGATGGTGCCACCTGTGCAGCTGCGACCGCCTGACTATTTTCAAAATCGAAATCAGTACCACCGGTACAGCCGCCGATCACAAAAGCGGCCGATAGAACTGCCGAAAAGCTAAAAGCTGATCGATTAAGCATGACTGGTTTTGTTATGTCTGACCCACACGTCGGGACTACAGACACTTCAGGTTTATTCTTGAGCATCTTGATTCCCCCTTAGAATTTCCAGTTAAATTGTGCGGCTGCGATGTTCACGCTTTGCTGGTAAAAACCACGTACAGTTGAACCACCCGCAGCATCGAGAATATTATTATTGATGGCCGTGTCATTAAGCATTAGATGCGAGAAACCAAAATCAAACGATATGCTGTCCGACAATTGGTAACCTGCTCCAAAGGATATCCAGTAGCGGTCATTACCGGGTATTCGTGGGGAGCGGAAATTGGAATTACGTATGGCTTCTTCGTCAAAGGCGAGGCCACCACGTAGTGTCCAGGTATCGTTAAGCTGGTAGTTACCACCGACCGACAAACGCCAGACGTTTTTCCAGTTCAATGGCGTTGGTGCATCAGGCTGTGCGGGGTTATCAAACGTGACGCGTAATTCTTCGAGTGAACTCCAACCTGTCCAGGTTGCATCTGCGAGCAGTTGCAGACGATCACTGGCCTGATGGGCAACCGACATCATCACGGTGGGTGGCAGGTCTGCACCTGCTTGTGCGCCCCCGTCGACAAACAGCGGTAAGCCGGCTGATTCCACGACTTGCGCAAGTGCGGGATTTAGTTGGAAGTCTACGTCCCCTTCGATTGAGTGATCGACACCATGCCGGTAGGCAATTCCAAATCGCGTGCCCTCCTGCGGTTCGATCAGTGCTGATACGTTGAAGGTAAAATCAACACTATCGCCCTGGACTTCAGAGAACGAATCTGTCGCCTGGTTACCTGGAGCAAGTCCAGCGTTAATGCAGTCCACCTGTCGCAACGGGCTGTTAGGGGCGCCGGCAAGGCCGAGGCAGCTGGTACCGCTGTCGATTACGCTACTGAGCGTCGCTTCCATATACTGCAAGCTGAGGCCGCCACCGAGAATCACTTTTTCATTAAGCCGGTAGGCGATCGTCGGATTGAAATCGAATACGGCTACTCCCGATTCAGATGCAGAATAACGCCCTACCCAGTCATCGTCATATTCGGTTGCTGAGCCGAACGGCACGGTCAGACCAAAACCTAAAGCCAGGTCACCGGAAAGCCGGTGCACATAAAAAAGATTGGGTATGCCGGTTTCCTGACCTATGTCTTCTGTAGCAGGACCGGACACCGGTGCACCACCGACCAATGAGCTAAGTGATGTACCTCGATTGTTGAATGTCGAATCAGTACTGATCACATGAGCGGCAGCGGCGAATTCCCGGGGTGCCAGATGCAGCATGCCAGCTGGATTGAACCAGACGGTTGATGTATCGGCTGAAACAGCTGAAGCACCGGCATAGGCATTGCCAAGACCGGATGCACCGATTTCAATCAGTGCAAAACCGCCAGCATGTGCTTTGCCTGTCACTGATAATGCACCTGTAGCCAGTGCGACTGATATGGCTGCGGTTGTAGTTGAATGTTTAACCGTTTTTAAAACCGATTGTCCAAATTCAACGAAAGCGAGCGGACGCTCTTTGTGTGCTGTAAGCCGTTTCAATTTGTTCCTCCTCCCGAACTAAACCGAAGACCCGCTGGGCGGATCGCGAGAGCGTTTGGCATTGCTTATATTGCAGTGCTCGAAAAACGCGAAAATGACATCTGGTAGAGCTAGTAGTTGCAGGTTTACTGCTTGAAAACCGCAATAAGTTCAACATTATGCGAGTATATGCCGCTTTCAGGTAAATGGCCTGCTGGAAAGCGCCTTCTGACGTTTAGTTAACGATACTTAACGCGCATTTTCACTGCTATTTAGTATTCACATGCTAGATCTCACTAGCTGTAAGCAGAATCATGGTACCACTCACTCTGGGTTGTCCGTTGGTGGATTTTCCCCGGTGTATTTCCCTGCTGGTTCACAAAAGACACATCGCAAGCTGGTAGTTTCTTGTGGTTGGGCAGGTGAGCAGAGATAGTCAGATCACGTACTGAATATCCAGCGCCAGAATTGGCGGGAGCTTATAGATTATGTTCAAGGTGCATCAACCCTATCCTGTTTCATTTTGTCTTTTGGCAATGTCCGTGCTCTTTCTTGGCGCTTGCGCCACTGTTGAAAAGCCCCTGAAGGACGACAAGCAGTCCCTATCGACTCTGGCTGCTTCGGACTTTGTAGCTAATCTTGAAGCCATGCTCAATCCCAGGCAATCGATACAGACGCTTCAGATGCGCACTACATCAACTGGTTTTGGCAAAGCCTTACGTATCAAGTTGCGAGAAGCGGGCTACCATTTGGTTAAAGCAGAAACCGCCGATTCTCTCAGGGTTTCTTATGAAGTATCTTCCCTTCAGTCGCAACACGGTGCCAGCTCCGATTATCTCGTAGCGGTGGGGCCACTGACACTGCAGCGTACCTACGTTCAGGATGCAACCGGAATCTATCCTGCCACTGCCATGTCCACGGACATAGCTCAGACAGCAACATCCAGAGTCCCCAATGACCCATTCGCACACTTGCTTGATGCACAGCAAGGGTCGGTGACAGCCTTGGCTACGCAAGGTACGGGTAACAATACTGCTGTGCAAACACAGGTTGAGGCTGTTGCTTTGGCTGATCGCCCCAACATCACGCCTGATCTGCCTGCCAGCCTTGACGGTATTGAGCGCGTCAATATGTATAAAACTCGCAAATCATCCTTTGCAAATTTCACTATGGGCTACAAGGGTGTCAGCAAACAAATACTGGAATTTCCAAATGATTCGCTAAATATAAGCGCAGACGTCGAGAACGAGCTGGATGCTCTTTCGCGGTTGTTCAGAGCCGATACCGATGTATTTTCAGTGATAGGTTGCTCGCATGGTAAAACAAAGCTTGAAAACGGAAATGCGTTATTGGCTGTGGGTCGATCAAAGCGCGTTGCACAATATCTGGTAGAGCAGGGTGTACCGGTCAACCGAATACTGGATGAAGGGTGCTGGGCGCCGGTGCACTTCGATGGGGCTATGCCGCGCAGAGGCGTTGTGGTTGAACTTAAGCGCAAGGCGGTTTGAGCTGACAGGTAACGGCTTTCCAACAGTTAAAAGGCCAGTTGATGTCAACAGGCCTTTTAACTGAATTAATTTCTCCCCTTCCTGTCCTAATCTGGATAAGGATTCAATTTTTTAGTAAACAAATGCGACCAGACTGAAAATGCGACCGGACTGATTATGTGAAACCGGTGATAAAATACATCGCGTGTTTCCATATTGTTGCCAGCTAGACTTACCTGACAGGCTTGATCGGTGATTTTGAGCGTGCAAGCTGCGAATTCGCGATAGTCAAGAAGTGCGCGATGAAGTGCGGGTCGCTGTGATGGATGAGCGCGCTGAGCGATGACAACAACGTGACGGATCCGGGGTTGCTAAATACAGATGCAAAAAAAACTCCGATGGCGTACCGTGTTAGGACTAGCTATGTTCTTTTATACTTGATGACACGCATTGCATTCGGTTCTCGCAACAGCTTAATCAGCTTTTGATAGATGTTTGAATTCCTGTTCAATCATTCCCTTGACGTTTTCCGCCAATCGACCTGGTTGTTTGCCCGCGATTGGTCCGTGTGGGTGCTCTGTATAGCAATTGTCATTGCGCTGCCCGCTATTTTCTTTTCTTTACGATCGCGACAGACGCAATTGCGGGATGCTCCTGCTTCCTTGCTGGCTGTCACTTTTTTTCAGTGGATCGCACTCTCAACTGTACTGGTCATGCTGTGGCAACCGATTCTTGAAGTCAGCTCAACGGCTCCTGAGGACAATGCCATTAGTGTTCTGGTCGATAACAGCGCCAGTATGTGGGTGCTTGACGACGACACTGCGCTTGACACAAGTAATGACAAGACTAGCGTCAGCAGCGCACTTGTTGGCGAAAAGCCACCCTCCCAAAGCCCACTGGGCCGGGTGTTGGAGGCTTTTTCAAGTGGTAGTGTGATAGAGACTCTGGAACAGCAGTTCACTTTACGTTTTGCTCAATTTGCCCAACAGGAAGACGCTGCCGGGATTGGTAGCAATAACAGCGGGGCGGTTACGGTGATTGAGAGTCTGCAGGACTTGTCCAGCGCCGGTGCGCGAACGCCACTGTTGCCGGAACTGAGCAAAGAGATGCGTAGTGCGGGTGAGCGTTCACCTGCCGGTATTGTATTGGTGACAGACGGTGGTCATAACACACGACCTGTCGATAATGCATGGTGGCAATCTGTTTCTGCATTGAATGTGCCCGTCTTCGTGGTTGCCTCGGGCGACGAAAGTTTGCCTGGTGATGTTGAACTTGCCGAGGTTGACATCCCGGGCGAGCTGATACCCGGCGCCTCCGTACCTGTCACACTGTCGTTGATTTACGATTTACCGGAAGAAATCGAAGGCGCGGGTGTGGCAGCAAAAACAGTCGTGCGAATGTTTTCGGGTGAGAACTTGCTACTGGTTGAAGATGTAAATCTGCCAGCAAATCGCAAACGCATCACCCACACCAGCTGGCTTGACTTGCCAGAGCAGAATCTGCTTGAGTTGCGTGTTGAGCTAAGCGACACCTTGAGCGTCTCTGATGGCCGACGATTTAAGGATCGACGGATAGCAAACAACACAAGGCAACGAGTGTTGCCTCTGGCGGGCAAGCCAAGGCGAATACTTTACATTGAAGGTGAACCGCGTTGGGAATTCAAGTTTATGCGGCGTGCGCTGAGTAGCGTCAGCGGGCTTGAATTGGTAAGTCTGTTACGAACCTCACCCAATAAACTTTATCGTCAGGGTGTTAAGGATGCATCTGAATTGCAGGACGGCTTTCCAGTCACCCGTGAAGCACTGTTCGCCTATGACGCCTTAATAATCGGTAGTCTCGAAGCTGCCTATCTCAGTCCTGAGCAACAGCGTAACATCCAGGATTTTGTGCGTGTGCGTGGTGGTACATTACTGATGCTGGCAGGCAAGAATGGTCTGGCCGATGGGGGATGGGCCCGCTCGCCAGTTGCCCAGGCGTTGCCGGCGGGACTTGACGGTACACTGCCGAGTTTTACCCGTGAACGTTTGTTTGTGACTCCCACATTGCTTGGCAAGCAAACCGAATGGCTTGCGTTGGCTGCGCCGCAAAATGATGACGGGCAGGCTTGGGATGGTTTGCCAGAAGTGGCTGACTTTCAGCGCCTCGGTGATATCAAGCCCGGGGCATCAGTGCTGTTACAGACTACTGGCAAGGCTTCGGAAAGTTCTCAACCTGTGCTGCTGTGGCAACGCTATGGTCGTGGCAAGAGTTATGTACTTGCAACTAGTGGAACCTGGCGTTGGCAAATGGGACTGCCGGCCGCAGACCAACGGCATGAGGCATTCTGGCAAGGTTTTATGGGTGAATTGGTGGCCGGTGTTCTGACAAGATTATCTGTCACGACAGATCGCTTTGAATATTTTGATTCCTCAACGGCTCGAGTGACGGTGGATACGCGTAGTGCCGAATTTCAATCAGATTCATTGACAACACCGATCGTGAAGATTTTCCATCCCGATGGTACTGAGCGTTCAGTTGCGATGCAGTATGACCCTTCTATTGCCGGACGGCTATTCGCCGATGTTGATGTGCAGGATGTGGGTACTTACCGCATCGAGACTAGTCTTGAGAGTGACAGTGATATCAGCTCGACGCGCTGGTTTACTCGTGAGAATAACCGTGCCGAGGACTTTGGAGTGCGACGTAACGACGTCTTGTTGCAGCGGCTTGCAAACGCAACCGGCGGCGCTGTGCTTGAGCTTGATGAGATTGACCGTCTGCCTGAATTACTGAGTACGGGAGGTTCATTGTTAGTCAGGCGAAGCGAACTGCCACTTTGGAATATGCCTGTCCTGTTTCTCTTGATTCTCGTGTGTAAATTAATCGAATGGTTAATGCGCTGGAGGACAGGTCGAATATGAGAACACATCGATCTGGTGAAAAGCATTTCGCCATAGCCTCCTTGTCCCCGGTTTATCGTTCACTTCTATCAGTGTTTATGGCGATCATCTGCAGTGTTTATTTGCAGGTAGCTATTGCCAACCCATCTGGCGGTGGTGCGCCAATCAGTGCTGTGGTCGCCGTAGGTCTTGGTGGTACTTCCGAATACCGGGAAATGTTCGAAGAGGCGGCAACCGAAATGACAGATCAGTTGCTTGGCGCCTCTGATAGTTCCGATACCGGAGCTGCGGCCGGTGATCCAAGCACTGTAGTGCTGTTGCTTGAGGATAAAACGGATCGCGAAACCTTACTTGATCACATAGATGAGCGGGTCGAATTCATTGTCAGTCAGAGCAAACTCGGACAGACTCATCGATTTGTTTTAGCCATGTTCGGGCATGGCAGTTTCGATGGAGAGGATTACAAGTTCAATATAAGTGGCCCCGACGTGACAGCGCGAGAGCTTGCAGAGCACTTAAAACCGCTGGACGGAATGCCTCAACTATTGTTGCTTGGCACCAGTGCAAGTGGGGCGGCCCTTGAGTGGCTGGAAAGTGATGATCGTATTGTACTTACGGCTACGAAAAGTGGAGCAGAAAGTAATGTTGTTCTGTTTCCAAGATTCTGGAAGGACACACTGCTCGGTTCCGATGCTGACATAGATCACGACGAGCAACTGAGTGTTCAGGAAGCGTTTGACTACACGTCTCAAGCGCTTGCTGAACACTATGAAAACGCGCAGCAATTGGCGACTGAACATCCGCGTATAGTCATTGGCGCCAATGCCCAATTGTCCGTGTTGACACGCCTTGGATCATTGGCGGGCACTGAATCCAACCCTGTCGTAAACACCTTGCTGAAAGAACGCGACACTCTTGAGAGTGAGTTTTTAGACATACGTGCAACGCGTGGACAAAAACCGCAAACACAATACCTCGATGAACTCGAAGTGGTTTTGTTGAAGATCGCACAATTGCAACGCGAGATAGATAGCGAGACTGGTTGGGGTGACGATGATCAGTAAAGCATTTGTTTGCCTTCCCAATCGTGACAGTCAAGGATATGCAAACCTGAAAAATCTGATTCTATTGTGTTGCGTTTTGGGTTTCAGCCTGAGCACATCCAGACTTCAGGCACTGCAGTTTTATTATGCTGACGACCGGCCAGAAGCTCTGGCAATCTGTGATGGTTCTGCTTATCAGGGTGACGTAGACGAGTCGACCGATTGCTATCGGCAAATTGTGGCGGACCCTGACTCGGTGGCAAAAGACGATACCTCTGCCGTATTGATGCAGGCAATGGCGGCGAGTGCCCTGAATGATTTTCGTCAGGCCAACCGGCTATATCGCGAAGCAGCTGTTATTGTGCAGACCCCGCGTGTGTTAACCAATTGGGGTGATCTGTATTTGCGCACGCATCAGTACGGTGAAGCCGCATCTTTGTATCGTGAAGCCTTGCTCATGGGTGCTGAATACTTACCAGCGCGTGTTGGCCTGGCGTCAGCGCTGGCCAGTCAGTATGCCGGCGGTGCGCGCGACGAAGTGCTCGGTATTCTCGATGATCATCCGGATTCAATACCTGCCAATCTACTACTGGCTCGAATGCTACTGGAAGCGCAGCGTACGGAAGATGCGCGTGAGATTCTGGTAAGTACACTCGATCTGGCAAAAGATCAAAATCTGCCAGCACTGGAGGTCTATGCCTTATTGGCATCGGCGGAGTTACTGGACGGGACCTATCCTGGCGAGTGGACCGAGAAGTCACTCAGCGAAAACCCTGGATATGGTGGTATTTATGCAACCCCTGCACATTTTTACATCATTACCTACCGTTATCGGGAAGCGGTGGACTTGTATCGAAAAGCGGTTCGAACTGAACCGACTCTGGCTTCTGCACATTCTCAATTGGGAATAAATTCGCTGCGTATCAATGACATTAATGCTGCGCGGTATCATCTGATGCAAGCCTACGCCGCAGATCCGTTCAACACAGAAACAGTCAACACTCTGCGTTTGCTCGATGATATAGATGATATGCGTGTCTCCTATGCTGATGTGCTGGCGGATCCAGAAGCGTCGAATCAAGATCAGGAACAGGAACCCATAGGACGTATGTTGTTGCGTCTTAATCGGGACAGTGTCGACGCGCTGGAGCCGTACGTTATCGAACTGGTGGGAGATTCAATCAGAAGCTTTACTGAGCGCTATGATTTTGCGCTGGAAAAACCCGTGGTGGTTGAGCTCTATCACAATCATGATGATTTCGGCGTTCGCACTGTCAGTACGCCAGGTGTTGGTTTACTCGGCGTTACATTTGGTTATGTAGTTGCGATGGATAGTCCCAAAGCACGTTCAACCAATGACTTTCATTGGGGCAGTACGTTGTGGCATGAAATGGCTCATGTCTTCACACTGGAAGCCGCCAATCATTTATTGCCGCGTTGGTTTAGCGAGGGCATTTCTGTCTATGAAGAATGGAATACCGGACCGCTACCTAGTCGCGAATTGCCAATTCAGGTACTAAGCAGGTTCAGTGAAGGGGCTTTTTTGCCAGTCGATAGGCTTGATGCGGGATTTGTACGTCCTACCTACGAAGGACAGGTTAACGTCTCGTACATGCAGGCGGGGTTGATCTGCGATTTTATTGCTGAACGTTGGGGGCATCAGGCCCTTGTCACAATGCTCAAGGCATTTGCAAACGGCGATTCAACGAAAACTGCATTGCAAAAGGCAATCGATCTTGAGTCAAGTAAATTCGATGCTCTGTTCAATGCCCATGTCAGTGAACGTTATGCAAACATATTGACCAATCAGCAACATTGGCAACAGTTAGGCCAGATCATCCAAAGCAGTTTGGCACGGATGGCCCGCACTGAAGAACAAGGTGGTGCACCCTGGTCACCACAGGCGTTGGAAGCACTTCGTGCGATTATCCAGCAACGTATTGACTACTACCCGGAACATGTTGGTAATGGCACGGGTTGGCTGGCACTAGCAGAGATACAGCGCTCTATGGGCAATGATGTTGACGCCCTGGAGGCGCGCTGGCAATGGTATGTTCGCGGCGGGTCTGTGCCTGCCGAGATGCAACGCCTGGCAACAGATCTCGAAGCGGCTGGACGTGAGGAAGATGCATTTGCGGTACTTGAATCCCTTAACTGGGTAATGCCCTATACAGTGGCTACACATCGTCGTCTGGGCGACTATTATCTGGCTAATGGGGAACCGGTAAAGGCCATTCGTGAATTCAATGCTCTGCTGGGTATACGACCTGAGGCTGAGAGTGTTGTGTTACTGGGTAAGGCCAAGGCATACAGGCAACAGGGTAATGAAGCACAGGCACGCAGAAATGTTTTGTTGGCGCTTGAACGCACGCCGTTCTTTCGCGATGCCCAGAAACTGCTTCTGGAATTGAACGAATTGAACCCCGGAGAATAAATTGACTAAAACACCTGATCTGGAACTGGATCATAGTACGACACAGCTGGCGGAGCGATTCAAAGTTGTGGCCGATTCACTTCGTTTTGAAGTTGGCCGCGTCATCGTTGGTCAAAGCGATGTTGTCGAGCACATGCTGATCACATTGTTTGTCGGCGGACATTGTCTGGTAACCGGTATGCCAGGTACAGCCAAAACGTTGCTGGTCAGAACCCTGGCTGATGCACTGGGCCTGGAATTTAATCGTATTCAGTTCACCCCCGATCTGATGCCAACGGATATTACCGGCACAGATATTATTGAAGATGATGGAGTTGGCGGCAAACAATGGCGATTTATACCCGGACCGGTTTTCACTAATGTATTACTTGCCGATGAGATAAACAGAACTCCGCCTAAAACCCAGGCCGCTTTGCTTGAGGCGATGCAGGAGTATTCCACTACTGTTCGTGGCAGCATACACAACATAGATAAACCTTTTTTCGTACTTGCCACGCAAAACCCACTCGAGCTCGAAGGCACTTATCCGCTGCCCGAGGCCCAACTGGATCGCTTTCTTTTTAATATTTTGCTGGACTATCTCTCCGCCGATGAAGAGCAGCAGGTGGTGCGTCGGTTCACTGGTGATGAACAACCGGCTCCCGTGCAAGCCTGTACAAATCCTGACGAGGTACTGGCGTTCCAGCAATTGGTTCGACAGGTTCCGATTTCGGATGCTGTATCGCAATATGCTGTTGATCTGGTGCGCGCAACGCGACCGGCTGAAGTCAGTGCGTCAGAACAAGTCAGAAAATACATACGCTTTGGTGCCAGTGTTCGCGCCACCATGTTTATCACGCTGTCAGCCAAGGCTCGTGCGTTGATGGCGGGACGCTATCACGTCACGCGTGATGATATTAATGCCTTGGCCAAACCTGTGCTGCGTCACCGGGTACTGGCCAATTATTATGCTGAAGCGGATGGTGTCACAGTAGATGATGTGCTGGATGATCTGGTCAGGTCCAATACGGCGATGGCAGCGCAGCCTGCTGCCTGAATGACTATGATTAATCCTTCTCAAGCGTGCGTTAAAACTTGTGGCTGAGACAAGTTATAAAAGCGATCCCCAGGGTGATCAGCAAAGTGGCTCGTCTAACAGTGTCTCCGGTCGTGGGAACGCGAGGCGTGCTGCAGGTGCTCCAGCGCGTCGCTGGATACAACCCTCAGTGCTGTCACGGCTGGGTAATCTCGAACTTTTGGCGCGAGCTGTTGTTGATGGCTTACTGACAGGTTTACATCGTTCACCCCATTTTGGTTTCAGTCAGGAATTTGCCGAGTACCGTGCTTACAACGAAGGTGATGATTTACGTTTTGTTGACTGGAATGTCTATGCACGCACAGACAAGACTTATATCAAACGTTTCCGTGGAGACACCAATACATCCTTGACGCTGTTGCTGGATGCCAGTGGCTCAATGGCATACGGATCACAAGCCGTGCACTCTGACAGTGATGTGGGCGGAGACGCTCAGCAACTAACAAAGTTTGATTACGCGCGTTATCTGATTGCTTCCCTTGCTTATCTCGCCAGCAAACAACATGACGCGGTAGGTTTGGTTGTGTTTGATGATACGGTAAAAACAGTGATACCACCGTCGTCGCGACCGGATACCTTGCCGCGCATATTTGCGGCACTGGAGAGCGCACAAGCATCCAGCCAGACTAATATTGCAGATGCGATCGACTCCTTGCATACGCTCTCAGCCAAACGCGGTCTTATCGCAGTAGTCTCTGACTTCTATACGGACCCGGAATCGCTGGCAAGTACCCTGCAACCGCTGGTTCACAGACAACAGGATATGGCACTGTTTCATGTACTTGATCCTGCCGAAATACAACCGCAATTCAAGCAAGTAGTCTCTTTGTCAGATCTTGAAACCGGAGAACGTACGGATGTGGATCCGCAGTGGATGGAATCAGACTATCGAGAGCGATTACTAGAGCACTGCGAAGCGCTAGAGAGCAGAACAGTGCGCAGTGGCGTTGACTACAAACGCATCGTAACTGATGAGCCGCTTGATGATACCTTGCAACGCTATCTGTTGTTCAGGCAACGCAAACAATAGAAAGTCATGACGCTGCTCGCACCACTTTTTCTGACCGGACTGCTCGCAATTGCTCTGCCGTTTTTGTTGCACCGTATGCAGGAGCAGAATGCACCTGTTGAGTCTTTTCCATCCAACCGCTTTCTTGAGCAAACCCGGCGCAGCATGTCACGGCGTAAAAAATTGCGCTACCGGTTGTTACTGGCATTGCGTGTGTTATTGCTGGCAGCGCTTTGTTTCCTGTTTACTGAACCAGTACTTAAACTGTTACGTCCGTTAACAGGTGGTGGCAATGATATTCATCTTGTCGTACTGGACGACTCGTTTTCAATGCGTCACGGTGATCGCTGGAACAACGCATTGCAACAAGTGGATGAACTGGTTGAAGAACACGGTAATTCATCTGATGTGGTGTTGCGTCTGGCTTCGGGGGAGTTGCCGGGAAATCGCGTTGCTAGTGGTACAGCAGAGGTCGATGGCAGCGATGCAGAGGCTCAATCCGGTGATGCATTGACGTTGAACCGGAACTTACGCTCTCAACTGGAATTTCTCAACCAACAAGTACCAGGTCTGGCGTCAATTGACTATGCATTGATTATGGATGACGTACAAAGTTTCGCTGGGAAACAAAGTGAGGCTGTCCACTTACATTTGGTATCCGATGCGCAGCGTAGTGCGGTGGGGAACGGAATCAATAGTTTGTATAGAGAAAATCTTGCTAGTGTAAAGCTCTATACATCGGTTACAGATACGGACTACAACCTGTCACTGAGCTCAAGGGTTACCTGGTTGGACGCACGCAGTGCACGGATAGATTCAGAGATACACCTGTCGGTTGCAAGAATGAATGCAGCGCAGGAAAACCCTCTGAGCGATGCTGTTGAGATAACAGTGGCTGCGCAAGGTCAGCTGCTGGGTGTGGAACAGATTCGGATAAAGCCGGGGCAGCTAGTTCAACATCAGATGTTATTGGAAAATCTGAATGATTCTGTACGCAGTATTGGCAATGTGTCAGGTAATGCCTCCCGGGCGCTGACATTGGTTGTGGAATTGACGGGTCAACTTGCCGCTGATGATAAACAGCCGTTTGATAATCGGGTTAACCTCGCCTTACCGCTTAACAAGCCCTTGCAGGTTGCTGTATTACCCATAGATCCGATCAGTCAACAGCGTGATATTGCCTATCTGGACGCGGCTTTCAGACAGATGTACAACGTAGAATTATCGGAACTTGATACACGTGTGAGTGTGGTGGATCCGGCTACCCGACTGCTGATTGTCTTGCATGCGCAGGGCGACGTAGCTTTACCCGAAGCTGCACAATCCTATTGGCGAAAAGGTGGTGCTGTCTTGCAGATACTGGCCGGTTCCACTGATAGCGATCTTGCTGGCGTTGATACAAATGCCAGTACCGTTGCCGGAATTTCAGGTGCAGATCCTGTCACCCAGGTTGATACTGTCCACCCATTATCGCTGGATCGAAGGGGCTGGGCTTCTGTTCAGCTCTCGCGCCCATTGTGGCGTTCAGCTGATCTGCAGCGTTTAAGCGACGTGTTAAGTCAGTTGGTAACTGGATCAACCATTAACAGTAACCGTAGTGTGACTGGAGCGCAAAGTTCTGACGATACCGTTGAACCTGCAGGCAATGCATTGTCTTATTTTTCAGAGGAGGCAGATGTACTACTCGCCAGTGATGCCGGAGTACCCGTGCTTTTACAACCCCGACAATCACAGCTTGTGCGCTCTGACAATTCCGATGAAAGCGTATCATCGAAAAGCGCCGAAAATGACATCGCATTGCTGGTGTTGACAACACCGCTGGATGGTTTGAGCACTAACCTGCCGGTCAATCCAGTGTTTGTACCCTTCATGCAATCCGTTACAGACTATATGCTAAATAACCGTCGCTATCCGTCCAGACTATCAAGTGGCTCTGTGTTGGTTCTTGATGGTAATACGCAATTGTTAACGCCTGATGAGGAGCCGGTTTTTGACATTGCTTCAACGACTAGTCGACAAGCACATGTTTTGGCCGAATCTGGCACTTATACTGTTTTAGAAAAAAATGATGTGCATCATATTCAGGTAGGAATTGATCCTGCAGAATCTGATGTATCAAGCTTGGAGCAAGAGACTATCAAGCTTTGGGAAAGTCAGTACCTTTCGCAGGGCACTACAGCGCTTGCCAGCGATGATGGGGTGGGACAAACCGATTCTGAACAAGCAATCGATTCTGATAGCAACACCGTAAAGGTTAAAGGTCAGCAGGGGTATCAGGATTTTTCGCTGTGGCGCTGGCTACTACCTTTGTTATTGGCTGTCATGCTGTTTGAAATTGTATTTGCCAACAGGACATTTGCGCGACTCAGAGGTTCGAATTAAAGCATCAACAATGGCTTCAACAAAGGTTTTAACAAGAGTTTTAACAAATCAGGCTTCGAACACTCTGACACTAATGACATAGCACGAGAGACGATTACGAGATACACGGTGCATATATCGAACAAACTGGATCGCTACATAAACCGGGCACAACGTCGCAAGAGCCTGGTGCACTTGCTGCGTACGCTGGCAGTGATTGTACTTGTCGTGCTGGCTATAACGGCAATTACCGTCGCCTTAGGTGGACGTGTAGGCTATCTCGACAAGATAGTGAATGCGGCTCGCGGGTTTTTAATACTGGGTCCGGTGTTTGTGTGTGCCGTATTGTTGGTGTGGCCTCTTGTGCAATTACGTCGCAATCGTGGCGTTGATCTACTGGAAACCTCGGCTACGGAATTTGATGGTCGAATCGAAACCTATGTGGAATTGCGAGACGGTTACAGTCCCCGTGAGCCTCGACGAAGCGCTCGTCATGTAGTCACCAGCGATAATTATCAGCCAGGGACAGGGCAACAGGGATTTACAGAGTTGTTGGCAGGTGATGCAACACATATCGCCAACAGAACGCCCCTGTCCAGAATAGTTTCTCACTGGCAGTGGTTTTTACCTTTGTTGGTCATCGTGGCTGCAGTTGGTGGCAGCATTCACTTTCTGCACAATGCAACTCAAGACACTGTAAATGGTGTACGACATGTCTGGGCTGGTTGGTATACGCCGGGTCTCGTGCAGGAGCGAGCCATCGTGGTCTCCCCTGGCAGCATAGAAATACTCGAAGGTGACAACGCTCAGATCATAGCGCAAGTTGAAGGCTTTGAAATCGATGAATTAACACTCGATGTACGTGATCCTGGGGCTGGAAGCGACGCGCCCTGGCGCTCAACGCTGCTGCAAGTGTCAGACAACGGAACGTTTGACTATACCCTTTATCGCATTTCAGAGAATCTGCAGTATCGACTGGTGTCCGGTTTTACTGAAAGTGATGTGTTTGTTATCAACGTTGTTGCCCGTGCTCGATTACTCAGTGCAAAGATGCGTATTACGCCGCCACTGTGGACGAATCGTTCAAGTGTCGAGACTGATGCACTTGATGATGTGTTAGCACCTCTTGAAAGCCGCATTGATTTTGAAATAGAAACTGATAAGCCGTTGTTGGATGGTATTCTGGCGATTGGTGAACAGGTCGTTGCGTTGCAAGCGAAATCCTCTGAAACCGAATCAGGCGTGTTTCTTTATCGCGCTGACTTTGCGATAAGTGATAACGCTGAATTTCAATTTGCTGATCGGCTATTGGGACGCCGCATCGATATCAGTCGCGCCTACCGGATCGTCGTTGAGCTGGATAAGCCGCCTGAAATTGAATTTATCCGACCCGCAAAGGATATCAGCATAACCCCGGTTGAAGAGGCTATAGTTGCGCTGCAGGCGAGTGATGATTTCGCTATTGAATCTCTGGTATTGCATTATTCGGTTAATGCCGGTGAGTGGCAAAGCATAGAGCTGGATCCGGATCAGCAATCTAACGAATATACCTTTTTTGCTGAATCTCTCGGCGCTGAACATATGCAGTTATCTCCTGGAGACCTCATCTCTTACTATGCGACGGCCTCCGACCGAGACAAGCGCAGCGATACTGATATGTTTCTTATCGATATTCGTCCTTTTGATCGCAGCTGGACAGAAGCAGGTGGAGGTGGCGGCGGTGGCGGCGGCGGTCAGGCCGGCGGTGCTACCGACAGTCGGGAAATCTCCAGAAGACAACGCGAAATACTGGTTGCCACATGGAATCTGCAAAGAGCTGTGGGTGTCGATGCGTCGCAGGCCCATCTGCATAATGACAATGCGCAATTGTTGGCTGATTTACAAATTACATTGCAGGAACAAGCAATAACGCTTGCAAACCGTACCGAGGCTCGAGAGCTGGTATCTCAGGGTGAGGACATTGCCCGTTTTGTTGAATTATTGCGAGATGCGTCGGAGCAAATGAGCCCCTCAGCGCAGCACTTGCAGGATTTGTCGTTTCTGGAGGCGATTCAGCCTCAACAGCAAGCACTAAAGTTACTCCAGCAAGCCGAGGCGGTATTTCCCGATTTTCAATTAAATCGCAATCAGGCTGGTGGCGCCGGTGGTAGTCAAGCGTCTCAGGATCTGGCTGAAATGTTTGAATTGGAAATGGATTTGGCGCGTAACCAGTATGAGCAACCGAATTCACCGCAGGCGCAGGGGTCGGAGCAAAGTGCGGAGGATGTATATGAGAAATTGCGAGAGCTTGCCAGACGCAGATTGGCCGAACAGCAAAGACGGGAGCGTGCTGGGCAAGAAGAAGAACCTGTGCAAGAGGAAAGATGGCGCCAGGAGGAGTTGCAGCGCCAATTGGCAGAATTGCGCGAACAGCTCGAAGACATAGAGCGAGAAGATGCGCAGGAGTCAGCGCAGGGCGAATCAGCCGGTGGTGAAGGTAGTCAGGGACAACAAAATAGCCAAAGTAACCAGGGCGCACAATCGACCAATGACAGTGATGCGCTGGGTGAAGAACAACAATCGCAGCAACTCTCGGATGCCGCACGTTCTGCTGCAGATGCTTTACGGCAGGCTGAACAGGCGTTACAGGAATCACTTGATCGTGATCCATCTGATGCAGCTGATACAAATTCACTTACGCGTGATGCAGAGGCGCAGGTCGAACAAGCTATTGACGATGCGTTGCAGTTGTTATCGGAGCAACAACAGCAAGCTCAACTAGCTGCCCTGAATCGTGCATTGCAGCGCGCTGGCGAACTTTCACGGCAACAACGCAATACGGAAATTGAGCTTCGCCGAGCACAACAACGTCAATTGCAGGAACGTGAGCAAGGTCGTTACTCATCCGGATTAATACGGGAAAGGCGAATTGAGCTGGTACAAGAGAAACGCGACATGCAGCGCGAATTGGAATCCATCCGTGATGAGGTGGCATCAATTAGCAGTGACACGCAAGAATCCGGTGCTGCAGAGGCCACGCAATTGCTGGATGAGGCGGTAGCGGAGATTGATGAAAATCGCACCGCCGAGATGCTAGGCATCAGTGCAGATGCGATAGAGCAAGGTGATATCGTAACGCAATTACCGATTGAGTCTCTGGTGACGAATTCGATCAGGGAGTTCAGAGATTTGCTGGACGAAGCGGCGCAAGCATTGCAAACAGCACCGACTGATTGGCAAGGCGACGATGACGGGATTCGCATTGCCAATGCAGTCGATGAGATTCGTGATTTGCGCAGCCTTCTGGAAGAGGCTCGACAAAGTCAACAAGAACAAGGTCAACAAGAACAAGGTCAGCAAGGACAAGGTCAGCAAGGACAAGGTCAGCAAGGACAAGGTCAGCAAGGGCAGGGTCAGCAAGGGCAGGGTCAGCAAGGACAAGGTCAGCAAGGACAAGGTCAGCAAGGACAAGGTCAGCAAG